>NZ_CP022364.1:1440000-2040000 GCF_003119115.1 Azospirillum sp. TSH58
AGGGGCGGCGGCTGTCGCTCGTCAGCGCCCTGTCGGCCGGCGAGGCCGCGGCCATCCTGCGCTGCACCCCCAACGTCGCCATCATCCTGCTGGACGTGGTGATGGAGACGGACGACGCCGGCCTGCGGCTGGTCCGCACCATCCGCGAGGAGCTGAACAACCACGCCATCCGCATCATCCTGCGCACCGGCCAGCCGGGACAGGCGCCGGAGGAGGACGTGGTCCTCGCCTACGACATCAACGACTACAAGTCCAAGGCGGAGCTGACCGCGAAGAAGCTGTTCACCTCCGTCGTCGCGGCCCTGCGCGCCTACGCCGACATCGTGGCGCTGGAGACCAACCGCCGCGGGCTTCAGCAGATCATCCAGTCCACCGACCGCCTGTTCGAGCTGCGCTGCATGCAGCAATTCGCGGCCGGGGTGCTGACCCAGCTTTCCGCCTTCCTGCGGGTGAAGCCCGACGCCATCCTGTGCGCCCAGCGCGGCGCGGCCGGCCGGCCGCTCCCGGACGGCGCCTTCTATGTGCTGGCCGGGGCCGGCTGCTACGCCGAGGCGGCCGGGCAGACGGCGTCGCCGGCCGGGGTCGTGGCTCCGGGAACGGCGCTTCCGCCGGCGCTTGCCGGCCGCATCACCGACGCCTTCCGCAACCGCCGGAGCCATTACGGCACCAACGAGACGACCCTGTTCATCCGTGTGCCGGACGGGCACGAGGTGGCGGCCTGGATTCACACCGACCGTCCCCTGGACGAGGTGGACCGCGGGCTGGTCGAGGTGTTCGCCTCGAAGATCGCCATCAGCTTCGCCAACGTCAGCCTCTATGAGCGGCTGCGCGAGGCCAACGAGACGCTGGAGGCCCGCGTCGCCGAACGCACCCGCGCGCTGGAGGCGGCGAACGCCAAGCTGGAGCGGCTGGCCACCGTCGATCCGCTGACCGCCGTGTGGAACCGCCGGCATTTCCTGGACCTCGCCGCGGCGGAGCTGGGGCGGGCGCTTCGGCACGGGCGGCGGCTGAGCGTGATCCTGCTCGACCTCGACAATTTCAAGGCGGTCAACGACGGCCACGGCCACGCCGCCGGGGACGAGGCGCTGCGCACGGCGGTGGTCCGCGCCCGCGAGGCCCTGCGCACCTCCGACCAGATCGCCCGCTTCGGCGGGGAGGAGTTCGTCGCCCTGCTGCCGGAAACCGACCTTGCCGGGGCGCGCATCGTGGCCGAGCGGGTGCGGGCCGCCATCGCCGGACGCCCGGTGGTGACCGACGGCCGGGCCATCCCCATCACCGCCAGCCTGGGCGTGGCCGAATGGAATGCCGCGGAACCCTCCATCGAGCTGACCCTGCGCCGCGCCGACGCCGCGCTCTATGAGGCCAAGCTGGCCGGTCGGAACCGCGTGTGCATGGCGGACGAGCCCGGCTCGCCGGCTTGTTCCTGACCCGGCGCCGCCGTGTCCCGGCGCGGATCGTGAAACAACGAAACCGCATCCTTGCCGTTTGCGCACGGCACGAAAACAGACCGGATCCGAAAATTTCTCCGGCCTGAACAAAATTTGCAAACTTCACCCGCTCCACACTTTGGCGTTGAAGGCCCAGGGAGCGTGGATTACCGCTCATCCATTCTCGGCACCGTGAGACGACGGCGGCGGCGAACGGCCACCGGGCCGGTCCCGCTCCGGTTCCTTTCGGACTTTCACGGTTTCGGCCGTTTCAGGGTCTCAGCCATGTGGAACGATTATGGTCAGGCGCTGTTCCTGGCGCTCGCCTTGGCCGGGCTGGGCTTCGGCATCGGCAAGGCGGCGGTCCTGCTGGGCGAGCGCGCGATCGAGCGGCGGCTCGGCACGGGCAGCCTGCGCGACACCATCGCCCGCCGCGCCAAGCTGGAGGCCGGGTTCGAGGCGCGCAGGTCGCAGCGCATCGTCGAGCTGCGCAAGGCCGAAAAGGAGGTCGGCGACGCCCTGTGCCGCCGTCAGGCGCTGGAACGGCGCCTGCGCGATCTTCAGCACCGCGGCGACGACATCCTGCGGCTGGTCGGCGAGGAGGTCGCCGGCACCCCCTGCTACATCGCCCAGGTCGCGAACAAATATATCGGCAATGGCGCCAACCAGCAGACGCAGCACGCCTTCATCGACTCCGGCTGGGCGCGACCCCAGACGGTCGAGGTGTGGGCGCGCACCATGCCGGTGGCCCGCGCCGAGATCGAGCGGCGCTACCCGCCCGCCTTCGGCTATGTGGTGCTGCGGATTCAGGAGGCGCCGCGGGGCAATCCGGTCAAGGCCGGCGGGACGGGCGCAAGCCCGGGCGATACCGCGCCGACCGGCGCCATTCCCCTGGCGAAGGCGAGTTGAGGGCGCCATGGGCCATCCGTCGATGCCCTATCTCTTCTCCGCGCTGGTCGGCGTGGCGACGCTGGCGGTCTCGCTCCTGTCGGCGCGGCGGCAGCTCCGGACGGCGGAGGACCGCATCGCCAGCGCCGCGGCCCGCCGGCAGGCCCAGCTGGAGCGCCTCCGGCGCGTCGCCCGCGCCACGCTGGGCCAGGCGCGCGAGCTGCGCGCCGCGCGGCGTCGCAAGGACTCCATCGAGCTGGCCTGCGAGGAGCTGGAACAGCGGCTGACGGCGGCGGGCGCGGTGGACCGGCGCGTCTATGTCCTGGATGACCGGCGGACACCGGTGGATGCCGGATGGGTGGTGACGGTGGCCCACGCCGACTATGGGGGGCGCGTCACCGGCGGCCTGGAGAAGACGGCGCTGGATCGCTGGAAGAGGGGGCGCCGCTTCCTGGTCTGGGGACTGGACGAGGCGAAGGTTCGGGAGAAGACCAACGCCCGCTATCCGGAGCACAAGGGCTTCTCCATTCTTTCGGTGAAGCCTTACCTCGATTGAGGCCCCGGACGGATAGGCCTCCCCGTTTGGGGGAGCCCCGGTGGCGGTCATCTGCCGGACGGACGGTTGCTGTCACCTCTTTTCGCTACCATGTCCTTCACAGTTGCGTCATTCTGATCGGGTCAAGCGGAGGAGCCATGATGGATCTCGATCTGGTCGTGCTCGTTGGGGCGATGGCTGCGGCCCTCGCCGGTCTCGCTGCCGCCCGCCCGGCCATGAAGCCGGTGCGCGTGCGCAGCCGGAACCGCCGTCGGCGCTGATCGTCCGGCGCCGCGAAACGCGCGGCGCTGCGGTCAGGCGGCGGCTTTGCCCCGGAGGCGCTCCGGGGCTGCCGTCAGCGGTCCAGATCCCGGATCGCGCGGTTGAGTTCGTACTCTTTGGAAGCGACGTGCGCTTCCAGGTTCCCTACGCGCTTTTCGAAATCGCGGAAGCGTTGCGTCAAACCGGCCAGGGTGCGGTCGGGCTTGATCGACACGCCGCGCCAGAACGCCTCCTCGTCCGGGTTGCGGTAGACCGCCGGCGGCTTGACCGGCAGGACCAGCATCGCGATCACATAGGCGAGGATCACCGGCGGCATGAAGAAGAACAGGCCCAGCACCAGGGCCAGCCGCACGAGTCCGGGCTTGAACCCGAAGTAATCGGCGATCCCGGCGCACACGCCCCCCACCACGCCACGCTGCGGATCGCGGAAGAGCCGGTGCGGGTTGGGCGAGTCGTAGGGCGAAGAACGGTCCATCGTCGGGCTCCCGTCAGGTCGGAATGATCGTGGAATGCGGCGCGCTCAGAGCTTGTCGCGCCAATTGGGGGACTCCGCGTCGAGCACCCGTTCCAGCGCGTGGATGCGGCCCTCCAGGCGGTTCGAGATGTCCCACAGCTCGGCCAGAAGCTGCTCGTCCTGGGCCGACAGACCGCGCTGCCCGCGCCATTTGGTGATGTAGTGGAAGATGATCCAAAGCGGTGCCACCACGGTCATGAAGAGCACCGCGAGGACGAAGCTGAAACCGCTCATCAGGGGACGGCCTTTCTTGTTGTTTGGGGAACCCCTCCCCCGCCGGACGGCGGGAGAGGGGGCTCAACACCCACAGCCGGCGTCGCGACCGCGGTGTTGGCGCCGGTGTGGGATCAGCTTCCCCGGCGCGCAGCGACGCGGGCCTTCAGCGCGGCCAGCTCGTCCTGGACCTTCTTGTCGGCCTCCAGCTCCGCGATCTCCTCGGTCAGCGTCTTGGTGCGGCCCACGTCGAAGGCCTCCACGCGGCCCTCCAGCTCGTCGAGGTTGCGCTCCACCTGCTCGAAGCGGGAGAAGGCGTCGTTGATCCGCTCGTCATGCAGGGTGGAGCGGACGCGCACGCGGTTGACCGCCGTCTTGGTGCGGGCGACCAGCGCCTTCTCGCGGTTCTTGGCGTCGGTCAGCTTGGCCTGCAGGTGGCCGATGTCCTCGTTGGACTTGGACAGCGCCTCCTCGACCTGGGCGAGCTGGGCGGTCAGGACGTCGGCCTCCTCGGCGGCGCGCGACTTGGCCATCAGCGCCTGCTTGGCGAGGTCCTCGCGGTCGTGGGTCAGGGCGGTCTCGGCCTTGCGGTCCCAGGAGTCGCGCTCGCGGTGCAGGTCGGCGATGCGGCGCTCGATCTCCTTGCGCTCGGCGATGATCTTCACCGTGGAGGAGCGCACCTCGACCAGCGTGTCCTCCATCTCCTGGATGATCAGCCGGATCAGCTTCTCCGGGTCCTCCGCGCGGTCGAGCAGGGAGTTGAGGTTGGACTGCACGATGTCGGTCAGGCGCGAAAAGATGCTCATGGGGATGTGTCCCTCGTTTGACGCTTATGGTTGGTCGCTCAGGGTCGGGCTTGGTCTTCGTCAGCCGAGGATCGTCGCGATCAGCAGGCCGGCGGCGAAGAACGCCCAGCTTTCGGTCGGGCGGGAGGTCAGGTAGGTCCGGATGCGCGCCGCCAGCGGACGGGCCTCGCGGGTGTAGCGGCGGTGGTAGTCGCTGTAGTGGCTCATGCGGGTCTCCTTGTTTGGCCCCCGTCTTCGCAATGGCCGTGCCAAAGCCGGGAATCCCCGCGAAGCCTTGGATTTCCTGGAGCGCGCGATCGGACACCGGGGTTGGAGCGTCGCCATTTGCGCGATAGAATGACGAAATCCGCCAACTCTTCGCCATTCCGACCATGCAGCCCAATCCACCCTCCCTGCTCGGGGAGTCCCCGGCCTTCCACGCGGTCCTCGCCCACGTCTCCCGCGTGGCGCCGCTGGAGCGCCCGTTGCTGGTCATCGGGGAGCGCGGGACCGGCAAGGAGCTGATCGCCGCCCGCCTGCACTATCTGTCCCGGCGCTGGGACCGCCCCTTCGTGAAGGTGAACTGCGCCGCGCTGACCGAGAGCCTTCTCGATTCCGAACTGTTCGGGCACGAGGCCGGGGCCTTCACCGGGGCGATCCGGCGGCAGATCGGGCGGGTGGAGCAGGCCGACGGCGGCACGCTGTTCCTGGACGAGATCGCCACGGCCAGCCCCGCCGTTCAGGAAAAGCTGCTGCGCGCCGTGGAGTATGGCGAGATCGAGCGGGTCGGCGGGCGGACCCAGACCGTCGACGTGCGGGTGATCGGGGCGACCAACGCCGACCTGCCGGCGCTGGCCGAGGCCGGGCTGTTCCGCGCCGACCTGCTGGACCGGCTGGCCTTCGACGTGGTGACCCTGCCGCCGCTGCGCGTCCGGCGGGAGGACATCCCCATCCTGGCCGAGCATTTCGCGCTGGGCATGGTGCGGGAGCTGGAGCGCGCCCTGTTCCCCGGCTTCGCCCCGCGGGCTCTGGAGCAGCTCCTGGACCATGGCTGGCCGGGCAACGTGCGCGAGCTGCGCAACGCGGTGGAGCGCTCCGTCGCCGCGTCCGACCCGGAGGGGCCGGTGGAGGAGATCCTGCTCGACCCCTTCGCCTCCGCCTGGCGACCGGCCGCGCCCGCCACGCCTCCCCCTTCACCCGTTGCGGAGGAGGAAGCGCCGCCACGTCCGACCGGGGACTTCCAGGACCAGGTCCGGCGCTTCGAGTCCGGGTTGCTGGAGACGGCGCTGGAGCGCAACCGCTTCAACCAGCGCCAGACTGCCGAGGCGCTGGGGCTCGGCTACCACCAGCTTCGCGGGCTTCTGAAGAAGCACGGGCTGATCGGCAAGCCGGAATAGGGGCAGCTATTTCTTCTCCAGCAGCAGCGTGCCCTTGCTCTGAAGCCGGTCCTTCACCGTGTTGGCCAGCAGACCGAGCGCCCAGGGAAGCTGCACCTCCACGGTGACGCTGTCGTCCTGCACGTCGATGAAGCCGGTGACGGTCTGGGCCATCGCCACCACGCGGAAATCCACGCGGTCGTCGGTCCAGTGGTCGTCCATGCTGCTGGCGACCGCGGCGAGGTGGGAGCGGGCCTGCCCCACCCCCTCCGCCACGCGCCGTTTCGCCTCGTCCCGGCCCAGCTTGTGGGGAATGGAAACGGTCAGGGGCTTCGACATGAACAGGCTCTCCGCTGCGTCAACGCTTATTCAAGGAAACAACAGTCCGCGGCGGCTTTTCTTCCACCCCCGTCATCCATCTGCAACGGTGCTAAGACAAATCTTATCTCTTTCGAGGGCGCTCTTTCGTCGCAACGGGGCGGCGGCGTATAGCTTTCCATCACAGATTACATCGGGCATGGATTTCTTGGGGGCCGCGACCGCGCCGTGAGCAACGATCGACCGGGCGAACTCTTTGCGGGGCCGCGCCCCATCCAGACGCGCGGGGAGGAGCCGGCGCTGCGCCCCCGCCTGCCCAAGCGCGCGGCCAAGCCGGAGAAGCCGACCAAGCCCGAGAAACCGACCAAGCCCGAGAAACCGAAAGCCGAGAAGCCGCGCAAGCCCGCCCCGCCGCCGCGGAAGGCCGCCCCGAAAGCGGCCAGAGGCGGCGGCGGCGGGCGGCGGACGATCCTCGGCACGCTGGTCTATGCCGGGACGGTCGCCGGGGTGTGGTGCGGCATCGCGCTGGGCGCGGTGCTGGCCTGGTTCGCGCTGGACCTGCCGGACATCTCCAAGGTCGCGCAGTTCGAACGGCGCGCCTCGGTCACCGTGCTGGCGGCGGACGGGGCGGAGTTCGCGCGCTTCGGCGACCTGCACGGCACGACGCTGGGCGTGCGCGACCTGCCGCCGCATCTGATCAACGCCGTGCTGGCCATCGAGGACCGCCGCTTCTACTCGCATTTCGGCGTCGACCCCATCGGTCTGGCCCGCGCGCTCTACGTCAACTGGCGGTCGGGGCGCTCGGCGCAGGGCGGCTCCACCATCACCCAGCAGCTCGCCAAGAACCTGTTCCTGACGCCCGAGAAGTCGCTGAAGCGCAAGATCCAGGAAGCCATGCTGGCGCTGTGGCTGGAGCACCGCTTCACCAAGGACCAGATCCTCACCGCCTATCTGAACCGCGTCTATCTGGGGGCGGGCACCTTCGGCGTGGACGCGGCGGCGCGCACCTATTTCGGCAAGCCGGCGACCCAGCTCGACCTGCGGGAATCGGCGATCATCGCCGGCCTGCTGAAGGCGCCCTCGCGCTACGCCCCGTCCTCCAACCCGGACGAGGCGGCGGAGCGGTCGCGCGTCGTGATGGGCGCCATGGTGGACACCGGCTTCATCACCGCGCAGGAGCTGGAGGCGGCGCGCAACGCCCCGCCGTCTGCCAAGCGCAAGCCGGGCGGCGACGGGCGCTATTTCGCGGATTGGGTGACGGAGCTGGTCTCCGCCTTCGTCGGCTCCGGCCACGGCGACGTGGTGGTGCGCACGACGCTGGACCTCAAGCTGCAGCGCGCGGCGGAGCAGCGGCTGGAGGAGATCCTGTCCGGCCCCGGTGCCGCCGCCAACGCCCGCCAGGGCGCGCTGGTCGCCATGACCACCGACGGCGCGGTGCGCGCCCTGGTCGGCGGGCGGGACTACGACAGCAGCGAGTTCAACCGCGCCACCCAGGCGATGCGCCAGCCGGGTTCGGCCTTCAAGCCCTTCGTCTATCTGGCGGCGCTGGAGGCCGGCTGGTCGCCCGACAGCCCGGTCGAGGACGCCCCGGTCCGCATCGGCGGCTGGAGCCCCGGCAACTACGACGGCAAGTTCCGCGGCACCATCACCATGGCCAACGCGCTGGCCCATTCGTCCAACACCGCGACCGTGCGCATCATCGACCGCATCGGGGTGGAGCGGGTGCGCCGGGTGGCGGCGGGGCTGGGCATCAACTCGCCCCTGGGCAAGGACCTGTCCCTGGCGCTCGGCACCAGCGAGGTCAACCTGCTGGAGCTGACCCGCGGCTACGCCGGCATCGCCAACCGCGGCGCTCCGGTCTGGCCCTACGCCATCACCGAGATCAGGGACCGCGACGGCAACGTCCTGTACCGGCGGCAGGCCGGCGGCTCCGTTCCCGTGGTCGACCCGGCGCACGCGGTGCAGCTCACCCGCATGATGACCGGCGTCATCGAGTACGGCACCGGCAAGTCGGCCAAGCTCGACCGCCCCGCGGCGGCCAAGTCGGGTACCACCCAGGATTACCGCGACGCCTGGTTCGTCGGCTTCACCGCCGACCTCGTCGCCGGGGTGTGGCTGGGCAACGACAACAACGCCGAGATGAAGCGGGTCACCGGCGGCTCGCTGCCGGCCAAGCTGTGGCAGGGCTTCATGCTGGACGCCCACGCCGGACGCCCGCCCCGCCCCCTGCCGGGGATGGAGGGCGCCCCCGCCTATGTCGCCTCCGGCGGCATCGCCGAACCCGCCCGCGCCACCCCGGCGGCGGCCCCGGTGCGCGGGTCGTCGGGTGGTTCGTCGGGCGGTTCGTCGGGCGGCGGCGTGGCCTCCGGCATCGGCTCGCTGATCGAAAGCCTGACCGGCAAGGGCAGCGCGCCCCAGGTGCAGTACGACTACGGCAACCCTGTGCGGTGAAAAGCCCTCGCCCCCCTGGGGAGAGGGTTGGGTGAGGGGGATTTACGCCCGGCAGGGCGGAGGAAAACTATCGTTCAGCAACGCGGGTCGCCTTCGGCGCCCCCTCATCCTGACCTTCTCCCCAGGGGGGAGAAGGAAAAGAGGGTTCATCACCCCCCCAGATACCCCAGCACGCCCTTCCCCACCCGCGTCCCCATGGCGAAGCAGCCCTGGAGGAGGTAGCCGCCGGTCGGCGCCTCCCAATCCACCATCTCCCCGGCGACGAAGGTGCCCGGCAGGCGGGTCAGCATCAGAGAATTGTCCATCTCCGCCAGCCGGACGCCGCCGGCGGTGGAGATGGCGCGCTCGATCGGCCGCACGCCGGTCAACACCATCGACAGGCCCTTGATGTGGCGGGCCAGCGCCGCCGGGTCGGACAGCTCCGACGCCGGGGTGAACTCGCGCAGCAGGGCGGTGCGCGGGCCGGTCAGCGACAGCGCCTTCTTCAGGAAGGTGGACAGCGACTCCGCGCCGCGGCGGCGCAGCCGTTTGGCGATCGCCGACTCCGGCAGGTCCGGCATCAGGTCGATGGTCAGGGCGGCCCAGCCCTCGCGCTCGATGGCGTCGCGCAAGGGGGCGCTCAGCGCGTAGACGGCGCCGCCCTCGATGCCCGTCTCGGTGATGACGAACTCGCCCTTCAGCCGCCGGTCGCCGAAGGCGAGGCCGACGCTCTTGACCGGCTGGCCGGCGAAGCGCTCGCGCAGGTGATCGGACCAGGGCACCTCGAAACCCATGTTGGAGGGGCGCAGCGGCGCGATGTCCACCCCGCGCGCCGCCAGCAGGTCGGTCCAGGCGCCGTCGGAGCCGGTGCGCGGCCAGCTCGCCCCGCCCAGCGCCAGCAGGGTGGTGCGCGGGGTAACGGTGGTCTCGCTGCCGTCGCCGCGCTGGAAACGCAGCGCGCCGTCAGCATCCCAGCCGAGCCAGCGGTGGCGGGTGTGCAGGGTGACGCCCAGCCCCTCCAGCCGGCGCAGCCACGCCCGCACCAGGGTGGAGGCCTTCATCTGCACCGGGAAGACGCGCCCGCTGGAGCCGACGAAGGTCTCGATCCCCAGCCCTGCCGCCCAGTCGCGCAGATCGGCCGGGGAGAAACCGGCCAGCAGCTCGGCGAACAGCGGCGCCTGCGCGCCGTAGCGGGCGGTGAAGGCGTCCAACGCTTCGGAATGGGTCAGGTTCAGCCCGCCGCGCCCGGCCAGCAGCAGCTTGCGCGCCGGGGTGGGCATCCGTTCATAGACGGCGACCGAGCGGCCCGCGGCGGCGATGACCTCCGCCGCCATCAGCCCGGCCGGGCCGGCGCCGATGATCGCAACGTCAGGAGAGAAAACGTCAGGAGAGAAGGTGTCAGGGGCGTCGGTCATCGGGTCCCCCGAGGGGTGAGGAAGGTTTACCGGTCCCGTCCGGGCCGCCGCCGTGAAGCGGCGAGCCGGGACGGGACCGGGGCACTCAAGAAGCGGATCGGCGGCGCGGGACCGGATCAGTCCGCGTCGTCCTCCTGGGCCACCTCGTCGGCAAGGTCGTTGGCCATGTCGGCGAAATAGCCCGCGTCCACCTCCAGCCCGTTCTCCTCGCAGATCCGCATGAAGATGCGGTAGGCGTGCAGGATCGCGACGTCGAGAACGGCGAGGTCGCCCTCCTCGCTGTGCTTGTCGGTGACGCCACGCTCCTGGAGCGTGCCGACGATGTCGTGAGAGGCGGCCTGAAGCACCGCTTCCATGGCTTGTTTGTGCAGAGTCGACATCGCGGGGGTCCTCTTTCTCAAGTGGTCGTCTGCCGTCGGGCGCGGCGCGTTCAACGCCGTCCCGTGGTAGAAAACCCCTCTTAGCAGCTTCGGGTTCTCGCCGCAGCGATCATCGCGCGCCGTCCTTCGCATGGCTCTGCAGATAGGTCAGCAGCAGGCGGCCCTCCTCCTCGTCCAGCCGGGTCAGCCGCTTCATGGCGTTCATCTTGCCGATCCAGGCGTTCGCGTCGAAGTCGCCCGGCGGGTGCAGCGTGTGGCAGAGCGAGCAGTTGGCGTCATAGACCCGCGCGCCGTAATCCCACAGCGCGCCGAGCGTGGCCACATAGCCGCCGGCGCCGGTCCAGGCGGTCAGGCGGACCTCCGTCCATTCCTGTTCGGTCTCGGGATCGGTGACGCTGCGCAGCGCCGCCGCGTGCTCCACGGCCGCCGCGTTCAGCTTGACCGTGGTGATGCGCTTGCCCGGTTGGGCGTAGAGCGTCTGGGTGGAGCTGCCGCGCTGCCAGCCGGTGATCGCCACCCGCAGGGCGCCGCCCTCCGCCGCCAGGATCGTCACCGGCGTCGCCGCGGCGATCTCGCCGTCCCCGGCGGCCCCTGGGACCGGTGGCGCGGTGTGGAGGGCGAGGCTGGTCAGGGCGTAGGCGGTGTCGCCGGGCTTGAGGGCCAGCGACTTCGCCCGGTCCGACAGGCCGGCGAGAATTTGGCGATGACCGGCGGTGACGTCGGGGAAGCGGTGGGCGATGCCCTTGTGGCAGTCGATGCAGGTCTTGCCGGCTTTCTCCGCCCCTTCCATGGCGCTGGCCGCCTTCGGCGTCTGCTTGTGGAAGTCCATGGCGCCGAAGGAATGGCAGTTGCGGCATTCCTGGCTGTCGGTGGCCCGCATGCGGTCCCATTCGCGGCGCGCCAGCGTGTGGCGCTTGGCCGCGAATTTCTCCTTGCTGTCGATGGAGCCGATGAGCCAGTGGTACAGCTCGCCGGACGCCTGCACCTTGCGGATCACCTTGTGCGTCCAGTCGCGCGGGACGTGGCAGTCGGCGCAGGTCGCCCGCACGCCGGAGGCGTTTTGGTAGTGCGGCGAGGTCTTGTACTCGACGTAGACGGTGTCGCGCATCTCGTGGCAGGAGATGCAGAATTCCATGCTGTTGGTGGCCTCCATGGCGGTGTTGAAGCCGCCCCAGCCGACCACCCCCACGACGACGCCCACCAGACCGGCCAGAGCGAGCGCCCCGAAGCCGCCCGTCCGCATCCATCCCCACCGCATGGCGATACCCTGCAACCATCCTCAAAAAAGGAATGGGGCCGGGCTGCCCCAACGACGCCCGGCCCCATCCAACCCCCAACCCCGTCAGTCGAAGGGATGCGGCTTCGGCGTCTTGTCCGTGGACGGCGGCAGGATCGGCAGAGCGAAGCTCGGCTGGTCACCGGTCAGCGTCTTCAGGAAGGCAACGATCTTCGCGTTCTCGTCGGTCGAGAACTTCTTGCCCAACTGGATGCGGCCCATGACGTCCACCGCGTCGGACAGGGTCGCGGCCTCGCCGTCGTGGAAGTAGGGGTAGGTCAGCGCGACGTTGCGCAGCGTCGGAACCTTGAAGTTGAAGCGGTCGGCCTCCTCCTTGGTCACCGCGATGCGGCCCTCGGCGGGGTTGTTGGTCTTGTAGGGCTCGACCACGCCCATCTTCTGGAAGGTGTTGCCGCCGACGGCCGAGCCGTTGTGGCAGGCGGTGCAGCCCGAGTCCTTGAACAGCTCGTAGCCTTCCAGCTCGACGGTGGTCAGGGCCTTCTTGTCGCCCTTCAGCCACTGGTCGAAACGGGAGTTCGGGGTGACCAGCGTCTCCTCGAAGGCGGCGATGGCCTTGGTCACCTCCTCGATGGTGATCGTGGTCTCGCCGAAGACGTCGGCGAACTCCTTCTGGTATTCGGGGATGGAGCGCAGCACCTCGACCGCCAGGGCGTGGGTGGAGCCCATCTCGCCGGGGTTGGCGATCGGGCCGCCGGCCTGCTCCTGCAGAGTCAGCGCGCGGCCGTCCCAGAACTGCGCGACGTTCAGGCTGGAGTTCAGCACGGTCGGCGAATTGATCGGACCCTGCTGCCAGTTGTGGCCGATGGAGGTCTTCAGGTTGTCGGTGCCGCCCATGGACAGGTTGTGGCACGAGTTGCAGGAGATGAAGCCGGACTTGGACAGCCGGGGATCGAAGTAGAGCTTCTTGCCGAGTTCAACCAATCCGGGATTGGTGATCTTCGCCGGCTCGATGGGCGAAATCGGTTCGCCGGCGGCGAAAGCGGGTGCGCCGAAGGTGGCGACGGAGGCCGCCAGCATGGCCGCGAAGGACACGGCAGCACGCATGGACATCGCACTTCTCCCTTATCGAAGTTCTAATATTTTGGCTAATGCCTTGATGCAAAATGACAGTTACACGCCCCGCTCTGGTGATACCAGTGACAGGCGTGTCGCGCGGCAACGTGCCGCATGTCCGTACACGAATTGTGTCTACTCAAAACAATGATTGGCGCGGGCATGAAAAAGGGGCGGCGGAACGAACCGCCGCCCCCATCGGGACGATGCTCGGACAAAGACTTTTGGTTGCGCTTACTCCGCGGCTTGGCTGGTCATGCCGCCCTGCGCGCCCGACGGCATGCCTTTCACCACCTCGTCCGCCGTGGCGCGGTGGACCTTCACCGAGCCGGTCCACTGGCCCCAGGCCTTCGGGTCGATGGTGTCGCCATTCCTGCCCAGCGCCTTCAACCGCTTCTGGTCCTCGTCGGTCAGCACCTGCCTGGGCAGGGGGGCCAAGCCGGCGACGTCGGCGGCGGTCATGCCCAGCATGCCGGCGACCCGGCTGCCGTAGTCGTCATGGATCAGGAAGAAGTGCCAGAGCATCCGCTCCTGGACGTCGCGTTCGCACTGGCCGAGCAGGGTGCCCATGTTCAGGACCAGATCGTCGCGCTCCCAGTCCATCATTGTGCAGTAGCGGCCACGCGCGTGAGCGTAGTCGTTGCGGCGTTCGATCACGCTGCGGGTCAGACGGCCGTGGATTTCCGGCGGGTTGTTCGGCTCCTCCCGCTGGGCCTCGGTCAGGCCGTTGTGGAGGGACGGCTCGAAATTGACGTGCGGGTTCTGCCCCGGCGCCAGATCGCGCTGGTAGGACATCTGCCCGCCCGACAGGTTGGTGGCGACCGGCGCGTTCTTCGCCTGGTTGATCGGCAACTGCTGATAGTTGGCGCCGACCCGGTAGCGCTGCGTGTCGGAGTAGGAGAAGGTCCGCCCGACCAGCATCTTGTCGTCGGAGAAGTCCAGCCCGTCCACCAGCACGCCGGTGCCCATGGCGATCTGTTCGTTCTCGTTGAAGAAGTCCTCGACGTTGCGGTTCAGCGTCATCACGCCGACGTGGCGCAGCGGGAAGTCCGACTCCGGCCAGATCTTGGTGTCGTCCAGCGGGTCCCAATCCAGCTCGGGATGGTCGTGGTCCTCCATCACCTGGACGAACATGTCCCACTGCGGGTGGTCGCCGCGCTCGATGGCCTCGAAGAGGTCCTTGGAGGCGGAGCCGAGGTCCTGCCCCTGCACCTTGGCCGCTTCCTCCGCCGTCAGGGAGGCGACGCCGCAGCGCGGGTGGAAGTGGTACTTGACCAGCACCGTGTCGCCGTTGGCGTTCACCATCTTGTAGGTGTTCACGCCGAAGCCTTCCATGTGCCGGTAGTTGGCCGGAATCCCGCGCGGGCTGAACAGATGGGTCAGCATGTGCATGGATTCGGGCGTCTGGCTCATGAAGTCGAAGATGCGGTTCGGCTCCTGCCGGAAGGTCACCGGATCGGGCTTCAGCGAGTGGATGACGTCCGGGAACTTGATGGCGTCGCGGATGAAGAAGACGGGCAGATTGTTGCCGACCAGATCCCAGTTGCCGTCCTCGGTGTAGAACTTCACCGCGAAGCCGCGCGGGTCGCGCGCCACCTCCGACGAGTCGCGCCCGCCGATGACGGTGGAGAAGCGGATGGCCAACGGGGTCTTCTTGCCGGCCTGTCCGAACAGCTTGGCGCGGGTGTATTTGGAGGCCGGCTCGTCGCCGATCTTGCCGGTGGCCTCGAACTCGCCGTAGCAGACGAAGCCGCGGGCGTGGACCACGCGCTCGGGAATGCGCTCGCGGTCGAAATGGGAGATCTTCTCCAGGAACTGGTAGTTCTCCAGCGTCGCCGGGCCGCGGCTTCCCACGGTGCGCTGGGATTGGTTGTTGGTGATCGGGTGGCCCTGACGGTTGGTCAGAGTCTTCGATTGGTCAGCCATCGCATTCTCCCTGAACAGCAAGCCGTGCCGGCGCACCCCTGGGGCGTCCGGTTGGGAGGTCAACGGCCACAGTTTGGAAGCGTTCCAATCTAAAACACCGACCGGCGGCACCCTGTCCGTCAGGGAGATGGCCGAACGGAAAAGGGCGGCCCCGAGGGACCGCCCTTTCCGCAAACGTCGTGGCCGCAAACGTCGTGGATGACGTGAGCTTTTCGACGCAGGCTATTAGAAGCCCATGCCGCCCATGTCGTCCATGCCACCCGGCATGCCGGCCGGAGCAGCCTTCTTCTCCGGCTTCTCGGCGATCATCGCCTCGGTGGTGATCAGCAGGCCGGCGATCGAGGCCGCGTCCTGCAGGGCGGTGCGAACCACCTTCACCGGGTCGATGATGCCGGCGGCGACCAGATCGGTGAACTCACCCTTCTGGGCGTCGTAGCCGAAGTTGGCGTCGTTCTGGTCCAGCAGCTTGCCGACCACGATCGAACCGTCGGTGCCCGCGTTGTAGGCGATCTGACGGACCGGGGCCTGCAGGGCGCGGCGGATGATCTCGATGCCGACGCGCTGCTCGTCGTTGATCGGCTTCAGGGCGTCCAGGGCCTTGGTGGCGTACAGCAGGGCGGTACCGCCGCCGGCGACCACACCCTCTTCCACCGCGGCGCGGGTGGCGTGCATGGCGTCGTCAACGCGGTCCTTGCGCTCCTTCACCTCGACCTCGGTGGCGCCGCCGACGCGGATGACGGCAACGCCGCCGGCCAGCTTCGCCAGACGCTCCTGCAGCTTCTCGCGGTCGTAGTCCGAGGTGGTCTCCTCGATCTGCGCCTTGATCTGGCCGATGCGGGCCTGGATGTCCTCGGCCGAGCCGGCGCCGTCGACGATGGTGGTGTTCTCCTTGGAGATCACGACCTTCTTGGCGGTGCCCAGCATGTCGATGGTGACGTTCTCGAGCTTGATGCCGAGATCCTCGGAGATGACCTGGCCGCCGGTCAGGATGGCCATGTCCTCCAGCATCGCCTTGCGGCGGTCACCGAAGCCCGGGGCCTTGACGGCGGCGACCTTCAGGCCGCCACGCAGCTTGTTCACGACCAGGGTCGCCAGGGCCTCGCCCTCGACGTCCTCGGCGATGATCAGCAGCGGACGCGAGGACTGCACGACGGCCTCGAGGACCGGCAGCAGGGCCTGCAGACCCGACAGCTTCTTCTCGTGCAGCAGGATGAACGGGTTTTCGAGGTCCGCGATCATCTTGTCGGCGTTGGTGATGAAGTACGGCGACAGGTAGCCGCGGTCGAACTGCATGCCCTCGACGACGTCCAGCTCGGTCTCGAGGCTCTTGGCCTCTTCCACCGTGATGACGCCCTCGTTGCCGACCTTCTCCATGGCCTGGGCGATCATCTTGCCGATCTCGGCTTCGCCGTTGGCGGAGATGGTGCCGACCTGGGCGATCTCGTCGTTGGTCGTGACCTTCTTGGCGCGGCCGCGGATGTCGGCCACGACGGTCTCGACGGCGAGGTCGATGCCGCGCTTCAGGTCCATCGGGTTCATGCCGGCGGCCACCGACTTCACGCCCTCGCGGACGATGGCCTGGGCCAGAACGGTCGCCGTGGTGGTGCCGTCGCCGGCCAGGTCGTTCGTCTTCGACGCGACCTCACGCACCATCTGGGCGCCCATGTTCTCGAACTTGTCCGACAGCTCGATTTCCTTGGCGACCGAGACGCCGTCCTTGGTGATGCGCGGAGCGCCGAAGGACTTCTCGATCACGACGTTGCGGCCCTTCGGACCCAGCGTCACCTTCACGGCGTCGGCGAGGATGTCCACACCGCGCAGCATCTTTTCGCGCGCGGTAGCGCCGAACTTAACTTCCTTGGCAGCCATTGCTCACTACTTCCTTGAATTTCGGGGGGTTGGATCGCTCAGCGCGGGCGGAGGCTCAGGCCTCGACGACGCCCATGATGTCGGATTCCTTCATGATCAGGAAATCCTCGCCCTCGATCTTCACCTCGGTGCCCGACCACTTGCCGAACAGGATGCGGTCGCCGGCCTTCACGTCGAGCGCAACGACCTTGCCGCTCTCGTCACGGGCGCCCGGACCCACCGCGACCACCTGGCCCTCCTGGGGCTTTTCCTTCGCGGTGTCGGGAATGATGATCCCGCCCTTGGTCTTGGTGTCGGACTCCAGACGCTTGACGACGACGCGGTCGTGCAGCGGACGGAACTTCATGGGGATGCCTCCAGGATCAAGGCTTATTGATGAAAGGATTGGCGCCGGGCTCGGGGCTGTTAGCACTCTCCCCCGGCGAGTGCCAGACAGCTAATCGAGCTGGGGTTTCGATTCAAGAGGGTCGTTGCGGCAATCGGTGCGATTCCTGGCAGCAGTCACCCCGCCTTGCTGCTAATGCATTGAAAATGAACAAAGAATTTTGTTGCCTGCCGCAACCGCGAACGGCACACTTTCACAGAGGAATCACCAGGACGCAGCGGAAGGACGCCACCGGTTCCACCATCACGGAGGCAGAGCATGGCCAGTCTGGGGCTTCAGCTTCGCGATTACCGCCTGACCACGGCGGAAATTCTGTACCACATGCCGGACCACCCGCACCTGCTGCAGAGCTATCTCTGGCAGGAGCTGGACCTCGCCCCCGGCTACCCGGCGCTGCGCCGGTTCCTGGATTTCTGGCAGGCCAACCTGGACGGCAAGCTGCATTCGGTGAAGCTGGCGACCAACCGCCTGATCACGCCGGGCGAGGCCCGCGCGGTGGCCGCCGAGTTCCGCTGGACCTGACGCGCCGCACGCCCCCAATGCGGGAAAATGTGAAAAAATAAACCATTATTAAGATACTACCTCTTTCGATACCCTTTCCTCAGCACGAACCGTTCGTGCCGATGCACGTCCACGACACGCTGGGGAATGACGAACATGACGACGCCGGTTTGCGAAGAAGCGGTCAACCTCGTGAAGCATTTCGAGGGTCTTTACCTCAACGCCTATCTGTGCCCGGCGGGGGTGCCGACCATTGGCTACGGCCACACCGCCGGGGTCGAGCTGGGGCAGAGCATCACCTCCGCCCAGGCCGAGGATTTCCTGAAGTCGGACCTGACCGCCGCCGCCGCCCAGGTGGACAAGCTGGTCACCGTCCCGCTGAACCCGGACCAGCGCGGCGCGCTGGCCTCCTTCGTGTTCAACCTGGGGGCCGGCAGCCTGCAATGCTCGACCCTGCTGCGCCTGCTGAACCAGGGCGACTACGAGGGCGCCGCCGGCCAGTTCGGCCGCTGGGTCTACGCCACGGTCAACGGCGTCAAGACGCAGCTTCCGGGTCTGGTGAAGCGCCGCGCCGCCGAGGCCGACCTGTTCGAAAGCTCCACCACGCCGCTGCCCCAGGCGTCGGTCAGCACCGCCACGGGTGCGTGAACGCTCTTAATAACCCTCTCCCCTCTGGGGAGAGGGAAAGCATCTCCCCTCACCCCTTCCGCTGGCCGGTCAGCCGCAGGCCGCGGTCGATCCATTGGGCGGTCAGCTTTTCCTGGACGGCGTTCTGGCGCAGCCGCTGGTTCAGGTTGGCGAAATCCACGCGGTCCAGGCTCTGGTCCTGGTTGAAGCAGGAGAAGACCACCGTCTCCTCGCCGGTCGCCGGGTCGGTGTGCCGTTGCAGGCACTGGGCGCAGATCTCCTTCATCATGCATTGCATGGGGGAGTTGATGGAGCCGATGGCCGCGTGGCCGGGCTTCAGATACGGCTTCAGCACCCCGTGCCGGGCCGCCCCCACCGCCGCCATCATGCGGTCGGAGCCGATGGCGACGATGCGGTCCACCGTCTCCAGCGGGATGAAATCAAGCGCCATGTCCGCCGGCCCCAGATCGCCCGCCGCGTAGGCGCGCATGGCCTCCACGATGTTGCCGACGAAGCTGAGATCGCCGGGGCGCGACGGCGTGAAACCCGGCGCCTCGTCGCAGCACCAGACGACGCGGTCGGCGGCGGCCTCGATCTGTTCGGTCTTGTAACGATCCTCCATCCGCTTGTAGCCGGCGAAATAGACGACCCGGTTGCCGCGCGCCCGGCAGGCCTGCCCGATGGAGAAGAGCACGGCGTTGCCCAAGCCGCCGCCGACCAGCGCCACCGTCTCCCCCTCCGGGATTTCGGTCGGGGCGCCGGTCGGCCCCATCACCACCACCGGGTCGCCGGGCTTCAGCAGGGCGCAGAGGTCGGAGGAGCCGCCCATCTCCAGAACGATCAGGGAGAGCAGCCCGGCCGCCTTGTCCACCCAGGCGCCGGTCAGGGCCAGCCCTTCCATCGCCAGCGTGGTCCGGCCGATCCGTTGCGCCAGCGTTTCGAAATTCTGCAGCCGGTAGAACTGTCCGGGTTCGAAACGGCGCGCCGCGGCCGGGGCCTTCACCACCACCTCCACGATGGTCGGGGTCAGGCGGGTGACGCTGTAGACCAGGGGCCGCAGCTCGGCGTTCAGGCGCCGCACCAGCGCCTCCGGAGTCACGGCGGTCGGCGCCCGGCGGGCCAGCGCGCGGCTGACCACGGGATAGCCGCGCTTCGCCCCGCCCATCGCCTTCACCACATTGCCGGCGAAGGACGGGTGGAGGTCGCCGAAGAAGCTGAGGAACCGCCCGTCCGGCACCCGCGCCATCAACACATGAACCGCCCGATCATGGTTTTGGGCCGGCTTGGCTTGCCGCTCCGGGGTCACCGGCCGGCCGTCCTCGTCGATGGCGCGGAAACAGCGCCCGTCCAGCTCCACCCATTCCGGTTCCTCGCGGGCCAGGACGGTGTTGGGCTGGGTGCCGGCGGCGACGAGGATGGTGCGGGCGGGGAGCCGCGCGTCCACCGCGGCGGGCGCCACCACCCCGTCCGGCCCGATCGGGCTGATCGCGAGATGGATCGCCTGCGCCGCCCCCGTCACGTCGATCTCCACCCCGCGCGGGGCGGCGCATTCCAGGAAGCGGATGCCCTCGGCCAGCCCGTGCGCCACCTCCTCGTGGTTCAGCGTGTAGCTGGGGCTGTCGATCAGGCGGCGGCGGTAGGCGATGGTCGAGCCGCCCCAGGATTGCAGCAGCGCCGTGACGCGCGGCTCGCGCCCCTGCTCCCCCGCTTCGAGACGCTCCGCCCGGATGGCGCGGGCGTGGGCCAGGAACTCGTCGGCCAGTTCGGCCTCGTCGGGCGTCCAGCGGGCACGCACCGCCGTCTCCCCCCGGTCGGCCACCAGGACCTCGTAGCGGGACAGGAACTTCTCGACCTGGACGGGGTAGTAGGCCAGCGCCTCCGTCGCCGTGTCGATGGCGGTCAGCCCGCCGCCGATCACCACGACGGGCAGCCGGACCTGGAGATTGGCGATGCTGTCCGGCTTGGCCGCCCCGGTCAGTTGCAGCCCCATCAGGAAGTCCGAGGCCTGCCGCACCCCGCGGGCCAGACCGTTCGCCATCGGCACGACGGTCGGCTTGCCCGCCCCCATGCACAGGGCGATGTGGTCGAAGCCCAGCTCCAGCGCCCCGTCGATGGTCAGCGTGCCGCCGAAGCGCACCCCGCCGATGATCGTCATGCGCGCCCGGCGCTCCAGCAGAAGGCGGATCACCTTCAGGAAATTCTTGTTCCAGCGCACGGTGATGCCGTACTCGGCCACCCCGCCGAAGCCGGCCATGATCCGCTCGTCCAGCCGGTCGTAGAGGTCGCGCACGTCGCGGATCGGCCGGAAGGGCACCCGCGTGCCGCTGGGAAGGACGCCCGAGAGGTCGGCGGGCAGCGGCTCGATCTTCAGCCCGTCGATGCCGACCACCGTGTGGCCGTCGTTCATCAGATGGTGCGCCAGCGTGAAGCCCGCCGGCCCCAGCCCGGCCACCAACACCTTGAAGCCGCTGTCCGGCCGCATCAGCGGGCGGCGCAGGTCCAGCGGGTTCCAGCGGGTGAGCAGGCTGTAGATCTCGAAGCCCCAGGGCAGCTCCAGCACGTCCTTCAACGTGCGGGTCTCCGCCTGCGGGATGTCCACCGGCTCCTGTTTCTGATAGATGCAGGCCTTCATGCAGTCGTTGCAGATGCGGTGGCCGGTGGCCGCGCACATCGGGTTGTCGACCACCACCACGGCCAGCGCCCCGATGGGCACGCCCTCCGCCTTCAGCGCGTGCATCTCGGAGATTTTCTCGTCCAGGGGGCAGCCGGCCAGCGCCACGCCGAAGGCGCTCTTCTGGAAGTCCCCGGTCTTGCGGTCGCGCAGCCCCTTGGAGCAGCTGTCCTTGCCCTGGTTGTGGCACCAGATGCAGTAGTTGGCCTCGTCCAGCGCCCCGGCCAGATCGGTACCGGGATCGGTCAGGTGGAAGCCCTGCCGCTCGCGGCACACGCCGTCGGGCAGGCGCATCATGGTGACACCGTGCAACTCCACCGTCTCCACGGGGACGAGACGCAGCGGGTCGGTGCGGTGCGGCACCTGGAACAGCACGCCGCCGCCGTGCCGGGCGCGCCCGGCCTCGCTGAAGACCGCCCAGGCGGCGTATTGGGCGGCGCTGTCCAACTGGTCGGCGTGGGCGGCCTCGTCCTCCATCCAGGCCAGCACCTGCCGGGCGAAGGCGGCCTCGGTCAGCGGGCCGCCCAGCCAGTCCTCCAGCCGCGCGGCCAGCTCCGCCCCGTCGAGCGCGGCGACCGCCTCCGGCTTCACCGCCTTGGCGGCCCGGCGCTGAACGAACAGGCGCTTGGCGGTGTAGAGCGGCGCCAGCTCGGTGTGGCGGGCGCGCAGCTCGTCGAGGGCGGCGCGGATGCCGAACAGGTCGCCGATGAAATCCTCGGCGTGGGGGGCGAGCGCGATCAGCAGGTCGCTTTCCGCCTTGGCCTCCAGCCGGTCGGGCTGGGCGCGGGCGGAGAGCAGCCGGTTGGCGAGCGCCAGGTCCGTGTCGGACAGCCGGGCGAGGAAGGCGCGGTCGAGCCGGGCCAGCCCGTCCTGCCCGTAAAGCTCGTGGAACGACAGGCCGAAGCCGAGGGTGAGGTCCGCCATCGCCGCCCCGCATCCGAAGCCGTTGGTAAGACTGATATTTGTAACACCCGCGGCCCGAAGCCTTCACCCGAAACCGGTGTCCCTCGCCACGGGGTAACCCGTGTCCGTTTGACGCAGCCGCTGCCGCACCCCACATGAGCCGGAGGTCCCTATCCCCCCGGAACTTTTCCGCATCATCCGGAGCCGCCCGTCCGTGACCGACATCACCGCCCCCGCCCTCGCCGGGAAAGACGTCCGCGACCCCGCCTCCACCCGCCCCATCGCCTATTGGCTCCTCGTCTGCTGCGCGATGGTCTTCGCCATGGCGGTGATCGGCGCCATCACGCGCCTGACCGAATCCGGCCTGTCGATGGTCGAGTGGAAGCCGCTGATCGGCATCCTGCCGCCCTTGTCGGAGGCGGAATGGAACCGCGTCTTCGGCCTCTACCAGACCACGCCGGAGTTCCGCATCTACAACTCGGCGATGGATCTGGCGGCCTTCAAGCAGATCTTCTGGTGGGAGTGGTTCCACCGCTTCTGGGGCCAGCTGATCGGCTTCGTCTTCCTGATCCCCTTCCTGCGCTTCTGGGTCAACGGGCGCATCCCCGCCGACCTGTGGCCGAAGCTGGCCGGGCTGTTCCTGCTCGGCGGGCTCCAGGGGGTGATCGGCTGGTACATGGTCAAGAGCGGGCTGGTCGACCGCCCCGACGTCAGCCATTACCGGCTGGCGCTGCATCTCGGCACGGCGATCGTGATCTACGGGCTGCTGCTGCGCACCGCGCTGGGGATTCTCGACCCGCTGCCGCTCGCCGGCTGGGCCACCGGGTCCGGCCGGCTGCGCAAGCACGCGCGCTGGGCCCTGGGGCTGACCGGCGTCACCATCGTCTGGGGCGCCTTCGTCGCCGGGACGGACGCCGGGCTGGCCTACAACACCTTCCCGCTGATGGCCGGCCACGTCATCCCGCCGGAGGTCGCCAACCTGTCGCCCTGGTGGATCAATGTCTTCGAGAACACCGCGGCCATCCAGCTGACGCACCGGGCGCTGGCGCTGCTGACCGGGCTGGTGGTTCTGGGGCTGGCCCTGCGGGTCCGGGTCGCCCGCCTGCCGGGGCGCGCCGGGCGGGTGGCGCTGCTGACCGCGGCGATGGTGCTGGTGCAGATCGGGCTGGGCATCGCCACGCTGCTGAGCTTCGTGTGGATCCCGCTGGGCGCCGCCCATCAGGCGGGCGCGATCCTGCTGGTGTCCGGGCTGGTCTGGCTGCTGCACGAGCTGCGCCCGGTCGGCGTCCCCAAGCGCTGAACGGAAGTCCCCCGCCACGCCGCAGCGCGGCGGGCGGGGGCTGACGTCCCTCAATCGTGCTTGCGGATGAACTCCCGCACCGCCGGCATGATGCTTTCGCGCCAGCGCCGACCGTTGAAGATGCCGTAGTGGCCGACGCCCTTCTGGAAATGGCGGGCGCGCATGGCGTCGGGCAGCGAGGCGCAGAGGCGGTGCGCCGACTCGGTCTGGCCGGGGGCGGAGATGTCGTCCAGCTCGCCCTCCACCGTCATCACGGCGGTCCGGCGGATCGCCGCCGGCTCCACCTTGCGCCCGCGCGACTCCATGGTGCCGTTGGCCAGCGCGTGCTTCTGGAACACCGTCTCGATGGTCTGCAGGTAGAATTCCGCCGACAGGTCCATGACCGACAGATACTCGTCGTAGAAGCGGCGGTGCTGATCCGCGGAGTCGCCGTCGCCGCGGACGAGGTGGCGGAACAGGCCGACATGCTCCCCGATGTGGCGGTCCAGGTTCATCGACATGAAGCCGGAAAGCTGGATGAAGCCCGGATAGACCTGCCGGAAACCGCCCGGATAATAGGCCGGGACGGTGGTGATGACGTTGCGCTCGAACCAGGACAACGGGTGGGTCGCCGCCAGCTTCACCGGCACGGTCGGGTTGGCCATCGGGTCGATGGGACCGCCCATCAGCGTCATGGAGCGCGGCTGCACCGCCTCGTCTCCCGCCGCCATCAGCGACACCGCGGCCAGGACCGGAACCGCCGGCTGGCACACCGCGATGACGTGGGTCTGCGGCCCCAGGAAGCGGATCAGCTCCGTCACCGTGTCGATGTAGTCGTCGAGGTCGAACCGCCCGCGCGCCAGCGGCACCAGCCGGGCGTCGATCCAGTCGGTGACGAAGACGTCGTGGTCGGCCAGCAGCGCCGCCACCGTGCCGCGCAGCAGCGTCGCGTGGTGGCCCGACATCGGGGCGACCAGCAGGACGCGCGGCTGCGCCGGGGTGCCCTCCGGCTTGGCGAAGTGCAGCAGGTTGCAGAAGGGCTTGCGGTGGGCGATGCGCTCGGTCACCGCCACCGTCTCGCCGTTCACCACCGTGGTCTTCAGGCCGAATTCCGGCTTGGGGAAGCGGCGGGTGGTGCGCTCCAGCAGTTCCGCGCCGGCGGCCATGGCGCGGCCGACGCGGGTGTAGGAAACCGGGCTGAACGGGTTCTGGAAGGTGTGCTGGGTCGCTTCGGCCAGGAGGCGCATCGGGCGCAGGGCGGCGTGCTGCAGATCGTAGAGATGGTAGAGCAACAGGTCCTCGCTTCGGCGGTTGTTCCCACGCCCGGTCGGCTGGGTGCTGTCGGTGGTCGGGCCGTCCTTGGCCGGCCTCCATTGGTCGTATGACCAACCAACAGATTGGCCAGTCCTTATCCGAAAGGTCAATAGCCGACACCCGTTCTCGGGCAAAAAACTTACATGAGAAACAGTCAGCGAGACGAAACAGACCGCGCAACGCTGCACTGCAAAGGGGGCAAGGCAGGAGGATCAAGCCCAAAGAAAAAGGCGCGCCCGCGGAACCGCGCACGCGCCTTGCAGCGATCCGGCGCCCGGCATACCCGAGCGGGAATATCGGTTATGGCACCGCCACGGTGGCGCGCACCGGCAGATGGTCGGACGCGCGCCGCGTCAGAACCGTGCGCACCACCTCGTAGGAGGGGATGGTCAGCCCGTTGTTCACGTAGATGCGGTCGAGCCGCAGCGTGGGCATCCGCGCGTGGAAGCTGCGCGGGCTGGCCCAGTCGGGGAAGGCCTCGGCCAGCTTGCGCAGCCGGGGGGAGTTCGGCGCCCATTCGTTGAGGTCGCCCATGAACAGGGTCGGCAGGGCCGGCTGTTCCTCCAGCCGGTCGACGATGGCGCCGACCTGCCGCGCCCGCTCCCAAGGGTCGAGCCCGAGATGGGCGACGATGATGCGCACCGGGCGCCCCTCCACCTCGACGATCACGTCGATGCCGCCGCGCGGCTCCCGCCGCCCGACGCTGAGGTCGATGGGCTCGCATTTCAGGACCGGCAGCCGGGTCAGGATGGCGTTGCCGTAATGGGCGTGGGCGTTGTGCTTGGTCGGGCCGGCGTGGGCCTTCAGGCCGGTGGCCCGTTCCAGGAAGGCGAACTGGTCCAGACCGGATTCGCCGCGGTGGTGCCAGCCGACCTCCTGGAGCCCGACCAGATCGACGTCCAGCTCCTTGATGACCTCGGCGATGCGGTCCGGCGCGAAGCGCGCGTCCAGCCCGACGCAGCTGTGGATGTTCCAGGTCGCCACGCGCAGCGGCGCCATGCCCTCCGGCACCGGGCCGCTGCGGCTGTCGACGCGGCGCTTCGGGCGGCGGACGCGGGCGGCGCGCAGCGCGGAGGCGATCCGCTGCACACGCTCTCGGCTGAATCGGATCACCGCTGTTGCTCTCCCCTCGCTGTTTCTCCGGTGGTCGGCCCAGTGGCCAGCCCGGTGGCCAGCCCGGTGGCCGGCCCGGTGGTCGGCCGTCTCGCCCCCAGAGCCCGCACCAGCCGGTTGCCGGCCCAGCCGAGCCCCAGCGCCGTCACCGCCGCCAGACCCAGAAGAACCATGTCGGTGGGCGTCGGTTCCGTCAACACACGCTCAAGCTGGTGCCCGAGCAGGTTGAAGACAAGGATTCCCGGCGCCATCCCCAGGATCGTCCCGAACAGATAGTCGGTGAACCGGATGCGGGAAGCCCCGGCGACGAGGTTCACCACGGTGAAGGGGGCGACCGGCACCACCCGCAGCGCCGCCATGGCCAGCACGCCGCGCTCGCCGAGCGCGTCGCTGGCCCGCCGCACCACCGCGCCGCCGTAGCGCTCGATGGGGCGCCGGCCGGTGAGCCGCCCCACCCAGAACAGCGCCGCGGCGGAGGCGAGCACCCCGGCCAGCGCGGTCGGGAAGCCGATCCACGGCCCCAGCGCGATGGCCGTCGCCGCGATCAGCAGCAGCACCGGAAACAGCACGAAGCCCCCGGCGACATAGAGCAGGATCAGCCACAGCGGCCCGAAGGCCGATTCGCGCAGGCGCTCGAAGGCGTCCAGCACGGCGTCCAGGGTCGCCCAGTCGCGCAGCGGCGTGTGGTTCCACAAGCCCCAGACCCCGCCGACCACCGCCAGGATGATGCCCAGCGCCAGCCAGTGGTGGCGCCGCGGAATGCGCGACGGCAGGACGCGCCACACGATGTCCGCCGCGCCGACCGGGCGTTCCGGGTCGAAGAGCATGGAGTCGGCGACGGCGGCGGCCAGCAGGCCGGGGTCGGCGTCCTCCAGCGGCTCCAGCGTCCGTCCGCCGGGCCGGCGCAGCGCCTCCACCGTTCGGATGAGCGAGCCGGAGCGGCGCAGCTCCGCCGTCACGCTTTCCGGCGCCACCCCCAGATGCTCGGCGATCAGGTCGTCGCGCACCCCGGCGATGGCCTGCCGGGCCTCGCGCCCCTCCGCCTTCCCCTCCACACGCCCGTGCGGCGCCTCCAGCGCCAAGTCGCATTCGGTGTCCAGCCCCATCGACCGGTTGTTCAGGTTGGCCGAGCCGATGCGCAGAAGCCGGTCGTCCACCACCATCACCTTGGCGTGGATGGTGATGCCGACGCTGCCGGTCTTGGCGCTCTCCGTCTTGGCGATGTAGAAGCGGAAGCGCCCGTTCCGGTCGGCCTCCCGCAGCTCCTTCACCAGCCGGGCGCGGGCGCCGAGCATCACGGTGTTCTCCAGCCAGCTCGACGTGCGGGCGGAGTTGACGACCACCACCTCCGGACCGTCGGGCTCGGCCAGCCGCGCCTTCAGCGCCTCGGCCACGGCGACCGAGGCGAAATACTGGCTTTCCATGTAGATGAAGCGCTTGGCCGAGGCGATGGCGGCGGTGTAGAGCGCCTCGACCTCCCGCACCTCGTCGCGCCCGTTGTAGCCGGGTTCGGTGCGGGCGATGCCGACCGGCATGCCCTTGAGCAGCGGGGCGAGCTGTTGCGGCCAGGGGTCGGGGCTGTCCGGCCCGGCCCGGCGCGCCTTCAGCCGCAGCCGCCGGGGGCGCTTGCCGTCGGCAACGCCGCCACCGCCGCCAAGCACGTCCATGGCGGGCGGCGACAGCACGCAGCCGGTGGCGCGGCGCCAGCGCTCGCGGAACAGGTCGCCCAGCGCGCGGGCGGCGTCGCCGTCCACCGCCATCATCACGTCGTGGAAGGGCTCGTAGGGGGTGCCGTCCGGCTGGCGGCGCAGCGGATCGTCGGCGCGGTGGGCGCGGGTGTCCCAACGGTTGGCGGTGATGTCCAGCCCGCCGCAGAAGGCCAGCCGGTCGTCGATCACCAGCATCTTCTGATGGTGGCAGGCCCCGGCGGGATGGTCGCCGTCCAGCCGGTACTGGAGCCGCGGATGGCTGAGCCAGCCGCGCAGGAACAGCGGCTGCGACCAGCGGGCCAGATCGAACAGCTCCGCGAAGTCCCACTTCAGCACATGGATGGTCAGGTCCGGGCGGGTCGCGGCCAGCCAGTTCAGCAGGTTGCCCAGCTTGTCGGGGCGGCGCGGGTGGCGCATCTGCGGGGTCAGCCGGATGCGGGCGTCGAAGTCCCAGGCGGTCAGGTAGATGCTGCGCCGCGCCTGCCGCATCGCCGCCTTGGCGAGCGCGAAGTAGTCCTCGGCATCGACGATGACCCCGACCCGCTCCGCCCGCTCCACCCGCCAGCAGGTGCGGCCCGGCACCAGCAGCGGGTCCGCGGCCGCGCTTGAGAGAGTCCCGGAGAACGCCCCTGTGAGCGCCCCTGTGAGTGTCGGGTCCGGCGGCATGGGGAGGGACGGCTGGTCGGGCATGGGACGCGGCTGGACCGGGGTTCCTGCGGGGATCGGCATCGGGGTTTCACATATGGTGCGTCCGGGACGGGCTGCGACCGGCCAGGAAGGCGGATGCCCGAACAACACCGCAGCCGCCCAACCCTCCCCGCCCTCCGCCGAGAGGCGAAATTCCATTGCCCGACCGGCCGGGACCTGGGTACCGTCAGGAGGACTCCATTCGTGTCCGCCATTGTCGCATGACCCGCCTGTTGTGATCCGCTTGTCCGCCCCCCTGCCGACTCCGCCCGTCACGGCCGCCAGCACCCGGCGGGGCCGATGCTGAGCCTCGTCCTGCGCCGGGTGCTGGCCGTTGGGCCGGCCCTGCTGGGCCTCGCGCTCGCCGCCGCCGTGGTGGCCGCGTTGGCGGGACCCGGCTGGGCGGAGGCATTGGGCGCCGCGCTGGCCGCCCTGCCGGCGACGCTGGCGCTGGTCCTGCCGGCGCTGGCCTTGGGGACCGGGCTCGGCGCCCTGCTCGGCGTCATGGGCGGGACGGGCGGCGCGGCCTTGGGCGGCCTCGGACCGGCCATGCCGGGCTTTCTGCTGGCCGCGGTCGCCGCCACGCTGGCGAACGCAGCTTTCACGCTCGGCCTCGCCGCCCTCGCCCTGCCCGCCGCCGCCCAGGCCGCGACGCTCGCCGGCCGGGCGCGGGCCGGGGCGGAGGACACGGTTCTGCTGGCGGCGCGCGGGCGGGGGATGGACGGCTCGGCCCTGCTCTGGCGGCTCGCCCTGCCGCTGGGGCTGTCGGCGGCGATGGGCGGCCTGCGCAGCGCCGTGGCCGGAACGGTGATCGCGGCCGTGGCGGTGGAAAGCCTGTTCGGGACCGGCTTTTCCGGCGCCGGGCGGCTGTTCGTCGAGGCGGCGCGCGCCGGGGACGCCGGCATGGCCGTCGCCGCGCTCGCCGGGCTGTGCGGCCTCGCCATGCTGCTGAATGCCCTGGGCGGCGCGCTGCACGGCGGCATCGACCCGCGCGCCCGGATGGCCTGATGCACGGACCCGCCGGCACCGACTCCCGCACCGATCCACACTGGCGCGACGGCCCCTGGCAGAAGGCCGGGCAGCGGCTGACCGCGCACCGGCCCGCCGCGGCGGGACTGACCGTTCTGGCGGCGCTGATGCTGGCGGTCGCCGCCGGCCTCGTCGCCGGGGGCGGTCCGGTGGGGGCGGCGCTGGCCGCCGGGCACCAGAGCCTGACCTTCGCGCTGTTCGCCGGGCTGGGCGGGGCCGTCCTCGGCCTGCTCTGGGGGGCCGCCGCGGTGGCCCTGGGCGAGCGGGCGGAGCGGGCCATGATGGCGCCCGCCGCCGCGCTGACCGGCCTGCCCCTGGCGCTGGCCCTGCCGCTGGCCGGCGGGCTGCTGGGCCCGGAGCGCGGGCTGGCGCCGATGGCCGTGGTGACCGCCCTGGTCGCCGCCCCGGCGGTGGCCGTCATCGCGCGGGACGAGCTGCGCGCCCTGCTGCGGCGGGAGTTCCTGAGCGCCGCCCAGGCCGCCGGGATGTCCAACGGGCGCCGGCTGCGCCGCCACATCCTGCCCAACGCCGTCCTGCCGCTCGCCGCGGCGGCCTGGACGGCCCTTGCCCGCGCCCTGCTGACGGAAAGCCTCGCCAGCCTGCTCGGCCTCGGCCTGCCGGAGGGGGTGACCGGCTGGGGAACCGCCATCGGCGCGGCGGCGCGGGCGGGCGACGCGGCGGCGCTGGCCGGACCGGCGCTGCTGCTGGCGCTGACCCTGTGGGCGCTGCACGGGGTGGGCGACGGGATGCGGCTGGCCTTCTCCGCGACCGCGGGAGGACGGCGGTGACCGGAGCGGACGTGATCGGGCCGGACGGCGGCGCGCCGCTGCGGGTGGAGGGTCTGTCCCTCCTGACCGGCCGCGACATCCTGCTCGACCGGCTGAGCTTCGCCGTCGAGGCCGGCACGGTGCTGACCCTGTCGGGCGGCGCCGGGGCGGGCAAGACGCTGCTGCTGCGCGCGCTGGCCGGGCTGCCCCCGAAGGGCGTCACGGTGCTGGGGGACATCCGGATCCGGGGGCGGCGCCTCCTGGTCACCCAGGACGGCGCCCTGGACCCGCTTCGCACGATCGGCGCCCAGTTCGTGGAGTTGCTGGGCCGTCAGTCGGGGCTGGACGAGCGAACCGCCCTGCGCCGCGCCGCCGAGGCGCTGGAGCGCTTCCAGGTGCCCGCCGCCGCGCGCCGGCTGGCGCTCCATCCGCAAGAGCTGGGCGAGGCGATGCGCTGGCGGGCCGCGCTGGCGCTGGCCATGGCGGCGCAGCCGGCTCTGCTGCTCGCCGACGCCCCCGCCGCCGCGCTCGACCCCACCCAGCGCGTCCGCCTGCTGAGCGATCTCGCCGCCTGGACGCGCGAGGCCGGAACGGCGCTGCTGCTGACCGGGCGCCCGCAGCCCGACCCGGCGCTCACCGGTCCGGCCGACCGCCGGCTGGTCCTGGCCCAAGGTCGTCTGGAAGCGCCCGAGGAGGTCCCCGTCCCCGCCCCGCCCCCGGTCGAGCCCGCGCCCTCCGGCCCGCCCGTGCTGTCGGTGCGCGACCTGCGCGTCGCCTTCCCGCTGGGGCGGGGCTGGCGCGGCGAGGAACGCTGGCTGACCGTCGTGGACGGCCTGTCCATTGATTTGGCCGAGGGCGAGACGCTGGCCCTGCTCGGCGAGACGGGCAGCGGCAAGTCGGTGCTGGCCCGCGCCATCCTGCGGCTGGTGCCGCCGGTCGGGGGACAGGTGTCCTGGCTGGGGACCGACCTCGCCGCCGCCCCGCCGGAGGCGATGCGCCGGGCGCGGCGGGACCTGCAGATCCTCTTCCCCGATCCGCTGGCCGCCTTCGACCCGCTGATGACCATCGGCGCGCAGCTCGCCGCGACTCTGGAGTTGCTGCTTCCTCCGCGATCCGCCGGCCGATCAGCCACCGACCGCGCGGCGCGGCTGGCCGAGGCGCTGGAGGAGGTCGGTCTGCCGGCGGCGGTGCTCGACCTTTATCCCGGCGCGCTTCGTCCGGCGGAGGCGGCGCGCGCCGGGCTGGCCCGCGCCCTGCTGCCGGAGCCGCGCCTTCTGGTCTGCGACGAGCCGGCGGCGACGCTCGACGGGGCGGAGCGGGCGGACTTCCTGGCCCTGCTGCGGGCGATCCGGCGCCGCCGCCGGCTGGCCCTGCTCTACGCCACCCAGGACGCGGCGGAGGGCTTGCGGATCGGGCGGCGGGCGCTGGTGCTCCTGCTCGGCCGGATCGTCGAGTCGGCGGACAGCGCGGTTCTGGCCGCCGGGGCGCGGCACCCCTACAGCCGCGCGCTGATCGCGGCGTCCCGCCTGGCCCGCCCCGCCCTGCACGGCGATCCGCCCTCGCCCCTGCGCCCGCCGACCGGCTGCGTCCTGCGGCTGCGCTGCCCGCTCGCCCATGACGGCTGCGCCCAGGTTCCCCCGACGCTCGACCCCGTGGCGCCGGGCCACCGAGTCGCCTGCCATGTCGCCCAGGACGACGCGCAAGACGGCGCCCAGGTTGGTGGACAAGCCCCGTAACCCCCTCGCCGGAGCCCGCCGACGCCTTGGGCGTGGCCGCAATTCCGTCTCAAAAAGGTCTGAAACTGCGCGGGTTGGCAAGGAGGCGGGCACGGGATAACGTCCCCGGCCTTCACGCCCGCATTGCTGAAATCACGGAAAAGGACAGGGATGCTTCGCGCACGCACCCGGTTGACGGTCCCCTGCATGGGCGCACTCGCCGTCCTTCTGCTGCTTCTCGCCGGCCTCGCCGCGCCGTCGCTGGCCGCCGGCCCCGTTCCGGGGGCCGCCATGCCGGCCCCCGCCGCCGCGGCCCCCGCGGAACCCGCCGCCTCGCCCGATCCGACGCCCGAGCAGATGCAGGCGATGATCACGACGCTGGAGGACCCGGCGGCCCGCGCCCGGCTGGTCGAGCAGCTGAAGGCGCTGGTCGCCGCGCAGAGGGGGCTGGATCAGGCCAAGGCCGAGGAGGCCCCGGCCGCCAGCACCCTGCCCGAGACCATCGGCGCCAGCGCCCTGTCCTTCCTGGCCGAGCGCATGGACGTGCTGAGCCGCCAGCTCGTCCAGGTCGGCAACGTCTTCAAGGAGCTGCCCGGCGCCATCGAGTGGGCGAACCGGCAGATGGTCGACCCGTCTGCCCGAGACCGCTGGGTGCAGATCGCCATCCAGCTGACGATGATCCTGACCGCCGGTCTGGCGATCCAGCGCGTCGTCGGCTGGCTGCTCGCCCGCCCGCGCAACGCCCTGGCCGCCCGCCGGGGCAGCACGGTGCTGGTGCGCTTTCCGCTGCTGCTCGGCCGCGCGCTGCTGGAGCTGGCGCCCATCGCCGCCTTCATCGTCGTCGCCTACGCCATCCTGTCGGTCAGCGAGCCGGGGCCGCGCGTCCGGCTGGTCGCCCTGGCCGTCATCAACGCCACCGTCATCCTGCAGATCCTGCTGGTCGCCGCCCGCATCCTGATCTCGCCCTTCGCATCCTCCCTGCGGATGGTGCGGGTGGGCGACGCCAACGCGCTGCGCCTCTACCGCTGGGTCCGCCGGCTGGCCGCGGTCGGCGTCTACGGCTATTTCCTGGCGGAGGGCGCCTATGTGCTGGGCCTGCCGCTCGGCGCCTACGGCGCGCTGCTGAAGCTGCTGGGGCTGGCGATCGCCGGCATGCTGATCGCGCTGATCCTGCAGAACCGCCGCATCGTCGCCGACTGGATGCACGGCAACCCGCTGTCCGGCGACGGCGACCCGGCGGCCACCGCGGAACGCGAGTCGGAGGGCCAGGGCGCCGTCCTGCGCTCCGCCCGCCGCCGCTTCGCCGACGTCTGGCACGTTCTGGCGATCATCTACGTGGTGGTGACCTTCGGCGTCTGGGTGCTGAACGTCTATGGCGGGTTCGAGTATCTGGCCCGCGCCACCGGCATCACCATCCTGGTCGCGGTGATCGCCCGGCTGCTGGTCAACGGCATCAACCGCGGCCTGCGCCGCGGCCTGCGCATGGTCCCGGAAAGCCAGGGCGCCCTGCCGCCGCTGAAGGACCGCGCCTCCCTCTACCTGCCCTTCCTGCACCGGATGGTGAAGACGGTCATCTGGGTCGGTGCTGCGATGATGATCCTCTACGGCTGGGGCTTCGACACGCTGGCCTGGACCGACACGCAACTCGGCCAGCGCATCCTGCGCAGCACGATCACCATCGGCCTGCTGCTCGTCGGCTCCATCATCGCCTGGGAGGTGGTCAGCGCGATGATCGAGCGCTTCCTCGCCTCCACCGACCGCAACGGCACGCGGATCGAGCGCAGCGCGCGGGTGCGCACCCTGCTGCCGCTGCTGCGCAACGCCTTCCTGATCGTCCTGGTCACCATGGTGTCGCTGATCACCCTGTCGGAGCTGGGCGTCAACATCGCGCCGCTGCTGGCCGGTGCCGGTGTGGTCGGTCTGGCCGTCGGTTTCGGCTCGCAGACCCTGGTCAAGGACATCATCACCGGCCTGTTCATCCTGTTCGAGGACAGCATCTCCATCGGCGACGTGGTCGATGTGGGCGGCGGCCATTCCGGCGTGGTGGAGGCCATCTCCATCCGCTCCATCCGGCTGCGCGACGGATCGGGCGCCATCCACACGGTGCCCTTCAACTCGGTCAGCACCGTCAAGAACATGTCGAAGGACTTCTCCTACGCCCTGTTCGAGGTGCGGGTCGCCTACCGCGAGGACCCCGACCGCGTGATCGAACTGCTGAAGGACGTCGGCAACGGCCTGCAGGCCGACGCCCTGTTCGCGCCCGACATCATGGCGCCGCTGGAGGTGATGGGCCTGGACAAGTTCCAGCCCGACTCGACCCAGCTCATCACCGCGCGCTTCAAGACGCGCCCGACCAAGCAGTGGGGCGTGTCGCGCGAGTTCAACCGCCGCATGAAGAAGCGCTTCGACGAGCTGGGGGTGGAGGTGCCGACCGGCTCCATGCAGCTCATCGTCGGCGGGAACCACCCCGACCGCGCGCTGGCCGAGGCGCTCAGCCAGGGCTCGTGACGGCCGCGCACGACACCGGCGGTCACCCCGATGACCGCCGGTGTCAGTCGTTGCGCAGCAGCGGGGCGGAGGGCTGGCCGAGCGCCCGCCACGTCCCGAGGAAGCCGAAGGCCAGCGTGATCGCCGTGCTGAGCAGCGCCGTGGTCAGCACCGCCGACGGCAGGAAGGTCCACTCCCAGCGCATCAGGAAGGTCATCACCGCCCAGGCCGTGATGGTGCCGATGACCCCGGCGATGGCCGCGGTCAGGATGCCGAGCAGCCCGTATTCCAGCAGGAACGCCTTCAGCACGTCGGCCCGCGTGGCGCCCAGCACCTTCAGCACCACCGCGTCGTAGACCCGGCGGCGGTGCCCGGCGGCGACCGCGCCGGCCAGCACCAGCGTGCCGGCGGCCAGCGTGATCCCGGCGGTGACGCGCACCGCCGTGCCGATGTGGCCCAGCATGGTGCCCACCGTGTCCAGCGCGTCCTTCACCCGGACCAGAGTGACGTTGGGGAAGCGCTGCAAAACGGAGCGCTGCACCTCCGGCTCCGCCTGCGGCGTGCTGCGGATGGTGGCGATCCAGGTCTGCGGCGCGCGCTCCAGCGTGCCCGGCGCGAAGACCAGGGCGAAATTGATGGCCAGCGTCGAGAAGTCGGCGGCGCGCACGTTGCTCACCGTCGCCTCGATGGTGCGGCCCAGGATGTTGACTCCCATGGTCGCGCCGGGGCCGATGCCGAAGGCGCTCGCCACGTTCTGGTGGATGGAGATCAGCGGCGCCCCCTTGTGGTCCTCCGGCCACCAGGAGCCGGCGACGATCTCCGAATGCTCGGGCAGCTTGGCGGAATAGGTCACGCCACGATCGCCGGACAGCACCCAGGACTGCTCGGGGTTGACCAGCGCCTTCTCCGCCGGCTGGCCGTTCACCGTCTCGATCCGCCCGCGCAAGGACGGCACCGCCTCGAACCCGCTGGTTCCGGGCAGGGCGGTGAGAGTCTGCTTCAGCGGCTCGAACTGGTCGGGCTGGATGTCCACGAAGAAGAAGCTGGGCGCGTCCTTGGGGATCGTCTCGTTGACCCGGCGGGAGAAGTTGCCCTCGATCAGCGCGATGGCGACCAGCACCGTCAGGCCGAGGCCGAGCGACAGCACCACCGCCCCGGTCGGGTTGCCGGGCCGGTGCAGGTTGGCGAGCGCCAGACGCAGCCCCGGACGGCGCGGGCGCCCCGCCGCCGCGGCCCCGCGCACCACCAGCCAGGCGGCCAGGCGGAAGGCGATGAAGGTGGCAATGGAGCCGCCGACGAACCAGGCGGCGAACATCTTGTTGTGCGCGGTGGCGACGGCCAGCCCGGCCAGCGCCGCGACGGTCAGCGCCATCGCCGCCAGATAGACGGCGCGCGGACGGCCGCCGGCGGGGGCGACCACGTCGCGGAACTGCGCCGCCGCCGGCACCTCCCGCGCCCGGCCCAGCGGCCACAGCGAAAAGGTCAGCGCGGTCAGCAGCCCGTAGAGCGCGGCGAGCGCCAGCGCGCCCGGGTAGACGCCGATCCGGGTGGGGACCGGCAGCACCTGGTCGAGCAGCGACCCCAGCCCCAGCGGCGCCACCGCGCCGAGCAGCAGCCCGAGCAGGATGCCCAGCCCCGACAGCGCCAGGATCTGCAGCAGATAGACCTGGAAGACCAGATCGCCCGGCGCGCCCAAGCATTTCAGCGTGGCGATGGTGCGGGCGCGCGAATCGAGGTGGCTGCGCACCGCGTTGCCCACCCCCACCCCGCCGACCAGCAGGGCGGTCAGCCCGACCAGCGTCAGGAACAACGTCATGCGGTCGATGAAGCGCTCGATCTGCGGGGAGGCGTTGGTGAAGTCGCGGACCCGCCAGCCGGCGTCGGGGAAGCGCGCCGTCAGCGCCGTCTGCCACGCCGCCACGTCGGTGCCCGGCGGCAGGGCCAGCTTGGCGGTCCAGTAGACGATGCTGCCGGGCTGGAGCAGGCCGGTGCCCTCCAGCGACGGCAGGCCGATCATCACCCGCGGCCCCAGCGAGAAGGCGCCGTTGGAGGCGCGGTCCGGTTCCCGTGTCAGGACGCCGCGCACGGCGAACTCGCCCTCGCCCAGCCGCAGCGTGTCGCCGGTCTTCAGCCCCAGCCGGTCGAGCAGCCCGTCCTCGACCAGCGCGCCCCAGCGCCCGTCGCGGTTGGCCAGCGCCGTGTGCAGGTCGCCCTCCGGCGCGATGGCCACCGACCCGTAGAGCGGATAGACGTCGTCCACCGCCTTCAGCTCGACCAGCGTGGACCGCTGGTCGTCGGTGGAGCGGGCCATGGCGCGCATCTCCACCGATTGCGACAGGCGCCCGGCCTGTTCCAGCCAGGCGCGCTGCTCGTCGGTCGGCGGTGCGTAGATCTGCCGCAGCGCGACGTCGCCGCCGAGGATCGCCCGCCCGTCCGCCTGCAAACCGGCCAGCACGCCGCCGGACACCGAATTGACCGCGGCGATGGCCGCGACGCCGAGCGTCAGGCAGGCCAGGAAGATGCGGAAGCCTTTCAAGCCCCCGCGCAGCTCGCGGCGGGCCAGACGGAAGGCGAGGGCGAGGTTGGTCATGGGGCGTCCGAAAGGGGTGTGGGGTGGTGGTGGGGAATGGTCGCGTCGGGCCCCCCACCCAACCCTCCCCCGCTTTCGCAGGGGAAGGCTTTACTTTTAAAAGACGCTCAGTCCCCCGCCACGCGGACGCGCTCGGCGCGGGCGGCGAGGCCGTCGTCGACGATGCGTCCGTCGGTCAGGCGCACGGTTCGGTCGCAGCGGTCGGCCAGGGACGGGTCGTGGGTGATCAGCACCAGCGTCGTGCCGCGCCGCTCGGCGAGGTCGAACAGCAGCTCCACGATGGTGGCGCCGGTGCCGATGTCCAGATTGCCGGTCGGCTCGTCGGCCAGCAGCAGCGACGGCTCGGCGACGAAGGCGCGCGCCAGGGCGACGCGCTGCTGCTCGCCGCCGGACAGCTGGCCCGGATAATGGCTCAGCCGGTGGCCCAGCCCGACCGCCTCCAGCCCGTCGCGCGCGCGGTCGAAGGCGTCGGCGGCCCCGGCGAATTCCAGGGGGATGGCGACGTTCTCCAGCGCGGTCATCGTCGGCACGAGGTGGAAAGCCTGGAAGACGATCCCCACATGGTCGCGGCGGAAGCGCGCAAGCCCGTCCTCGTCCAGCCGGCCCAGATCCTGCCCGGCAACGCGCACGGTCCCGCCCGTGGGGCGTTCCAGCCCGGCCATGACCATCATCATGGTCGATTTGCCGGAGCCCGACGGGCCGACCACGCCGACCCGTTCACCGGGCTGGATGCGGAGATTCAAGCCTCTCAGGATGTTGACGGGTCCGGCCGCGCTGTCCAATCTCAGATGCACTTCGTCGAGATCGACGATGGCAGAAGCAACGGAATCGGGTCGGGACATTGGCATGCGTCTCTGGAACGGGCGGGGGAACGGGCGGGAAAACCTCACGCCATATGGCATGGTGCGCCGCCATTTCAACATGGCCCTCCTTCGCTCGGGGCTGGCCGCTCTCGCCCTTGTCGCAGCAATCGGCGCGGGAATCGGCATGACCGCCCCCGCGCTCGCCCAGAGCGGTACGGGGAAGGGTCCCTACACCCTGCTGGCGCTCGGCGACAGCCTGACCGCCGGCTACGGCCTTCCCGAAGCCCAGGCCTTCACCGTGCAGTTGCAGGCGGCGCTGCGGGCGAAGGGCTACGACGTGACCGTCGTCAACGCCGGCGTGTCGGGCGACACCACGGCGGGCGGGCTGTCGCGGCTCGACTGGGCGCTGGCCGACAAGCCGGACGCCGTGCTGGTGGAGCTGGGGGCGAACGACATGCTGCGCGGGCTGGATCCCGGCGCGGCGCGCACCAACCTCGACGCCATCCTGAAGCGGCTGACCGCCGAGAAGCTGCCCGTGCTGCTGGCCGGCATGTACGCGTCGCCCAGCCTGGGCCGCGCGTACGGGGAGCGCTTCAACGCCATCTATCCCGATCTGGCGAAGACGTACGACGTACAGCTCTATCCGTTCTTCCTGGACGGCGTGGCGGCCGACGCCGCGCTGAACCAGCCCGACGGCATCCATCCCAACGCGGCCGGCGTGAAGGTGATCGTGGAGCGCATCACGCCCCATGTCGCCCGCCTTCTGGACGGCATCGCCAAGAGCGGAGACTGACACCCATGGCGACCCTGGCCGGCGACACCGCCACCACCGAGACTCACTTCAAGGCCGCATCGGCCACCGGCACCGAATGGGGCGCCGTCGTCAAGTCGTGCCTGGACGAACTCGGCGCGGTGGAGGGCTGCAACCTCGGCTTCCTCTACATCACCGACGCGCTGGCCGAGCACGCCACCAGCATGGTCACGCTGCTGCGCGGCGTCACCGGCATCCGCGACTGGGTGGGCACGGTCGGCATCGGCGTCTGCGCCAACGACGAGGAGATCTTCGACAAGCCGGGCATCGCCGTGATGGTGGCCCGCCTGCCGCCGGAGGGCTTCCGCCTGTTCCCGGTGGTGTCGGGCGACATGGAGCCGCTGCGCCGCATGGCCGGCGGCTGGCTGGACAAGCACGGCGCCATGCTGGCGCTGGCCCACGCCGATCCGCGCCACCAGGATCTGGCCGGGCTGGTCGTTTCGCTGGCGGAATCAACCGGGGCCTTCCTGGTCGGCGGCCTGTCGGCCTCGCGGTCGGAGTTCCCGCAATTCACCATTCCCGGCAACACCGCCACGATGGTCGGCGGGCCGGTGGCCGACGGCGGCGTGTCGGGCGTGCTGTTCGCCCCGCAGGTGCCGGTCGCCACCGGCCTCAGCCAGGGCTGCACGCCCATCGGACCGGTGCGCACCATCACCGCGGCGGAGGACAACGTCGTCCTGGAGATCGACGGACGCCCGGCGCTGGAGGTCTTCAAGGAGGACATCGGCGAGCTGCTGGCCCGCGACCTCAAGCGGGTGTCCGGCTACATCTTCGCCGGCCTGCCCATCGCCGGGAGCGACACGGCGGACTATCTGGTCCGCGACCTGATCGCCATCGACCCGCGCGCCGGCTGGATCGCCGTCGCCCATCACGTGCAGAGCGGCCAACCCATCCTGTTCACCCGCCGCGACCAGCAGAGCGCCGAGGCCGACATGCGCCGGATGCTGGCCAACCTGAAGAAGCGCGTGAAGACCACCCCGAAGGGCGCGCTCTACGTCAGTTGCATCGCCCGCGGCCCCAGCCTGTTCGGCGAGGGCAGCCAGGAACTGGCGCTGATCCGCGAGACCTTCGGCGACATCCCGCTGGCCGGATTCTTCGCCAGCGGCGAGATCTCCAACGCCCGCCTGTACGGATACACGGGCGTGCTCACCCTGTTCCTTTAAGGACCATATCGAAATGCAATACCGTCCGCTCGGCCGCACCGGCCTGTCGGTCAGCGCCATCGGCCTGGGCACCATGACTTGGGGCCGCCAGAACAGCGAGGCCGAGGGCCACGCCCAGATGGATTACGCGCTCGGCGAGGGCGTGAATTTCTGGGACACCGCGGAGATGTACGCCATCCCCCCGACCGCCGACACGTACGGACGTACGGAGGAGGTGATCGGCACTTGGTTCAAGGCGACCGGCAAGCGCGACCAGGTGATCCTGGCGAGCAAGGTCGTCGGGGCCAGCGACGGCGGCTTCGCCTGGGTGCGCAACGGCGAGGCCAAGCTCGACCGCGCCAACATCTTCGCGGCGGTGGAGGCCAGCCTGCGCCGGCTCCAGACCGACTACATCGACCTGTACCAGCTCCACTGGCCCGACCGCTCGACCAACCGCTTCGGCGCGCGCAACTACGTCCACCGGCCGGAGAAGGACGGCACGCCCATCGAGGAAACGCTGTCGGCGCTCGACGAGCTGGTCAAGTCCGGCAAGGTCCGCCACATCGGCGTGTCGAACGAGTCGCCCTGGGGGGTGATGCAGTTCCTGAAGCTGGCGGAGGACAAGGGCCTGCCGCGCATCGCTTCGATCCAGAACGCCTACAGCCTGCTGAACCGGACCTTCGAGCAGGGGCTGGCCGAGGTGTCGCTGCGCGAGGATGTCGGGCTTCTCGCCTATTCGCCGCTGGCCGCCGGCACGCTGACCGGCAAGTATCTGGACGGCGCCGTTCCCGCCGGCACCCGACGCGCGCTGGATCACCGCAAGTCGCGCTACGCCACCGTCAACGCCGACGTGGCGACGAAGGAGTATCTGGACGTCGCCCGGCGCCACGGCCTGTCGCCGACGCAGATGGCCATCGCCTTCACCCTGCAGCAGCCCTTCGTGGCGTCCTCGCTGATCGGCGCGACGACCATGGAGGACCTCAAGTCCAACATCGCGGCGGTGGACGTCACGCTGTCGGACGAGGTGCTGAAGGACATCGAGGCGGTCAACGCCCGCTATCCCGACCCCTGCCCGTAACCGGTCCGCGAAGCCGATGATCCGTCTCTTCGTCGCCCTCGATTTTCCGGAGGATGTGCGCCGGCGTCTGGCGGGGCTGGGCGGCGGCGTGCCCGGCGCCCGCTGGACCGACGCGGACAACCTGCACCTGACGCTCCGCTTCATCGGGGAGGTGCCGGGGGATCAGGCGGCGGAGATCGACGAGTCGCTGGCGCAGATCGCGGCGCCGGCCTTCGATCTGGTTCTGGACGGCGTGGGCGTGTACGGCAGCGGCCGCAACGCCCGCGTCCTCTGGGCCGGGGTGGAACGCAGCGACGCTCTGTCGCACCTCCAGTCCAAGGTCGAGTCGACGCTGGTCCGCTGCGGCCTGCCGGCGGAGGAGCGCAAATTCTCGCCACACGTCACGCTCGCCCGGCTGAAGGACGCGCCGAAGGACCGGATCGGGCGCTTCGTCGAGGAGCGCGGGATGTTCCGCGCCGGTCCGATCCGGGTGGAGCACTTCACGCTCTACCGCAGCCACCTGGGCAAGGGGGCCGCGGTGTACGAGGCGCTGTCGGAGTACGGGTTGGCGTGAGTTTGGGATTCTTGGCGGGCAACAGGGTCTTCACGGATTGCACGGATTTTGACACGGATTACACGGATTTCTTTTGTTCGTGCTTCAGCGCGTGCCCTCTCGATCAGCGAGCACTGGGCAAGACCAAATAAAATCCGTGCAATCCGTGCTTAAATCCGAGAAATCCGTGAAGCCCCTGTTGTCCCCCGAGACTCCAGCCCCCCTTACAGCGGCACGCCCTTGATCATCCGCGGCAACTCGCCGACCACGCCCATCGCGTGCCGCATGAAGAAGCGCTTCAGCGGCGGCAGGCGGTTGACGACGGCCATGCCGACGTCGCGGGCCAGCTTGATCGGCGGGATGTTGTTCGAGAACAGGTGCACCAGACCGTCGCACACCGCGGCCAGCAGCACCGTGTCGAAGCGGCGCCAGCGCTGGAAGCGGGCCAGAACCTCCGGCGAGCCGACGTCCAGACCCAGCCGGTGGGCGTCCACGATGACCTCGGCGAGCGCCGCCACGTCGCGCAGGCCCAGGTTCAGCCCCTGCCCGGCGATGGGGTGGATGGCGTGGGCCGCCTCGCCGATCAGGGCGACGCGCTCGGCGATGAAGCGCTCGGCCAGCAGGACAGACAGCGGCCAGGCGTCGCGCCGGGTCACCAGCTCGATGTCGCCGAGATAGCCGCCCGACCGCCGGGTCAGCTCGTCGATGAACTGGTCTTCCGGCAGCTTCAGATACATGTCGACCAGCGACCGCTTCTCGCTCCACACGATGGAGGAGCGGTTCCCGGTCATCGGCAGCACGGCGAAGGGGCCGTTGGGCAGGAAATGCTCCACCGCCACGCCGTTGTGCGGCTCCGAATGGCGGATCGTGCAGATGATCGCGGTCTGGTCGTAGGCCCAGGTCCGCAGCTTGATCCCCGCGCTCTCCCGCGCCAGCGAGCGGCGCCCGTCGGCCCCGACGACCAGCCGCGCCCTGATCACCCGCCCGTCGGCCAGCTTTACGGTGGCGCCGGCGCGGGTGCGCTCGATCGACACGGCCTGGGCCGGGGCCAGATGGTGCAGGCTGGGCAGTTCCTTCGCGCGGGCGAACAGGGCGCGGCGCATGTCCTTGTTGTCGAGAATCCAGCCGAAGGGCTGGTTCTTGCCGTCCCAGGTCAGTTCCTTGTGGTCGTAATGGACGAACAGGGGCGAGAACTGGTCGGCCACCCGGATGTCGAGGATCGGGCCGGCGTCGGGCTCCATGTGCTTCCACACGCCCGCCCCCTCCAGCACCTTCATCGAGGCGTAGGCAACCGCCGTGGTGCGGATGTCGAAGTCGTCCCCCGCCTGCCGGTCCGGGCTGTCGCGGTCGATGCAGACCACCGGAACGCCCGCGGTGGCCAGAGCCGCCGCCATGCTGAGCCCGGCCAGTCCGCCGCCCAACACGACGACGTCGGTCGTGATCTCCTGCGCTGCGGTGGTGCCCGATTCGGTCATGATGGCGCTGCCCTTCGATCAGTGTAGACGGGTACGAACAATCGTTCCGCTCGGTCCGGATGTCCAGCGGCGCGGCGTCGCGGCACCCGTATTGCGTAATTATTAGGCATGACCTGCCCAATCGATCGGCGAAACAGCCAAAAACCGCTGAAAAGGGCCGATTCTGCAACCGGCACGATTTTTGAAGACATTGCTTTTTATGGTCGAGGCGAACACGCTCGAGTCACGTTCGGAAAACCCGCCGTCACGGCGGGATCGGCCGAGGGGGGACCGGGCGACCGCAAGGGCCCGCAAACACGCATACCAAGGGGAAGCCACATGAAACTGGTTATGGCCATCATCAAGCCGTTCAAGCTCGACGAAGTGCGCGAGGCGCTGACGTCGCTCGGGATTCAGGGCCTGACGGTGAGCGAGGTCAAGGGCTTCGGACGCCAGAAGGGTCAGACCGAGATCTACCGCGGCGCCGAGTATTCCGTGAGCTTCCTGCCCAAGGTGAAGGTCGAGGTCGCGGTGTCCGACGACCAGTACGAGCAGGTGGTCGAGGCGATCCAGAAGGCCGCCAACACCGGCCGCATCGGCGACGGCAAGATCTTCGTTCTGGACATCGCCCAGGCCGTGCGCATCCGCACCGGCGAGACCAACACCGAAGCGCTCTGAGGCGTCCTGGAGGAAGCGGACAGGGCGGGGCGTCATGGCCCGGCCCCTCCCGCAAGGGGGGAAGGCTTGTCCGCTTTTTCTTGCCGCGTGGCATCGATGATCTGCCCGGTGACTTGAGCCCGGGCGCGCCAGTCCTTCCACGGTGGCGCCAAGGCCGCCGGAACGGGCGGCGTATGCTTTCCCTTGACCGGGCCTCGTCCGGTTTTGTGCCCTTGTGCCGGGACTCCACCGCCGGTAGGATCGTTTCCGTTTCGTATCGGGCAGAGGCCCCCAGAGGCCCCTGACGGGCCGCGCCCCTCGGGGCCGGCCCGGCCTTTTCGGGCCGTCCTCATGGAAAGGATTCTCGGCGGCATGTCGCTCCCGGACCTCGGCACCTTCGCTCTCGTCAACGACCGGCTCGACCGGTTGTCCGACTACCCCTTCACCCGGCTGGCCACCCTGCTGTCCGGGGTGACGCCGCGCAGCAACGCCGAGCCGATCATGATGTCGGTGGGCGAGCCGCAGCACCAGCCGCCGGCCATCATCGACGAGACGCTGCGCGCCAACGCCCATCTGTGGGGCAAATACCCGCCGGTCGGCGGCACGCCGGAGTTCCGCGAGGCGGTGGGCGCCTGGCTGACCCGCCGCTACGCCCTGCCGGACGGGCTGTTCGACGCCGAGAAGTCCGTCCTGCCGGTGTCCGGCACGCGCGAGGCGCTGTTCCTGCTCGCCCTGCTGGCCGTTCCGCCGTCCAAGGCGGGCCGCCAGCCGGCGGTGCTGATGCCCAATCCCTTCTACGCGCCCTACGAGGGGGCGGCGCTGCTGGCGGGCGCCGAGCCGGTGTTCCTGCCCTCGACCCGCGAGACCGGCTTCCTCCCCGACCTCGACGCGCTGACGCCGGAGCTGCTGGAGCGCACGGCGCTGTTCTACCTCTGCACCCCGGCCAACCCGCAGGGGGCGGCGGCCGACGCCTCCTATCTGGAGCGGGCGATCGGGCTGGCGCGGCGCTACGGCTTCATCCTGGCGGTGGACGAGTGCTACGCCGAGATCTATCTGGACAAGCCGCCGGTCGGCGCGCTCCAGGTCGCGACGGGCCTCAATCACGGTGGGAAGCCCTGGGCGAACATCCTGGTCTTCCATTCCCTGTCCAAGCGGTCGAGCGCCGCCGGGCTGCGGTCGGGCTTCGTGGCCGGCGATCCGGAGCTGATGTCCCGCTTCACCCGCCTGCGCAGCTACTCCAACGCCGGGATGCCGCTGCCGGTGCTGGCGGCCAGCGCCGCCCTGTGGCGGGACGAGGCGCATGTCGAGGAGAACCGCGCGCTCTACCGCGCCAAGTTCGACGCGGCGGAGTCCGCCCTGAAGGGGCGCTACGGCTACTACCGCCCGGACGGCGGCTTCTTCCTGTGGCTGGAGGTCGGCGATGGCGAGGAGGCGACGCGCCGCCTGTGGGCGGAGGGTGGCATCCGCGTGCTGCCCGGCGCCTACCTGACCCGCAGCAACCCCGGCGAGGCCAATCCCGGCGCCCCCTTCATCCGCATCGCGCTGGTAAACGACGCCGAGACGGTCGCCCACGCCTGCGCCGCCATCGCCCGCATCCTGGGATAAGGGCCGGGGGCGAGTCCCCCGCCCATCTTCGGCCTGCCCAGTCACCCCGGTCTTTCGCCCCGAAGGACGGGTCCGGTACAGCACGTTCTTGAGGACCTTCTGCCCATGGCACGACCCGCAAGCCCCCGCAGCGGAAGCGGCAAAAGCGCCGGAGCGCGGCCCGCCGGAGCACGGCCGGAGAAGCCGCCCTTCTTCTCGCCCGCCACGCGCGCCTTCGTGGTGGCGCGGGCGCGCGAGCTGGCGGGCTTCGCGCTGGGCGTGGTCGGTCTGGTGCTGATGGTCATCCTGGGCAGCTACAACCCGGCCGACCCGTCCTGGAACGCGGTTCCGGCGGCGAACGCCCACATCCACAACCTGTTCGGCCGGTTCGGCGCCCATCTGGCCGACGTGCTGATCCAGTCGCTGGGCTGGGCGGCCTATCTGCTGGCTCTGGTCCCGATGATGTGGGGCTGGCGCCTCAGCCTGCAGAAGAGCGTCCGCCACCCGCTGTTCCGCAGCGTGCTGGCGGTGTGGGGCGTGCTCCTGGTCGCCATGTTCCTCGCCGGCATGGGCGGCGGGGGCGAGGACCCGCTGAACGGCCATCCCGGCGGCAGCATCGGCATCGTGCTCCTGGACGGGGTCAGCAAGCTGCTGTTCGGCGGCCCCGGCAACCCGGCGGTCGGCACGGTGGCCGGGGCGGCCGGCGGGCTGATCCTGTTCGTCGCCATGGGCCTGTCGATCCGCGAATGGGCGGCCAGCCTGCGCGAGACCGCCGCCGGCATCGCCCGCATCGGGCGGGGCGCGCGGGCCGGCGTGTCCTTCATGCGCGACAAGGGCGCGGAGGCCGCGCGCAGCGCCGCCCGCCAGACCGGCGGCCTGCTGCGCCGCGAGCCCAGCCTCGCCACGGCGGGCAAGAAGGCCGCCGAGCCGACGCTGGACGACGCGCCCGACGAGGAGAGCGGCGCCATCACCCTGCGCGCCGCGCCGCGCGGCCGCCTGTCCGACTCCATCAGCGTGGAGCCGCGCGTGGAGGCCAGAACCCGCGACGTTCCGGTGGTCACCCCGCCCGCCGGCGGCAAGGCGAAGGCCACCGAGCAGGGGCGTCCGTCCAAGCAGGCCGCCCTCAATCTGGAGGAGGCGGACGGCTACGAGCTGCCGCCCCTCGACCTGCTCCAGATCGTCCCGACCAGCGTGCGTGGCGAGAAGGTGGACGAGGCGGCGCTGCGCGAGAACGCGGTGAAGCTGGAGGGCGTGCTGTCCGACTTCGGCGTGCGCGGCGAGGTGCAGAAGGTCCATCCCGGCCCGGTCGTCACCCTCTACGAACTGGAGCCGGCCCCCGGCACCAAGTCGTCCCGCGTCATCGGCCTGGCCGACGACATCGCCCGCTCGATGAGCGCGGTGTCGGTCCGCGTCGCCGTGGTGCCGGGCCGCAACGTCATCGGCATCGAGCTGCCCAACGCCAAGCGCGAGACCGTGCTGCTGCGCGAGCTGCTGGCCGGCGACGTCTTCGACAAGACGGCGGGCAAGCTGCTGCTGGCGCTCGGCAAGGACATCGGCGGCCAGTCGGTGGTGGCCGACCTCGCCCGCTTCCCGCACCTGCTGGTCGCCGGCACCACGGGCTCGGGCAAGTCGGTGGCGATCAACACGATGATCCTGTCGCTGCTCTACCGCCTGCCGCCCGACCGCTGCCGCTTCATCATGATCGACCCCAAGATGCTGGAGCTGTCGGTCTATGAGGGCATTCCCCATCTGCTGACGCCGGTCGTCACCGATCCGAAGAAGGCGGTGGTCGCCCTGAAATGGACGGTGCGGGAGATGGAGGACCGCTACCGCAACATGTCCAAGCTGGGCGTGCGCAACATCGAGGGCTACAACGCCCGCCTGCGCGAGGCCCGCGCCGACGGCGAGTTGCTGACCCGCCGCGTCCAGACCGGCTTCGACCCCGACACCGGCAAGCCGATCTTCGAGGAGCAGCCGCTCGACCTGAAGGAGCTGCCCTACATCGTGGTCATCGTGGACGAGATGGCCGACCTGATGCTGGTGGCCGGCAAGGACATCGAAGCGGCGATCCAGCGTCTCGCCCAGATGGCGCGGGCCGCCGGCATCCACCTGATCATGGCGACGCAGCGCCCGTCGGTGGACGTCATCACCGGCACCATCAAGGCCAACTTCCCGACCCGCATCAGCTTCCAGGTCACCAGCAAGATCGACAGCCGCACCATCCTGGGCGAACAGGGGGCGGAGCAGCTGCTCGGCCAGGGCGACATGCTCTACATGGCCGGCGGCGGCCGCATCACCCGCGTCCACGGCCCCTTCGTCGCCGACGGCGAGGTCGAGCAGGTGGTGAAGTTCCTGAAGACGCAGGGCGAGCCGAGCTACGTCGACGCCATCACCGAGGAGGACGACGAGGACGGCGCCTCCTTCGACGACGGGTCGGGCGCCGGCGGCGGTTCGGGCGACGACCTCTACGACAAGGCGGTGGCGGTGGTCTGCCGCGAGCGCAAGGCCTCGACCAGCTTCATCCAGCGCCAGCTCCGCATCGGCTACAACTCCGCCGCCCGTCTGATCGAGCGGATGGAAAGCGAAGGCGTGGTCAGCAAGCCCAACCATGCCGGCAAGCGCGAGGTGCTGGCCCGCAACATCGAGGAGTGAGGGCGTTTGCCCCCACCCCCAACCCTCCCCCGCTCTCGCAGGAGAGGGAACTGCCGCCGCTTCGCGCTAGACTCCCTCCCCTGCGTCAGCGGGGGAGGGTTGGGGTGGGGGCATTGAGAGTTCGCTTTAATCCTTGGAACCACCGCCGCCGCGCCCCATTTCCGCCCGGAACGTCCGGTTACCTAGCAGGCATCATGAAGACCGTGTTCCGCCGCATCCTGGCCGCCGCCGCTCTCTCCGCCTCCGTCGCCATGACCGGTGCGTTCCCCGCGCCCGCCCTGGCCGCGCCACGCGCCGCCGCCCTGTCCGCCCAGGACCAGGCGCTGGTGGCCCAGGCGGAAAGCTATCTGAACGGCATCGGCACCCTGCAATCGAAGTTCGTGCAGGTCGCCCCGAACGGCCGCCAGACCACCGGCACCTTCTACCTCGCGCGTCCCGGCCGGATGCGGCTGGAGTACGACCCGCCGGTGAAGGACTTCGTCGTCGCCGACGGCGCCTTCATCTTCTATTGGGATGGGGAGATGCGGCAGCAGTCCAGCGCCCCCATCGGCAGCACGCTGGCCGACTTCATCCTGCGCAAGAACATCCGGCTGTCCGGCGACGTGACGGTGACCGGCGTCTATCAGGCGCCGGGGCTGGTGGAGATCAGCCTGACCGAGACCAAGGACCCCGGCAAGGGCACGCTGACGCTGGTCTTCGAGGACCGTCCCTTCCAGCTCCGCAAATGGCGGGTTCTGGACGCCCAGGGGCTGACGACCGAGGTGGCGCTGATGAACCCGCGCGAGGGCATGCAGTTCGAGTCGAAGCTCTTCTACTTCATCGAACCCAGCAAGGGCGACTACGGCCGCAACAACTGACCTGCCCCAACGAGTTTGCACGGAAGTCGCGCGAATCCCCGCATTTCGACAACCCGCCGCCGCAACGAAGTCCTTCTGATTCTGTTGCCGTGATGTATCGGGCGCGCTCACCCGCGTCCGGTTGCACGCGAACGGATGATGGGAGACCTGACATGGCGACGGAGGCGATGTACGAGGCCCGGCGGGTCCAGGGCATGAACGATCTGCTGGCGCGCAACTGGTGGGCGCTGGCGCTGCGCGGGGCCGCGGCGGTGATGCTCGGCCTGCTGGCCTTCCTTCTGCCGGGGGCGACGGTCGCCACTTTGACGATTCTCCTCGGGGCTTACCTGCTGATGGACGGGGTGTTCGCCATCGTCGGCGGCATCCGCGCCGCCCAGGCGCATGAGCGAAGCCTGCCCTTCATCCTGGACGGCGTGGTCAGTCTGGTCGCGGGCGCGGTGGCCCTGCTGTGGCCGGCCGCGAGCCTGTTCGCGCTGATCTTCGTGATCGCCGCCTGGTCGGTCATCACCGGCTTCGCCAAGATCATGACGGCGTGGCGCATGCACCGCAGCCACGGCAAATGGGCCTGGGGCGTGGCCGGCGCCCTGTCGGTTCTGTTCGGCATGGGCATGTGGGTCCTGCCGTCCCTGGGGCTGCTGGTCCTGGCGCTGGGCGTGGGCAGCTATCTGATCGCCTATGGCGCGCTGGCCATCATCACCGCCTTCCGCCTGCGCCGCTGCCTGCACGACCAGGGGCACCATCCCAACCACGGCAACGCCGTGGCGGCGGAATAATTAGTCACCGTCCGGGGGCGATGCGGCGGTAGCTGAGCGCCTCCGCGATGTGCGGGCGGCGCACGCCGCCCCCGCCGTCCAGGTCGGCGAGCGTGCGGGCGACGCGCATGACACGGTGATAGCCGCGGGCGGACAGCTTCAGCCGCTCCGCCGCCTCGGTCAGCAGGGCGCGGCCCGGTTGGTCGGGGGCGGCGGCCTTTTCCAGAAGCTCGCCGTCCGCCTCGGCGTTGGTGCGCACCGCCCTGCCCTCGGGAAAGGGGCCGAAACCGGCGTAACGCTCCGCCTGGACGGCGCGGGCCACCGCCACGCGGGCGGCCACGTCGGCGCTGCCCTCGGCGGGCGGCGGCAGGCTGAGGTCGGCGGGGCTAACGGCGGGCACATCGATGTGCAGGTCGATGCGGTCGAACAGCGGCCCGCTGATCTTCGACTGGTAGTCGGCCGCGCATTTCGGGGCGCGGGCGCAGGCCAGCGACGCGTCGTCGAGATGGCCGCAGCGGCAAGGGTTCATGGCGGCGATCAACTGCACCCGCGCCGGGTAGGTGACGTGGTGGTTCGCCCGGCTGACCACCGCCTTTCCGGTTTCCAAAGGCTGGCGCAGAGCCTCCAGCGTGGCGCGCGGGAATTCGGGAAGCTCGTCCAGGAAAAGTACGCCCTTGTGGGCCAAGGAAATCTCGCCGGGCTTGGCGCGCGATCCGCCGCCGACCAGGGCGGGCAGGCTAGCCGACTGGTGCGGGGAGCGATAAGGGCGCTGGCGCAGCAGCCGGCCCCCCTCCAGCAGACCGGCGACGCTGTGGATCATCGACACCTCCAGCGCCTCCGCCGGGTCGAGCGGCGGCAGCAGGCCCGGCAGCCTCGCCGCGAGCATCGACTTGCCGGAGCCGGGCGGTCCGATCATCAACAGGTTGTGCGAGCCGGCGGCGGCGACCTCCAGCGCGCGCTTGGCCGTCTCGTTGCCCTTCACGTCGCGCAGGTCGAGCGGCGCTTCTGCGCTGTCCTGGATGCGCGGACGGGGGCGGGTCAGCACCTGCTGGCCGCGGAAATGATTGATGAGGGCGAGCAGCGTGGCGGGCGCCAGCACGTCCAGCCCCTCGCCCGCCCAGGCGGCCTCGCCGCCGCAGGCTTCCGGGCAGATCAGCCCGCGGTCGTGGGCAAGCGCGTTGATCGCCGCCGGCAGCACCCCGGCCACCGAGGTCAGCGCCCCGTCCAGCGCCAGTTCGCCCAGCGCGCAGTAGCGGCTCATTTCCAGATCGGGCAGCACGCCCATGACGGTCAGCAGGGCGAGCGCGATGGGCAGGTCGAAGTGGCTGCCCTCCTTCAGCACGTCCGCCGGGGCGAGGTTGACGGTGATCCGCTTGGCGGGCAGGGCGAGGCCGAGCGCGTGCAGCGCCGCCCGCACCCGCTCCCGGCTTTCGGCCACCGCCTTGTCGGGCAGGCCGACCACGGTGAAGGCGACGATGCCGCCGGACATCTGAACCTGAACGTCGATGTCCAGAACCTCGATGCCCTGGAACGCCACCGTGTTGATCCGCGCAACCATACCAGACGCCATGCTTTGGGAAATGCACGCGATTGTATGGGCGGGCGAGGAGAATTGCCAGCCTGCCGGGCGGCGCAGGGCCGTTCTGCGGCCAAGCGGCCTTGGGTGGCGGGCGGTGCTGCCCTACACTTCTTCCCAGAGCAAAACACAAACCAAGGGTCAGAGACCGTGCAGCTTCTTCTCAGCACCTGGGCCGAGGCCGAGGCTTACCTGAAGACCTCCAAGGGCATCATCCTGCCCATCGGCTCCACCGAGCAGCATGGGCCGAACGGCCTGATCGGCACCGACGCCATTTGCGCCGAGGTCGTGGCCCGCGGCGTCGGCGACGCCACCGGGGCCATGGTCGGGCCGACCATCCCCGTGGGCATGGCCGTGCACCACATGGACTTCGCCGGCTCCATGACGCTGAAGCCCTCCACCCTGATCGCCCTGCTGCGCGACTATGTGATGTCGCTGGCCGAGCATGGGTTCGAGCGCTTCTTCTTCGTCAACGGCCATGGCGGCAACGTCGCGTCGGTCCGCGCCGCCTTCTACGAGATCTACGCGGAGAACCGCGCCCTGCGCGGCCGGCAGGCGCCGGAACTGCGCTGCACCCTGGTCAACTGGTGGGAGAACCAGGAGATCGGCCGCCTGTCGCGGGAGCTGTTCGGCGGCAAGGAAGGCTCCCACGCCACGCCCAGCGAGGTGTCGCTGACCCAGTACGCCTATCCCGAGTCGATCAAGACGGCGGCGATGGACCCGGAAACCGCCTCGCCCGGCGGCTTCTACGACGCCCGCGACTTCCGGCGCCGCCACCCGGACGGGCGCATCGGCTCCGCCCCCGGCCTCGCCTCGCCGGAGCATGGCAAGCGCCTGTTCGAGACGGCGGTCGAGGCGATTTCCCGCCAGTACGGCGCCTTCATGGCGGAAGCCTGAGCGGAAAAGCCTGCCTGCGGCCTTGAACTCGGGCGGGGCTTCACCGCATCATCCCGCGCCGAGACAACGATTGGGGGAAACAGCCGTCATGCCGAACCGCCAGAGGCGCGCCGCGCTCGCCATCACCATGGGAGCGGTCCTCGGGCTGGCCGGCGCGCTGGCCGCCGGTCCGGTCCTCGCGCAGACGGCCACCCGCGCCGATCTGGCCCGTACTGACTTGGTGGTCGGGATGCGGCTGGAGCCGCCGCACCTCGACCCCACGGCGGGGGCGGCCGCGGCCATCGACGAGGTGACCTACGCCAACCTGTTCGAGCCGCTGACCCGCATCGGCGCCGAAGGCAAGGTGGTGCCGGGCCTCGCCGAGAAGTGGGAGGTGTCGGCGGACGGGCTGACCTACACCTTCCACCTGCGCAAGGGCGCCAAGTTCCACGACGGCACCGCCGCCGATTCGGCGGACGTGAAGTTCTCGCTGGACCGCGCGCGCGGCGCCGAGTCGGTCAACGCGCAGAAGGGCTACTTCGCCGCCATCGCCGGGGTGGAGGCGCCCGACGCGCGGACCGTGGTGGTCACCCTGTCGCGGCCGGACGGGCTGTTCCTCTTCCACATGGCGTCGGGCGACGCCGCCATCGTCGCCCCGGAATCGGCGGGCGCCAACAAGCAGACCCCGGTCGGCACCGGCCCCTTCAAGTTCGAGCGCTGGGTGGCCGGCGACCGGGTGGTGCTGGTGCGCAACCCCGACTATGACGGGCCGAAGCCGGCGCTGGAGCGCGTCACCTTCCGCTTCATCAGCGACCCGGCGGCCCAGGTCGCCGCGCTGAAGGCCGGCGACATCGACAGCTTCCCGCAGTTCGACACCTACGAGGCGCTGCCCCAGTTCCGCGACGACGGGGCCTTCACCGTCATGGTCGGCACGACGGAGGGGGAGACGATCCTCGGCACCAACAACGCCCGCAAGCCCTTCGACGACGTCCGGGTGCGCCGGGCCATGGCCCACGCCATCGACCGCAAGACGCTGATCGACGGGGTGCTGTTCGGCAACGGGGCGGCCATCGGCAGCCACTTCCCGCCGCACCGCGCCGGCTATGTCGACCTGACCGGCCTCTACCCCTACGACCCGGACAAGGCCAAGGCGCTGCTCGCCGAGGCCGGCCTTCCCGACGGGTTCGAGACGACGCTGCGCCTGCCGCCGCCGATCTACGCCCGCCGCTCCGGCGAGTTGATCGCCGCCATGCTGGCCGAGGTCGGCATCCGCGTGAAGGTCGAGCCGATGGAATGGGCGCCGTGGCTGGAGAAGGTGTTCAAGGGCAAGGATTACGACCTGACCCTGATCGCTCACACGGAGCCGCTCGACATCGACATCTACGGGCGCCCCGACTACTACTTCAACTACCAGAGCGAGCGCTTCAACGCCGTGGGGGCGGAGCTGGACCGCACGCAGGACAATGCCAAGCGCAACGCCCTTTACGGCGAGCAGCAGCGCATCCTGGCCGAGGACGCGGTGAACGGCTTCCTCTTCATGCTGCCCTCGGCCACCGTGCAGAAGTCGGCGGTGCAGGGCATGTGGGTCAACCGCCCGATCCAGGCCAACGACGTGACGGGCGTCCGGTGGAAGTGATCCGGCGCGGCCGGACCGGACCCCGCGGGGGCTGACCCGCGTGCTCGCCTTCCTGGTGCGCCGTCTGCTCACCCTGGCGCTGACGGCATGGCTGGCCACGCTGGTGGTCTTCGCCGTGCTGGAGGCGATCCCGGGCGACCCCGCCCTGGTGATGCTGGGCACCAGCGCCCAGCCGGAGGCGGTGGCCGCCTTGCGCGCCCAGATGGGGCTCGACCGGCCCTGGCCCGTCCGCTACGCCGGCTGGGTGGGCGGGATGCTGGGCGGGGATTTCGGGACCAGCCTGACCTACGCGCGTCCGGTCGCCGGGCTGGTCGCCGACCGGCTGGCCATCACCCTGCCGCTGGCCGGGCTGGCGCTGCTGCTGTCGGCGGGCATCGCCATCCCGCTGGGCCTGTTCGCCGCCGGGCGGCAGGGGCGGGCCGGGGACTGGGCGGTCATGGCCTTCGGGCAGATGGGCATCGCGGTGCCCGGATTCTGGTTCGCCATCCTGTTGATCCTGCTGTTCTCCGTGCGGCTGGGCTGGTTCTCCGCCGGCGGCTTTCCGGGGTGGGAGGCCGGGGCGGGGCCGGCCTTGAAGGCGCTGCTGCTGCCCGCCGTGGCTCTGGCCCTGCCGGAGGCGGCGATCCTGGCGCGCATCACCCGCACCGCGGCGCTCGACACGCTGCGCGAGGAGTATGTGCGCACGGCGGTCGCCAAGGGCCTGCCGCGCCGGGTGGTGCTGCGGCGCCATGTGCTGCCCAACGCGCTGATCCCCGTCGCCACCATCCTGGGCCTGCAATTCTCCTTCCTTGTCGCCGGGGCCGTGGTGGTCGAGAACGTCTTCACCCTGCCGGGGCTGGGCCGCCTGCTCTATCAGGCCATCGGCCAGCACGACCTGATCGTGGTGCAGAGCGTCGTCGTGCTGCTGGCGGTCACGGTGGTGGCGGTCAACGCGCTGGTCGACATCGCCTGCGCCGCCATCGACCCGCGCCCGCGGGTGACGGCATGACGGGGCCCATGAAAATCGGGGGGATGAGACGGCTGAAGCGCCTGCCGGTCAGCCTGCTGCTGGGCGGGCTGCTCACCGCGCTGGTCGTGGGGGCGGCGCTGCTGTCGCTGGTCTGGACGCCCTTCCCGGCGGAGCAGGTGCGGGTGGTCGCCCGGCTGCGCCCGCCGGGGCCGGTCCATTGGCTGGGCACCGACCATTTCGGGCGGGACGTGCTGTCGATGATCCTGGTCGGCGCCCGCAACTCGCTGGCCGTCGGGGCGGCGGCGGTGGCGCTGGGCGCCCTGCTGGGCGTGCCGCTGGGGCTGGCCGCCTCCGCCTGGGGGCGCTGGGGGGACGAGGCGGTGGCCCGGCTGGGCGACCTGCTGTTCGCCTTTCCCGCGGTGCTGACGGCGATCCTGCTGACGGCGGCGCTGGGAGCGGGGGCGGTGAACGTCGTGCTGGCGCTGGGCCTGTTCAACGCCGCGGTCTTCGCGCGGGTGGCCCGCGGGGCGGCGCTGGCCGTTTGGCGGCGGGACTTCGTGCGGGCGGCGCTGGCGCTGGGGCGCGGGCCGCTGTCGGTGACGCTGGTGCATGTGCTGCCCAACATCGCCGGGGTGGTGATCGTCCAGGGGACGGTGCTGTTCGCCGTGGCGGTGCTGAACGAGGCGGCGCTGAGCTATCTCGGTCTGGGCATCCAGCCGCCCTCGCCCTCCTGGGGCAAGATGCTGGGCGACGCGCAGACCTTCCTGTTCACCTCCCCCCTCCAGGCGATCTTTCCCGGGGCGGCCATCGCGGTGACGGTGCTGGGGCTGAACCTGCTGGGCGACGGTCTGCGCGACGCGCTGGACCCGCGCCACCGCTCGGCGGGGCTGCTGTAGAGTTGACACAAGATGGTTAGGCTTGTGTCAAGTGTCATGGTCCCCTCTCCCCTCTGGGGAAGAGGGTTAGGGTGAGGGGGATGCGCGTGACGGCACGTTCGGCACAAGAGCACCCCCCTCACCCGGCCCTTCGGGCCACCCTCTCCCCAGAGGGGAGAGTGCAAACTTCAGGCGCCGCGGTGCAGCTTGGCGATCGGCTGCGAGAATTGCAGCTCGATGTCCCAGGGGAAGTGGATCCAGGTGTCCTGGCTCACCTCGGTGATGAAGGTGTCGACCAGCGGGCGGCCCAGCGGCTTGGCGTAGACGGTGGCGAAATGCGCCTTGGGCAGCATCTTGCGCACGATCACCGCGGTTTTGCCGGTGTCGACCAGATCGTCGATGATCAGCCAGCCTTCACCGTCCCCGGCGTTGGCGCCCTCCACGCCCTTCAGCACCATCGCCTCGCGCTGGTTCTGGTGGTCGTAGCTGGAGACGCAGACAGTGTCGATCATGCGCAGCTCCAGCTCGCGCGCGATGATGGCCGCCGGGACGAGACCACCGCGGGTGATGGCGATGATGCCCTTCCAGGGGCCCTTGTCGATCAGGCGCCAGGCCAACGCCTTGGCGTTGCGGTGAAGCTCCTCCCACGACACCGGGAAGTGCTTGTTGAACGGAACGGCTTCTGGCACGGCTATGGACTCCGAAAGAAACGTGCGCCGCTTATACCGCAAGCCCCATCGCCGGGCAATCGACCGCGTGAAAAGGCGAAAAAAGGTCTTGCAGCCCGGAATCCTTTTGAGTAAGTTGCGCGCCTCGACGACGGACGGTCACCGCCGACGCCGGGAAGACAAACAGGAATGCGCCCGTAGCTCAGCTGGATAGAGCACCAGACTACGAATCTGGGGGTCAGGAGTTCGAATCTCTTCGGGCGCGCCATTCCTTCAAGTCTGCACAAGAAAGCCGCCCTTGGGCGGCTTTTCTGCTTTCTGGTGTTTGCCGCACAGGCGTTCGCCTCAGCGGCTTTTCTTCTTCTGCGCCGGGCGCTTCGCCTTGGGCGGCTTGGTCATGGCGTTGAACAGGGCGGTCTGGTTGCGCCGGGCGGCGGCGTTGAACAGGCCGCTCCAGAAGCCGATCGCCTGGCTGGCCGACCGGTTGGCCATGGACAGCCAGAGGCTGTGCGGTGTCCCCTTCATGCTTTCCCCCTTTTGGAAGCCCTGCCGATGAAACTCGGTCAGGGGTCAACAGCGCGGCGCGGTCAAACTCCCGCGACGATCGCGCGGCGATGGCGAACCCGCGTCCAGGACATGGTCAGGCCGACCCGCTCGGCGCAGCCATAGTGCCAGGGGCGGTTCTCGCTATCGCCGGCCCAATGCGGTTCCCCGGCCCGCAAGGGTTTCCCGCAATGGCAACAGGTGGGTGGTGCGGGAAGACGTGCGGCGTCCCGTTTCGTCAGCTGGGTCATAGGGCATCTCATCCAGAGCGTCTTATTCCAGGAGGCGTCTCAGGCACGGCGTTTCGGGAAGGCACGGCGTCGAGAGGCGTGTGTTTTTGTCGGCGTGTCATCTTGCGGTGCGAAGAATGACGACCCGGCCGTTCCAGGGAAACGTCGCAAAGGTGAAATGCCCATGGGGTGCCCCCGACCAGGGGGGTATGCCCATGGTCAGGTCACAGGTCGCGAGATCGTTGGCATTAAACGCTTTTTGCCCTTATCGCGGACCGGCGCGGCGGGACGGCGCGCCCACTCTTGATCACACCCCGATTCACAGCCGGTTAACCATCCGCGCCTAGCGTCCGCCCCCTTCGCCGCGGCCTTTTGCTGCGGCGCAGCATTTTTCGAAGGGTGAAGGCGTTATCCATGGTTTTCCTGTTGCACTACCTGCCGTCCCTGTCGCTGGTCGCGGTGAGCGGGCTTGCCGGTCTGGCGTTGGGCGTCCTGTCCACGCTGCTTCAGGACCGGCGGGCGATCCTGACCGCGCAGGCCGGGGCCGGCGCGCTGTTCGTCCTCCACTTCTTCGCTCTGGGTGCCCATACGGGCATGCTGATGTGCGCGCTCGGCCTCGTGCAGATGGCCGCCGCCTATCCGGAACGGCGCCCGCGCTGGCTGCGCGTGCTGTTCGCCCTGACCGTCCCGGCGGCGCTGGCCGTCGCGGCGGCGACGTGGCAGGGACCGATGTCCGCCCTGTCGGCCACGGGCTTCATTCTTGGCACCATCGGGCGCTGGCAGGGCACGGTCGGGCGGATGCGGCTGTTCTTCCTGTCCTCGACGGTGGTGGGGGCCGGCCACAACGCGCTGGCCGGCTCGGCCTTCGGGCTGGCGTCGGACGCGATGACGCTGTCGGGCCATCTGCTCAGCCTGTGGCGCGCCCGCCCGGCGGTTCGCCGGCGGTCGGTCCTGGCTCTGCATTGACGAACGGAAGCCGCGCCGGGGACGGTGCCCCGGCGCGGTCCTGGCGATGCGTTGGGATGATCAGCGCTTCGCTTCGGCGGTGCCGGCGGTTTCCCGGCGCTCCAGATAGGTCTTGGTGAGCTGCGGCAGGCGCTGTTCCAGCCACGCGGCCATTTCCAGCTCCTCGTCCAGGCTCGGCTGGAGCATGCGGGCGATCTCCGGCTCCCCGGCCTGCTCCGCGGCGGCGATCAGGGCGCGGTAGTTGGCGATCTCGAAATGCTCGAAGGAATAGTCGAAGATCGACGCCTTCACGATCTCGTCGGACGCCACGACGCCGGACAGCGACTGGGCGTTGCCGATCAGCATGGCGACGCCGGTCTTGATGGCCGAGGTGTCGGTGCCCAGACGCTGCAGGCACTGCTTCAGCCGGTCGGCCTGCCGGTTCGACACCTCGATGTGTTCCTGCACCTTGGCGAGGACGTCCGGGTAATTCTTGATGCGCTCCGCCTGCCGCTCCAGCATCTCGATGGCCTGGCTTTCCATGGCGTGGGCGTCGCGGAGCCAGTCGATCAGGGTATCCTTGGTGGTGTTGGCCACAGATCCTCTCCCTCGTTGTGTTATCGGACAGTCCATTGGGGATGGACCGACAACAGGCGCGGCTGTGGTTCGTCACCATCGGGCGATGCGGCCCGACCAACCGGAGCACCCTTCGGATGCATCAAGGAACCTTCACCGGGGCGGGAGGTTTTCCAAGCGGATGGGCAGCCTGCCAGGGGAGGGAGCGGCCATGTCGGCACATGAACCGGCCATGATGGGAAAAGACCAGATCGTCGACACCCTCAACGATCTGATCCGCATCGTCGAGGACAGCCACGAAGCCTATCGCCAGGCCGCGGAAGCCTTGGAGGACGAGGATCTGAAGGCCCTGTTCAACGATCTGGCCGCCCAGCGCGGCGCCATCGTGCGCGAGGTGCAGCGCCTCGTCGCCGAACAGGGCGGGGCGCCGGACATGGGCGGCACCGTGATGGGCGGCGCGCACCGCTTCTTCCTGGAATTGAAGACCAACGTGCTGGGGCATGACCGCGAGGCGATCCTCGCCGAGGTGCAGCGTGGCGAGGGCGAGTGCGTCCGCGCCTACGAGGAGGCTCTGGCCAAGGAGCTGCCCCTGCCGATCACCGCGGTGGCGGTGCAGCATCTCGACCGCATCCGCGCCGACCGCGACCGCATGACCCTGCTGCGCGGCGGCGCCGCGGCCTGATCCGGCGTTCCTGAAAAGAAGGCGCGAGGCTACTCCGCGGCGGCGGCCTGCCGGTTCTCCAGATCCGCCAGCAGGGCGCGCTTCTGGTCGGCGTCCATATGCTTCCAGCCGCGGATCTCCTCCAACGTGCGCAGGCAGCCGATGCAGTAGGCGCGGTCGGCGGTCAGCTTGCACACGCTGATGCAGGGGGACGGGACGAACTCGTTCTCGGCGGCCAAGGTCATTGCAAAATCCAGATGACGGCGGGACGGAGCGCGGCGGCCTGCGTTGCGGCGGCGCCACCGTCGCTCCGGCCGGGAGTGCCCGCTTCTGAGGCATTTTGGCGGCTTTGACAAGCCCTACCGTGGCTGTCGGCTATCTTGCCCCAACGACGGGAAGAGTGCCCCCATCGCAATCAACCCCTGCGCCACAAATTTGTCGACAAAAGGCCGAAAAGCCGAACTTTTCCGACAAGAAGTCTCCAAAATTGCAGATCACAAGATGGTTTGCCGCGACCCGCGGCATCCAACGAGGGAGATTTCCGTGAAGCGAACGTCGGTGGGGGGCTTGCTCGGCGTCATGGTGCTGGGCACGGTGTTGACGGCTTGCGGAGTGACGCCACAGGTGCCGGTGTCGTCGATAAGGCCCGGTTCCAGTGAGAATCTGGTTGGATACCCCGCCGCGCCCTCCGTCGCGCCGGCCCCTGCGGCCCGCTCCGCCGGAACTTCCTTTCCCGCTTCGGAGATTGCCAGATCGCCGGGGCGGTTCGACACGGCATCGCCGAACGGATTCGTGCCGGTGACCGAAGCGCCTGTCTCCACCTTTTCCGCCGACGTGGACACGGCGTCCTACGCGGTGGTCCGCCGCCTGCTGAACGAAGGGCACCCCATCCCATACCCCGTCTTGCGGGTGGAGGAGATGGTCAACTATTTCCACTACGATTACCCGCGCCCGGAGTCGCCCGCCGCTCCCTTCCGCCCGACGGTGGCGGTCTATCCATCCCCCTGGACGGAGGGCGCGCGCATCCTGCACATCGGCATCCGCGCCTACGACGTCGCCCGCAAGCAACGACCCGCGCTGAACCTCGTCTTCCTGGTGGATGTGTCCGGCTCCATGGCGCCGGGCGACCGGCTGCCGCTGCTCAAGCAGGCGCTGCTGATGCTGGTGGACGATCTGCGGCCGGATGATCACGTGGCCATCGTCAGCTACGCCGCCAACAGCGGCGTGGTGCTGGAGCCCACCGCCGGAACGGACAAGGAAACCATCCGCGCGGCCATCCAGGGGCTGACGGCGGGCGGCCTCACCGCCGGCGACGGCGGAATCCAGGCGGCCTACGCGCTGGCGGAGAGGAATTTCGACAAGGCGGCGGTCAACCGGGTGGTGATCGGCACCGATGGCGATTTCAACGTGGGGATCGTCGATCCCAAGTCGCTGGAGACGCTGATCGCGGGGAAGCGTGAGACGGGAGTCTACCTGTCGGTCCTCGGCGTCGGGTTGGGCAATCTCAACGATGTGGTGATGCAGCGGCTCGCCCAGGCGGGCAATGGCAACGCCGCCTACATCGACGGCATGCAGGAGGCCAAGAAGGTCCTGCGCGACGAGCTGTCCTCCACCATGGTGCCGGTTGCCGACAATGTGAAGTTCCAGGTCGAGTTCAATCCGGCCCTGGTCGGGCAGTACCGGCTGATCGGCTATGAGACGCGGGCGCTGCGCCGCGAGGATTTCAACGACGACCGGGTGGATGCGGGCGATGTCGGCGCCGGTCATGCGGTGACCGCGCTCTATGAGTTCCTGCCGCCGGGGGCCAAGGGCAAGGGCGTCGATCCGCTGCGCTACGAGGCCAGCCACAAGGCCAGCCACAAGGCCAGGACGACCAAGGATGCGGCAAACGCGGACGAGTTCGGTTTCCTGCGCCTGCGCTACACGCTGCCCGGCCAGTCCCAAAGCCGGCTGATCGAGCGTCCCATCCGCAAGCGCGAAGCTCTGGCCTCCGTCGAGGCCGCTCCCGCCGAGGCCCGTTTCGCCCTGGCGGTGGCGTCCTTCGCCGGGAAGCTGCGCAGCGCGGGGGGCGGCGAGACGATGTCCTACGCGCAGATCGCCGATCTGGCGCGCGGCGCCCGCGGCGGCGACCCCGACGGCACGCGGGCCGAGTTCATCCGCCTCGTCGAACTGGCGGGCAGCCGGGCCGCGCGGTGACGGCGGTCATTGCCGCAAAAGGAAACGGGGCGGCGCCGGGCCACCCCGTTCCTGAAGCGCAAGGCGTTCCGCCCCACGCTCGGACGTCTCAGTCGGAGATGTTGGGCGGGTCGGGATCGTCCGACCAGTCATCCTTCGGAGCCGGGTAGCGCTCCAGCCACTTGCGGACCAGGGCGACGTGGCCGGCCTCCTCCTCCGCGAACTCGCGGGCGAGGCGGGCGACCTCCGGGTCCTTGGTCTCGGCGGCGACCGAGGCGTAGTAGTTGTTGCCCTGATGCTCGCTCAGCAGCGCCATCTTCAGCGCGTGGTGCGGCTTCATCAGGTAGTGGGCGTTCTCGAAGGCCGCGGCCTCCGGCGATTCGGTGGTGGCGTCCCACTGGAACTCCCAGGGGGCGACCTTCGGCAGCGGGCCGAACTCGCGGGCGATCTGCTTCACCTCCTCGGCGTGCTTGCCCGAATAGGTGGCCAGATCGCGGAACAGCTTGGCGACCTCCACATTGTTGTGGGCCTCCATGCTGTCGGCCAGTTCGGTGTAGCGCTCCGCCGCCTCGATCTCCAGCGCCAGCGCGTGGGCGAGGAACAGGCCGACGTTGGCGGCCCCGTTCAGCACTTTCGTCTTCATACCGCGAACCCCTCTTCGATCTGGGCGATGCTGCGGGTGGCCGCCGATTCCGGCTGGAACGGACGGCGGTTGCCGGCGAGGAAGATGCCGAGGCCGAACCCGTCGTCCTCAAGGACGGCGCGCATCGCCTCGTTCGGGTCGTCCGTCGGCTCGCGGCCGTAGGGATGGACCGTGCTCTTCCAGTTGCGCTGCTCGGGGCGGAAGGTGACGCAGGGCGACAGGATGTGGATGACCGAGAAGCCGGGGTGCCGCACGCCTTCCACGATGAGGCGGGCGACCTCGTTCGGGTTGTTGGAGAAGCCGCGGGCGACGAAGTTGGCGCCGCAGGCCAGCGCCAGGGCGACCGGCTGGATCGGGTTGACGCCCGGCCCTTCCGGAGTCAGCTTCGACTCGCACCAGTCGGCCTCGGTGGTCGGCGAGGCCTGACCCTTGGTCATGCCGTACACCTGGTTGTCCATGACGATGTAGGTCATGTCGACGTTGCGGCGGCAGGCGTGGAGGAAGTGGTTGCCGCCGATCGAGAAGCCGTCGCCGTCGCCGCCGAAGATCAGCACGTTCAGCTCCGGCCGGGCCAGCTTCACGCCGGACGCCACGGCCAGCGAGCGGCCGTGCACCGTGTGGTAGCCGTAGACGCTGGTGTAGGCGGGGATGCGCGACGAGCAGCCGATGCCCGACACCACGACGGTGTCGTGGCGCTCCAGCCCCATGGTCGCCATGGCGCGGGTGATGCCGGCCAGCACGGAATAGTCGCCGCAGCCGGGGCACCAGATGGGCTTCACGTCGGACTTGTAGTCGCCGGGCAGCGGGCCCACGACATCGTCGGTCAGATGGGTATCCATGGATTTCGTGCTCCGGCCGGTCAGATCAGGGAAAGAAGCGTCTCGTGCACCTCGCGGGCGCGGATCGGCAGCGGGCCGGGGCGGCTGAACACCGACACCTTGCCCGGCAGGTCGTAATGCCCGCGGAGGAACTTGTGGAACTGGGCGCCGTGCGTCTGCTCGACGACCAGAACCTTGGAGACGCCGTCCAGCGCCGCGGCCAGCTTGGCCGGCTGGACCGGGGAGATCAGGCGGATGGCGACCAGCCGGGCCTTGGTGCCGGCGGCCTCCAGCCGGCGCACCGCCTCGCGCGACGGGCCGGTGGCGGAGCCCCAGGTGACGACGGCGATCTCGCCCTCGCCCTCGACGTCGGCCCAGGCGTCGCCGTAGTCGTAGCTGGTCAGCTTGCGCAGGCGCTTGTCGAGCTGCTTCTGGTGGTCCGACGCCTGCGAGGACGGCAGGGCGTTCTCCGCATGCTCCAGCCCATCGGCGGTGTGCTCGCCGCCCGGCATGCCGGGGATGGCGGCGGGGGAGACGCCCGATTCGGTGTTGGCGTAGCGCAGGTACTTGCCCTCGCCGCCGAGATCGGTCGCCAGCAGGCGGTTGGCCTTGTGGGGGGCGTCGGCCGGCTTGTCGACGATGGCGCGGGACTGGCCCATCGCCTGATCGGACAGCACGATCGCCGGAGTCTGCAGCGCCTCGGCCAGATGCACCGCCCACTGGGTGGTGAACAGGCAGTCGCCGATGGAGGTCGGGCCGACCACCAGATGCGGGGCGTCGCCGTGCAGGCCGTAGACGGCGATGTTGAGGTCGGACTGTTCGGACTTGGTCGGGATGCCGGTGGACGGGCCGCCGCGCTGCACGTCGACGATCACCACCGGGGTTTCGGAGGCGACGCCCAGGCCGATGCATTCGGTCATCAGCGACAGGCCGGGGCCGGCGGTCGCGGTGATCGAGGGCACGCCGCTGAAGGAGGCGCCCAGGCACATGGCGATGGAGGCCAGCTCATCCTCCGCCTGGACCAGCTTGCCGCCGGTCTTGGCGAGGTTGGGGGCCAGCCACTCCAGGATCTCGGTCGCGGGCGTGATCGGGTAGGCGGCGCAGAACTTCACCCCGCCCTTCAGCGCGCCCAGGCCGGCGGCCTCGTTGCCGGAGATGTTCCAGCGGGTGGCGCCCTCCTTGTTGGGGGCGGCCAGCTCCAGGCCGAGGTTCCAGCCGGCGGCCTCCTTGGACCCGGCGTCGATGCCGGCGTTGGACGCCTGGATGGCGGCGTCGCCCTTCTTGCCCAGCGCCTTCTGGATCACCGCGTCGATGCCGGCGCGCGGCAGGCCGACGATCGCCGCGACGGCGCCGAGGCCGACCATGTTGACGCGCCCGCCGGGGATGCGCCCGGCCAGTTCCTTGATCGGCAGCTCGACCTGCTTGGCGCCGCTGGCGGCCAGGACCGCGGGCACCTCGCCCTGGCTGGGGTCGGTGATGATGACGCTCTTGTCCGACAGCGGAAGCTCGGCCGCGAAGCGCTCCACATTCTGCCAGTCGAAGGCGATGATGATGTCGAAGCGGTCCCCCGGACCGTGAACGGGTGTCGGCGACAGGCGAACGAGGGCGGCGGCTTCACCGCCACGGATCTGCGGGCCGGTCGACCGCGACATCAATCCGTACCATCCCACGTTGGCGGCGGCATCCAGCAGCATCTGTCCGGCGGTCATCGCGCCGGCGCCACCGCTGCCCACCAGGGCAATCGTGACCGAGTCCACTGTCATTGGTTAATCCCTTGCGTCCGAATGTGAGTCGCCCGACGCCCGTACGGCTACGTCAGCATTGCGGAACAGGGGAATGATCTGGCGCAAATCGGACGGAAGACGTCACGATTTTGCGAAGTCGCGTCATGGAATGGCCCGACCAATTTCTTGCCCGGCGACCGGGAATCCCTTTGCGCCGACTGGTGCCGGGATTGTTTCCGGACCGGAATGGCAGGCGCCGTCGCAGGCTACTCGCTGTAGCGTTCTTCCCGCCAGGGGTCGGCGTCATTGTGATAACCGCGGACCTCCCAATAGCCGCGACGGTCCTCCGCCAGGACCTCGATTCGCTTCACCCACTTGGCGCTCTTCCAGAAATAGAGCTTCGGCACGACGACTCGGACGGGCCCGCCATGGTCCCGGCTGATCGGCTGGCCCTCCCAGCCGGTGGCGAGCAGCGCGTCCTCCGCCGCGAAGGCCTCCAGCGGCAGGTTGGTGGTGTAGCCGTCCGAGGAATGGCAGAGGACGAAGCGGGCCTCCGGCCGCGGCCTCACGACCGACAGCAGGTGCCGCGTCGACACCCCGTCCCAACGGTTGTCGTAGCGCGACCATGTGGTGACGCAGTGGATGTCGGAGACGACGCGCTCCCGCGGCTGGGCCTGCAGGTCCGCCCAGGTCCAGGTGACGGGATTCTCGACCAGCCCGTCCACCGCCAGGGTCCAGTTCGCCTCGCTCACCCGCGGCAGGATGCCGAGGTCGAGCACCGGCCAGCTTTCCACCAGGCGCTGGCCCGGCGGCAGGCGGTCGCGCGCCGGGTCGGCGGTCTCCCCGGTCAGGCCCCTGCCCTCGCGCGCCCATTGCTCCTTGGTGGCGACCAGCTTGTCGCGGATCCGGCCGTCTTGCGGGATGTCCCGGGGGCCGTCCTGTGGCCCGTCTTGCGGGGTGTCGTCGGCCATGGCGGTCCTCCGAAGGGGTGGATCGGCAGCGATGTCTCTGGTGGGCGGTAAGGATTTATGCATGGATGGGCGCCGGTGTCAGCGCCGATGCCGTGGTTTCTTGCGGTGCGAAAGACTGATCCGCCGCCCTTTCGTCCCATTTTCCACGGTTGGACTGGAAATAGACGGTTCGGACGGTCGCCCTGCCCCTGTTCACGCCCTGTCTTGCTCTGATAGCATGTCCGCTATGCATTACCTGCCACGTTGCCGCCCATGACCACTGCCCTGCCCGTCGCCCCGCACGCCGATGCGGCGCCCACCGGGCTGGATAGGGCCGGGCTGGATAGGGCCGGGCTGGATAGGGCCGGGCCGGACAGGGCTCCGGAGGATGTGGCTGGGTTGGCCTGGCTGGACGCGCTCGCCACGCCGCTGTGGCTGCTCCATCCCGATGGCCTGACCCTGTGGCTGAACGGCGCCGCCCGCGCGCTGATCGGCCTGGAGCGCGACGCGCCCGCCGCCGCCGTCCGGGTCGGCCTGTCCAGCCGATTTCCCGCCGCGCTGGAGCAGGCCGCCGCGGGGCGGACGGTGGAGGCGCGGGCGACCATCCACGCCCCCTGACCATACCGCTGGAGGTGGATCTCCGGCTGGTTCCGGCGCCGCGCCCGAGCGGGCTGATCCTGGCGGAAGCGCCCGCCGACAGCGGCGCCCGGCAGGAGATGATGCGGCTGAACGAGCAGCTCATCGCGCTGTCCTACGCCTATCCCGACATCCGCTTCGAACTGCTGCGCGACGGCACCATCCTCGACTTCGCCGCCGCCAGCCCCGGCGACCTGAACGTCCCCGCCGAGCGTTTCCTGGCCCACCGCGTGCAGGAGGTGCTGCCCGATCCCGCCGCCGGGATGCTGGCCGCGGCGCTGGGGCGGCTGAACGAGGGGCAGACGGTCATCGGCCTGGATTTCTCCCTGCCGCCGCCACCTGGCCAGACGGGGGCTGGCCAGACGGGGGCAGGGCAGACGGGGGCAGGGCAGACGGGAGCCACCAAATTCTTCGAGGCGCGGCTGGTCGCTTTGCCGGACAGCGACCGGGTGATGTGCAGCATCCGCAACGTCACGGAGCGGGTGCAGGCGGAAAGCGCGGCGCGGCGCGCCCATCATCTGCTGTCCGACGCCATCGAATGCATCACCGAGGGCTTCGTGCTGTACGACGCCCAGGACCGGCTGGTGCTGTGCAACGGGCGCTATCGGGAGCTGTTCTCCGCCAACACCGACCTCATCACGCCGGGCGCCAGCTTCGAGGAGGTGCTGCGCGGCGGGGTGGAGCGCGGCGTCTATCAGGTGCCGGACGGTGACCTGGACGGCTGGATCGCGCGGCGCATCGAGCAGCACCGCGGAGCCGGCGCTCCCATGGAGGTGCGGCTTCACGACGGGCGCTGGATCCGCATCGAGGAGTGGCGGACCCACGAGGGCGGGACCGTCGGCATCCGCGCCGACATCACCGACCTCAAGGCCCGCGAGACCGAACTGAGCGCCGCCCGCGACGAGGCCGAACAGGCCAACCAGCGCAAGTCCGACTACGTCCACCATCTGAGCCACGAACTGCGCACGCCGCTGAACGCCGTGCTCGGTTTCGCCCAGATCATCCATGACGAGATGATGGGGCCGAACAACCCGCGCTACCGCGAGTATGCCGGCCAGATCGCGGCGGCCGGCGTCTACATGCTGGACCTCATCAACAACCTGCTCGACCTCGCGCGGATCGAGGCGGGGCGGATGGACCTGCACGAGGAGGCCTGCAACCTGTCCCTGCTGGTCGATCTGACCTTCGGCATGATGCAGCCGCGGGCGTGCGAGGCGGCGGTGGCGCTGTGCATGGAAATCCCCGACGATCTGCCGAGCCTGCACGGCGACGCCTCGCAGATCCGGCAGATGCTGACCAACCTGATCGGCAACGCCATCAAGTTCTCCCCACCCAAGGACGGGCGCGTGCGGGTGCGTGCGGAACTGACGGAGGACGGCGGCATCGCGCTGACCGTCGCCGACAACGGCATCGGCATGCGGCCCGAACAAATCCCGGTGGCGCTGGACGCCTTCGGACAGGTGCATGGCCGCAACCAGGGCCATAATCAAGGCCGTGACCGGGCGGCGGAGCGCGGCTCCGGCCTGGGCCTGCCGCTGACCCGCGCGCTGATCGCGCTGCACGGCGGCACCTTCCACATCGACAGCCGGGTCGGGGCGGGCACGACCGTGCGGCTGACCTTCCCGGCCTGCCGGGTCGGTGGGGGTGTGCAACGGTTCTGAGGGCCGGCGGCGCTCTGCCCTGAACAACGCTCTGCCCTGAAACGCGCCCCTCTGAAACGCGCCCCTCTGAAACGCGCAACGGCCGCGCGCGCGGAACGCGCGGCGGCCGTGGACTCACAAGACGAAACCCGCAGGAAAGACGGGCAGCCTGTCGAGGCGCGCGGACTTGGCCTTAAGCGGCCTTGCGGACGGCGGCGGCCTCGGAGAAGACCTTCACGACCTGCTCGACGAAGGCGGCCAGCTCGTCATGGCCCAGCGCCGTGATGGTCACGTTGTCCACCACCAGGGCCTCGTCGCTGATCTTGCCGCCGGCGGCTTCCAGCTCGGCGCGGACGGCCTCGGGGGCGGCCAGCGTGCGGCCCTTCAGCTTGCCCGGGATGGCCAGGAGCTGGATGCCCTGGTCGATCGCGGCGATCGGCTTGCCGGCGTCCAGGAAATGGCCGACGATGCGGCGGGTGTGGGCGCTCTGCTGGAGCTTGGTGACGCTGCGCTCGCCACCCGGCAGCAGCAGCATGTCATAGTCGGCACCCAGAACCTCACCGACCTGCTTGTCCACCGGGAAGTAATGGCCCCAGGACTTGCCGTGCCAGCCGTTCACCAGACCCTGTTCAGGGGAAATCGTACGAAGAGTAGCGCCGGTCTTGAGGAGAGCCCGTTGCGGCTCCGTCATCTCCAGTTCCTCAAAGCCGTTGGCGACGAGAATGGCAATGCTCTTTCCTGCGAGGGGTTGATCCATACTGTCTTGTCCTTTCATCGTTCAACCAGAATGCGCGGGCCATCGCCGAGAATGCGCCGTCGGGGAAAAGAAACGGCGCACGCCGCGCAAGATCTTGCGCGGCGATGGGACCCGCAGCCGGCCCTCGTCACGTGAGGTCCGGCGGGGGGGCAATTACGCCCCTGATCGGTTTGTGGTGAGCATGGAACACAAGTGGCGGCAACGAGGTCCCAAGTCAATGGCTTATTCCGCACTGCAACGCAGCTTCCCCACCATCGGGCAGGGCAACCGGCGCGGCGATTTCGCGGTCGCGCTCAAGACTTAATCACGATTTCCCGATTGTGGCGGTTGGGATGGCGCAGGTCAGCCATGCCGTCACGGCGCGGCTATGAAAACGGGGTGTGACAACGAATGGTCGCAGAAAACGGACCGCCACAAAAAAGAAGCGGCCGGAGGCGGACCCCCGGCCGTTTGAAGTCAATAGCGTCAGCCGTTCGAAGAGATCCGGCTCGCACACCGGATCGGGAACCACCGGTCACCGGGGCGGCGGGCCGAAGCCAACCGTCCGGAGGATCGGCGCAAACCGGTCATACGGCCCGAGCCGGGGAGGCTGCCGCGATGGGCGGCCGTATGACCCTTTCACACTTTGCGGGGGCAAAGTGCTGTCTCGTTCGAGGCGGGCGCGTCCGGCGAATGGCGCCGGGCGCGCCCACCGGATGATCAATGGAACTGATCGGCCTCGGTGGAGTCCTTGTAGGCGGTGGTCGAGGACTGGCCGCCCGAGATCGCCGTGGCGACCGCGTCGAAGTAGCCGGTGCCGACCTCGCGCTGATGCTTGGTCGCGGTGTAGCCTTCGGCCTCCGCCGCGAACTCCGCCTCCTGCAGCTCCGAGTAGGCGGCCATGCCGCGCGCCGCGTAGCCCTTGGCCAGCTTGAAGGCCGAGTAGTTCAGGCTGTGGAAGCCGGCCAGCGTCACGAACTGGAACTTGTAGCCCATGGCGCCGATCTCGCGCTGGAACTTGGCGATGTCCGCCTCGTCCAGGTTGGCCTTCCAGTTGAAGCTCGGCGAGCAGTTGTAGGCCAGCAGCTTGTTCGGGAACTCCTTGCGGATCGCCTCGGCGAAGCGCTTGGCCTCCTCCAGGTTCGGACGGGAGGTCTCCCACCACAGCAGGTCGGAGTAGGGGGCGTAGGACAGGCCGCGGGCGATGCAGTGCTCCACACCCGTGCCCTTCTTCAGGCGGAAGAAGCCCTCCGAGGTGCGGCCGGCGTCGAAGTCGATGAAGGGATGGTCGCGCTCGTCAACGTCCGAGGTGATGAGCTGCGCGGACTCCGCGTCGGTGCGGCAGAGCACGATGGTCGAGGTGCCCATGGTGTCGGCGGCCAGACGGGCGGCGTTCAGCGTGCGGATGTGCTGCTGCGTGGGGATCAGCACCTTGCCGCCGAGATGGCCGCACTTCTTCTCCGACGCGAGCTGGTCCTCGAAGTGGACGCCGGCGGCGCCGGCCTTGATCATCGCCTTCATCAGCTCGAAGACGTTCAGCGGGCCGCCGAAGCCGGCCTCGGCATCCGCGATGATCGGCGCGAACCAGTAGGTGTCGCCCTTGCCCTCGGCCGTCTGGATCTCGTCGGCGCGCTTGAAGGTGTTGTTGATGCGCTCGACCACCGCCGGCACCGAGTTGGCCGGGTACAGGCTCTGGTCCGGGTACATCTGGCCGGCCAGGTTGGCGTCGCCGGCGACCTGCCAGCCCGACAGGTAGATGGCCTTCAGGCCGGCCTTCACCGCCTGCATCGCCTGGTTGCCGGTCAGGGCGCCCAGCGTGTTGATGTACGGCTCGGTGTTCAGCAGTTCCCACAGCCGCTGGGCGCCCAGTTCCGCCAGCGTGTACTCGATCTTGACCGAGCCGCTGAGGCGCTTCACGTCGTCCTGGGTGTAATCGCGCTTGATGCCTTCGAAGCGCGCGGCGCGGAGAGCGGCCTTGGTCTTTTCATCGAGCGACATGGTCGTTTTCCTTCTTTTCGTCACCGTTGCGCTGCTTTTGAGCGCTGCCCTGACAAAACAACTAAAACGACCTTCGCTGCCTTGCAACATGCCCTTGTTTGTAAAAGGGTCTGTTTGTAAACTGCTGTCTGAAAAGCTCTGTAAATCGGTAAATATTGTAAATCAGCTCAGCTGGAGTTGGGGCGGTCATGGACAAGAAGGCGATGCTGGGTCCGAAGGTGCGTCGGCTGCGCCGCGACCATGGGCTGACCCAGGCCCAGATGGCCGAGCAGCTGGGCATCTCCCCGAGCTACCTGAACCTGATCGAGCACAACCAGCGCCCGGTCACCGTGCCGCTGCTGCTGAAGTTGGGCCAGAATTTCGGGGTGGACCTGCAGAGCTTCGCGGAGGACGAGGAAAGCCGCCTCGTCGCCGGGCTGCGCGAGGTGTTCGCCGACCCGCTGTTCGACGGCTCGGACATCAAGAACCAGGACTTCCGCGAACTGGCGGCGGTGGCCCCGACGCTGGGGCAGGCGGTGGTGGCGCTCTACCGCGCCTTCCGCACCAGCCGCGACGACCTGCAGACCCTGTCGGAACGGGTGGCCGACCGCGAGAAGCTGCATCTGGTCCAGACCTCCTCCTTCCCGCAGGACGAGGTGCGCGACCTGTTCCAGGCCCATTCCAACCATTTCGCCGATCTCGAGGCGGCGGCGGAGGAACTGTGGCAGGAGGGCCGGCTGGAGAAGGGCGACCTGTACCGCGGCCTGACCGATTACCTGCTGAACAACCACAGCGTCCGCGTCCGGCTGCTGCCCTCCGACATCATGGGCTACGCGGTGCGCCGCTTCGACCGGCACGGGCGGCGCATCCTGCTGTCGGAGATGCTGGCGCCGTCCGGGCGCAACTTCCAGCTCGCCTGCCAGATCGCCCTGCTGCGCCACCGCGACCTGCTGAACCAGATCGTCGAGTCGTCCGGTCTGACGGGGGACGAGGCGCGGCGCTTGGCCCGCATCGGTCTCGCCAACTATTTCGCGGCGGCGGTGGTGATGCCCTACGCCCGCTTCTGGGAGGCGGCCAATCAGGTTCGATACGACATCGAAATATTGCGGCGCCGGTTCGATGCCTCGTTCGAACAGGTCTGCCAGCGGCTGACCACGCTGCAGCGGCCGGGGGCGAAGGGCGTTCCCTTCTTCCTGATGCGGGTGGACAGCGCGGGCAACGTGTCCAAGCGCTTTTCCGGCGCCGGCTTCCATCTGGCGCGCTTCGGCGGCGGCTGTGCCCGCTGGATCGTCTACGAGGCCTTCCGCACGCCGGGAAAAATCCACAGCCAGCTGGCCCAGATGCCCGACGGCACCACCTACTTCTCCATCGCCCGCACGGTGGTGAAGGCCGGCGGCGGCTTCCGCAGCCCGCCGCAGCAGTTCGCCATCGCGCTGGGCTGCGATCTCCAGCACGCCGCGCAGATCACCTATGCGGACGGTGTGGATCTTGAAAACACCGAGGCGGCGACGCCCATCGGTGTGAATTGCCGGCTCTGTCCGCGGTTGGACTGCTCGCAGCGCGCCTTCCCGCCGCTGAACCATCGCCTGATTGTCGATGAGAATCTGCGGGGTTTGTCGCCCTATCTCTTCGCCCCGCCGGCGGGAGAGTAGGGCCGGCTATTCCGCGATATCGTCTTGTGGTAAGCGAAAAGCCACAACAAAATTGTTGGTATAAATTAGTGGTCTGTTGACGAATTTGTTGTTAAAGAAATGTGCTGCAATGCGGCACGGCTTGGCTTCTGAAACGACACCGGCCACAGCATGCCGGTCACCGAAACGGACCTGCGGATTCCATGAGCAATCTGATTCATGAGCGCGTCCTGCGCGTTCACCACTGGACGGACACGCTGTTCAGCTTCACCACCACGCGCGATCCCTCGTTCCGTTTCGATCCCGGACAGTTCACCATGATCGGCCTGGAGGTGAACGGCCGTCCGCTGCTGCGCGCGTACAGCCTGGTCAGCGCCAGCTATGAGGAGACGCTGGAGTTCTTCTCGATCAAGGTGCAGGACGGCCCGCTGACCTCGCGCCTCCAGCACCTCAAGGAAGGCGACACGCTGCTGGTCAACCGCAAGGCGACGGGCACGCTGGTCACCGACAACCTGCTGCCGGGCCGCAACCTGTACCTGCTCAGCACCGGCACCGGCCTCGCCCCGTTCCTCAGCATCATCAAGGACCCGGAGATGTACGCCCGGTTCGACAAGGTGATCCTGACGCACACGACGCGTACGGTCGGCGAGCTGGCGTACGGCGACATCATCAACACCGTCCTGCCGGAGAACGAGTTCTTCGGGGAGGACGTGAAGCAGAAGCTGATCTATTACCCGACCGTGACGCGCGAGCCGTTCCGCAACCAGGGCCGCATCACCGACCTGATCCGCGACGGCAAGCTGTTCTCGGACGTCGGGCTGGCCCCCTTCGACCGCGAGGTCGACCGCGTGATGATCTGCGGCAGCCCGGCCATGCTCGACGAGACCAGCGGCATCATGAACGAGCTGGGCTTCTCCATGGGCCACAACGGCGAACCCGGTCATTACGTGATCGAAAAGGCTTTTGTGGAGCGCTGAGCGGAATCGCTGGAATAAAGCGGGCCGTGGTTCGTTGATGGGACGTGACGATGGCACGTCATCAACTCCAGTCGGCCCATCGGGCCAGACCGGTCCTTGACGGGCGCGCCTCCCTCGCGGGGGCGCGCCCGTTTTCCTTTTCGCCAGACCGTTTTGCCGATCCCGCATTTGGTGTAGACATCCCCTCCATGCGCCTCATCACGATCCTCGCCGTGCTGCTCGTGGCCGGCCTCGCGAATTTTGCCGTCTGGTCGCTGCCGAACCAGCCGGTGCCGCTCGACCCGCCGCCCGGCGGCAAGCTGAAAAGCGTGTCCTTCGCGCCCTTCCGCGACGGGCAGAGCCCGCTGACCCAGACATTCCCCAGCACCGAGCAGATCGACGAGGATCTGGCCGCGCTCGCCCCGCAGGTGGCGGGGGTGCGCACCTACACGTCGCTGGAGGGGCTGGAGGTGGTGCCGGAGCTGGCCCGCCGCCACGGCATGCAGGTCACCATGGGGGCGTGGCTGTCGTCCCGGCTGGACAAGAACGAGAAGGAGGTCGCCTCCCTCATCGACCTCGCCAACCGCTACCCGGACGTCATCACCCGCGTGATCGTCGGCAACGAGGTGCTGCTGCGCCGCGAGCTGACGCCGGAGCAGGTGACCGGCTACATCGACCGCGTGAAGGCGGCGGTGAAGCAGCCGGTGTCCTACGCCGACGTCTGGGAATGGTGGTTGAAATACCCGCAGATCGCCGATCACGTCGATTACCTGACCATTCACCTGCTGCCCTATTGGGAGGACGTGCCGACCGACGTGGCCGGCGCCATGGAGCGCATCCGCGGCAGCTACCGCACGATCGCCCAGCGCTTCCCCGGCAAGCCGATCCTGGTCGGCGAGACCGGCTGGCCGACGGAGGGCCGGTCGCGCGGCGCCGCGGTCACCGGGCTGGTCAACAAGGCCAAGTTCGTCAACGGCTTCGTCCGCCTCGCCGAGCAGGAGGGCTTCGACTACAACGTGATCGAGGCCTTCGACCAGGGCTGGAAGGCCAAGCTGGAAGGCACGGTGGGCGGCCACTGGGGCCTCTACACCGCCGACCGTCAGGCGAAGTTCGCCCTGGCCGGGCCGGTGGTGGAGAACCGCCAATGGCCGATGCTGTTCGGCGTGTCCTCCGGCCTCGCCCTGCTTCTGGTCGTCGGGCTGACGCTGCGGGGCCGCCCGCTGACCGCCGGGGCCTTCGCCGCCCTGGCCGTCCTGGCGCAGGCTCTGTCCACCCTGTTCGTCCACGCCGTCTGGGGGGCCCTGCACGGCAAGCACTACCCGCAGGACGTGGCGCTGTCGGTCGTCATGCTGGCCGCGACCGCCGTCCTGTCGATGGCCGTCCTGCTGGCCGCCCGGCGGGCGCTGGGCAGCGGCGGTCTGGCGCTGGAGCCCCTGGCGCCGCTGCGCGGCCGTCCGGCGCTGTCGCGGCTGGAGACGGTGGGCAAGGCCTCTGCCGTCCTGCTCGCCCTTCTGGGGCTCGTCTGGAGCTTCCTGATCGTGTTCGACGGGCGCTACCGCGACTTCCCCAATTGGTACTTCGCCCTGCCGGCGCTCGGTCTGCTGGCGCTCGGCGCCATGCGCGCCGCGCGGCGTCCGCAGGGCGTGGGGGCTCTGGCCGCCTGGGGGATCGGCGGGCTGTTCCGCCCCGCCGTCCCGGTGGCCGATGCCCCGGCGAAGGGCCTGTGCGGCGCCGTCCGCCGCCTGCCGCTGGAGACGGCTCTGGCCGTCCTGCTGCTGCTCGGCGCGGCGCTGACCGTGCTGGCCGAAGGCGTGGTGCCGATGGAGTCGCTGATCTACGGGCAGCTTCCCTTCATGGAAGCGCTGCACGAGGTGGTGTGGACCAGCCCGAACTGGGAAGCGCTGTCCTGGGCCGGGCTTCAGCTTCTGCTGGCGGTGCCCTACGCCGCCGCCGTCCTGGCCGCCCGCCGCGGCGAGACCGCGCGCGCCGGCCACCCCTGGGTCCGCGTCGCCGGACCGTGACGCCGCCCCCCCTCCCCCGCCCGGCGCGGCGGAGGGGGAACGCCCCGCCTCAGGCCGCCTTTTCGCTTTTCCGGCGCTTCTGATGCTCCGCGGTCCAACGCTTGGGATCGTGCAGGAAGGCGTGGATTTCGCCCTGGGCCTGCGCGTCCAGGTAATGGCCGCGGTTCGCCACCTCCAGCACGTCCCACCAGGTCGCCAGCGCGTGCATCGTGATGCCCAGCGGGGCCAGATGCTCCTGGATCTCGTCGAAGATCCCGTACTGGAACAGCACGAACAGGTCGCGCACGTCGCAGCCCGCCTCCTTCAGCGGCTGGGCGAAGCGGACCTTGCGGTGGCCGTCGGCGGCGATCTGCTCGACCAGCAGCACGCGCCAGCCCGGTTCCACCCGCCCTTCGATCCGGTGCTTGTAATCCTGCTCCCCCTCGGGCGCCTCCTTGCGCACGAAGACGAGGGGAAGGCCCATCCGGTCGGCGATCAGCGCGGCCCAGGGCACGCCGGCCCCCTCGGCGGCGGCGATGGCGTCCAGTTCGCCGTCGCCGATCTCCTGCCCGATCATCCGCAGGGCGAAGTCGAGCACCTCCTCGCGCACCGCGGGGTAGGAGAACAGCCGCCGCCCCTCCAGATGGACCGGGCTGACCAGCCCCGAGCCGTGGCGGCACAGATGGTCGGGGTCGTACCGGACGCAGCCGGTCTCGATCAGATGGCGGGCCACGCTGGTGGCCCCTTCGCGCAGTTCGATGTCCCAAGCGTCCGGAATCATGGCCTTCCCCCGTCGTTTTCGTCGTTGTCAGCCTCGCGCCTTCCCCCGGATGATCACCCGTTCGGGGCGGTCCGCAACCCCTCCACACGCGCCGGGGCGGGCGCTTTGGCGGTAGCCGGAACGGGGGAAGACAACGCGCCGCAGCCTTCCTTCGCCTGCAGTCGTGTGCGCAGAGACGCCGGAGCGGTTGACACGAACCGCGACAAACGTTGAAAAAGAGAATCGAATTGTAGCCATGCAGCTTCGCAGGGCGGGGCGGGGAGCGACGGTGATGTCGGACATCCAGGGCTGGGGCCAGGGCGAGGACGACGACCTGCTGTTCGCCGACGAGGACGCTCCGGACCCGTCGTCCGCGAATTCCGGCCCCGCCGCCGCCCCCTGGAAGCTGCTGATCGTCGACGACGATCCGGAGGTGCACGCGATCACCCGCGTCGTGCTGAACGACGTCACCTTCGACGGGCGCCGCCTGCACTTCCTGTCCGCCCATTCGGGGGGCGAGGCCCAGGCGATCCTGTGCGACCATCCCGACATCGCCGCCGTCCTTCTGGACGTGGTGATGGAGACGGAGGACGCCGGCCTGCGGCTGGTCCACCACATCCGCGAGGTGCTGGGCAACCGGCAGGTCCGCATCATCCTGCGCACCGGCCAGCCCGGCCAGGCGCCGGAGCGGCAGGTGATCGTCAACTACGACATCAACGACTACAAGGCCAAGAGCGAGCTGACCGCCCAGAAGCTGTTCACCACCACGGTGGCCGCCCTGCGCTCCTACCAGCACATCGACGCCATCGAACGCAACCGGCAGGGGCTGGAGACCATCGTCGACGCCGCCGGCGCCCTGTTCGAACAGCGCTCCATGGACCGCTTCGCCGTCGGCGTGGTGGAGCGCGTCGCCGCCCTGCTGCCGCGGGCGGCCGGCGCCTTCCTCTGCGCGGTACCGCCCGGTCCGAATCCGGACGGAGCGGCGCCGGACGGCCGGACCCGGGAGGCGGAGGTGCTGTGCGGGACCGGCGTCTTCGCCGAGGCGGCCGGCCGGCCGGTCAGCGCCGTGCTGCCCGGCGCGGCCTGCGCCGACATCGCCGCCGCCCTCGCCCGGGGCCGCAGCCTGCACCGCGACGACCACAGCGTGGCGCTGTTCCAGACCCAGAGCCCCGGCCCCGGCGCGCTGTTCATCGGTGGGCACGGCGGCCTGCCGGAGGTCGAGCGGCGGCTGGTGGAGATCTTCTGCTCCCGGATGTCGGTTGGGTTCGACAACGTGTCCCTTTACGAACAGCTCCGCCTCGCCCAGATCGCCACGGTGCACGCCCTGGGCAAGCTGGCCGAGTACAAGGACGAGGTCACCGGGGAGCATGTCCGGCGCATCGGCCGCTGGGCCACCGCCATCGCGCGGGAACTCCAGGCGCGCGGCACCGGCGGCGGTGACGCCGACGACCGCTTCTGCGAGCTGATCGGGCTGGCCAGCATGCTGCACGACGTCGGCAAGGTCGCCATCCCCGACCGCATTCTGCGCAAGCCCGGCAAGCTGGACCCCGAGGAAATCACCCAGATGCGCGAGCACGCCACCATCGGCGGGCGCATCCTGCGCGACGCCTCCGGTCCGGTCGGCGGGCGCAACTACCTGACGATGGGGGCGGAGATCGCCGAGAGCCACCACGAGAAGTTCGACGGCACCGGCTATCCCCATGGGCTGGCGGGCGACGCCATCCCGCTGTCGGGCCGCATCGTGGCGGTCGCCGACGTCTATGACGCCCTGCTGCACCGCCGCCCCTACAAGGAGGCGTGGGAACTGGCGGCGGTGATCGATCTGATCCGCGCCGAGTCGGGCCGGCATTTCGACCCGCATGTCGTCGACGCCTTCGTCGCGATCCTGGAGCGCGGCGGGCCGGAGGCGTAGCGGCCATCCGGGCCGGAGGCCGGCGGGATCGGGGCGGGACCGCTCAGGCCGGTTCGGGGACCCGGTCGTCGGCGACGATGCGGTTCTTGCCGGACTGCTTGGCCGCGTACATGCGCTGGTCGGCCAGATCGACCAGCCGTTCCCAGTCCACCGGGCGGTCGTGGAGGTATTCGGCGACGCCGATGCTGGCGGTCTGCGGGGTTCCGTCCGGGCGCTTGCCCAGCCCCCGCTCGTGCAGCCGTTCCACCGCGGTCAGGGCGCCCTGACGGGACGTGTTGGGCATGATGACCACGAACTCCTCCCCGCCCCAGCGGACCAGCACGTCGGACTGGCGCAGCATGGCGCGTATGGCCTCCGCCGACCGCCCGAGCTGCTTGTCGCCCTGGTCGTGGCCGAACCGGTCGTTGATCGACTTGAAATTGTCCAGGTCGAAGAAGATCACCGACAGCGGATGGTCCGAGCGCTGGGCGTGGGCGAATTGCAGCCTCAGAAGCTCCTCCCCGATTCGGCGGGAGAAGGCGCCGGTCAGCCCGTCGTGCGACGCCTGATCGACCAGGGCCATCATGAAGTGGAGCTGGCTCATCGCCGCCAGCGTCGCCACCACCATGATGAGCACCAGCAGCCACAGGGCGCCCAGATAGGAGGGGAAGGGGAAGACCAGCGAGCCGTAGACACCGGCCAGCATGTGGGCCGCCAGCATCGGCGTCGCGAAGGCCAGCCCCTCCAGCGCGGTCAGCGGGAAGACGCTGAGCCCCGCCACCATCACGAAGGGCAGGAAGGCGTAGCCGGCGGCCACCGCCAGCGCGCTTCCCGCGATCATGTCCTCGTTCAGCATGGGGTGCGAGGCGAGGAAGAAGACCGTCGGCACCGACAGCAGCAGGGCCAGCCCGCGCCACGCGCTGCCCATGTCGTCGCAGATCCGGTAGCCGAGCGCCAGCGCGCCGAAGGCGAAGCTGGACACCAGCCGCAGGCCGGCCAGATAGCCCCACAGGGGCCAGGGGAAGATGAAGACGTCGATGACGATCCACAGCGGCGTCAGCACCGCGAACACGGCCGCTACCATGCGGACGCGGGAATGGATCAGCACGGCCCGGCGACGCTGGATGATCGGGGTGTGTCCGCCCGGATGCATCAGGTCGCGCAACTGCTCGAAGGAGAGATCGCCGCTCACCGCCTGGAATGCCCTCTCCGCGAACCGCCTGAGGAGATTAAGCGCTTGTTGATACACGCGATGCCCCCCATCGGCAACGGCAATTGCTGTGATTTCCAGGGATACGTGCGTATGCGGCGCGGCCTGTGGCATCAACGCATTTGTACGTGATTTGCCGGGACAGTCTTCCCGCCGTCCGCCGCTGTCAACGCCGAAGTGGTCATACCACTGGGGCAAAAGCACGCGGCCCGCCATGAAAAAAGGCCCGGCGACGGGCCGGGCCTCTTCATGCGGTCGGAACGCAGGAGAACCGCTCAGTCCTTCAGGTCTTCCCACAGCTCCTTCACCTTGGCGAAGAAGCCTTCGGACTGCGGGTGGGAGCCTTCCTTGCCGGCGGTGTCGAACTCGCGCAGAAGCTCCTGCTGCTTCTTGGTCAGGTTGACCGGAGTCTCGACGACGGCCTGGATGTACATGTCGCCGCGCTGCTGGCTGCGCAGCACCGACATGCCCTTGCCCTTGATGCGGAACTGGTGGCCGGACTGGGTGCCGGGCGGGACCGTCACCTTGGTGCGGCTGCCCTCGATGGTCGGCACCTCCACCGTGCCGCCCAGCGCGGCGGTGGTCATCGGGATCGGCACCCGGCAGTGGATGTTGGCGCCGTCGCGCTGGAAGATCGGGTGCGGCGCGATGGCCAGGAAGATGTAGAGGTCGCCCGGTGGCGCGCCGCGCAATCCCGCCTCGCCCTCGCCGGCCAGGCGGATGCGGGTGCCGTCCTCCACGCCCGCGGGGATGTTGACCTGGAGGGTCTTCTCCTTGCGCAGGCGGCCGGCGCCGCCGCAGCTCTTGCAGGGGTCCTTGATGACGCGGCCCTGGCCATGGCAGGCCGGGCAGGTGCGCTCGATGGTGAAGAAGCCCTGCTGGGCCCGCACCTTGCCGTGGCCCTGGCAGGTCGGGCAGGTGACCGGCTGGGTCCCCGCCGCCGCACCGGAGCCGCTGCAGGAGTCGCAGGCGACGGTGGAGGGAACGCGGACGTTGGCCGTGGTGCCCTTGAAGGCCTCCTCCAGCCCGATCTCCAGATTGTAGCGCAGGTCCTGGCCGCGGCCCGACGCGGCACCGCCGCCGCGGCGCCCGCCCATGAACTCCCCGAACATCTCGTCGAAGATGTCGGCGAAGCCGCCGCCGCCACCGCCGAAATCGAAGCCGCCGAAGCCGCCGCCGGCCCCGCCGCGCCCGTTCTCGAAGGCGCCGTGGCCGAAGCGGTCGTAGGCCGCGCGCTTCTGCTCGTCCTTCAGGACGTCGTAGGCTTCGCTGATTTCCTTGAACTTGTGCTCGGCGTCTTTGTCACCCTGGTTGCGGTCCGGGTGATACTGCATCGCCATCTTGCGGTACGCTTTTTTGATCTCGTCCGCGCTGGCGCCCTTCGCCACCCCGAGCAGCTCGTAATAGTCCTGTTTCGCCATGGGCCCCGACCGCCTTCACATTCAACAGACCAATCGTATCTCCGGCCCGCCACCGCAGGAAGGATGACGGGCCGGACGATACTGCATGGCGCCGGGTTCTCCCGGCTGTGACACCGGAGGCAACGGGCGGTTGCCCGACGATTGCCTCCGGTTCCGAACGCTTACGCCGACTTCTTCTTGTCGTCGTCCACTTCCTCGAAGTCGGCGTCGACCACGCCCGGCTCGTTCGGGGCGGCACCCGAAGCACCGGCGGCACCGGCACCGGGGGCCTCGCCCTGGCCGGCCTTGTACATGGCCTCGCCCAGCTTCATCGACACCTGGGCCAGGGCCTCGGTCTTCGCCTTCACGGCCTCCAGGTCCTCGCCGTCCATGACCGACTTCAGCTCGGCCACGGCGGCCTCCGCGGCGGTCTTGTCGGCGGCGGGGATCTTGTCGCCGTTCTCCTTGATCGTCCGCTCGGTGGTGTGGATCAGCGCGTCCGCGTGGTTGCGGGCGTCCACCAGCTCGCGCCGCTTCTTGTCGTCGGCGGCGTGGGCCTCGGCGTCCTTGACCATCTTGTTGATGTCGGCGTCCGACAGGCCGCCCGACGCCTGGATGCGGATCTGCTGCTCCTTGCCGGTGGCCTTGTCCTTCGCCGTGACGCTGACGATGCCGTTGGCGTCGATGTCGAAGGTCACCTCGACCTGCGGCACGCCGCGCGGGGCCGGCGGGATGCCGACGAGGTCGAACTGGCCGAGCAGCTTGTTGTCCGCGGCCATCTCGCGCTCGCCCTGGAAGACGCGGATGGTCACCGCGTTCTGGTTGTCCTCGGCGGTCGAGAAGGTCTGCGACTTCTTGGTCGGGATCGTCGTGTTGCGGTCGATCAGGCGGGTGAACACGCCGCCCAGCGTCTCGATGCCCAGGCTGAGCGGGGTCACGTCGAGCAGCAGGACGTCCTTGACCTCGCCCTTCAGCACGCCGCCCTGGATGGCGGCGCCGATGGCGACCACCTCGTCCGGGTTCACGCCGCGGTGCGGCTCACGGCCGAAGAACTGCTTCACCGCCTCGATGACCTTGGGCATGCGGGTCATGCCGCCGACCAGGATCACCTCGTCGATCTCGTTGGCCTTCAGGCCGGCGTCGCGGAGCGCGGCCTTGCAGGGCTCGATCGTGCGGGCGACCAGCTCGTCCACCAGGGCTTCCAGCTTGGCGCGGGTCAGCTTGACGTTCAGGTGCTTCGGGCCGGACTGGTCGGCGGTGATGAAGGGCAGGTTGACCTCGGTCTGCATGGCCGAGGACAGCTCGATCTTCGCCTTCTCGGCGGCTTCCTTCAGACGCTGCAGGGCCAGACGGTCCTTGCGCAGGTCGATGCCCTGCTCCTTCTGGAACTCGTCGGCGAGGTAGTCGATGATGCGGGCGTCGAAGTCCTCACCGCCGAGGAAGGTGTCGCCGTTGGTCGACTTCACCTCGAACACGCCGTCGCCGATCTCCAGCACGGAGACGTCGAAGGTGCCGCCGCCCAGATCGTACACGGCGATGGTGCCGGCGCCCTTCTTCTCCATGCCGTAGGCCAGAGCGGCCGCCGTCGGCTCGTTGATGATGCGCAGCACTTCCAGCCCGGCGATCTTGCCGGCGTCCTTGGTCGCCTGGCGCTGGCTGTCGTTGAAATAGGCCGGGACGGTGATGACCGCCTGGGTCACCTTCTCGCCCAGATAGTTCTCCGCCGTCTCCTTCATCTTCTGCAGGATGAAGGCGCTGATCTGCGACGGGCTGTACTTCTTGCCGACGGCCTCCACCCAGGCGTCGCCGTTGTCGCCGGGAATGATCTTGTAGGGGACGAGGCCCTGGTCCTTCTTGGTCAGCGGATCGTCGTAGCGGCGGCCGATCAGACGCTTGATCGCGAAGAGGGTGTTCTCGGGGTTCGTCACCGCCTGACGCTTGGCCGGCTGGCCGACCAGACGCTCCGCGTTCTGCGCGAAGGCGACCATGGAGGGCGTGGTGCGAGTGCCTTCGGCGTTCTCGATCACCTTGGCGCTGGAGCCTTCCATGACGGCCACGCAGGAGTTCGTGGTGCCGAGGTCGATGCCAATGACTTTGCTCATGTTCAGCCTCTGTTGTTCGGCAGATGCGTGGCGGCCCGTTTGGTCCGGCACCGCCGCGATCCCCTTGGGGTCGGTGGAACGGTTGGGTGGATTCACGTCTGTCGCCGGAGATATAGGCAGGTGCGTTTCGGGCTGCAACGTCCTGGTCATTCCGCCAACCGTCAAAAGACCAAAAGGTGACGCGCACGCCGGGGCATATCGTCGCGCCTGCGGCTTCGCGCCGCAAGTGAATACCGGGGTATTCAGAAGCATAAGGCGTGCAACGGACCTCCTTCGCCACCCCGTTGCGCCGGAAGCGCTCTGTTACAGGGCTTTAACACAAGCAAAACCCCCGCAACCCAGCCATGTTAACTTTTCATTAACAAGTAATGGTGTGCATTAATGCGCACAATCAATTGCCGGTTGCCTTGCTTCTTTGTTGTCCGAAGATTCTAATAGTGGAGAATCGAAGGAAATATGATATATCCCTCGGTGGTAAGGGGGCCGCTTTTGCTCGCAGGCATGGCTTTCCGAAGCGGGACCGTGTGCAGCATTCCATGGGGGATCAAGATGATGGACGAACGGCGCGACATGGCTCTGGCCATCAAGTCCTGCCTCGACAGCCTTATGGACGACGCGACGAAGTGCGACCTGGACGATCTGGCGCGCTTCATCAGCCTCGCCGCCCTGGCGGCGGAGGAGGCGGCCATGGCCTTCGATCCGAAGGCGGCGCAGTTGAAGGCCCTGATGTCCGGCGGCGCCGGTCACTGCTGACCCGCGGACTTCCGACCGCCTGAACGCGGATCGCCCGAACCGGCGCGGGAACGCCGGGGACATCGGGCCTGCACGGTCAGGTTGCAAATTCCAGTTTGCGAAGTCCAGCTTGCAAAGTCAGGCCGCGAAAGAAAAAGCCGCCCTCGCCGGGGCGGCTTTCCTGTTTCCGGGCGCTTGCCGAAACCTTCTACAGGATCTCCGCCGCGCGGATCGCGCCGTCGAGCAGGGCCAGCGTGTCGGCGCAGGACTCGTCCCCGTCCATGACCATGGGCAGGCGGTAGCTGAACATGGCCGCCGCCGCCTTGCCGTCCCGCTCCGCCCCGACCAGCCAGAGGTAATGGGCGTCGGTGCCGCCGTCCTCCTCCGTCACCATCACGGCCTGGGCCAGCACGCCGTCGTCGCCCCAGGGCTCGACGATGCGGTCGCTGGCGCGCTGGTCGTCGGGGCGCACGAAGCGCAGCGCCATCTCGCGCAGCACCGCCACGGCGCCGTCCGGCCCGTCCTTGGGCGCCACCCGGTCGGTGACCAGCCGCAGCACGCCCCCCGCCGGGGCCGGCGGGTGGAAGGCGGCCACGGCGTGGCCCTCATGCTCCTCCACATCCGGGCGCCAGCCGTCCGGCAGCCGGAATCGCACCACCCCTTCCCATTCCACGCTGTGGCCCATCCCATGGCCCGCTGCGTGGCCGTCCTCTCCGCCCGTCACGGCATCCTCCCCTGATCCTGTGCCGGCACTTTAGGCCGAAGCGCCGGCGAATCCAGCCTTGATCGCGGCCCGCCGAGCCACCATGGTCCGGCGATGATCATTTCCGCCAGCTACAAGACGGACATCCCCGCCTTTTACGGGCGCTGGTTCCTGAACCGGCTGGAGGCCGGGCATTGCCGCATGGTCAACCCCTACGGCGGCCAGACCTACCGGATCGGCCTGACCCGCGCGGAGGTCGACGGCTTCGTCTTCTGGACCAAGAATCTCGGCCCCTTCCTGCCGGCGCTGGAGGAGGTGACGGGGCGCGGCTTTCCCTTCGTCGTCCAATACAGCGTCACCGGCCTGCCGGGCGCGCTGGAGCGCTCCGTCCCCGACGCGGAACGCGCGGTGGAGCATATGGCCCGGCTGCGCGACCGCTGGGGGCCGCGCGCCGCCGTCTGGCGCTACGACCCCATCGTGACGGCACCCATCGTGAAGGGGGGGGCCACGCCGCCGTCCTGGCACCGCGAGACCTTCGCCCGGCTGGCCGGCCGGATGCGCGGCCTGACCGACGAGGCGGTGGTGTCCTTCCTCCAGCCCTACCGCAAGACGGCGCGCAACCTGGACGCCGCCGGCGTGCCCTGGCGCGACCCGGCCCCGGAGGAGAAGCGCGCCCTGCTCGCCGATCTGGCCGGCATCGCCGCGGAGCACGGCATGGCGCTGACGCTGTGCACCCAGCCGGAGCTGGCCGGCGTTCCCGGCACGGCGCCGGCCCGCTGCATCGACGCGCAGCGGCTGTCCGACGTCGCCGGACGGCCCGTCGCGGCCAGGGAGAAGGGCAACCGCCCCGGCTGCCTGTGCGCGGAAAGCCGCGACATCGGCGATTACGACACCTGCCCGCACGGCTGCGTCTACTGCTACGCCGTCGCCAACCGCGCCACGGCGCAGCGGCGCTTCGCCGACCACGATCCGGCGGGAGAGTTCCTGTTTCCAAGGCCGTCGGCCTGACCGAACGGATGAGGCCGGGGCCCTGCCGCGTATGACGGAAGCTTGCGGCAACGGAGAGCCTGCATCCTTCTTCCTACACAAAACAATGAATTCGTCATACTCATACCGGATATAATTGAATAGGCATCGCCTGAATATTTATGACAGAGAATATTTCTCGTATTCCGCTTCTTATGGCTGAAAAGTGTTTCATTGATAATGAGATTTTGAAAATTGTTGCAATAATTTTGATGTTATTTTTGCCGGGCCGTAGACTTTCACTTTCGCTGTGTCAATATGCCCCATCAATGAAAACCATGGGGTCTGGCCATGCTCGGCATGCTTCGGAAAGACTACAAGATAAGTCATAAGACAACGGCGCTTGATACCGTTCGCGCCAACATCATGATCGCCGACAATGATCTGAAGATCACTTATATCAATCCATCGGTCACATCATTTCTTCGTGAAGCCGAAGCGGACCTGCGCAAGGAACTGCCGAACTTCAACGTCGACACTCTGGTCGGCAGCAAGATCGACGTGTTCCACAAGAATCCGGTTCACCAGCAGCGCATGCTGGGCGCCATGACCCGCCCGCACAGCGCCACCATCCGGGTCGGCACCCACCAGTTCGATCTGCTGGTTTCCCCGCTGATGAAGGACGGGCAGCGCATCGGCTACGTCGTCGAATGGGCCGACGCCAAGGAGCGTCTGCTGAACCTGGACTACGCCGCCCAGGTCGCGGCCATCCACCGCTCCCAGGCGGTCATCGAGTTCGACACGGACGGCACCGTGAGAACCGCCAACGAGAATTTCCTGACGGCGTTCGGGTACCAGCTGGGCGAGGTCCAGGGCAAGCACCACAGCCTGTTCATCGATACCGACCACAAGACCACCCCGGAGTACAGCGCCTTCTGGGACGACCTGCGGCGCGGCACGTACCGGTCGGGCCAGTACCGCCGGATCGGCAAGCAGGGCAAGGTGGTCTGGATCGAAGGGTCCTACAACCCGATCTTCGACGAGCACGGCAAGGTGGTGAAGATCGTCAAGTTCGCCACCGACATCACCAACCAGATGAATCTTCTGAGGGACCTCAAGGTCCTCCTCGACCAGAATTTCGGCGAGATCGACCAGGCGATGGCGCAGTCGTCCTCCGAGGTGCGTTCCGCGGCGCTCGCCGCCGAGCAGACCTCGGCCAACGTGCAGACGGTCGCCGCCAGCGCCGAGGAGCTGGCCGCCTCCATCGGCGAGATCTCGCAGAGCATGGCCAACTCGCGGACCGCCGCCGACACCGTCTACGACAAGGCGAACGCGGTGGGCGCCAACGCGGCGCGCCTGACCGACGCCGCCCAGTCGATGAACAGCATCGTCGGGCTGATCCAGAACATCGCCAGCCAGATCAATCTTCTGGCGCTGAACGCCACCATCGAGGCGGCGCGGGCCGGCGAGGCGGGCAAGGGCTTCGCGGTCGTCGCGTCGGAGGTGAAGAATCTCGCCAACCAGGCGGCCAAGGCCACCGAGCAGATCACCCGCGAGATCGACCTGATCCAGGCGACCTCCGCCGAGGTGGCCGGGGCGCTGGACGGCATCCGCTCCGGCATCGAGACCGTGCGCTCCTTCGTCACCGCCACCGCCTCCGCCGTCGAGGAGCAGAACAGCGTGACCCAGAGCGTGTCCGGCAACATGCAGAGCGCCGCGACCTCGGTGCAGACGGCGTCCGCCAACATCGCCGGCATCTCCACCGCGGTGTCGCAGATGGCCCAGGCGGTCGAGCGGACGCGCAGCGCCGCCGTCGTGCTGGTGCGGTGACCGGAGGAGGAAGCTTTACGGGCAGACCTTCTTCACGGTCTCGACCAGCTTGTCCGGGTTGAAGGGCTTGACCAGCCAGCCGGTGGCCCCGGCCTCGCGGCCGGCGGTCTTCTTGGCGGGATCGGCCTCGGTGGTCAGCAGCAGGACGGGAGTCGCGCGGTTGAGCGCGCTGCCGCGGATGGCCCGGGTCAGGGCCAGACCGTCCATGCCCGGCATGTTCAGGTCGGTGATGATGCAGTCGAACTTCTGCCGGTTGACCTCCGCCAGACCGGCGGTGCCGTCCGCCGCCTCGGTGACGCCATAGCCGGCGTTGCGCAGCGTGAAGGCGACCATGTCGCGGATGGTCTTGGAGTCGTCGACGGTCAGAATGGTCTTGGCCACGGGTCCGGTTCCCTGAATGGGCGGCGGCCCCGAACGGGCAATTCACGGGTCGCCGCGAGACTCCCCGACGCGAATCGGGGTTGCGATGCGAATAGGCGAAGGAACCGCCCGGCGCAAGCCCTTCGGTGCGCGAGGGACCGCGGGCGGACGCCCCCTCGGGAGACGGGCCAGGTAAAAAAGCGGCGCGCCGGACCATGCCGCCGCGCCGCCGCAAGAGACGTGCCTCCTGCCGTCCGGAAGACGGTCAGGCTTTCGTATCGACGTGCTGGCCGCCCATTTCGTGAGGACCGGCCTTGGCGACGCCCACCATGGCCTCGCGCAGCAGGCGGCCGTGGATGGTGTAGCCGGGCTGGAGCACCTGCACGACGGTGCCGGCGGGCTTGCCGGTGTTCTCGATCTCGAACATCACCTGATGGAAGTTCGGGTCGAACAGCTCGCCGGTCGGGTCGATCTTCTTGATGCCGGCACGCTCGAAGGCGGAGATGAGCTGGCGCTCCGTCGCCTCCACGCCGACGGCGAGGCCCTTCAGCACGTCGTCGTTCTCGCGGCCCTCGGCGGGGACGGCCTCCAGCGCGCGGCGCAGGTTGTCGGCCACGGTCACCAGCTCCTTGGCGAAGCTGGACACGGCGAACTTGCTGGCGTCCTCGCGGTCGCGCTGGGCGCGGCGGCGGGTGTTCTCCACCTCGGCCATCTGGCGCAGGAGCTGGTCCTTCAGGCTGGCGACCTCGGCCTCAAGCTGGGCCACGCGATCCCCGGCACCGGCGTCCGCGGCCTTGTCCTGGGCGGCCTTGTCCTGGACGGCTTCGGTCTGCTCCACCTCGGCTTCGGCGGGCTTGTTCTGCTCTTCGCTCATGGCTCTCTCGTTGTCGTCTTGGGTCGTCGTCTGGTGGGGGATGGGTGAAGCATTGCCAAGGGCGTCACCCGACAAGGCGGCTGATGACCTTGGCTGTATAATCCACAAGCGGGATGATCCGGGCATAATTGATGCGGGTCGGGCCGATGACGCCGATGGCGCCGATCACCTGCTCGCGGCTGTTCTGGAACGGCGAGATGATCAGCGAACAGCCGGAATGGCCGAACAGCACATTCTCCGCGCCGATGAAGATCTGCACCCCGTCGCCCTTCCCGGTGGCGTCGAGCAGGCGCAGCATGGTCTCCTTGGTCTCCAGCGCCTCGAACAGGGCGCGCACGCGCTCCAGGTCCGACAGGGCGGTGACGTCCTCCAGCAGCTTCGCCTGGCCGCGCACGATGAGCTGGCCGCTGTTCTGCCCGCCGCTGCCTGCCCAGGTGGCGAGGCCGGCGGAGACCACGCGCTGCGACAATTCGTCCAGCTCGGTCTTCTGGTCCTCGATTTCGCGCAGCACGGCCTGCCGCGCCTCGTCCAGCGTGCGGCCGACCAGCTTCGCGCTGAGGAAGTTGGAGACCATCTGCAGCGTCGCGGCGGGCACGCCGACCGGAACCTCGATGACGCGGTTCTCGACCAGCCCGTCCTCGTTGACCAGCACGACCAGCGCCCGGCCGGGGGCCAGCGAGACGAACTCGATGTGCTTCAGCGGCCGATCGGTCTTGGGCGCCACCACCAGACCGGCGCAGTGCGACAGGCCGGACAGCAGGGTCGACGCCTCGCCCAGCACGTCCTGCAGCGACCGACCGGAGGAGGCGCATTTCGCCTCGATGGAGCCGCGCTCGTCCTCGCTCAGGCTGCCGATCTCCAGCAGGCCGTTGACGAACAGGCGCAGCCCGGCTTCCGTCGGGATGCGGCCGGCGGAGGTGTGGGGGGCGTAGAGCAGCCCCTGTTCCTCCAGGTCGGCCATGACGTTGCGGATGGTCGCGGGCGACAGGGCCATGCCGAGCCTCCGCGAGATCGTGCGCGAGCCCACCGGCTCGCCGGTCGCCACATAGGCGTCGACGATCAGCCGGAAGATCTCGCGGGACCGTTGGTTCAGCTCGGTGATCATGGCGGGGCGGGAACCGGACGATGCTGTTGGGTTGCGGAAGGGGCGTCCCGAATTTAGGCAGGTGTCCCCGCCGAATCAACGTGCGCCCCGGTTGCGCGCTGGACGGCGGGGGCAGCGGGCGCTAGCTTGCCGCCGATTTCAACAGATTTGCGGATCATGCCCGATGCGTCCCTCCGGCCGCGCCCACGACCAGTTGCGCACCATTTCCCTTGAGCCCCATTTCAGCAAGCACGCCGAGGGGTCCTGCCTGGTGCGTTTCGGCGACACGCACGTCCTGTGCACCGCCAGCGTGGACGAGGGCGTTCCCCGCTTCCTGAAGAACACCGGCCTCGGCTGGGTCACCGCCGAATACGGCATGCTGCCGCGCTCCACCCACAGCCGCACCGACCGCGAGGCCGCCAAGGGCAAGCAGTCGGGCCGCACCCAGGAGATCCAGCGCCTGATCGGCCGCGCGCTGCGCGCCGTCACCGACCGCGCCGCCATGGGCGAGAAGCAGATCAAGATCGACTGCGACGTGATCCAGGCCGACGGCGGCACCCGCACCGCCGCCATCACCGGCAGCTTCGTCGCCCTGCATCTCGCCTTCCAGCATCTGATGCAGATCGGCGCCCTCAAGACGATGCCGCTGACCGACCATGTGGCCGCCGTCTCCTGCGGCATCTACAGGAACGCCAGCGTCCTCGACCTCGACTACGCCGAGGATTCGACCGCCCAGGCCGACGCCAACTTCGTTCTGACCGGACAGGGCGGCATCGTCGAGGTCCAGGGCACCGCCGAGGAGCGCCCCTTCAGCGAGCCGCAGTTCATGGAGCTGCTGGCGCTCGCCCGCAAGGGCATCGACGAGCTGGTGGCCTTGCAGAAGGCGGCGATCGCGGTGAAGTAAAGGCGCGGTTGCGCATTGCCCCCACCCTGACCCTCCCCTGCGACAGCGGGGGAGGGAGGGACCCGCGAAGCGGGAGGGTGGGGGCAACAGTCCACATCGAAGGAACTTCCCATGACCACGCCTCCCCGCCGCTTCACGGGCGGCACGCTGGTGATCGCCAGCCACAACAAGGGCAAGGTCCGCGAGATCGCGGCGCTGCTCGGCCCCTACGCCGCCTCCTTCGTGTCCGCGGGCGAGCTTGGCCTGCCGGAGCCGGAGGAGACGGGGACCACCTTCGTCGCGAACGCCGAGCTGAAGGCCCTGGCCGCGGCCAAGGCGGGCCATGTCGCGCTGGCCGACGACAGCGGGATGGTGGTGCCGGCGCTGAACGGCGACCCCGGCATCTACTCCGCCCGCTGGGCGGGTCCGGAAAAGGACTTCCAGATGGCCATGGGCAAGGTCGAGGACGGGCTGAAGGGCCAGACCGACCGTCGCGCCTGGTTCGTCTGCGCCCTGTCGCTCGCCTGGCCGGACGGCCATGTCGAGACGGTGGAGGGCCGCTGCCCCGGCACGCTGGTCTGGCCGCCGCGCGGCGCGCATGGTTTCGGTTACGATCCGATGTTCATGCCGGATGGCCACGACATCACCTTCGGCGAGATGGACCCGGCCAGGAAGCACGAGATGAGCCACCGGGCCGACGCCTTCCGCCAGCTTGTGGAGCGATGCTTCAAGTGACTCCTGATCCTGGCTTCGGGATCTACATCCACTGGCCCTTCTGCAAGGCGAAGTGCCCGTACTGCGACTTCAACAGCCACGTCCGCGACCGGGTCGAGCATGACCGCTGGCGCGCCGCGCTGGTGCGGGAGCTGGATCATTACGCGGACGCAACGCCCGGCCGCCGGGTCACCTCGGTCTTCTTCGGGGGCGGCACGCCGTCGCTGATGGAGCCGGCGACGGTCGGCGCCGTCCTGGAGCGCATCGCCGCCCGCTGGACGGTGGGCAGCGATTTGGAAGTGTCGCTGGAGGCCAACCCGACCTCGGTCGAGGCCGACAAGTTCCACGCCTTCCGCGCCGCCGGGGTCAACCGCCTGTCGATGGGCATCCAGGCGCTGGACGACGCCGCGCTGAAGTTCCTCGGCCGCCAGCACAGCGCGGCCGAGGCGACCGGCGCCATCGCGCTGGCCGCCCGCACCTTCCCGCGCTTCAGCTTCGACCTGATCTACGCCCGCCCCGGCCAGTCCGTCGCAGCGTGGGAGGCGGAGCTGACCCAAGCGCTGGACCACGCGGTCGGCCACCTGTCGGTCTACCAGCTGACCATCGAGGAGGGCACGGCCTTCTTCCCCCTGCACGCGCGGGGCGATCTGGTGCTGCCCGACGAGGATCTGGCCGGCGACCTCTACGAGGCGACGCAGAGCCTGCTCGATCGCGCCGGGCTGCCCGCCTATGAAATCTCCAACCACGCCCGCCCGGGCGAGGAGAGCCGTCACAACCTGACCTACTGGCGCTACGGCGATTACGTCGGCGTCGGCCCCGGCGCCCATGGACGGCTGACCCTGGACGGCGAGAAAGTCGCCACCCGCGCCCACCGCGCCCCGGAGATCTGGCTGGAGCGGGTGGAGCGCGACGGCCACGGCGCCGCCGCGCCCGAACCGGTCGCCCGCGAGTCCCGCGGCTCGGAACTGCTGATGATGGGGCTGCGCCTGCGCGAGGGGGTGGCCCGCGCCCGGCTGGTCGAGGAGACCGGCCGCGACCTCGACGGGCTGGTCGATCCCGCCGCGCTGGAGCGTCTGGTGGCCGGCGGTTTCCTGGAGATCGGCAAGGACACGTTGCGCGCCACCCACGAGGGGCGGCAACGGTTGAACGCCGTGCTGGGGGCTCTTCTGGCCTGACCGCGCCAATACCCGGAAACGTGGTGTGACAAAGGCGCCCAGTCCCCGGCGCGCGCCGCATTTTTATACGTCCGTTTATGTTTTTCCTGTGACTGTCGATCATTCTTGGAGTCCCGGCAAAGACAAAGGCAAACAACCGCCGCTTGCCGGGACGCGGGACAGGGCAGACAGTTTCAGGCAGACATCCCATGATCCTCACGAGGCTTTCCATTCGGGCCAAGCTGTGGGCGCTCGTCGTCGCGGCTTCGGTCGCATCCTTCGCCATCGCCGGCGCCGGCCTTTATCTCAATTACAGCCGTATGCACGCCGACCGGCTGGAAACGCTGCACAGCATCGTGGAAACCGGGGTCACCCTGGCCACCTCGCTGGAGGCGGACGCCGCCGCCGGCAAGATCACCCGCGAGGAGGCTCAGGCCCGCTTCAAGGCCGCGGTGGCCGGCATCCGCTACGCGGGCGGCAAGGAGTATCTCTTCGCCCACACCTTGGACGGCTACGGCTTCGCCCACGTCAACGCGAAGCTGATCGGCGCCGACGTCAAGCCGCTGAAGTCGGCCAACGGCGTCCACATGATCGTGGAGTTCATCCGCATGGTCCGCGCCACCGGCGACGGCCTGCTGGAGTACGACTGGCCGCGCACGGTCGGCGGCACCGACATGGCCGTGAAGCTGGGCTATGTCCGCGGCTTCGCGCCGTGGAACATCTTCATCGGCAGCGGCATCTTCATCGACGACATCCGGGCCGCCTTCCTGGAGCAGCTGTGGACTCTGGCCGCGGTCATCCTGGTCCTGGCGGTGCCGGCCATCGGCCTGATCGCCTGGGTCGGCACCGACATCAGCCGGGTGCTGCGCGGGCTGGGCGCCAAGATGCGCTCGCTGGCCGACGGCGACCTGTCCACCCGCTTCCCCGAGGCGGAGCGCGGCGACGAGATCGGCGCCATGGCCAAGGCCGTGCTGGTCTTCCAGAACAACGCCCGCGACAAGCAGCGGCTGGAGGCCGAGCAGGCCGCCTCGGCCCAGCGCGCCGGGGAGGAGAAGCGCCGCGCCATGCTGGCGCTGGCCGCCAGCTTCGAGCAGAGCATCGGCGCCGTCGTCCGCACCGTCTCCGACGCGGCGGCGACGATGGAGGAGCGCGCGGCCGAGATGAACCGCGCCGCCGCCCAGACCGACGAGCTGGCGACCTCGGTCGCCGCGGCGACGGAGCAGACCTCCGCCAACGTGCAGACCGTGGCCGCCGCGTCGGAGGAGCTGGCCGGCTCGATCCAGGAGATCAGCCGTCAGGTCGCCGAGTCGTCGCGCATCGCCGGCGAGGCGGTGACCCTCAGCGGCCGGGCCAACGGCAAGGTCGGCGGACTGGCCGAGGCGGTGCAGAAGATCGGCGCCGTGGTGCAGCTCATCAACGATATCGCCAGCCAGACCAACCTGCTGGCGCTGAACGCGACGATCGAGGCCGCCCGCGCCGGCGAGGCCGGCAAGGGCTTCGCCGTGGTGGCGAGCGAGGTGAAGGCGCTGGCCAACCAGACCGCCAAGGCCACCGAGGAGATCGCCGCCCAGGTCGCCAACATCCAGTCCGTGACCGGGGACGCGGTCGGTGAGATCCAGGGCGTGACCCAGGTCATCCTGCGGGTGAACGAGATCGCCACCTCCATCGCCTCGGCGGTCGAGGAGCAGGGGGCGGCGACCCGCGAGATCAGCCGCAACGTCCAGGAGGCGGCGGGCGGCACGCAGGAGGTGTCGGCCAACATCACCGGCGTCACCGGTGCCGCGACCCGGAGCGGCGCCACCGCCCGCGACGTTCTGGAGATGTCGCGCCAGCTCGGCCACCAGCTCGACACGCTGCACCGCGAGGTCGGGGGCTTCCTCCAGCAGCTCCGCGCGGCGTAAGGTGGGGTGAACGGACCGGGAAAGGGGTTGGGATGCGCATCAGTCTGGTGGTGGCCGCGGCGCGCAACGGCGTGATCGGCCGCGACGGCACCCTCCCCTGGTCCCTGCCCGGCGACCTGAAGCGCTTCCGGGAGCTGACGATGGGCAAGCCGGTCCTGATGGGCCGGCGCACCTGGGAGTCGCTGCCCCGCAAGCCCCTGCCCGGCCGCGACAATCTGGTGGTCAGCCGCAGCGTCCCGCCGGGCGAGCGGGACGGCGCGCGCTGGTTCGGCACCCTCGACGCGGCGCTGGACTGGTGCCGCGATCACGGAGTCCCGGAGGTCGCGGTGATCGGCGGCGCCGAGCTGTTCCGCGAAACCCTGCCGCTGGCCGACATCGTCCACCTGACCCGCGTCGAGCGGGATGTGGAGGGCGACACCGTCATGCCGCCGCTGGGGCCGGAGTGGGTGGAGACGGAGCGTGGCCCGCTGCTGACCGAGAACGGTCTGGATTACCGGTACCTGGACCTCGTGCGGCGCCCTGCCGGCGCCAAGGCGTGATGGGTCAGGCCAGGAGCGCCCGCACCCTCTCGGCGTCCTCCGGGCTCGCCGGGTTGTAGACGAGCATCGTCAGGTCCGGCCGCCCGTCCACGGCGAAGGCCGAATATTCCAGCTCCAGGGTGCCCAGCGTGGGATGGCGCAGGCGCTTGACGCCCTCGCCGAAATGGCTCACGTCGTTCGCGGTCCACAGGGCGGCGAATTCGGGACTCTGGCGCGACAGGTCCTCGACCAGCGCCCGCACCGGTTCGTCGGCACCGGCACGCGCCGCATCCGCGCGGAAGGCGCCGACGACGAAGCGCGCCACCCCCTCCCAATCGAACTGGGCGGCCCGCACGCGCGGATCGCAGAAGATCAGCCGCAGGATGTTGCGCCGGGCCGCCGGCAGGGCCCCATAGTCGGTCAGCACGGCAGCGGCGGCGCGGTTCCAGGCGACAACGTCCCAGGTCGCCGTCTTGATCAAAGCGGGGCTGGGATTCAGCGCGTCGAGCACCCGCTGCAGGCGCGGCGTGACCGCTTCCCCCACCGGATAGCGCAGCGTCGGCAAGCGGTTGAGGCCGAGGAGGAAGAGATGCTCGCGCTCCGCGTCGGTGAGCATCAGGGCGCGGGCGATGCGCTCCAGCACGTCGGCGGACGGCGCTCCGCCGCGCCCCTGCTCCAGCCAGGTGTACCAGGTGGTGCTGATGTTCGCGCGCTGGGCCACCTCCTCGCGGCGCAGGCCGCGGGTGCGCCGGCGCTCCGCGGAAAAGCCGAAGGCCGCGGGATCGAGCTTCGCCCGGCGGTCCTTCAGATAGGCGCCCAACCGGCTCTCGGCGGGGCGGTTCTCGGGGGGGCGGTTCTCGGCGGGGCGGCTCTCGGTGGAGCGGCTTTCCCCAGCCGCGTTCGCCGTCTTGGACAACGTCTCCGTCATGGCGCGCCGGCCCGTCCTGTTGGTCATTATACCCCGATAACGTCACGACTTTACCAGGATAAGCCCCCGGCGGACAGTGGCCCCCGACCCTGATCGGAAGAGGTTTCCCCATGCGTGTCTTCGTCACCGGCGCCACCGGCTTCGTCGGCTCGGCCATCGTCCAGGAATTGCTCGCCAACGGCCACCGGGTGCTCGGCCTCGCCCGCTCCGACGCGGCGGCGGCGGCCCTTGCCACGGTCGGGGCGGAGGTCCACCGCGGCTCCCTCGACGACCTGGAGAGCCTGCGCGCCGGGGCCTCCGCGGCCGACGGCGTGATCCACACTGCCTTCAATCATGACTTTTCGCGCTTCGCCGACAACTGCCGGGAGGATCATCAGGCGATCCTGGCGCTGGGCGAAGCGATGGAGGGCAGCGACCGCCCCCTGCTGGTGACGGCGGGCGCGGTCGTCGCCGCGCGCGGGCCGGTGGCGGTCGAGAGCGATCCGCACCGGGCGCCGTCCGACGCCCTGCCCCGCCGCACCGAACTCGCCGCCGAGGAACTGGCCGCCCGCGGCGTCCGCGTCGGCGTCGTGCGCCTGCCGCCCTCGACCCACGGCGTCGGCGACCATGGCTTCGCGCGCATCCTGCACGACATCGCCCGCCGGACCGGCGTCTCGGCCTATGTCGGCGACGGTGGGAACCGCTGGCCGGCGGTGCACCGCCGGGACGCGGCGCGGCTGTACCGGCTGGCCCTGGAGGCCGGCGCCCGGGGCGGTCCGTTCCACGCCATCGCCGAGGAGGGCGTGCCGCTGCGCCGCGTCGCCGAAGCCATCGGCGAGCGGCTGGGGCTGCCGGTGGTGTCGAAGGCCCCGGAGGAGGCGGCCGCCCATTTCGGGTGGTTCGCCTTCTTCGCCGGCATCGATTGCCCGACCTCCAGCGCCCACACCCGCGCCCTGCTGGGATGGGAGCCCCGCGAGACCGGTCTCATCGCCGACCTCGGCCAGCCCGGCTATTTCGCGGACTGACCGGCGGGGGGTGCTGGGGAGCTTCGGCCCTCAGGCCCCCTTGTTCTCGCCCTTGTTCTCGCCCTTGTTTTCCCGGTGGCGGCGCTCGATGGCGTCCCACAGCGTGGCCTCCAGCGCCGACCCGTCGAGCCGGTTGATCTCCTGGATGCCGGTGGGCGAGGTCACGTTGATCTCGGTCATGTAGTCGCCGATCACGTCGATGCCGACGAAGACCAGCCCCTTCTCGCGCAGCACCGGGCCGATGGCCTTGCAGATCTCCTGCTCGCGCGGGGTCAGCTCCGTCTTCTTGGCGCTGCCGCCGGCGTGGAAGTTGGCGCGGGCCTCGCCCTCCTGGGGCATGCGGCTGACGGCGCCGGCGGGCTCCCCGTCGATCAGGATGATGCGCTTGTCGCCCTGGCGGATCTCCGGCAGGTACTTCTGCACGATCACCGGCTCGCGGTAGAGCTGGGTGAACAGCTCCAGCAGCGAGCCGAGATTCTCGTCGTCCGGCTTCAGGTGGAAGACGCCGGCCCCGCCGTTGCCGAACAGCGGCTTGACGATGATGTCCTTGTGCTTCGCCCGGAACTCCAGGACCGCCTGCTTGTCGCTGGTGATCAGCGTCGGCGGCATCAGGTCGGGGAAATGGGTGACGAACAGCTTCTCCGGCGCGTTGCGCACCTCCGCCGGGTCGTTCAGCACCAGCACCTTGGGCTGGATGTGCTCCAGCATGTGGGTGGCGGTGATGTAGGCCATGTCGAAGGGCGGGTCCTGGCGCATCAGCACCACGTCCATGGTCGACAGGTCGACGATCCGCGGCTCGCCCAGCGTGTAGTGGGCGCCCTTCTGGCGGACCACGGTCATCTCGCGCACGCGGGCGGTCAGGACGTTGCCGGTCAGGCTGAGGTCGCGCGGGTGGTAGTGGTACAGCGTGTGCCCGCGCTTCTGCGCCTCAAGCGCCATCATGAAGCTCGAGTCGGTGTCGATGTTGATGGACTCGATGGGGTCCATCTGGAAGGCGACGGCGAGGCTCATCCTGCGGGTCTCCGAAACGGGCTTTTGAATGGGATCAGTTCAGTTGGTTCTTGAGCTGCTGGATCAGCGCGGCGACCTGATGGCGGTGCCGTTCGCTGGCCGTCAGCTCCAGGAAGGTTTCCAGCGCGGCGATGGCGACGCCGAGGTTGCCGTTGTGGGCCTCCAGCAGGCCGGTTTCCCGCCACAGCGACGCCTCGCCCGGCGCGAACAGCCGCATCGCCTCCAGCACCTCCAACGCGCGCGGCACGTCGCGGGCGGAGAGGTGGCGCAGCTTGATGTTGTTCTGGAGCCGCAGCAGGATCTCGCGGTTGGACACCGTCTGGTAATGGCCGGGCTCCAGCTCCGCGGCGCTGCCGGCGGTGGCCTTCAGCAGGTCGCGCAGGTCCACGGCGGTGCGCACCTGCCCCTCGTTGAAGGGGTCGAGGATGGCGCGGGCGCCGTCGGCCTCCAGCCGCACCAGGAAATGGCCGGGGAAGTTCAGCCCCAGCATCGTCCAGCCCTGCGAGCGGGCGGCGTGCAGATACAGGATGCCCAGCGCCACCGGCAGGCCGCGGCGGCGGTCGATGACGCGCAGCAGGTTGGCGTTCTGAAGGTCGTCGTAGGTCTCGTGGTCGCCGGCGTAGCCGTGCCGCTCCACGATGACCTCGTGCAGCCAGGAGATGCGGGCCTCCAGCCCATCGAGGGTGGGCGAGACGCGCTCCGCCAGATCATGGGCGATGTCGGCGAGGTGACGGCGGTAGTCGGCCAGCGCGGCGCCCGGCACCTCCAGCGCGCCCAGCGCCAGGGCGGCTTCGGCCAGATCGATCTGCTCGTCCGGCTGCTGCCCCACGCGGCGCAGGATGTCACGGGCCTCGGCGCGGCTGGTCACGGGCGGCGTCCTTCCTCTTCTTCAGCCTTCGCGTCAGGCCCGCCACGCGTCCGGGACGTGGCGCGGCCACGACCAAGGGGTAACGAGCATGACGTCGAAGCGCAAGACATAGCCGGCATACTGCGGGTTGGCCCCAAGATAGGCGTGGGCGGCGCGGGCGAGGCGGCCCCGCTGGCGGGCGTTGACCGCCTCGTTCGCGGTGTCCCAGTCGGCGCGGGCCTTGACCTCGACGATCGCCAGAGTGTCGCCCCGCCGGGCCACGATGTCGATCTCTCCCATCGGGGTGCGCAGGCGGCTTTCCAGGATGCGGTAACCCTTGAGCCGCAACGCCATCCGGCAGAGCTGTTCGGCGTAGCGGCCGTAATTCTCCGCCCGGCGGCGCAGGGCGTCCGGGGCGCTCATGGTTTCCCCTCCCGCGACAGCTCCAGCGCGCGGGCATAGACGGTCCGCTTGTTCTGGCCGGTGCGGGCGGCCACGTCGGCGGCGGCGTCGCGGACCGACAGGCGGGTCAGCGCCTCGCTCAGCAGGGCGTCCACGTCGGCCTCGGTCGGGGTGGCCTCCTCGCCGGGCGGGCCGATGACCAGGACGACCTCGCCCTTCGGCGGGCCGGCCTCGGCGTAGTGGGCGGCCAGCTCCGGCAGGGTGCCGCGCCGCACCTCCTCGTAGAGCTTGGTCAGCTCCCGCGCCACCGCGGCCTCCCGCGCGCCCAGGATGTCGGCGAGGTCGGCCAGCGACTCGGGCAGGCGCTGCGGCGACTCGAAGAAGACCAGCGTGGCGGGAACGTTCTTCAGCTCCCCGGCGGCGGCGCGGCGCGCGCTGCTCTTGTTGGGCAGGAAGCCGGCGAACAGGAAGCGGTCGGTCGGCAGGCCGGACAGCACCAGCGCCGCCAGCGGGGCGGAGGCGCCGGGCAGCGTGGTGACCGCCACCCCCTCCGCCACGCACTCGCGCACCAGCTTATAGCCGGGGTCGGAGACCAGCGGCGTGCCGGCGTCGGTGACCAGAGCGATGGATTCGCCCGCTTTCATGCGGCCGATGAGGACCGGACGCATCTTTGCCGCGTTGTGTTCATGATAGGAGACGAAGGGCGTGTGGATGCCATGGATGCCCATCAGCTTCGCCGTCACCCGCGTGTCCTCGCAGGCGATGGCGTCGGCGCGGCGCAGCGTGTCGAGCGCGCGCAGCGTGATGTCGGCGGCGTTGCCGATGGGGGTGGCGACCACATAAAGGCCGGCGCCGAGTTTACTTGCGGCCCTCGGCTCGCTACCTTCAGCCTCACCAGAGACGCCGGGCCCGGAAACGGGCTCGGGCGCCGGACCGGATGTGGAGATCGTTGGTGGCACGCTTGACGACACCTTTCTCGCGCGCTTGGGGGCAGCGGGCTGCCGCCGCCCTGTTGGTTGTCGGCACGCTTTCGGCCTGCTCGACTGTAAAGGCCCCGGCGCCGCCGACTCAAGCGCCGCAAGCGCCCGTCGCCGCCGTTCCGGCCGCCCCGCAGACCTTGAAGGTGGCGATCCTGCTGCCGCTGTCCGGGTCCAGCGCCGCCATCGGGCAGGCCATGCTGGAGTCGGCGCAGATGGCGCTGTTCGATCTGGCCGGCGACCGGTTCGAGCTGCTGCCCCGCGACACCAGGGGCACGCCCACCGGCGCGGCCGACGCGGCGCGGCAGGCGATCGCCGAGGGGGCAAGCCTGATCCTCGGCCCGCTGTTCGCCGCCGACGTGGCGGCGGTGAAGCCGGTCGCCCAATCCGCGGGCGTGGACGTGCTGGCCTTCACCAACGACTGGACCCAGGCCGGCAACGGCACCTATGTGCTGGGTTTCGTGCCCGCCGATCAGGTGACCCGCGTGGTCGGCTTCGCCCGCTCGCGCGGCGCCACGCGCTACGTCGCGCTGGCGCCGCGCACCGCCTACGGCGACGCCGTGGTCAACGCCGTGCAGGCGGCCTCGCGCCAGTTCGGCGGACAGGTGGCGCAGGTCGAGCGCTACGACCCGGCGGTGACCGACCTCGCCCAGCCGGCGCGGCAGGTGACCCAGGCCGGCGTTCAGCCGCAGGCGGTCATGCTGGCCGAAGGCGGGCCGCGCGCCCAGGGTCTGGCGTCGGCGCTGTCGGCCAACGGGCTGAGCACCCAGCAGGTGAAGCTGCTCGGCACCGGCCTGTGGGACGAGCCCGGCCTGGGCCAGGAACCCGCCCTGGCCGGCGCCTGGTTCGCCGCCCCGGCCCCGCAGAGCCGCGCCGATTTCGAGGCGCGCTTCGAGAGGACCTACGGGCGCAAGCCGCCGCGCATCGCCACCCTGTCCTACGACGCCACGGCGATCGCCGCGGTGCTGGCCAAGATGCCCGACGCCTCGGGCCGCTTCGACCGCGCGGCGCTGAACAACCCCAACGGCTTCGAAGGCATGGACGGCGTCTTCCGCCTGCGCGCGGACGGCGTCGTGGAGCGCGGTCTGGCCGTCCTGGAGGTCACCCCCGGCGGTCCCCGCGTGATCGATCCCGCCCCGTCCAGCTTCGAAGTGCTGGGGCAGTGATCGTAAAGCGCTGAGACACAAAGGTTCTTAACCACAAGGGCACAAAAGCACGACGACGTTCGTGTCTTTGTGCCTTCGTGGTGAGCCCAACCTTATCCGTGCAGCTTCGCCAGACGGCGGGCGTTGGCGCGGACGGTGCGGTAGGCGGGGGTCATGCCGGCCTGGGTCAGGGCCGTGACCGACTCGACCATGTAAAGCGCGGCGTGGATGCCCGCCTCCACCGACTCGGTGACGGTGCGGTGCTGCAACTCCACCAGATCGGCGGGGCTGCGGCACTGGCCGAGGCCGCTCACCATCACCATGGCGACCTGAAGCTGGCCCTGCATCAGGGTCATCCAGGCCTGCTGCATCTCGCCGATGCCCTTGGCGACGGCGTGGGTGGCCTCCACCATCGCCTCCACCTTCTCGGAGCCCATGCGGACGAACTCCGGGTTGGCGAGGTCGATGGGGTTGTTCATGGCCGCCGCCATCATCGCGGTGCGGTAGCCGATCGTCTGGGCCGCCGCCACCCCCATCTCGCCGGTCTTGACGCCGGTCCGGGTCAGATCGCCCGCCACCGTCAGAAAGCGTTGCGTCGGTTCGCCGTTGCCGGCCTTGCGTCTCGCCATTCGCTCCACCTCACCAAAGGCCCGGACCGGGCCAAAAAATCCGTCCGGGCCGAAAAACCGTGACCCGGACGCCAACGCTGCACTGCAGCATTTGGTTCCGGGTCCAGTCTTTACAGGGAAGCGAGCGCGCGGTCGAGGTCTTCGACGATGTCCTGGGCGTCCTCCAGCCCGACGGACAGGCGGAGCAGGTTGGGACGGATGTTCGCCGCCGCCTTCTCCTCCACCGTCAGCTTGGAATGGGTGGTGGTGTCGGGGTGGGTGATCAGGCTCTTCGAGTCGCCCAGATTGTTGGAGATCATCACCATCCGCAGATCGTTCAGGGCGCGGAAGGCCTCCTCCTTGCCGCCCTTCAGGAAGATCGACAGCATGGTGCCGCCGCCGGTCATCTGGCTGCGGACGAGATCGTGCTGCGGGTGGCTGGGCAGGCCCGGATAGAGCACCCGCTCCACCTTCGCGTGGCCTTCCAGGAACTCCGCCACCGTCAGGGCCGCGGCGCTCTGCGCCGACACGCGCAGCTCCAGCGTCTCCAGCCCCTTCAGCAGAAGCCAGGCGTTGAAGGGCGAAATGGTCGGGCCGGTGTGGCGCAGGTAGGGGTGGATCACCTCCGACCCGTACTGCTTGTCGTTGGTCAGAATGATGCCGCCCAGACAGCGGCCCTGGCCGTCGATGTGCTTGGTCGCCGAATAGATGACGACGTCGGCCCCCATCTCGAACGGGCGCTGCAGCACCGGCGTGGCGAAGGCGTTGTCCACCACCACCTTGGCCCCGGCCTTGTGGGCCAGCTCGCTGACGGCGCGCAGATCGACGACCTCCAGCCCCGGGTTGCTGGGCGTCTCCAGGAAGACGACCTTGGTCGGCTTGGCCAGCGCCTCTTCCCACTGGGACAGGTCGGTGCCGTCGACGAAGACCGCCTCGACCCCGAAGCGGGCCGACAGCTCCTTGATCACCCAGTAGCAGGAGATGAACAGCGAGCGCGGCGCCACGATGCGGTCGCCGGTGCGCAGGTTCGACCACAGGGCGCCGTGCACCGCGGCCATGCCGCTGGTCGTGGCGTAGGCCCAGGCCGCCCCCTCATACTCGCACAGCCGGTCCTCGAACATCGCCGTGGTCGGGTTGCGGAAGCGCGAATAGACGTGGCGGGAGCCGTCGTTGACGAAGGCGCTCTCCGCCTCCTCCGCCGAGCCGTAGACGAAGCCGGAGGTCTGGTAGAGCGCCTCGCAGGTCTCGTCGAAGGACGAGCGGCGGACGCCGCCATGGACCAGACGGGAGCGCGGGCGAAGCCCCGCGACGTTCGGATTGCGATGATCGGTGCGCGCCATGGCCGCTTTGTCTCCTCTGTCCGCCGGCGGGGCAGACCGGCACAACAAAAAACGCCCCGACCGATCGGGTCGAGGCGCGGACGCGGCTCGGACCTTTTTAGCGGGTTGTTTTACGTGGCCCGCAAGCCGGTCGACCAAATCACCACGTGTCCTCGCTTGTAGGACCGCCGCGTCGCGCCGTCAAGGGACAAGGAAGCCGTGATAAAAAGAGGCCGCCCTGCGTCAACATCGCGCAGGACCCGAGGGCGCCGCCCGCTTGCCCGGCGACGGCCCGGACCGGATCATGGCCGCCGGACGTCGGAAAGGGGTGCGGGCCGTGCAGTATCGCAAGGAGCAGGAGCGGCACTTCGCCCGTCTGGTGCTCACCGGGCGCTTCACCAGCCAGGACGCCGGCCCGGTGCGGCAGGCCATCGCCGACGTGAAGAACGGGGCCGAGCGCCGGCATCTCCTCGACCTGACCGGGCTGGAGTTCATCGACAGCGCCGGCATCGGCCTGCTGCTGGTGATGAACGGCGAGGCCCTGTCGGCGGGCAAGGCGCTGTCCCTGCTCTGCGCCTCCGGGCAGGTGCGCAAGGTGGTGGACCTGACCCGCATCGCCATGATCATCCCGGTGCACGAGACGGTCGCCGACTACATCGCCGCCAGCGTGCCCGAGGCCCTGCTGGCCGCCACCCATCCCTGCGCGCCGGGCGAGGACCCCATGGCCGTCGCCGCCCGCGCGCTCCACGCCAAGCCGGTTCTGCCGCCCGCGGTCGTGCCGCCGGACACCGCCGAGCGGGACAGCGCTTCCGGATAGGCCGCTCGCAGGACTGGCGCGGGCTTCCCATGTGAAGCACTGGACAGATCCCGTTCCGCGTTGGGGGAGGCACCGAATGGTTCATCTGCACAAATCGCTGGAATCCGCAGCGTCCAAGGCCGCCGAGCGGGAGGGCCGCTCGCTCGACCAGTTCGTGACCGAGGCGGTGGAGGAGAAGCTGCGCCACGCGCAGCGTCATGTCACCCCCATCCGCGACCGCGGTGCCCCGTTGGACGAGGACGCCGTGGAACGGGCGTAGCGCCCATGGGATGGGATTGCGACGGCTGTGGTTCAGCGCTATATTTCCCGTACCAGTGGTCAATAGACGACACCTCCGGTACCGCACGCTCGGAAAGGCCGATGGCCGGAACGGCGTGCACACGAAAAGAGGGGCGGCGCTGCTACGCCGCCCCTCCGTCGTCTGGGTTACAGCACGGCGACGAGCAGCGCGAGGATCGCGACGACCGTCTGGATGACCGTGCAGATCACCAGCACCTTACCAGGGGTCAATAAACACACCCCCTTTCCGCCGCTTGGATGACAGCGCCCATCCTCCGGAGGACGAAGCGCTGCGGCGGCGGGTTTTCATACAATGGCGTGTTTTTCTTCGCAATTACTCCCGCTTAAGAGAGCAATCCACGCAACCGGTACAACTCGTCGAGCGCCTGCCGCGGCGTCAGGCTGTCCGGGTCGATGGACTTCAGCGCCTCCTCCACCCGCGACGGCTCCGGCGGGGCGGCGGGGGACGTCGCGGGGGTTGGCGGCTGACGCTTCAGGGCGGCGCTGAACAGCGGCAGGTCTTCGGCCAGACGGTGGATGGCGGCGTTCTGGTCGCCCGATTCCAGGATGGTCAGCACCTCCTCGGCGCGGCCCACCACGGCGCCGGGCAGCCCGGCCAGCTTCGCCACATGGATGCCATAGCTGCGGTCCGCCGCCCCCGCCGTCACCTCGTGCAGGAAGACCACGTCGCCCTGCCATTCCTTGATGCGCATGGTGTGGCAGGACAGGCCCGGCAGCTTGCCGGCCAGCATGGTCAGCTCGTGGTAGTGGGTGGCGAACAGCGCGCGGCAGCGGTTGACGTCGTGCAGATGCTCCACGCAGGCCCAGGCGATGGACAGGCCGTCGAAGGTCGCGGTGCCGCGCCCGATCTCGTCAAGGATGACCAGCGCGCGGTCGCCGGACTGGTTCAGGATGGCCGCGGTCTCCACCATCTCCACCATGAAGGTGGAACGGCCGCGCGCCAGATCGTCGGCGGCGCCGACGCGGCTGTAGAGCCGGTCCACCACCCCGATGTGCGCGCTTTCCGCCGGCACGAAGCTGCCCATCTGGGCCAGCACGGCGATCAGCGCGTTCTGGCGCAGGAAGGTGGACTTGCCGGCCATGTTCGGGCCGGTCAGCAGCCACAGCCGGTTGTCCGGGGCGAGGTCGCAGTCGTTGGCGACGAAGGGGCCGGCGTTGCCGGCGTCCAGCACCGCCTCCACCACCGGGTGGCGCCCGCCCTTGATCGAGAAGGCGAGGCTGCCGTCCACCACCGGCCGGCGGTAGCGCCGCTCCGCCGCCAGCTCGGCCAGCGAGGCGGCGACGTCCAGAGCGGCCAGCGCGTGGGCGGCCTGGGCGATGGCCTCGGCGCGGCTGGTCACCTCCTCCACGAGGTCGTTGAACAGCTCCAGCTCCACGGCCAGCGCCTTGTCGGCGGCCTCGGAGATGCGGCGCTCCAGGTCCGACAGCTCGACCGTGCCGAAGCGCACGGCGTTCGCCATGGTCTGACGGTGCATGAAGACCTCGCGCCCCTTCTCGGACATCAGCTTGTCCGCGTGGGTCGCCGTCACCTCGATGTGATAGCCGAGCACGTTGTTGTGCTTGATCTTCAGCGCCGGCACCCCGGCGATGCCGGCGTATTTGACCTGGAGCCCGGCGATCAGCCGCCGGCTCTCGTCGCGCAGGGTCACCAGCTCGTCCAGCGCGTAGGAATAGTCGCGCGCGATGAAGCCGCCGTCGCGGGCGAGCAGCGGCAGTTCCGGCGCCAGCGCCTGGGTCAGCTGATTGACCAGCTCGCTGTGCTCGCCCAGCCCCTTGGCCACGGCGCCCAGCCCGTCGGGCAGCGGGCCGCCGGGATGGCCGTTCAGCAGCAGGCGGATGGCCGAGGCCTGGGCCAGAGCGTCGCGCACCGACGCCAGATCGCGCGGGCCGCCGCGCCCCAGCGTCAGGCGGGACAGGGCGCGCTCCAGGTCCGGGCAGCGGCGCAGCGCCTCGCGCAGGTCGGCGCGCAGCCGCTCCTCGCCCAGCGCGAATTCGACCATGTCCAGCCGCTTGGCGATGGCCGCCGGGTTGGTCAGCGGCGCGGAGAGCTGGGCGGCGAGCAGACGCGCGCCCGCCCCGGTCACCGTGCGGTCGATGGTGGCGAGCAGGCTGCCGCGCCGCTCGCCGGTCAGGGTGCGGGTCAACTCCAGGTTGCGGCGGGTCGCCGCGTCGATCTCCATGACGGCGCCGGGGCCGAGCCGGCGCGGCGGCGACAGGCGCGGCACGCGGCCCTTCTGCGTCAGCTCCACATAGGCGACCAGCGCGCCGGCGGCCGCCACCTCGGCGCGGGAGAACTGGCCGTAGGCGTCCAGCGTGCCGACGCCGTAGAGGGCGAGCAGCCGCTGCCGCCCGTTCTCGCTGTCGAAGCGCGGGGTCGGCTGCACGGTCAGGCGGGACTTCCACTCGCCCCACAGCTCGTAGAGGTCGGGACTCTGGCACAGCTTCTCGGAGACCAGCACCTCCTGCGGGTCGAGGCGGCCGAGCGCGGCGCCCAGCCCGGCGCGCTCCACCGGCTGCACGACCAGCTCGCCGGTGGACAGCTCCAGCCAGGCCAGCCCGAGCCCGCCCGCGGCTTCCGCCACCGCGGCCAGCCAGTTGGAGGCGCGGGAGTCGAGCAGGCTGTCCTCGGTCAGCGTGCCGGGGGTGACGATGCGGATGACGCCGCGCTTCACCACCGACTTGGAGCCGCGCTTCTTGGCCTCCGCCGGGTCCTCCATCTGTTCGCAGATGGCGACGCGGAAGCCCTGGCGGATCAGGCGCTGCAGGTAGGATTCGTGGCTGTGGACCGGGACGCCGCACATCGGGATGTCCTCGCCCAGATGCTGGCCGCGCTTGGTCAGCGCGATGTCCAGCGTCCGGGCGGCGTTCACCGCGTCCTCGAAGAACATCTCGTAGAAGTCGCCCATCCGGTAGAACAGCAGGCAGTCGGGATGGGCCTGCTTGATCTCCAGATACTGCGCCATCATCGGGGTGGCGTCAGGGGGAATGGTGATGGGCGGAATGGCGGCGGGCGCGTCGGACACGGGTCTTCAACCGGTTGCGTTGTGACGGGCAAGGTCGGGCCGGCACCCTAGCACGCCCGCGCTGGTGCCGCGATGACCGCTTCGTTAGACTGTTCGATGCCCGTAGAACGAGCAAGCCGAAGCCGAAGGAGACCGCCGTGACGCAAGCGCCCGACAACACAGATGGCCCGACCACGAACGGCCAGGACACCGTCCGGGAGGTGCGCGAGGTCGTCGCCCTGTTCAAGACCCGCGAGGCGTTCGACAAGGCCGTGGCCGCCCTTCTGGACGCCGGCTTCGACCGCGACGACCTGTCGGTGCTGGCCAGCCACACCTCGCTGGAGGCCGCCGACCGGCGCCCGCCGGCCCCGACGGACGAGGCCCTGACCGGTCTGGTCGGTGAGCTGAAATACGCCTTCCCCCTGACCACCGCCGGGCTTCTCGCCATCGTCGGCGGCCCGATCGCCGCGCCGCTGGCGGCCATCGTCGCCGCCGGGCTGGGCGGCGTCGCCATCAAGGATTACCTGGACGAGCTGACCAGCCACCCCGACACGGACGAGTTCAGCCGCGCGCTGGAGGCCGGCGGCGTCATCCTGTGGGTGCGCACCGCCGAGGTGGAGGACGAGGTGGAGGCCGCGGAGATCCTGGAAGGCAACGGCGGCGCCAACATCCACCTGTCGGTGCGCGAGGAGTAAGCCGAGACCAAAACGCCGTTCGTCAGGCGGCGCAGGCGCGCCAGTCGCCTCCGCCGCCGACCACGGTCAGGCCCCGCAGGCGGAACTGCGCCCGCACCACGGCGGCCCAGCCCTTGCGGATCTGGGCGATCTTGACGGCGTCGGACGCCTTGGCGTCGGTGGCCGTGCCGCAGATCTCGAACAGAAGCGCGTCGCCGATGGAGCCGGGGCACAGCGCCAGGGCGTGGACCAGCCAGGCCATCAGCTCGGCCGGGGTGTGGCGCGGCAGGCCGCGCTCCGCCAGGGTCAGGGCGTTCCCGAGGTTCGCCAGCTCCCGCCGTGCCGTTCCGGGGTTCGGGATCATCAATGGCCTCCCTCGCGCGTGTCTCACGGACGACTCCTTACCTCTTTGGAATGGAGCGCGTCAGTGACGGCCATCACAGCACTGCCGTCCCTGCGGCACTCCGAATGGGATCATGCAGGAAACAGACGGCAGCCACTTTTGGTGTGCCGCGTGCGAATTATCCTCTTTCCCGTTATAGTCAGGACGCCGCACGGTCCGTCGCACCCCTCGCAGTCCTGGGAAGGCTCACGTTTTGCCGATGCTCTCCACCCGCGCCGCCTCCGCCGACGCGTCCGACGCCAAGGACGCCGGCACCGCCAACATCCCCAACAAGCGCGCGATCCTGTCCCGGCGCAAGCTGGCGGAGGACCTGGAAACGCTGGTGGCGGAGCATGGGACCGGCGACAAGCTGCGCCCCGCCCTGATCGCCCGGCTGCGCGGCGCGCTGAACGACGGGCGGGCGGAGGTGCGCGCCCGGTTCGAGGCGAAGGGATCGGGCGAGGACTGCGTGCGGCAGAACTGCTACCTCGCCGACGGGGTGGTGCGCTCGCTGGCCGACCTGACGGTCACCCACATCTTCCCCTCGCCCAACCCGACCTCCGGCGAGGTGTTCGACATCGTCGCCACCGGCGGCTACGGCCGGGGCGAGCTGGCGCCCTTCTCCGACATCGACCTGCTGTTCCTGCTGCCCTACAAGCGCACCCCGCGGGTGGAGCAGGTGGTGGAGTACATGCTCTACATCCTGTGGGATCTCGGGCTGAAGGTCGGCCACGCCGTGCGCAGCGTCGACGACTGCATCCGCCAGTCCAAGGCCGACGTCACCATCCGCACCGCCATCCTGGAATCCCGCTACCTCTGGGGTCCGCGCAAGCTGTTCACCGAGCTGCGCCGCCGCTTCGACCGCGAGGTGGTGGCCGGCACCGGGCCGGAGTTCGTCGAGGCCAAGCTGGCCGAGCGCGACAACCGCCACCTGAAGCTGGGCGACAGCCGCTATGTGCTGGAACCCAACCTGAAGGACGGCAAGGGCGGCCTGCGCGACCTGCAGACCCTGTTCTGGATCGCCAAGTACCTGTACCGGGTCGAGGATGTGGACGATCTGGTCGGCAAGAAGGTGCTGCTGCCGGAGGAGGCGCAGCGCTTCGCCAAGGCGCAGAACTTCCTGTGGACCGCGCGCTGCCACCTGCACTACCTGACCGGGCGCATGGAGGACCGGCTGACCTTCGACGTGCAGACGTCGATCGGCAACCGCATGGGCTACACCGACCACGCCGGGACCAAGGGCGTGGAACGCTTCATGAAGCATTACTTCCTGGTCGCCAAGGACGTGGGGGACCTGACCCGCATCTTCTGCGCGGCGCTGGAGGCGGAATCGAAGCGCCCGCCCAAGTTCAACATCCTGCGGCTGGCGGCGCTGGCCCGCCGCAAGGACGTGGACGGCTTCGTGGTGGACGGCGAGCGGCTGAACGTGCGCAGCGACCGCCAGTTCAAGGACGAGCCGCTGGACATGATCCGGCTGTTCCACACCGCCCAGCAGAACGACATCGACATCCACCCCAACGCGCTGCGCGCCATCACGCGCTCGCTGTCGGTGGTGGGGCCGAAGCTGCGCGCCGACCTGGAGGCCAACCGGCTGTTCCTGGAGATCCTGACCGGCCGCAAGGACCCGGAGATCACGCTGCGCCGCATGAACGAGGCCGGGGTGCTGGCCCGCTTCATCCCCGACTTCGGCCGGGTGGTCGCGCAGATGCAGTACGACATGTACCACGTCTACACGGTGGACGAGCACACGCTGTTCGCGCTCGGCATCCTGCACAAGATCGAGATGGGCGAGCTGACCGACGAGCTGCCGCTGTCGTCGGAGGTGATCCACAAGGTGGTGTCGCGGCGCGCGCTCTATGTCGCCGTGCTGCTGCACGACATCGCCAAGGGCCGCGGCGGCGACCATTCCATCCTCGGCGCGCGGGTGGCGGAGAAGCTGTGCCCGCGGCTCGGCCTGACGGCGGAGGAGACGGAGACGGTCGCCTGGCTGGTGCGCTGGCACCTCGCCATGTCCTACACCGCCTTCAAGCGCGACCTGGAGGACGACAAGACGGTGCGCGACTTCGTCTCGCTCGTCCAGTCGCCGGAGCGGCTGCGGCTGCTGCTGGTGCTGACGGTGGCGGACATCCGGGCGGTCGGGCCGCAGCGCTGGAACAACTGGAAAGCCACGCTGCTGCGCGAGCTGTACAACCGGTCGGAGGAGGTGATGTCCGGCGGCCTGTCGGTCGAAGGGCGCGGGCGCCGCATCCAGGCCGCCCAGGCGGCGCTGCGGGCCGAGCTGTCCGACTTCGACGACGCCGATTTCGAGCGGCATCTCGCGCTCGGCTACCCCGCCTATTGGCTGGCCTTCGACGCGGAGACGCTGGGCCGGCAGGCGCGGCTGGTGCGCGAGGCGCTGCGCGACGAACGCCCGCTGACCGTCAACACGCGCATCGACCGCGGCCGGGCGATCACCGAGGTGACGATCTTCGCCACCGACCACCACGGCCTGTTCTCCCGCCTCGCCGGGGCGCTGGCGGCGGCGGGGGCGGACATCGTCGACGCCCGCATCTTCACGATGACCAACGGCATGGCGCTGGACGTCTTCACCGTGCAGGACGCGGCGGGCGGCGGCGCCTTCGAGAGCGGCGACAAGCTCGCCAAACTGTCGGTGATGATCGAGAAGGTGCTGTCCGGACAGTTGAAGCCGCTGCACGACCTGACCAAGCGCAAGGCCCCGCACGCCAGCCGCACCCGCGTCTTCCACGTGCCGCCGCGCGTGCTGATCGACAACAACGCCTCCACCACCCACACGGTGATCGAGGTGAACGGGCGCGACCGCCCCGGCCTGCTCTACGATCTGACCCGCGCGCTGACCAACCTGACCCTGCAGATCTCGTCGGCGAAGATCTCGACCTACGGCGAGAAGGCCATCGACGTCTTCTATGTGAAGGACGTCTTCGGCCTGAAGGTCACCCACGAGAGCAAGCTGGCCCAGATCCGCGAGCGGCTGCTGCACGCGCTCGCCGATCCGTCCGCATAAAAGCCGGGCCTCAGGACAGCCGGTCCTCCGCCCAGCCGTCGAGCGCCTTGGCGGCCAGACCGGCCAGCACGCCGGTCGCCATGCCGGCGGCGTAGTCGGACGCCCAGTGCCGCTCGGTGGCGAGGCTCGACCAGCCCACCGCCGCGGCGAAGCCCAGGCTGACCATGGTCGCCGGGGAGAGGCCGCGGTTCAGCCCGACCGCCGTGGTCAGCGCCGACACGTTGATGGCATGGCCGGAGGGGAAGGAGGCGTGCTTGCCGTCGGCCTTGCCCCAGCGGCTGGGGTCGCGGCCCTGGTTCGGGCGGGCGCGGCAGACGACGCGCTTGATCCCCTTGCCGGCCACCGTCCCCAGCGCGATGGCCAGCAGCCCCTGCCGGGCGAGGCGCGACCAGCCCGGCTTCTCCATGCCCAGCCCGGCGGCCCACAGCGCTCCCAGCGCCGGCATCAGCACCATGCGGGAACTGGGCACCTGAAGCCCGTCGCGCAGGGCCGGCACCTCCGCGCCCAGGGCGACGGCCTTGCGGCGGGCGGTTCCGTCCAGCCCGTTCACGCCGTCCAGAACGCGGTCCGTGAAACCCTCGTCGCTCATCTCGCGGATCTCCCAAAGCACGCCCCCGTCGCCGCGGAGGCCAAGCGTAAACAGCCGCGCTGCCGTTTCGTGCCCGCATGGTCCCGCAAGGCAGGGGTGCCCGGCGCGAGGGGGGGACCGGCTTGGCAATCGCCGACCATTCGGCTGTTCGCCCACCCAGTCCTCCCTCCCGCCGCGGGAGAGGGTGGCGCCGAAGGCGCCGGGTGAGGGTCATTCCAAGGATCACGGACCCAACCTCCGCGGCACCCTCACCCTTCCCACGCTGCGCGTGGGCCCCTTCCCTCTCCCGGGGCGGGAGAGGCTGGAGTCGGCGATTGCCAAACCGGTCCGCCGCGGCGCCTTGGCAATCGCCGACCATCCGGCCAGCCGCTGGCCGGACATCCGCCAGACATCGGCAAGACCAGACCATGAAATCCCGAGTCGCGACTCGCCCGCTTGGCCCCGCCTTGGCAATCGCCGACCAATGCCCGAGTCGCCATAAGTCTGGGCCGAGTCTCCGATGATTCCCACAAGGGTCCTTGGCGAACACCGACGAGTCTTCTGGCAATCGCCGACGCACCCCCGAGTCGTCCCCAGGCAATCGCCGACCTAGCAAATAGACTCCAGCAATTAGGTCTCAATTAGCCTCGTCGGCGATCGCCAAATGGACTCTCCCGGCGGTGCATGATCGACTGCAGGCAGAATGGACGGGGGGACCTATGGGCGACGTGCACCAACTCATCATGACGCATGGCCGGCGCGAGGCGCGGAACCTCGTGGACCCGAAGCGGGCCAGCGTCGTCGATGTCGCGGCGGCGGTGCTGGAGGACGAGTCCAACGCGCTGGGCATCACCTACTCCGGATTCTGCCTGACCAGCCTGCCCCACCGGAAGCTGGCGCCGGACGCCGAATGGCGCCGCGACCAGGGCCGCGTCACCCTGCTGGTCGAGCCGGGCAAGGAGCGCAAGCGCGACGGCAGCCTGATGCCGGTCGGCGTGCCCTACGGCGCCAAGGCGCGGCTGATCCTGCTCTATCTCCAGACCCGCGCCATCCAGGACAACAGCCGCGAGATCGAGCTTGGCCGCTCGATGAACGACTGGCTGGACCGCATGGGCGTGTCGGCCGGCGGCTCCACCTACAAGGCGGTGCAGGAGCAGGCGACCCGCATCAACCTGTGCCGCCTGACCTTCTTCTGGGACAAGGACGGGGCCGAGGGCTTCGCCAAGGAGAACATCGTCAACGGCGGCATCCGCCTGCGCGACGACGACGGCCAGGGCACGCTGTGGCGCGAGACGGTGCAGCTGTCGGAAACCTTCTTCGCCGCGCTGAAGCGCTCCCCCGTCCCGATCTGGGAGCCGGCGATCCGCCACATCGGCGGCTGTTCGATGGCGATCGACGTCTATGTCTGGCTGGCCTACCGGCTGCACGTGCTGCGCGACCCGATTCCGGTGACCTGGAAGGCGCTCTTCACGCAGTTCGGCGGCGGCTACAAGGAGCTGAAGCACTTCAAGCCGGAGTTCCGCGTGGCGCTCGATCTGGCGTTGGCCGTCTACGAGGCGGCGCGGGTGGAGTTCTCCGACACCGGGGTGCTGCTCTACCCGTCGCCCCCGCCGATTCCGGAGCGCAAGATCCTCCCCGCCGCGCGCGGGTAAGTCGGCGATTGCCAACCCTTCCGGCTCCGGAATCGGAGTCGGCGATTGCCAGAGCCCCAGCGGCCGGGGCTTCGCCTACCCGCCTTGCCTGCCCTGCCTTGCCTAGCCTGCCTTGCCTAGCCTGCCTTGAAGGCCTGCACGTTGCCGCCTTCCCGCGTGTAGACCTGCATCGGGCGGCAGGTCTCGTCCATCTTGACGATGAGGACGCCGGCCTTGTCGCGCGGATAGAGCCACATCTCGTACTGCGACACCCGCGCGCTCGGCCCGGTGCGCGCCTCGCTGTAGATCGCGGTCCGGAACTGCCCGACCGGAATCCCCTCCCCGGCGAGGACCGAGGCGACGGGACGGTTGCAGGGGCCCTTCACCATGCCGTTCAGCGCCTCCACCGCTCCGGGCGCCGGGTCCGCGGTGCGCGGCGGCCCCAGCGAGGCGCAGGCGCCGAGGCCGAGAAGGCCGGCGCACAGGATGATCCCGGCGGTCCTGCGATTGCGCGAACGGCGTCCGGCGTGGCGATGCATCGCGGCCTCCCTGCCCAATGACGGTGTTGGTGACGGTGTGCGGTTACCTCTGCGCAAACACGGCAACGGGGAAAAGGTTCTCACCGGCCCTTGGCAATCGCCGACCATCGGGAATCCGGCGGGCAGGCGGACAGAAAAAAAGGCGGGGCGCAGCGGCCCCGCCTTCCTTCCTTTCCGAATCGGCCGGATGGACTCAGTCCACCTGGACCTTCTCGCCGTTCTTCCAGGCCCAGAACACGTAGCCCGGCTGCTTCAGGTCGCCCTTGTCGTCGAAGGACAGCGAACCGACCACCGTGTCGAAGGACGGGCCGGCGCGCAGCGCCTTCGCCACGGCGTCGGACTTGGCGCTGTTGGCCTTCTGCACGGCCTCGGCGTAGGTCTGCACCGCGGCGTAGGCGAACAGGGTGAAGCCGTCGGTGCGGATGTTCTTGGCCTGCAGGGCCTCCACCACCGGCTTGGCGGCGGGGTTGCGCTGCGGGTCGGGGGAGAAGGTGAACAGCGTGCCTTCCGCCGTCTCGCCCGCGATGTTCCAGTAGGACTGCGGCTGGATGCCGTCGGCGCCGATGATCTGCGGGCGGAACTGCTGGTCGGCCGCCTGACGGGCGATCAGGCCCAGCTCCTGGTCGTAGCCGCCGTAATAGAGCACGTCCACCCCGTCCGACTTCAGCCGGGTGACGAGGGCGGAATAGTCCTTCTCGCCGGCGGTGATGCTGGTGAAGGCCGCCTCGGTGATGCCGGCGGCGTTCAGGCGGCGCTTCACGTCGTCGGCGAGGCCCTGGCCATAGGCCTGCTTGTCGTGGACGATGGCGACCTTCTTGCCCTTGTAGCGGTCGGCGATCAGCTTGGCCGCCACCTCGCCCTGCTGGTCGTCGCGGCCGCAGACGCGGAAGACGTTCTTCAGGCCGCGGTCGGTGAGCTGCGGGCTGGTCGCGGTGGGGGAGATCATCACGATCCCCTCCTCGCCATAGACGTTGGAGGCGGCGATCGAGGCGCCGGAGCAGACATGGCCGATCACCGCGGCGACGTTCTGGCTGACCAGCTTGTTGGCGGCGGCCACCGCCTGCTTGGCGTCGCAGGCGTCGTCGGCGATGGTCAGGACCAGCTTCTGGCCGAGCAGCCCGCCCTTGGCGTTGATGTCGGCCACGGCGGCCTCGACGCCGGCACGGGTCTGCTCGCCGTAGGCGGCGGCAGCTCCGGTCATCGGGCCGGCCAGCGCGATGGTGATGTCGGCCTGGGCGGCCCCGGCCCACAGGCCGGCCCCCAAGGCGACGGCGGCGGCGGTCACAGCCAGCTTCGCACGGATCATGGGTGGATTCCTCTCTCCGGGAACAGGTTCTTTTTATCGAACGTCTTTTGGGAGCGGAGACCGCGGGTGCTGCCTCCGAAACAGGCAGACAAGCAAAGGGGCGGGGCGGGCGCAACGGTTAAACAGGCGTAGGCAGCCGCACGCCCGGCGCATGGCAGGCCGTCCCGGCGGCAGAGCCGGATCAGTCGGCCAGTTCGCGCTGCAAGGGATCGGGGTCCGTCAATCCATTTGGAGCCAATCCATTCGAAGCCAATCCATTCGAAGCCAGAGCGGTCGGCGCCAGGGCCAGGGCGATGGCCCGGCGCAGGTCGTCGGCCAGGACGGGCTTGTGCAGGATGCTGAACTTGCCGGCCTCGGCCTCGGCCAGACGCTCCGGGGCGGTGTCGCCGGTCACCAGGACGCCGGGGATCGGGCGCTTCGACCGCCGGCGCACCTCGCGGATGGTCTCGGTGCCGGTGTGCCCTTCGCCCAGCCGGTAATCGGCGACGATCACGTCCGGATCGGGGTGGCGGCGCAGCACCTCCACCGCCTCGCCGAAGCTGGCGGCGGGAAACACCTCGTGCCCCCATTGCCGGATCATCGCGCACAGCCCCTCGCGGACGATGGGGTCGTCCTCGACCACCAGCACGCGGGCGCCGGCCCGCATCCGGGCGGTCACGGGAAAATCGTCCGGCAGGGTGTCGGCCGGGGCGGGGGCGTCGGCGAGCGGCACCTCCACGCGGAAGACCGATCCCCGCCCCGGTTCGGAGCGCAGGCTGACCGGGTGGTTCAGCATGCCGGCCAGCCGGCGCACCACGGCGAGCCCGAGGCCCAGCCCCTGGTCGCGGTCGCGGCTGGCGTTCCCGACCTGCACGAACTCCTGGAAGATGTCCTCCTGCCGGTCGGTGGGGATGCCGATGCCGGTGTCCCACACCTCGATCCGCAGCACCGCGCCGCGCCGCCGGCAGCCGACCAGGATGCGCCCGCGGTTGGTGTAGCGCAGCGCGTTCTCCACGAGGTTCTGCAGGATGCGGCCGAGCAGCATCGGGTCGCTGTCCACATGGGCGCCGCAGGGTATGATGTGCAGCAGCAGCCCCTTGCGCACCGCCACCGGGCGGCTGTTGGCGGCGATGCGGTCCAGAAGCTCCGTCACCGGGAAGACCGCGCGCTTCGGCTCCACCGCCCCGGCCTCCAGCCGCGACACGTCCAGCAGCCCGTCGAGCAGCAGCTTCAGGGCGCCCAGCGCGCGGTCCATCGTCGTCAGGATCTTGCGCATGGCGGGGTCGGTGGCGCGGGTGGACAGCGCCTCCATCAGCAGCATCAGCGACTGCACGGGCTGGCGCAGGTCGTGGCTGGCCGCCGCCAGGAACTTCGACTTGCCGATGTTGGCCCGTTCGGCCTCCCGCCGCGCCTCGGCCAGCGCGGCCTGGGCGGTCTTGTGCTCGGTGATGTCGCGGACGGTGGCGATCACGCTGACCAGCCTCCCGCCGGGGCCGCGCACCGGCGAGGCGCGCAGCTCCAGCCAGACCTCCGGCGCACCGCCGGCCGCACCGGTGCCCCCGCGCCGGAACTCCGCGCTCATGTCCCCGGCGTCCTCGGCGCCGTCGCACAGCGGGCACAGCCCCGACTCGTCCCCCATCAGGCCGGCCAGCACCTCCCGCGCGGCGCGCCCGTCGGCGGCGCCGGGAGCGATCCCCATCAGCCGGGCGAAGGCGGGGTTGGTGTAGACCACCGGCACGCCGGGCCGGGTGGCGTCGGCGATCAGGATGCCGTCGCCGCTCCATTCCATGGCCCGGTTGCGGATGCGCAGCGCCCGGTCGCCGTGACGCCGCCGCTGAAGCTCCACCAGGAAGGCGGTGGTGAACAGCAGGATCACCGCGGTGGTGGCGGCGGCCCAGACGATCGAGACGAAGCGGTTCTGCCTCCACGCGCCGAACACCGTCTCCACCGACTCGCCGACCACCGTCATGAGCGGGTAGTCGGCGGAGGCGCGGAAGGCGTAGATGCGCTCGACCCCGTCCACCGGGCTGACGACGCGGTGATGCTGGACCGTTCCGCTGCCGGCCTCCGGCCACAGGCCGGAGCCGCGGAAGCTGCGCCCGAACACCTGGTCCTGAAGGGCCTGGCGGGCCAGAAGGGGGCCGTCCGCGCGGGCGATGGCGACCGAGCTGTCGTGCGGCAGGTCCAGCCGCCCGTAGAAACGGGAGAAGATCTCCGCCGGGACGTCGATCACGGCGACCCCGCGGAACATCCCGTCCGCCCCCTCCAGACGGCGCGACACCGGGATGAACACGTCCGACGTGCCCGGACTGACGAAGGGCAGGCCGATGACGAAGCCCTTCTGGTTCCCCTTGCGGTGGACGCCGGACTTGTGCCGGGCGAACTCCTCCCACTCCAGCACCGGGTTGCGGGTGGTGGTCCGTCCCAAGCCCATGGACAGCCAGCCGTGCGCATCGTAAATCCGGATGGAGGCGGCCAGCCCTTCCTCGAACGACCGCCGGGTGGGAATCAGGAGCGGAATGTCCTTTTCGACATGGGAGGCGAGGTCGATCAGAAGATCATCCAGCCGGCGGAAGGTGGCGATGGCCTGTTCCTCGACCAGCTGCGCCATCGCCGCCGTGTGCTGGCGGGTCGTCTGGTCGAGGAAGCGTTCCTCGCGGTCGATGCGGGTCAGCAGCGTCCACCACAGCGCCGCGATGGCGACGGCGACCGCAACGGCGGGAAGAACGAGACGGGCCTCCATCCCCCGCGGAAAAGCGATCCATCGTCGCACTGCCGACCTCAAACACTGCCTAAAGGTCATTATGCGCCAGCCGACCTCCCCCTTCAATGGACAAACCGGCGACCAATGATACAAAAAGTAGAGAATAATCAAACTTTTGCGGGTTGTTTGGCACCGCTGCCGCGGGAACTGGCGCCGAATGCGGCGGTCGGCGGATGAGCTTCGCCCGCGCCATCGCCACCGTCGGCAGCCTGACCCTGCTGAGCCGGCTGGCCGGCTTCGCCCGCGACATCCTGACCGCGGCGGTGCTCGGCGCCGGGCCGGTGGCCGACGCCTTCTTCGTGGCGCTGAAGCTGCCGAACTTCTTCCGCCGCCTGTTCGCGGAGGGGGCCTTCAGCGTCGCCTTCGTCCCGCTGTTCGCGGCGGAGCTTCAGCGCAACGGCCGCGCCGCCGCGGTGGCCTTCGCCGAGCAGGCGCTGGCGATCCTGCTGTCGGTGCTGCTGCCCTTCACCGCGCTGGCCATCCTGGCGATGCCCGCCCTGATGCACGTCCTGGCACCGGGCTTCGTGGACGAGCCGGCGAAGTTCGCGCTGGCCGTCGACATGGCGCGGCTGACCTTCCCCTACCTGACGCTGATTTCGCTGGTGGCCCTGCTGGGCGGGATTCTGAACGCGCTGGACCGCTTCGGCCCCTTCGCCGCCGCCCCCATCGCCTTCAACCTGACGCTGATCGCAGCCCTGCTGACCGCGCCGCGGCTGGGGCTGGAACCGGGGCGGGCGATGGCCGCGGCGGTGACCCTGTCGGGGGTGGTGCAGCTGGTCTGGATGGGCTGGGCCTGCCGGGCGGCGGGGGTGACGCTGCGCCTGACCCTGCCGCGGATGACCGAGGGGATGCGCCGCCTGTTCCGGCTGGTCGGGCCGGGGGCCATCGGCGCCGGGGTCATGCAGATCAACCTGTTCCTGAACGTCGTGCTGGCCTCGCTGCTGCCGTCGGGCGCGGTGTCCTTCCTCTATTACGCCGACCGGCTGAACCAGATGCCGCTGGGCGTCATCGGCATCGCCATCGGCACCGCCCTGCTTCCCGTGCTCGCCCGCCACGCCGCGGCGGGGGACGAGCGGACGGTCCGCCATTACCTCAGCCGCGCCCTGGAGTTCAGTCTGCTGCTCGGCCTGCCGGCGGCGGTGGCGCTGGGGGTGGCCGGGGCGCCCATCGTGTCGGTGCTGTTCGAGCGCGGCGCCTTCGGCCCGGCGGAGGCGCAGGCGACGGCCTGGGCGCTGGCCGCCTACGCCATCGGCATCCCCGCCCATGTCATCGTCAAGGCGCTGAACGCCGCCTTCTTCGCCCGCCAGGACACGGCGACCCCGGTGCGCGTCGCCGTGGTGGTGACCCTCGCCAATCTGGCGCTGGGGATCGCGCTGATGCCGGTGCTGGGGCATGTCGGGATCGCGCTGGCCACCGGGCTGACCGCCTGGTTGAATCTCGCCTTGCTGGCCCATGCGCTGCACCGCCGGGGATTCCTGCAGCTGGACGGGCGCTTCCTCGGCCGCGCGCCGCGCATCGCCGCGGCGGCGCTGGGCATGGGGGCGGCGCTGCTGGCCGGCGCGGCGCTGCTGGCGCCGGGGCTGGAGGCGGCCTCCACCCTGGTCCGCTTCGGGGCGCTGGCCCTGCTGGTCGGCGGCGGCGTGGCGGTGTTCGGGACGCTGGCGCAGCTGACCGGCGCCACCGATCTGGCCGACCTGAAGGGCTTCCTGCGCAAGGACACCCCGGAATTGGAGCCGCCCGTGTCTTGACCCCGCCCGGTTCCGGCGCGATAACAGCCGCCTTCCAGAAGTTTCGAGCGAGAGTCCTCCCGTGAACCGCATCTTCTCCGGCATGCAGCCGACCCGGCAGCTTCACCTCGGCAACTATCTGGGGGCGCTGCGCAACTGGGTCGAGCTGCAGAACAGCTACGAGTGCATCTTCTGCGTCGTCGACCTGCACGCGCTGACCATCGACCAGGACGCGGAGGTCCTGCGCAACAACATCCGCGAGGTCACCGCGGCCTACATCGCCGCCGGCATCGACCCGGAGAAGAACATCCTCTTCAACCAGTCCTTCGTCCCGGCCCATTCGGAGCTGGCCTGGATCCTCTCCTGCCACACGCCGCTCGGCTGGCTGAACCGCATGACGCAGTTCAAGGAGAAGGCCGGTAAGCAGAAGGACATGGCCAACCTCGGCCTCTACTCCTACCCGGTGCTGATGGCCGCGGACATCCTGCTCTACAAGGCCACCCACGTCCCGGTGGGCGAGGACCAGAAGCAGCATCTGGAGCTGGCCCGCGACATCGCCGGCGCCTTCAACCGCCGCTACGACACCGAGTTCTTCCCGCTGCCCAAGCCGCAGATCCTGGGCGAGGCGACGCGCGTGATGTCCCTGCGCGACGGCACCAAGAAGATGAGCAAGTCGGACGAGTCCGAATATTCGCGCATCAACATGACCGACGACGCCGACACCATCGCGACGAAGATCCGCAAGGCCAAGACCGATCCGGAGCCGCTGCCGGACAATGTCACCGACCTGGAGAAGCGTCCGGAGGCCGACAACCTCGTGACCATCTACGCCGCCCTGTCCGGCCAGACGCGCGAGCAGACGGTGCAGCAGTTCGCGGGCGCCCAGTTCTCCGGCTTCAAGGCGGCGCTGGTCGACCTGTCGGTCGCCAAGCTGGCCCCGATGACCACCCGCATGAAGGAGCTTCTGGACGACAAGGCGGAGATCGACCGCCTGCTGCGCCGCGGCGGCGAGCGCGCGGCGGCCATCGCCGAGGCGAACCTGAACGGCGTGAAGGACATCATCGGCCTTCTGCGTCCCTAACTTCACGACCGAAAGGCGTCCGCCGTGACGGCTCCCATCCTGCTCACCGGGTTCCAGCCCTTCGGGGATCACGCCGTCAACCCGACGGCGCTCCTCATGGAGCGGCTGGCCGGCGAGCCGGGGGTCGTCACCGCGGTGCTGCCCGTCGAATACGACGCCTGCGGCGCGGCCTTCGCCGCCCTGCTGGAGGAGCACCAGCCCGCCGCCGCCCTGTGCTTCGGGCTGGCGGCCGGGTCCGAATACATCAAGATCGAGCGGCTGGCCTGGAACCGCGACGAGAGCGAGCAGGCCGACAACGCCGGGGTGGTGCGCACCGACGACGCCATCGAGCCGGACGGGCCGACCGCCTACGGCTCCACCCTGCCGGTCCCCACGCTGGTCCGCGAGCTGGCCATCGCCGGCCTGCCGGTGACCTTCAGCGACCACGCCGGCGGCTTCGTCTGCAACCACCTGTTCTACCGAGCCCGCCACGCGATCGAGACGGCGGACCTCGACGTTCCCATGGGCTTCATCCACCTGCCGCCGCTGCCGGAGCAGGTCGCCGACCAGCCGGGCCGCTCCGGCCTGACGCTGGACCAGCAGGAACAGGCGGTGCGCCGGCTGGTCGGGCTGCTGCGCCAGGGGCTGGGGATCGCCGCCTGATTGAAAAGGTACTGATCTTTCACGGATTTCGCGGATTTTGGCACGGATGGACCGGATAAACGGATTTCGCGAAATCCGTGTTCAAATCCGCGAAATCCGTGAAGACCCTGTTGTCTGGCGACGGAGCGCACACCCCATCACGCCCGCTGCGCCAGCCGCTCCATCTCCTTCGCCCAGCCCGCGTAGTTTTTGTAAAACTCGGCCAGCGCCGGATCGCTCCGGGTGCGCTCGGCCATCGCCTGCATCAGCGGCGCCTGGGCCGCCGCCAGTTCCCGCGCGTCGGTCCGCCGGGTCGCCGTCAGGAAGGACGACAGGCTGGTGACCAGCTTTCCCCCCGCCGGGGCCGCGGCCATCTTCGCCAGATCGTTGACGATCCACGGCATGTATTTCAGCACATAATCGGCGTAGATCCGCATGACCGGCGCCTGCTCCAGCAGGTCGGCGCGCTCGCGGTCGAAGTCCGTACGGTCGAGGATGGCGTGGTTGCGGTAGACGACCGGCGCCTCCGCCGAAACGTCGCACTCCCAGCCCTTGCGCGGGACCAGCAGGTCGGCCTGATCCTTTTCCTCGCGGTAGGGGTAGAAGGGCATGGTCCGGCAGCGCGACGGCTTGTCGGCGTGGATGCCGCAGAGGTTGTCGGCCTGCAGCGCCGGGCAGGGGAAATGGTTCGGCAGATAGGCGGAGGGCTGGATCAGCACCGCCACCGTCTTGCGGTTGGGCAGGCGCACGGTCGTGCCCAGCCGGGCGGCGAGGTCGTAGGATTTCGCGTTCGACCGCACCACCGTCCAGACCAGCGCCAGCGGGAAGCGGACGGCGTGGGCCACCGCGTCCTTGAGCGTCAGCGGCAGCAGCCCGTGGCAGCATTTTCCGCAGGCGGTGCAGGCGAAGCGCGGTTCCATTCTTCGGGTCCCCGTCCGGCCTCTACCGGCCGCAGCAGGCCTTGAACTTCTTCCCCGACCCGCAGGGGCAGGGCTCGTTGCGGCCCACCTTGACGACCCGGCGCGGCTCGCCCTTCGGGTTCACCTCGCCCGCGCTGTAGAGCCATTGGCCATCGACGCGGCGGAAGGACGCGCGCTCGTGATGGCGCATGTCCTGGCCGTCGCGGCGGAAGTGGATCAGGAACTCGACGGTGCCCTCGTCGCCCTCCTCCGTCGCGCGCAGCACGTCCAGCCGCTGCCAGTCGCACTCGTCGGCCACCCGCTCCGCCTCGGCGCGGTTGAAGTCCTCGCGGATCTCCGGCGCGTGGGTGCGCTCCACATGGTCGAGGTCGTGGCGCACGAAGGCGGTGTAGCGCGACCGCATCAGCGCCTCGGCCGTCGGAGCGGGGGCGCCGGCCAGGATCGGGCCGCAGCAGGTGTCGAAGGAAAGGCCCGAACAGCAGGGGCAGGCGGAGGAGGTCATGGCGCGCGCGTCCGTCGGTGGGTCCGGGGGTGGTGTGGCAGGACAGGCCACCCCGGTCAAGCGCCGCTGACCAAACACAACGGATGGGCAGGGTGCTTCAGGCCGAACGGGCGCGGCGCGGTTCGGACGGGGTGTGGACGGTCGGCTTCACGATGGCGCGCAGCTCCTCAAGGAAGGCGCGGCCGGTGTCGGTGAGCGTGACGATCTTGCGGCGGCGTTCGCGCGGGTCTTCCTGGGCCTGGACGAGGTCGAGTCCGGCCTTCCCGAAGCTGTGCCAGCGGCTGAGCGCGGCGACGTTGCGCGACGCGGAGGATTGGGCGATGCCCAGGCGTTCCGCAAGCTCGCCGATGGAAATCCCTTCGTTCCCCGCGATCGTCATGAAGGACAGCGCGTATTGGATCGGCAGGTCGGGATCGAGCTTGCGAAACGCCTCGAGCACATGGACGACGGTGGTCACCTCGTCAGCGCGAACGTGGGCCGGCATCAGCGACCCTCCCCGAGCGAGGACCCCATCGGGCCGGTGTGTAGATGATGTTCAGGCGTCCAAGCCATACCACGAATTCCCCGTTATCCCGCCGGGCGTCGAAAAAACGATCCGGAGAGGCCCAGTGGGCGTGCTCAACGAAGACCGAACGACCGCAAAACCCCAAAAAGACACACATGGCTTCCTCTCGATATCCGGAATTCGCGTTCCAATGCGCAAGGTTGAAGAAGGGAGCCGGTAGCTCGCTGGGTGGTATGGTTGGACCAATCGCCCTGTCGGCGATTCGGGATGGTGGATACGATGGCTTTCATCGTGGTCTCCGTGGGTTGAAGGAAGGCGCGGCCCCGAAGGGAAACCGCAGGATCGGGTATCGCCTGTCAGCGATACGCTTGCAACGTCAAAAATGACCGGGCATCCGAAAGGTTCCGCTCCCGGATGTGTTGGGCCGGACCATAGCCCGCTTCGGTTCCGTCCAGCCCGATGTCGCGCCGCAGATGGGCGCTCAACGTCTCCACCCCGGCGTCGTCGCCGGCGGTGTCCAGCCACTGCCGCAGCAGGGCGTTCCACAAGGTCTGCATGACTCCTCTCCTTGGTGCAGAGGAGCAATTAATCCGCTATCGGATGATTTCCGTCAAGCCTGATTCAGCCCTGTCGGACCAAGCGGTTGGGCTGTGCCGACATTCGTGCATCCGGGCAACCCTGCGGTTCCGCCCTTGGCGATCCGCTTTTCCCGCCGTATAGAGTCCCGTCATGAAGGCGAGCCCAAGTACCACCTGCATCGTGCTCTGACGCGTTTGACGCGGAGAGCCTGAACGCGCGCGCCCCGGAGGGGAGCCCGCGGTGTGTGTCTGCGCCCGTGTGCAGGCGGAAAGCCGCCGGATCGGCGGCTCACATGCAGTGAGCAACGTCATGGAAAACGTCTTCGAAAGCCCGTTCAAGGGCATGTTGCTGGAGAAGCAGGTCACCAACCCGAACATCATCGTCGGCCGGTACAGCTATTATTCCGGCTATTATCATGGCCACAGTTTCGATGACTGCGCCCGGTTTCTTCTCCCGGATGACGGTGTCGACCGGTTGGTGATCGGCAGCTTCTGCTCGATCGGGTCTGGCGCGGCCTTCATCATGGCGGGCAACCAAGGCCACAGGAACGACTGGATCAGCACGTTTCCCTTCTTCTGGATGCCCGAGGTGCCGTCGTTCGCCGGCGCGCGGAATGGCTATCGGCCTGCCGGCGACACGGTGGTCGGCAATGACGTCTGGATCGGTTCGGAGGCGATCGTCATGCCCGGCGTCACCATCGGCGATGGCGCGGTGATCGGCACGAGAGCTCTGGTGACGCGCGACGTCGAGCCTTACGCGATCGTGGGCGGCAATCCCGCCCGAGTGATCCGGAAGCGCTTCGAGGACGATCTCATCGCGATGCTGCTTGAGATGAGGTGGTGGGATTGGTCCGACGACCAGTTGCAGGTCGCCATGCCGATCCTGACCAGCGGCGATGTCGCGGGGCTTTATCGCCACTGGCGAGATGTGATCGAACGCGACTGACGGAAACCAAGGCGGCTTCGCCTGTTCACGCCGGAACCGGCGAAGCCGCCTCGCGGCCGGGCGATGCCGGACGCGTCCGGAACGCTCAGGGCGGTGGGCGGCGGCCGACGCGGGCGTCCCAGCCCAGCATCGCGACCTCGGCCACGGCTTCCAGTTCGGCGCGCTCCGCGCCGTCGCGGGCGAGGATCGACATGCCGGCCTGCACCGTCTGCACGAAACGGGCGAGCGCGTGGAGGTCGACCGAGGCCGGAATTTCGCCCTCGGCCACGGCGCGCGTCAGGCGCTCCGTCAGGATGTCGACCGCCGAGGCGCGCGCCGACCGCACCACCTCGCCCAGTTCGGCGTGACCCTCGCTGCCGACCGCGGAGAGCGTCACCATGCAGCCGCGCGGCATGTCGCCGCGGCAGCCGGTGAGCGCCGCGGCCGAGTCCATCAGCAGCGCCATGACCGCCTCGCGCGCCGTGCCGGCGGCGGCGAACCGCCCCCAGACCAGCCCCTCGTAGCTCTTGCGGTAATGGTTCACCGCCTCGACGTAGAGCGCCTCCTTCGAGCCGAAGGCGGCGTAGAGGCTGGGCGAGGCGATCCCCATGGCCTCCGTCAGGTCGGCGATGGAGGTCGCCTCGTAGCCCTTGCTCCAGAACAGGCGGGTGGCCTGGGTCAGGGCGGCTTCGCGGTCGAACGCGCGGGGCCGTCCGCGTCCGCGGGCGGGCGGCGGCGTGTCGGTGCGGTGGTCCGCGGGCGGTGTCGGGCGTGATTTCTGCATCGATCACTATGTAATCCCGCCGCCGCGTGGGGGCAACGGGCCTCGGCGTCCGTGGTCCATATTCTGTATCGATCAACACAAAAATCATTGACCGACGCGGCAAACGCCTCTAGCTGTTTTTGTATCGAACGACACAGAAAGGTTGGGTCATGGGTGAGGCGATTGGTGATCTGGTTGGAAAGCGTGCCCTGGTGACGGGCGGGTCGCGCGGCATCGGCGCCGCCATCGCGCTGGCGCTCGCGGAGAAGGGCGCGGACGTGGCGATCTCCTACGAGCGGTCGGCCGAACGCGCCGCCGAGGTCGTCCGGGCGATCGAGGCGAAGGGCCGGCGCGGGGTCGCCGTCCAGGCCGACAGCGCCGACCCGGCGGCCATGGCGACCCTGGTCGGCCGGACGGTGGAGGCGCTCGGCGGCCTCGACATCCTGGTCAACAACGCCGGCATCGCCCGCCAGGGCATGGTCGCGGAGATGAGCCTCGCCGACATCGACGCGCTTCTCGACGTCAACGTGCGCGCCGCGGTGCTCGTCGCGCAGGCGGCCATCCGGCATCTGAAGGAGGGGGGGCGCATCGTCTTCATCGGGTCGTGCCTCGCCGACCGCATCACCGCCCCGGGCGTCACCGTCTATTCGATGACCAAGTCGGCGCAGATCGCCCTGACGCACGGCCTCGCCCGCGAACTCGGCCCGCGCGACATCACGGTGAATCTGGTCCAGCCGGGGGCGACGAACACCGACATGAATCCGTCGGACGGCGCCCATTCCGAAATCCTGCGCTCGCAGACGCCGCTCGGCCGCTACGGCCAGCCGGAGGACGTGGCGGCGGCCGTCGCCTTCCTGGCGAGCCCGGCGGCCCGGCAGATTTCCGGGGCCACCCTGACGGTGGACGGCGGCCTGAACGCCTGAAGCCCAAACGCCTGATTCCGGAACCGGTTCGGGGAAGCCTTTGTTCGAAAAGGCTCTCCCGGACGGCTTCGGCCAAGGATTAACGATCCGTTAACGACGAATATGGGGCGACCCGAGGAGCGCCACGCCAACACCGACGCCAGCAACGGAGACGCCACAGATGCGGCACGCACCGATGAGAACGGCCGATTTCCCCGCCACCCGGCCGCCGCCGCAGGGTGCCGCCTGATGAGCCGTTCCGCGACGCTCGACGGACTGCGAGGCTATTTCCTCGTCTTCATGATGGTCAACCACGTGGTGCTGGCCGGCGGCGTGCTGCTCGCCAAGGTCAACCACGCCGAACTCGGCTATGTGCAGGACGCCCAGGGCTTCGTGCTGCTGTCGGGCATCGTCGCCGGGATGTACTACACCCGCGTCTGGACCCAGCGCTCCCCCGAGGCGGCCCGGCGGCGCCTGTTCGCCCGCGCCCGCGAGCTGTACGTCTCGACCATGCTGGTGATCGCGCTGGTCACCGCCATGGTGGTGCTGGTCCCCGGCGCGCGGGAGCCGCTGGGCGGATTTCTCGGCCATCTGGCGTGGCTGGAGCCCGGCACCCTCCTGGCGAGCGCGCTCCTCCTGCACTCCCCGACCTTCACGGATCTGCTGATCCAATACATCCTCTACCTCGCCGCGACGCCGCTGCTGCTCCGCCTGATCCTCGACGGCCATGCCCGCAAGGTCGCGCTGGGCAGCGCCGCGCTGTGGGCCGCCGTGCAGATGGGCCTGCACGTCCCGGTGCTGAGCGCGCTCGACGACGGGCTAGGGCGGCTCAGCGACGGGCTGGCGGTGCGCGGGCCGTTCAACCCGCTCGCCTGGCAGGTGCTCTACGTCGCCGGGCTGCTGATCGGCAGCGCGGTGCAGCGGGGCCGCTTCGACGCCGACCGCTGGTTCCCGGTCGAGCGGCCGCCCTGGCTGGTGCCGGCGCTGGTCACCGTGGTGGTCTGCGCGGCCTGGCACCTGTCCTTCGTCCATGAGCTGGTCGGCCCGGCCGTCGGCGAGCGCTTCCTGCGCTACGTCGACCGCACCGAGTTCAGCCTCGTCTACCTCGCGAACTTCGCGGCGCTGGCCTACGTCGTCTCCTGGCTGCTCATCGCCGGGCCGCGGTCGTCCCACCCGGTCGCCGCCGGCACCGCCCGGCTGCTCACCGCGCTGTTCAACCTGCCCTTCCTTCGGCTGCTGGGGCGGCACTCGCTGCAGGTCTATCTGTTCCACGTCCTGGTCGCCTACGCGATCCTGCTGATCGACCTGTTCGGCGGCCCCTTCAACCAGCTCACCAAGGCGGTCCTGCTGCTCGCCAGCGTCGCCAGCCTCGCCATCCCTGCCCTGTGGCGCGAGCGGAGCCGCGCCAAGCCGGCGGAGCGGGGCGCCGTCCGGATGGGCTCGTCGCGGGGGTGAGGCCGCGGGGGCGCGGACGGACAGGACCCGTCTTGTCCTGGACAAGCCCGCCCCGCTGGGCCAAAGAGAAAGCATCAAAAGTGGTGGGACCGCTGGAAGGGCCATCGCCCGGCCGATCCCCGCCCGCCCTTTCGCTGCTGAGGACGATCGACCCGCGTGACGAGACGCGCCCATCATCGGTGGTTCGGGACCCTGGCCGCCGCCCTGCTGGCGGTGGCGCTGGCTCCGGTGCCGGCCCAGGCCGACCCCCGCTTCGTGCCCGGCCCCTGCTGGTTCTCCGTGCCGGAGGGCGAGGCCGCGCTGTGCGGGACCGTCGGCGTGCCCGACCGGCGCGACCGGCCGGCGGCGCGGGCCTTCCGCCTGCCGGTCGTCGTCCTGCTCTCCACCGCCAAGCAGCCGTCCCCCGACCCCGTCCTGTTCCTGGAGGGCGGCCCCGGCGCCTCCCCCTTCGGCAGCGGCGAGGCGGTGGAGGAGCGGATGGAGGTGTGGTGGTCGCTGACCGCCGGCTTCCGCCGGTCGCGCCACGTCGTTCTGTTCGACCCGCGCGGCGCCGGGCGGGCCGAGCCGGACACCGACTGCCCGGAACTGGACGTGCTGGGCGCCTCGCCCCGCCTGCGCCCGGTGTCGCGGGACCGCCGCGCCGCGCTGGAGCGCACGGCCATCGCCGCCTGCCGCGACCGCTTCACCGCCAACGGGCTGGACGGCGCCATGTTCACCACCCCCATCGCCGCCGACGACGCCATGGACGTCGCCGCGGCGCTGGGCGCGCAGCGGGTCAATCTGTTCGCCGTGTCCTACGGCACGCGGGTGGCGTTGGAGATCCTGCGGCGCCATGGCGGGCGGGTGCGCACGGCGGTGCTCGATTCCATCTACCCGCCCGACGTCAACGCGACGGAGGAGGCGCCCTGGCTGGTGCACCGGGCGTTCCGGCGGCTGTTCGACGACTGCGCGGCCAACCGCGTGTGCCGCGCCGCCTATCCGGACCTGGAGCGCCATCTTCTGGAGCTGGTGGAGCGGCTGGGCAAGGCCCCGGTCGACGTGCCGGTGGGCGATCCGGAGATTCCGCGCTGGGCGCGCATGGACAGCGCCGCCGCCCTGTCGGCCCTGCTGGAGGCGATGGCCGAGGGCGAGAGCGTGCCCCGCCTGCCCGCGCTGATCGAACGGGCGTGGCGCGGGCGCTACGACCGCCTGACCGACTGGGTGCCCGCCCCCTGGCTGGGCGACCCCGACTCGGCGGAGGGCATGGCGTTCTCCATCGAATGCCGGGAGACGGTGAACCCCGCCGACCCGCTGCGGCTGGCCGACGCCGCGCGCCGCTTCGCCCCCTACGGGGCCGTCACCGCCGACGATCCCGGCCGGCGCGTCTGCGCCCAATGGCCCGCCGCCGCGCAGGAGGCGTCGGAGCGGCTGCCGGTGGCCAGCGCGGTGCCGGTGCTCCTGCTGTCCGGCGCCTACGACCCGCTGACCCCGCCGGACTGGGCGGAGCGCGCCGCGGCGACCCTGCCGAAAAGCCGGCATCTGGTCTTCCGCAGCGCCGGCCATCTGGTCACCGCGTCGGACGACTGCGCCGTCGCCGCCGCCACCCAGTTCGTGGACTCGGAAACCCTGCCCGCCAACGCCTGCCCGGCGGCGGCCAAGCCGCCGGGGTTCCAGCCGCCGTGAGCCCCAGGGACAGGCTTACTTCAGCGCGTCCAGCATGAAGGCCGGCAGGGCGAAGCTGGCGACGTGGATGTCGGGCGTGTAGTAGCGGGTGGCCAGCCCCGCCGCGGCGAAGCGCGGACGGATCGCCTCCGCCGTCTGGCGGCGCAGCGCCGCGTCGTCGGTCGCCCAGCCGAAGGCCATGAAGCCGCCGTAGTAGCTGGGCACCGGTGCCACGAAGAAACTCGCGTCCCCGAACAGCCGGCCGAGCCGCCGGTGGCTGTCCTTCAGCTCGCCCGGCTGGAGGAAGGGCACGCCGTTCTGGGTGACCAGCACGCCGCCGGGGGTCAGCCGCGCCTTGCAGTCGGCGTAGAACGCCTCGGTGAAGAGGACGGCGCCCGGCCCGTGGGGGTCGGTGGAATCGACGATGATGACGTCGAACCGCTCCGTGGTCTCCTTGACGCCCTTATTTTTTACGAAGGCGCAGCCGTCGGCGATCACCAGATCGGTGCGCGGATCGTCGAAGGCGCCGGCGCTGATCGACGGCAGATGGGCGATGGACAGGTCGACCACCGAGCGGTCGATCTCCACCATCGTCACCCGCTCCACCGCCTTGTGCTCCAGGCAGCGGCGCAGCATGCCGCCGTCGCCGCCGCCGACGATCAGCACGCGGCGGACACGCCCATGCGCCAGGATCGGCACATGGGTCAGCATCTCGTGATAGACGAACTCGTCGCCCTCGGTGGTCTGGACGACGCCGTCGAGCGCCATCACGCGGCCCAGGACCGGGTTCTCGAAGATCACCAGGTCCTGGAGGCCGGTGCGATCGCGGTGCAGGACGCGGCCCATGCGCAGGCGCTGGGCCACGTCCTTGTGCAGCGTCTCGTCGTACCAGCCGGAGCCGGAGTCGCTCATGACCCGGTTTCGCCGCGCAGCAGTTCGTCGCACTTCACGCCCGTGGGCTTGAAGGCGCGCTCCAGCACCGGGATGGCCTTCATGGGCTGGGCGTCGCCGCACATGAAGATGTCCAGCGCGGCGTAGCCGCGTTCCGGCCAGGTGTGGATGCTGATGTGCGACTCGGCGAGCACCGCCACGCCGGAGATGCCGCCGTTCGGCGTGAAATGATGCAGATGGATGTGCAGGAGCGTCGCCCCCGCCACCTCCACGGACTCGATCAGCGTGGAGCGGACATGGTCCAGCTCGTCCAGACGTTCGGCGCCCCACAGATCGACGATCAGGTGCGTGCCGGCGCAGACCTTGCCATCGCGGACGATGAAATGATCCTTGCGGTCGTCTGTGGATTCCTTCCAGGGACCAGAAGTCACGTTGGTCCGGTTGGAGATTTGTCCTTCCGTTTGGGCTTTCCTTGGATCGCTTCCCAAGTCCATCCCCAATTGGAAGAGAGAAGCGGTCTTCGCCATCGTTCTCCCCCATCAGCAGATGTTCCGCGCAGATGGCGCGGAGGAGGGGGGCATATGGGACAAATTCGCATGCGAATCAACACAATTCTGTCCCGGCATCTCCTTTGTGCTTGGCGGCAGGCCTCTGGCGCGGTGCGCGGCGGCGGCGCATAATCGCCTGTCCGCCGCCTTCCGGAGCGGTTTGGCAATCCTGTCTGGAGGTCCCCGCCATGACCCGCAAGCCGCTGATCGGCGTTCCCGCCTGCACCCGCATGATGGGGGAGCATCCCTTCCACGTCGTCGGCGACAAGTATGTCCGCGCGGTGTCGGACGGGGCCGGCGGCATGCCGCTGCTGATCCCGGCGCTGGGAACGGCGCTGGACATGGACGAGGTGGCCGGCCGGCTCGACGGGTTGCTGGTCACCGGAAGCCCGTCGAACGTCGAGCCGCACCGCTACGGCGGGGCGCCCAGCGAGCCGGGCACCATGCACGATCCGGAGCGCGACGACACCACCCTGCCGCTGATCCGCGCCGCGCTGGAGATGGGCGTGCCGCTTCTTGGCATCTGCCGCGGCTTCCAGGAGCTGAACGTGGCGCTGGGCGGCACGCTGCACCAGCGGGTGCACGAGGTGCCGGGCTACGCCAACCACCGCGAGGACAAGGAGGCGCCGCTGGCCGTGCAGTACGGGCCGTCGCACAGCGTGCGGCTGACCCCCGGCGGCGTGCTGGAGAGGCTGGCCGGCGGCGAGGCGGCGGTGACCGTCAATTCCCTGCACGTGCAAGGGATCGACCGGCTGGCCGACGGGCTGATCGTGGAGGCGATGGCCGAGGACGGGCTGGTCGAGGCGGTGCGGGTGGCGGGGGCGCCGGCCTTCGCGCTGGCCGTGCAGTGGCACCCGGAATGGCGGTTCTGGGAGAACCCGCTGTCGGCGGCGATCCTGCGCGCCTTCGGAAGCGCCGCCGCCGACCGGGCGCGGCGGCGCCTTTCCTGAAAATATGATTTCAGGACAATAGATCAGGTCAACAATTGGCGGGTGCCGCGTGCCCAGGAATTGGGCACGCCGCCCTCAACCCATCGGCGTCAGCCGGCCCGCGAGATGCGGCGGAGGAAGTCGATGAGCTGCGCCTGCTCCTCGGCCGAGAGATCCTTCACCATGGCCTTGTCATGGGCCTGGATGCGCGGAATCAGCTCGTCCAGCAGCTTCTCCCCTTCCGGGGACAGGCGGAGCGCGTAGGAGCGGCGGTCGTTGGGCGAGGGCGCCCGGATGACCAGACCGCGCGACTCGAGCCGGTCGATGACCGCGACCATGGTCGAACGGTCGATGCCCACCGCCGAGCCCAGGTCGGACTGCGACAAGCCCTCGTTCTCCTTGATCATGATCAGGACGCCGAACTGTCCCGGCGTCATGTCGTGGGGCGCCACGGCGTTCTGGAAGCTCTGGAACACGGCCACCTGCGCCTTGCGCAGATTGTAGCCGACGAGCTCCGGCAGAGGGCCGAGGGCCATCTTTCCGGTCTTGCTCGGACGCTGGCGGGTGCGCCGGTCCGAGGGGGTGGGGCGGTCGATGTCGGTCAACGTGAAAGCCGTCGTTTATTGACTGGTCTATTGGTCGTGTAAAATGCAGGCAGGTGCCGATTTTGTCAGCAAGAACCACACAATCCGCTCCGAATGCATAGCACCCATTCCCGTTACGCATTGGTTCCACCCGGAAGCGGCTCCACCTCTAGCCCTATGAAGTGATCGCGCTCCTGACCCCGGACCCCCCGGAAACAGGCATGCCGGCGCGGTTGCCCGCCGACGGTTCATTCCCCTGCCGCAGACGGGTTCCAAAAACGGAGCTTCCGACGCCCGGTCCCCCCCAGGCCGGGCGTCTTCGCGCCAAAGCCCCGGCCCAACGGCTGGGGCTTTTTTCTGGGGCTCTTTCCGGTAGGGTGGTTGCCCGAACCGCACCCCCTCCGAAAGAAAGGCGCGCCATGGCCTACGCCATTCCCCTGTGGCCCCAGCCCACCGTTCCGGTCGCCGGCGGCGATCCGTTCCCGGTCCGCCGCATCTACTGCGTCGGCCGCAACTACGCCGCCCACGCGCGCGAGATGGGCGCCGATCCGGACCGCGAGCCGCCGTTCTTCTTCATGAAGCCCGCCGACGCCATCGTCGCCGACGGCACCGCCATCCCCTACCCGCCCAGGACGGCCAACCTGCACCACGAGATCGAGCTGGTCGTGGCGATCGGCACCGGCGGGCGCGACATCCCGGTGGAGCGCGCGCTGGACCATGTCTACGGCTATGGCGTGGGGCTGGACATGACCCGCCGCGACCTGCAGAACGCGGCGAAGAAGGAAGGCAAGCCCTGGGACATGGGCAAGGGCTTCGACCAGTCCGCCCCCTGCGGCACGCTGCGCCGCGCCGCCGACATCGGCCACCCCGACAAGGGGGCGGTGACGCTGTCGGTCAACGGCGAACTGCGCCAGAAGGGCGACCTGTCGGACCTGATCTGGTCGGTGTCCGAGACCATCGCCTACCTGTCCGGCCTGGTCGAGCTTCAGCCGGGCGACCTGATCTACACCGGCACGCCGGAGGGCGTCGGCCCGGTGGTGGCCGGCGACCGGCTGGAGGGCGCGGTCGAGGGCGTCGGCGCCATCGCCGTCACCATCGCCTGACGTCGCCATTACGGATCACCGGACGATGCGCATCGCCACCTGGAACATCAACTCCGTCCGCATGCGGATGGACCTGCTGCTGCGCCTCATCGACGAGGCGCAGCCGGACGTCATCTGCCTTCAGGAGACCAAGGTCGTCGACACCGACTTCCCCATGGCCCCGCTGGCCGAGAAGGGATACGTCCACGCCCACATCCACGGGATGAAGAGCTACAACGGCGTCGCCATCCTGTCGAAGCTGCCCTTCGCGTCGCGCGACGTGCAGCACTGGTGCGGCAAGCAGGACTGCCGCCACGTCTTCGCCGAACTGCCCGGCGGGATCGAGCTGCACAGCGTCTACATCCCGGCGGGCGGAGACATTCCGGACCCGGAACAGAACGACAAGTTCGCCCACAAGCTTCAGTTCGTGGACGAAATGACCGAGTGGTGGACGACCCGGCGCAGCCCGGACCGCCGGATGGTCATGGTCGGCGACCTGAACATCGCACCGCTGGAGAACGACGTCTGGAGCCACAAGGAGCTTCTGAAGATCGTCTCCCACACCCCGGTGGAGGTGGCGAAGCTGACGGCGATGCAGGCGTCCATCGGCTGGGTGGACGCGGTGCGCCATTTCGTTCCGCCCACGGAAAAGCTCTACACCTGGTGGAGCTACCGCGCGAAGGACTGGGCGGCCTCCGACCGCGGCCGGCGCCTGGACCACATCTGGGTCACCCCGCCGCTGAAGGACGCGCTGACCGGCCACCGCATCCTGCGCGAGGCCCGCGGCTGGGAGCCCAAGCCGTCCGACCATGTTCCGGTGATGGTCGATCTGGCCGTTTGATCTGGACGTGTGAACTGGCCCCGTGATCCGGACATGTGATCCGCCGGGTCACCGCTCCGTCAGAGGCACGTTCATCGCCACGACCGACGGCGTCCCGTCCTCCGCGACCCGGAAGCGGTGGGCGCAGCCGTCGGTCAGGCGATGGGCGGGCTTGCCCACCATGTCCCAGCCGGTGGCCAGCGCGTAGAGCGCCCGCATCACCCCGTTGTGGGCCACCGCCCCGGTCGGCACGCCCCGCGCGCCCACCTCGGCCAGCCAGGGGATCAGCCGCGCCTGCACGTCGCGCGGGCTCTCCCCGCCCGGCGCCCGGAAGTCGAGGCCCATGCGCTCGCGGTCCGCGGTCAGGGCGCCGCTCGACCGCAACTCCTCCAGCAGGCGGCCTTCCCACGCGCCCCAGCTCATCTCCACCAGACGCGGTTCCGGCGCCGGGTCGAGGCCGAGCAGCCGGGCCGTCTCCCAGGCCCGCCGCTTCGGGCTGGCGACCCAGCGGTGGCCCAGCACGTCCGGCGGCAGCCTCCAGGTCGCGACTCGGGCGCGGCCCTCGTCGGAGAGCGGCTCGTCGATGCCGCCCTGGAGGCGGTGCGCGGCGTTCCAGGCGGTCGGCCCGTGGCGCAGGATGATGAGGTCGGTCATGGGGTCCCTTTCCGCGCGGCGCGCCGGACGACTCCGTCCAGAACCGCCACCGCGTTGCTCAGATCGTGCTCGGCCGCGGCGATGCGGCGCGCGGCCTCGCCGAAGCGGCGGCGTTTCCCGGGGTCGTCGAGCAGCGCCCGGACCGCGGCGGCGAAGGCCTCCGCGTCGCTCACCGGCGGCAGCAGGCCGGTCACCCCGTCGCGCACCACGTCCGGCACTCCCCCGGTCCGCCCCGCCACCACCGGCAGCCCGGCGGCCTGGGCTTCCAGCAGGGCCATCCCGTAGGCCTCGTTCACCGCCGGCCAGACCAGCAGGTCGGCGGCGGCGTAGAGGGCGGTGAGGGCGGAAGAGCTTTGCTGGCCGAGGAACAAGACTCCCTCCCCTGCGAAGCGGGGGAGGGTCGGGGTGGGGGCAAGCGCGCCTCCCCCGAACAGCGCCTCGATCCGGGAACGCGCGGGACCGTCGCCGGCGATCAGCAGATGCGGACTCGCCCCCACCCCGGCCCTCCCCCGCTGGGCGGGGGAGGGAGAGAGGGCTTGGGCCAGAATCTCGTAGGAGCGTTCCTTGTCGCCGCCGCGCATCATGCCGACCGCCAGCAGCCACGGGACGTCCGGGTTCAGGCCGTAACGCGCCGCCAATTCCGCCCGGTGCCGGTCGCGCTCCGCGGCGGCCGCCGCGAAGGGACGCGTGTCGAGGAAGGGCCGCAGCCGCACCAGCCGGTCCGGCGATTGCAGCAGCGGCAGCACCCCCTCCGCGTCGTGGCCGGCGAGGGTGACGACGGCGGCGGCCTGCCGGATCGCCGCCTCGGCGGCGCGGTGGCCGGCGGCGAAGGGGCCGGTGGCGCGCTTGGCCGCGAAGGACGCCTCCGCCACCACATAGGGGATGCCGAAGCGGCGGCTGACCGCCGGGCCGATCCAGTCCGGCGCCTTGTGGTACAGGTGGTAGGTGAACCAGAGGTCCGGCGGGTCGTCCCGCCAGCGCGCCGTCAGGCGGTCGGCGCAGCGCGCGCCCAGCGCGGCCAGACGCTCCGCCCGGCCCGGACGGCGCCCGTCGTCCCAGCTGCGCAGGGTGCTGGCCAGGGTCACCGCGTGCCCGGCCCCCTCCAGCGCGGCCATCAGCAGCCGGGCCATGCGCCGGTCGCCCGAGGGCACCGGGTGGGTCGGGGATTTCAGCGGGGCGTAGAAGGCGATGCGCATCGCGGCCCCGGGGTCATGATGGACAGGACGCTCAGAACGGGGTCGGTTCCCGCGCGCAGACGACCCGGTTCCGCCCGGCGGCCTTGGCGCGGTACAGCGCCTCGTCCGCGCTGGACAGCATGGCGTCCACATCGCGCGTCCCGGCCGCGCAGCAGGCCACGCCGATCGACACGGTGAAGCGCACCGTCTCGTCCCCCGCCGGGACGGCGAGTTCCGCCGTGCGGCGGCGGATGCGCTCGGCCACCATGCGCGCCCCGGCGATGTCGGTCTCCGGCAGCAGGATGGCGAACTCCTCGCCGCCGGTGCGGCCCAGCAGGTCGTTCTCCCGCAGCAGGGCGCGGCTGGCGGCGGTGAAGGCGCGCAGCGCCTCGTCCCCCACCGCGTGGCCGTGGGTGTCGTTGATGCTCTTGAAATGGTCGAGGTCGAGCATCAGCAGGGTGACCGGCCGGCCATAGCGGCGGGCGCGGGCCAGCTCCTGCTCCGCCGCCTCGACGAAGTGGCGGCGGTTGGACACGCCGGTCAGGGAGTCGGTGATCGAGAGCCGGCGCAGCCGCTCCTCCGACTCCTTCAGCGCCGTCACGTCGTTGATCAGGACGTAGATGACCGGCAGCCCGTCCCAGGGCAGGGGCGACATGCTGACCTGGACGCAGGTGCGCTGCCCGTCGGCGGACATCATCACCCCGTCCTGGGACCGCACCAGCTCCCGCTTGCGCAGGCAGCGCAGGAAGGCGTCCCGCTGGTCGTCGATGCCCGATTCCTCGACGAAGTCCAGGAAATGGCGCCCGACCAGGGCGTCGCCGCTCTGGCCCAGGATGCGCGCGGCTTCCTGGTTGGCGAAGACGATGCCCATTTCCTGATGGATCAGCAGCCCGGCGGGCAGCAGGTCGAGCATGTCGCCCAGCTTGCTGCGCGTCAGCGACAGCTCGTGGCTGGTGGCCACGGCGTCCCTGTCGTCGTCGAAGTCGATAAAGGAAAGGGTGTCCGGTTCGGAAGAGCTGTACAGACTCGACATGACGTCGCAAAGGTGGAGCAAAGCCGCACTCTATCCCGTCGTCAGCCGCCGTGCAATGCACAGCATCCTCCGAAGGATGGAAGAAACGTCTCGCTATTTTCAGTTGTGAAACACTCGTGCAGCCGGTCGATGCCCGAGTCGCTGCCGAAGTCGCGCCGCACCCGCGCGGCACCCGCCGCCCCCAGCGCCGCGCGGCGGGCCGGGTCGCGGAGCAGCGACTCGAGCGCGCCGGCCAGCGCGGCGGGGTTCTCCGGCTCCACGAGCGTGCCGGTGACGCCGTCCTCGATCAGCTCCGCCACCGCGGCGGCGCGGGTGGACAGGCAGGCCAGCCCCTGGCTCTGCGCCTCCATCAGCACGTTGGGCAGCCCGTCGCGGTCGCCGTCGCGCGCGGTGCGGCAGGGCAGGACGAACAGGTCGGCGCGGCGGTACTGGGCGATCACCGCGTCCTGGGCCTTCGCCCCCTGCCAGTCGATCCGTCCGTCCAGCCCCAGCGCCGCCGCCTGCGCCTTCAGCGCGGGCAGCCGGTCGCCGCCGCCGATGTGGGTCCAGCGCCAGTGCAGCCCGGCGGGCAGGCGGGCCAGCGCGTCGAGCAGCAGGTCGAAGCCCTTCTTCTCCACCGCCCGCCCGACCGACAGAAGCCGCACCGGGTCGGCCGGATCGGACCCGTCGCGCGCCGGGCGCGCGTCCGGCGGGTCGGGGAAGCGGCTGAAGTCCAGGCCGTGGTAGAGCAGCTCCACCCGGTCCGGCTCCGGCGCCAGGGCGCGCAGGCGGGCGAGGCCGAGCGCGGTGCAGGTGACGCCCCAGCGCGCCTCGGCCAGCTTGTCCCGCAGGTCCCAGTCGGGGGAGGTCCAGATGTCCTTGGCGTGGGCCGAGAAGCTCCAGGGCAGGCCGGTCAGCAGCGCGGCGTAGCGCGCGACGCTGGCCGGGGTGTGCAGGAAATGGGTGTGCAGCCAAGTGACGTCCGCCGGCAGCTCCGCCGCCAGCACGCAGGCCTGGCCGAAGCGGCGCACGCGGTTGCGGCTGGGGTCGCGCCGCAGGTCGGCCAGCCAGGCGGCCCGCGCCGCCGGCCAGCCGGGACGGCGCCGCGCCGCGGCCAGGGCGCGCAGCACGCGGCCGGGCGCGTCGTGCAGATATTCGGGCAGATAGGTCACCGGGGCGGTGACGCGGCGGTTCAGCTCGTGCACCGCCTTGTCGGTCGGTTGACGCAGACTGACGATCAGTTGACGCAACCCCCGCCGCTCCAGCCCCAGGATCTCCTGCGCGATGAAGGTTTCCGACAGGCGGGGCCAGCCCTTGACGATGACGGCAACGGTCACGCGGCGTCCCCGGCGGCCATCCGGCGTTCGGGCGCGCAAGGGGACTGCGACGGCCCCAGGGCCGGAGCCGAGGCCGAATCCGGCAGGTAGCGCGCCGACAGGCGGTTGACGCTCTCCAGACCGCCGAGCAGGCCCGGCACCACCACCGAGGAGGGCGGGGCCTGCCAGGGCAGCCGGCGCAGCGCCGCCGCCATCGCCGCGGCGTCGCGCACGCCGTCGTCCATCAGGACGGAGACCAGACCCAGTTCCTGCGCGCGGGCGGCGCGGATGGTCTGCTCGCGCCGCGGCACCTCGCGCGGGACGATCAGCGCCTTCTTGTCGAAGGACAGGATCTCGCAAAAGGTGTTGTAGCCGCCCATGGCGACCACCCCCACCGCCCCCTGCATCAGCCGCTCGATCCGCGCCTCGAAGGCGGTGGCCTCGACGTTGGGCAGGGCCTCCGCCCGGGCCAGGAACTCGGCCTGGAGGTCCGGCTGCATGAAGGGGCCGAACACCAGGACGGCGCGGTAGGGGATGCCGGGATCGCTCTCGTAGGCGCGCAGCACCCAGTCGACCAGCGCCTCGCCGTCGCCGCCGCCGCCGGGGGTGACCAGGATGTAGGGCTCGTCCGGCAGGCCGGGGCCGTGCGGGACCGCCGGGGGCACGGTGCGGTGCAGGTAGCCGGTGTAGACCATCTTGTCGCGCACCGACTGCGGGACCTCGATCCCCTCCAGCGGGTCGCAGATCTGCGGCAGGCCGTAGGCCCAGATCTCGTCGTACAGGTTTTCCAGCGCCGGCAGGACCTTCTTGCGCTCCCACTCCGGGGCGAGCAGGGCCGGCTCGTCCATCACGTCGCGCAGGCCGAGCACCAGCGGCACGCCGCGGCCCTTCAGAAGCTCCAGCGTCTCCCGCACCTCGCCGCGCAGGCCGAGCGGTTCCTTGTCAACGATGAACAGGTCGGGCTGGTAGATCTCCGCCGTGTGGCGGATCAGCGAGGCCCGCATGGACAGGATCTCGTCGATGTCCAGATGCAGGTTCAGCGCCGTGTATTCGCCGTTGCGCAGCTTGATGACGCCGGGGATGCGCACGAAGTCCACCCGCGTGCGGAAGTCGAAGCTGCCGACGATCGGCGAGCCGGACAGGATCAGCACGGACAGGTTGCCGTAGCGCTCCACCAGCGCATGAGCGATGGCCCGGCAGCGGCGAAGATGGCCGAGGCCGAACGTGTCATGGCTGTAGATGAGCACGCGGCCCGAGGTCGGACGTTCGCTCATAGACTTCCTACCTCTCCCGATTGGCCTCTTGTGTCCGGCCGCGGCTTGGCCGATGAACGGGTGTGCGCCGTGCCGCCGCCGGGATGGCGGCGGACCGCTTGCGGGCTCACCATATCCTCAGCGGCCAGGCGGCAGAGGGGGTAAGGTGTCTGCCCGCTCCCGGCACCGGCGTCCCCTTGCGTAGATTGGCGCTATGGAATCCAGCATTTTCCGATTCATCCTTCGGCACAGCGTCCGTCAGCAGATCATGCTGACCCTGATGACCCTGGCGTCCTTCCCCTTCCTTTATGCCTCGCTCGACCTGCCGAAGCGGATCGTCAACGAGGCGATTGCCGGGAAGAAGCTGCCTGAGTCCTTCCTCGGATTCCATCTCGATCAGGTGACTTACCTGTTCGTCCTATGCGGACTGTTCCTGACTTTGGTGCTGGTCAACGGCGCGTTCAAGTATGTCATAAACACCTACAAGGGCCGCCTGGGCGAGCGGATGCTGCGCCGCCTGCGGTACGAGCTGTACGTGCGCGTCCTGCGCTTCCCCCTGCCCCGCTTCCGCAAGATGTCGTCCGGGGAGATCATCCCCATGATCACGGCCGAGGTGGAACCGCTGGGCGGCTTCATCGGGGACGCCATCGCCATCCCGGTGTTCCAGGGCGGCACCCTGCTGGTCTACATCGCCTTCATCTTCGTCCAGGACCCGGTGCTGGGGGCAGCGGCGGTGTCGCTGTACCCGTTCCAAGGCTGGCTCATCCCACGGCTTCAGCGCAAGGTCAATCAGCTTGGCAAACAGCGCGTACGTGCCATGCGCCAGATCGCCGACCGCATCGGCGAGACGGTGTCCGGCATCCAGGAGGTCCACACCCACAACACGGCGTCGTGGCATCTCGCCGACCTCAGCCACCGCCTGGGTGACGTGTACCGCATCCGCTTCGAGATTTACCAAAGAAAGTTTTTTGTCAAATTCCTGAACAATTTCATAAACCAGCTCACCCCGTTCTTCTTCTATTCGATCGGCGGATATCTGGTGATCCACGGCCAACTCTCCTTCGGCGCGCTGGTCGCGGTGCTGGCCGCCTACAAGGACTTGGCCGCTCCTTGGAAGGAACTCCTCGACTGGTACCAGCAGAAGGAGGACAACCGGATCAAGTACGAGCAGGTGGTGGAGCAGTTCCACGTCCCCGACCTGCTGGCCGAACGCCTGCTGCGCGAGGAGGAGGACGTTCCCTTCACGGGCAGCCTGTCCTTCCGCAACGTCGGGTTCGGGGAGGACGGCGGCTCGCCCATCCTGGAGGGGGTGACCTGCGACATCCCGCTGGACGGCCACACCGCGCTGATCGGCGTCGGCTCGGGGCGGGACGAGCTGGCGCAGCTCGCCGCGCGCGTGCTGCTGCCTTCGTCGGGCCAGATCCGGCTGGGCGAGCATGATTACGCGGAACTGCCGGAAAGCGTCACCGGGCGGCGCGCCGCCTATGTCGGGGCCTCCCCCTACCTGTTCTCGGCCTCGCTCTACGAAAATCTCGTCTACGGGCTGCGCCACCGCCCGCTGCGCGAGAACGGCGAGAGTGAGGAGGCGGCGGAGCGGCGCAAGAACCGGATGACCGAGTCGGTGCTGTCCGGCAACGCCACCGACGACGTGCACGCCGACTGGATCGACTACGCCGCCGCCGGCTGCGACGGGCCGGAGGATCTGAAGGCGCGCATCCTGCGCGTGGTGACGATGGTCTCCCTTCAGGACGACGTCTACGGGATGGGTCTCAACCGCACCGTCGATCCGGAGCGGCGCCCCGACGTGGCCGCCCGCGTGATGGAGGCGCGCGACGCCATGCGCGCCATGATGCTGAACAACCCGGATCTGGGACGGCTGGTGGAGCGCTTCGACCCCGACCGCTACACCATGAACGCCACGCTGGCGGAAAATCTGCTGTTCGGCACGCCGGTCGGTCCGATCTTCCAGACTGACGCGCTGGCCTCCAATCCCTATATGTTGCATGTGCTGGACAAGGTGGGGCTGACCGACACCATCCTGGAGACCGGCCACAAGGTGGCGGAGACCATGGTCGAGCTGTTCGCCGGCCTGCCGCCCGGCCACGAGTTCTTCGAGCGGTTCTCCTTCATCGGCTTCGCCGAGCTGCCGGAGTACCAGGCCATCCTGGCGCGCACCGCGAAGGAAGGGCTGGGGGTGCTGCGGCCGGAGGAACGGACGCGGCTGATGACCCTGCCCTTCAAGCTGATCGGCGCCCGCCACCGTCTGGGCCTGATGACCCCGGACCTGGAAAAGAAGCTGCTGCAGGCGCGGCATCTCTTCGCCAGCGACCTGCCGGCCGACCTGAAGCACGCCGTCGCCTTCTTCGACCCGGATGCCTACAACGCGGCGGCCAGCATCCAGGACAACATCCTGTTCGGCAAGATGGTCTACGGGCAGGCGCAGGTGCAATCCAAGGTGGGCCGCATCGTGGCGGAGCTGGTGGACCAGCTTCACCTGCGCGACACCATCGTGGAGGTCGGACTGGACCATCAGGTGGGGGTGGCGGGGTCGCGCCTGTCCGCCGCGCAGCGCCAGAAGGCGGCGCTGGCCCGCGCCCTGCTGAAGCGCCCGGACCTGCTGGTGCTGAGCGAGGCGACGAGCGGCCTGGACACCAGCAGCCAGAGCAAGGTGCATTCCGCGATCCTCGGGGAACGCAAGGGATGTGGTCTTGTGTGGGTTCTGCAGCGAGCCGGCTTGGCACGGGCGTTCGAGCGAGTCATTGTGATGAAGGACGGTCGAATCGCCGAGCATGGCCGCTTCGACGAGTTGAACAAGCCCGGTACGTTGTTGCATGAATTGATATCCGCCGAATAAAGCCGGCGGCGTTGAGGAGGCAGACGGCATGAGCATCGCCGAAGAAGTCAATTGCCTGCGCAGGATTCCCCTGTTCGCCAACATCGACACTTCCAAGCTCAAGCTTCTCGCCTTCACCAGCGAGCGGTTGAGCTTCCGGTCGGGCGACATCCTGTTCGAGCAGGACGAGATGGGCACCTGCGCCTACATCCTGCTGCGCGGGGAGGCGGAGGTGATCATCGCCGGCCCCGGCGGACCGCTCGCCGTCGCGACGCTGGGGTCGAACGAGATCGTCGGCGAGATCGCCATCCTGTGCGACGTGCCGCGCACCGCCACGGTCCGCGCCAGCACCGACCTGGAGGCGCTGTGCGTGCCGAAGGACCATTTCCTCCAGATGATCGCCGACTTCCCGCAAATGGGGCTGGAGATCATGCGCTCGCTGGCCCACCGCCTGGAACAGACGACCATGCGCCTGCGCGAAGTCCTGGCCGCCCAGGCCACGTGAATTCCGGCGACCGGACGGCCCATGCGTGTTCTCTTCCACGTCCAGCATCTGCTGGGCATCGGCCATGACCGGCGCGCCGCGCTGATCACCCGCGGGCTGGCCGAGGCCGGCGTCGCGGTGACGGTGCTGCGCGGCGGGCATCCGGTGCCGGGGATCGATTACGGCGCGGCGGCGGAGATCGTCCAGCTTCCCCCGGCCCGCGCCGCCGACAGCAGCTTCAAGACCCTGCTGGACGAGCACGGCCGGCCCATCGACGACGGCTGGCGCGCCCGGCGCCGCGCCGCGGTTCTGGAAGCCCACGACCGCGTGCGGCCCGACGCGCTGCTGGTCGAGTCCTTCCCCTTCGGGCGCCGCGCCTTCCGGTTCGAGCTTCTGCCGCTGCTGGAGGCCGCGAAGGCCGGCGGGGCGGTCACCGCCGCGTCGGTGCGCGACATCCTGGTGACCAAGGCCAAGCCGGAGCGGCTGGAGGAAACCGTTTCGACGGTGGAGCGGCTGTTCGACCATGTGCTGGTCCATGGCGACCCGGAGCTGATCCCCTTCGCGGCGACCTTCCCCGCCGCCGCGCGGATCGCCGACCGCGTCCGCTACACCGGCTATGTCGCGGCCCCGCAAGGCGCGGACACCGCAACGGCGGACGGAACGGACGAGGTGGTCGTGTCGGTCGGCGGCGGGGCGGTCGGCCTGCCGCTGCTGCGGGCGGCGCTGGCGGTGCGTGCGTCAACTCCCGCCGGACTTGACGCACCCTGGCGCCTGCTGGCCGGGCCGGACGTGCCGGAGGCGGATGTCCGCGCGCTCGCCGCCGATGCCCCGCCGGGCACCGTCGTGGAACGGGCGCGGCCCGACTTCCCCGCCCTGCTCCGCCGCTGCCGCCTGTCGATCAGCCAGGCCGGCTACAACACCGTGCTCGACCTGCTCCAGGCCGGCTGCCGGGCGGTGGTCGTCCCCTTCGCCGCAGGCAGCGAGACGGAACAGGCCACCCGCGCCCGCCTGCTGGAGGAGCGGGGCCGGCTGGCCGTGGTCGACGAGGCCACCCTGACCCCGGACACCCTGGCCGCGGGCGTGGCCAGGGCGCTCGCCCTGCCCCCGCCGCCCGCCATCCCGCTGCGCCTGGACGGCGCCGCCGCCACCGCCCGGCTGCTGCTGGACGCGGTGGCCGCCCATCATGGCAATCGTCTGGGCAACCGGCGCTAAACCAATCAAGACGCTTGGATTTTTCCAGTGCGGAGGCCATGCTGAGGTCACCGCGTTCGCTGTCCTTCTAACCCTCTCCCCTCTGGGGAGAGGGGAGGGTGAGGGGGGTGCGCAAGGCGGTACGTCCGGCACAAGCGCAACCCCCTCACCCCAACCCTCTCCCCAGAGGGAGAGGGAACAGAACAGGCGATGACCGTGACCGCAACCGCCCCTTCCGACAGCCCGCCGCGCGCCGGTTGGGACGAACTGGCTGCCGAGTTGGACGCCTGGGCCGCCGCCGGACGCACCGCCACCCTCTGGTGGCGCGACGACGACGCCGTCGAGCCGACACCCGACCTTGACCGGATGATCGCCCTGTCCGTCGAGACCGGCGCGCCGCTGGCTCTGGCGGTCATCCCGGCGGGCGTCAAGGACACTCTCGCCCCCGTTGCCGACGCGGCCCCCGCCGTCGCGGTGCTTCAGCACGGCTGGTCGCACGCCAACCACGCCGCTCTCCCCGCGAAGAAGGCGGAGCTTGGCGCGGCCCGGCCCGCCGCCGCCGTGCTGGCCGAACTGGCCGAGGGACGGAACGTGCTGGACCGCCTGTTCGGGCCGCGCGCCCTGCCCGTCCTGGTGCCGCCCTGGAACCGCATCGCCCCCGGCGTCGCGGCGGGCCTGCCCGCGGCGGGTTTCGCCGGCCTGTCGGTGTTCGGGCCGCGACGTGTGTCAACCGTCAACATGATGTGTGTCAATACACACATCGACCCGGTGGCTTGGAAGGACGGCAAGCGTTTCCTGGGCGACGCGGAGTCGCTGGGCATGGCGGTCGCCCATCTGCGCGCCCGGCGGCTGGGCGCGGCGGACGCGGCGGAGGCGACCGGACTGCTGACTCATCATTTGGCGATGGACGACGAAACCTGGGCCTTCACCGCGCGTTTCCTGAGCGTGACCCGCCGCCATCCGGCGGCCCTTTGGCTGTCCGCCGATACCCTGTTCGCCGCAGAAGGACCTCGCTGAGACATGGCCGAGCTGCCCATGGCCCGATCCTCGACCGGGGAGACGCCGACCATCGCGGAGATGCGCTACCCCACCGGGGCGCTGGCCGGCGACTACGCGCGGGCCGGGGCGGGGCTGGCGCTGACGGCGCTGCCGCTGGCCTTCCTCCCCGTCACCCCCTGGATCGCCGTGCCGCTGGCGGCCTGCGCGCTGCTGTTCGCCGTCTTCGCGGCGCGCACCCTGCAACGCCAGCTGACCCGCCTGACCATGGACGGCGAGGGCCTGCGGGCCGACGGGCCGCTCGGCGGCGCCGTCCGCTGGGACGCGCTGTCCGGCCTGAAGCTGCGCTACTACGCCACCAAGCGGGGGCGCGACGACGGCTGGATGCAGGCGGCGCTGACCGGCGGCGGCAGGACCCTCCGCTTCGACAGCACCCTGGAGGGCTTCGACGCGGTGATCGAACAGGCCGCCCTCGCCGCCGGGCGCAACGGCGTGGCGCTGACCCCGGTGACGGTGGACAACCTGATCGCTCTCGGCATCGAGCCGCCGGAGGACCCCAACGAAAAGAGGCCGGCGCCATGAGCCGCACGCTGCTCCGGGTGGAGGACCTGAAGGTCGATTTCCAGGTGCCGGGCGGCGTGGTCCACGCGGTGCGCGGTGTGTCCTTCCGGGTGCGGGCGGGCTCCACCGTCGCCCTGGTCGGGGAATCCGGGTCGGGCAAGTCGGTGGCGGCGCAGTCGATCCTGCGCATCCTGCCCCGCAACGCCGTCATTGCGGACGGAAGAATCCTGTTCGACGACGGGCTGGTCAACGATGGCGTCGGCCCCGTCGACATCGCCGGGCTGAAGGCCGACGGCACGGCGATGCGGGCGCTGCGCGGCGGCCGCATCTCGATCATCTTCCAGGAGCCGATGACCTCGCTGTCGCCCATGCACACGGTGGGCGACCAGGTGGGCGAGGCGGTGCGGCTGCACCAGCGGGTGACCGCCCGGCAGGCCCGCGCGCAGGCCGAGGACATGCTGCGCCGGGTGCGCTTCCCCGACCCGAAGCGGGCGCTGGACACCTACCCGTTCGAGCTGTCGGGCGGCCTGCGCCAGCGCGCGATGATCGCCATGGCGCTGGTCTGCCGCCCCGCCCTGCTGATCGCCGACGAGCCGACGACCGCGCTGGACGTCACCATCCAGGCGCAGATCCTGAAGCTGATCAAGGATCTCCAGGCCGATCTCGGGATGGCCGTGCTGCTCATCACCCACGACCTGGGGGTGGTCGCCAACCTCGCCGACGAGGTGGTGGTGATGCACCGCGGGCGGATCATGGAGTCCGGCACGCGCGAGGACATCTTCGCCGACCCCCGCCACCCCTATCTGAAGGCGCTGCTGAACGCCGTTCCGCGCTTCCACATGGCGCCGGGGGAACGGCTGGTGCCGATCCGCTCCATCACCTCGCAGGGCGGCAGCCTGCTGGAGAAGGACCACCGGCCCTGGCCGCCCGGCGCCGACGCGGCGGGGCCGCTGCTGGCGGTGGAGGGGGTGCGCAAGCGCTACGGGGCGCGCAAGGCCGGCTGGTTCGGCGCCAAGGCCGGGGCGGGCACGCTGGCGGTGGACGATGTCAGCTTCGCCATCGCGCGCGGCGAATGCGTCGGGCTGGTCGGGGAATCAGGCTGCGGCAAGACCACCCTGTCGAAGATCCTGATGCGCGCCCTGACCCCGGACGCCGGCAGCGTCCGCTTCAACGACCATGGCCGGGTCGTCGACGTGCTGGGGCTGGAGGGTGCGGCCCTGACCGCCTTCCGCCGCAAGGTGCAGTTCGTCTTCCAGGACCCCTACGGCTCGCTGAACCCCCGCATGACCGTCTTCGAGATCATCGCCGAACCGCTGGTCATCCACGGCATCGGCGACGAGGCGGAGCGCGCCGCGCGGGTCAAGGAGCTGATGGGGCTGGTCGGGCTGGACGCGCGGCATCTGCGCCGCTACCCGCACAGCTTTTCCGGCGGCCAGCGCCAGCGCATCGGCATCGCCCGCGCGCTGGCCCTGCGGCCCGAGCTTCTTCTGCTCGACGAGCCGGTGTCGGCGCTCGACGTGTCGATCCAGGCGCAGGTGCTGAACCTGCTGAAGGACCTGAAGGAACGGCTCGGCCTGACCTACCTGTTCGTCAGCCACAATCTGGCCGTGGTGGATTACATGGCCGACCGCATCCTGGTGATGTGCCGCGGGCGGATCGTCGAGTCGGCCCCGCGCGAGGATCTGTTCCGCAACCCGGTCCACCCCTACACCCGCGCCCTGCTGGCCGCCGTTCCGGAGCCGGACCCCAGCCGCCCGCTGTCGCTGACCGACCTGGAGGAGGGCCGCGCCTCCGACCCCGCGCGCTGGCCGGCCCCCTTCACCATCGACGCGGACCACCAGCCCCATCTGGTCGATCTCGGCGGCGGCCATTGCGTGCGCGCCGACGCCTCCATCCGCGTGCGGGAGGTGGCGTGATGATGTGGACTGTTCCCACTCTGATGCCCAATACCCTCTCCCCCCCGGGGAGAGGGAAGGGTGAGGGAGAATGGCGGCGACGTGCCCTGCTCCTTCTCGCCTTCCTGGGTCTCAGCGCCTTCGACGCGGTCGAGACGCCGATGCTGGCGAACGCGGTCGGTGCCGGATCGCTGCCGCCGGTGGAGAAGCGGCTGCCGCTCACCCCGCTGGTCGAGCCGATGGACCGCCCCTGGCAGTCGCCGGGGCGCCATGGCGGCGACCTGCGCCTGCTGATGGCGCGGACCAAGGACACACGGCTGATCTACGTCTACAGCTACGCCCGGCTGGTCGCGCTGACCCCGAACCTGCGCATCGTGCCCGACATCCTGGAGCGGGTGGATGTCGAGGAGGGGCGGATCTTCACCTTCACGCTGCGCCGCGGCCACCGCTGGTCGGACGGCCATCCCTTCACGGCGGAGGACTTCCGCTACTGGTGGGAGGACATGGCGAACAACGCCAAGCGCTCCCCCGGCGGGCCGCCGCCGGAGATGCTGGTGGCCGGGGAGGCGCCCAAGTTCGAGGTGCTGGACGCCGCCGCCGTGCGCTACACGTGGTCGCGCCCCAACCCCTTCTTCCTGCCCATGCTGGCCGGGGCCAAGCCGGTGGAGATCTACGCCCCGGCCCATTACCTGCGGCGCTTCCACCCCCGCTTCACCGAACCGCTGGAGCTGAAGCAGCGCGTGGAGGCGGAGCGGCAGAAAAGCTGGCAGCAGCTTCACAACCGCAAGGACAATCTGACCGAGTTCGACAACCCGGACCTGCCGACCCTGCAGCCCTGGGTGCCGACGACCGCTCCGCCCGCGGAACGTTTCATCTTCGTAAGGAACCCCTATTTCCATCGGGTGGACCCGGCGGGGCGGCAGTTGCCCTACATCGACCGGCTCATCATGACGGTGGCCGACGCCAAGATCATCCCGGCCAAGACGGGGGCGGGCGAGAGCGACCTCCAGGCGCGCTACCTGCGGTTCGACAACTACACCTTCCTGAAGCAGGGGGCGAAGCGCAACGACTACCGGGTCACGCTGTGGCGAACCGGCATCGGGGCGCAGATGGCGTTGTTCCCCAACCTGAACTGCAACGACCCGGTGTGGCGCGCGCTGAACCGCGACGTGCGCTACCGCCGCGCCCTGTCGCTGGCCATCGACCGCGAGGAGATGAACCAGGTCATCTATTACGGCCTCGCCATTCCCACCAACAACACGCTGCTGGAGGTCTCACCGCTCTGGACGCCGGCCTACCGCGACCGCTGGGCGCAGTTCGACGTCCGGCAGGCCAACCGGCTGCTCGACGAGATCGGCCTGACGGAGCGCGACGTCAACGGCGTCCGCCTGCTGCCCGACGGCCGCCCGCTGGAGATCGTGGTGGAGACCGCCGGGGAGAGCACGGAGGAGACCGACGCGCTGGAGCTGATCGCCGACGGCTGGCGGCGCGTCGGGGCGCGGCTCTACATCCGCTCCTCGCAGCTCGACGTGTTCCGCAACCGCATCTTCGCCGGCGACACCTGCATGTCGATTTCCCGCGGGCTGGACAACGCCATCGCCACCGCGGAGATGAGCCCGGCCGAGCTGGTGCCGGTCGATCAGGCCAAGTACCAGTGGCCGAAATGGGGCCAGTTCTTCCAGACCATGGGCAAGGACGGCGAGCGCCCCGACATGCCCGAGGCGCGCGACCTGCTGGAGGCCTTCCGCGCCTGGCGCGACGCGCCGGACGAGGCGGGGCGGGCGGCGGCCTGGACGCGCATCCTGACGCTCAACGCCGAGCAGGTCTTCACCATCGGCACGGTGGCCGGGGTGCCGCAGCCGGTGGTGGCGCGCCGCACCCTGCGCAACGTGCCGGAGGAGGGTCTGTTCAACTACGACCCCGGCGCGCATTTCGGGCTGTACCGGCCCGACGGCTTCTGGTTCGACGGAAAGGGGTGAGGCCATGCTGGGCTACGTGATCCGCCGCATCCTCATCATGATCCCGACGCTGCTGGCGATCAGCGTCATCACCTTCGTCATCATCCAGCTTCCCCCCGGCGACTATCTGACCACGCTGGTCAACGAGATGCAGAGCCGGGGCGAGAGCATGGACCAGGGCCGGCTGGCCATGCTGCGCGAGACCTACGGCCTCGACCGGCCGATGCACGAGCAGTACGCGCTGTGGCTGGCCGGCATGCTGCGCGGCGACTTCGGCTATTCCTTCGAATACAATCTGCCGGTGTCGGACGTGGTGGGCGACCGGCTGTCGCTGACCGCCATCGTGTCCTTCGCGACCATCCTGTTCATCTGGGTGGTGTCCTTCCCCATCGGCATCTATTCGGCGACGCGGCAGTACAGCCTGGGCGACTATGTCCTGACCTTCCTCGGCTTCCTGGGTCTGGCGACGCCGAGCTTCCTGCTGGCGCTGGTGATGCTGTACTTCGCCAACGTGTGGTTCGGCACCTCGATCGGCGGGCTGATGGACCCGCGCTACATCGGCCAGCCCTGGAGCTGGGGCAAGGCGATGAGCGTGTTCGAGCACATGTGGATTCCGGTGATCGTCATCGGCACCGCCGGCACCGCCGCGATGATCCGCCGCCTGCGCGCCAACCTGCTGGACGAGCTGCACAAGCCCTACGTCGTCACCGCGCGGGCCAAGGGCCTGCCGCCGGGCCGGGCCCTGGTGAAATACCCGCTGCGCGTGGCGCTGAACCCCTTCGTGTCCGACATCGGCAACCTGCTGCCGCAGGTCGTCTCCGGCGCCGCCATCGTGTCGGTGGTGATGTCGCTGCCGACGACGGGGCCGATGCTGCTCCAGGCGCTGCGCAGCCAGGACATGTATCTGGCCGGCTCCTTCCTGATGTTCCTGGCGGTTCTGACGGTGATCGGGGTCTTCCTGTCCGATCTGGCGCTGGCCGCGCTCGACCCGCGCATCCGCCTGAGCGGGGGAGCCAGCCGATGAGCAGCACCCTTCCGACCCGGGCTGCCCTGCCCAACACACCCCTGCCCCACACCGTCGACACCGCCCCCTGGGACCCCGACGAGGTCGAGCGGCTGTCGCCGGAGCAGGAGCGCTTCACCACCGCCTCGCAATGGAAGATGGTCTGGTGGAAGCTGCGGCGGCACAAGCTGGCGGTGGCGTCGGGGATCGTGCTGCTGCTGCTCTACGCTTCGACCCTGGTCAGCGAGGTCCTGGCCCCCTACGCGGTGGACAGCCGCAATTCCCACTTCATCCACGCCCCGCCGCAGGCCGTGCATCTGTTCCACGAGGGGCAATTCGTCGGCCCCTTCGTCTACGGCTACAGTTATCGCCTGGACATGGAGATCCTGAAGCGGGAGTACACGCCGGACACCACGAAGGTCGAGCCGATCCGCTTCTTCTGCCGCGGCGACCGCTACGCGTTCTGGGGGCTGGTGGAGAGCGACTGGCACCTCGCCTGCCCGGCGGACGGCGGGACGCTGTTCCTCATGGGCACCGACCGGCTGGGGCGGGACCTGCTGTCGCGGATGATCTACGGGACGCGCATCTCGCTGACCATCGGGCTGATCGGCGTCGCGGTCAGCTTCGTGCTGGGGATCGTGATCGGCGGCATCGCCGGCTATTACGGCGGCTGGGTGGACAACCTGATCCAGCGGCTGATCGAGATCATCCGCTCCTTCCCCGAGCTGCCGCTGTGGATGGCCCTGTCCGCGGCATTGCCCGTCACCTGGAACCCGATCTTCATCTATTTCGGGATCACGGTGATCCTGGGCCTTCTGGAATGGACGGGCCTCGCCCGCGCCGTGCGGTCCAAGCTGCTGGCCCTGCGCGAGGAGGACTTCACCACCGCCGCCCAGCTGATGGGCGCCAGCCCGGCCCGCATCATCGGCCGCCATCTGCTGCCCAGCTTCATGAGCCACCTGATCGCCTCGGCGACGCTGGCCATCCCCGGCATGATCCTGGGCGAGACGGCGCTGAGCTTCCTCGGCCTCGGCCTGCGCCCGCCGATCACCAGCTGGGGGGTGCTGCTGACCGAGGCGCAGAACATCAACGTGGTGGCGCTGTACCCCTGGCTGATGCTGCCGGTGCTGCCGGTGATCGTGACCGTGCTGAGCTTCAACTTCCTCGGCGACGGCCTGCGGGACGCCGCGGACCCGTATCGGTGAGCTTCAGGGCTTCTTCTTCGCCGCAGGCTCCGGCTGCTCCTTGAGGGAGGCCAGCACCATGCGGACGCGGGCGAGGTCGGCGTCGCCGCCTTTCGCCGGGGCGGAGGCCGGCGCGGCCTTGCCCGGGGCGCGCTTCGGCGGGGCGGGCTCCGCCGCCGCGACCTGAGTCCGCGGGGCGGCGGGAGCGGGAGCGGGCTTGGTGGCGACCGCCTTGCCCGACGCGGCCTTCGCGGGGGTCGCCCTGGCCTCCAGGATGCGGGGGTCGCCGCCCTTCGGGCTCCAGGTGCGGACCGGGCCGGTGTCGACATGGACGTGGCCGGTGTGGGGGTAGAGCGCGTAGCCGCCGCGCTGCAGGGCCGCGGCCTCGTCGGCGAGGCGGCGGGGCGGAACGCCGGGGATGGAAATGTCGGCGGCCTGCCCGCGCAGGTGATAGCTGTTTTCCGCCACGTTCGGGTTGCTGCGCGCCAGCGTGACGTTGGTCAGCGGCGAACGGTAGCCCGAGGTGATGTGGACCGGCGTGTCGGGGCCGGCGCCGCAGCGGTCGCGCAGGTCGGCCAGAAGCTCGACCAGCGTGGGATCGACGGGCACCGTCTCGCCGGTGCGGCGGTCGCGGAACAGGGTGGCGATGCGGTCCAGGGCCTGCGGGTCGTAGCCGTCGGCGCGGCGGTAGGTGACGCTGACCGTCTCGCCGCTGGCGGGATGGTGCAGGACGATCGAGCGGGGGCCGCCGTCCAGCGAGGCCTGGGGACCCGGAGTGGAGGCGCAGCCGGCGAGCGTTCCGCCGGCGAGCAGGCCCAGCAACGATAAGCGCAGAAGATGCCGCATGCGTCTCCCCAGAGTTCTCTCTGCGGTTGCAGGCGGTTTTCATACCATAATTGTCACACGATCCGGCAGTGACAACCGGCCACGGGACGCGAACGGAGGCTTGGCCGTGTCCCCGGCGCATCACTGTCCAAGGGGATAGGTGTCAAGTCAGAGAGGAAGCGCCATGCCTTCGCGGGCGACCAGCGTGCCGGGGCGCCGGGCTTCGGCGGCGGTGGCGATGACGTCCAGGTCGGCGTCGCTGCGCCGGGGGTCGTGGTGGAAGATGACCGCGCGCTTCACATCGGCCTCGTCGGCGATGCGCAGGCATTCCTCCCAGGTCGAATGGCCCCAGCCGACGCGGGCGGCGTATTCGGCGTCGGTGTAGGTGCAGTCGTAGATCAGCAGGTCGCTGCCGCGCACCAGCTCCATCACGGCGGGGTCGCGCCCGTCGGCGGGGTGCTCGGTGTCGGTGACGTAGCACAGGCTGCGCCCGGCGAACTCCACGCGGTAGCCGGTGGCCCCGTCCGGATGGTTCAGCGCGACGGTGCGCACGGTGACGCCCGGCTTCACCGCCAGCGTCTCGCCGCTGACGAAATCGTGGAAGGTGCAATCGGCGCGGAAGATCTCCACCGGGACCGGGAACAGCGGCGCCGACATCATGCATTCCAGGACGGAGCGCATCGTCCGCTCCCGCTCCAGATGGCCGGCCCTGATCCGCACGCGGCTGGCCGCGTCGAAGGCCGGCGCGAAGAAGGGCAGGCCGCAGATGTGGTCGAGATGGCTGTGGGTCAGCAGCAGATCGACGTCCACCGGCTCCCCCCGGCGCATCAGCGCCTCGCCCAGCGGGCGCAGGCCGGTGCCGGCGTCGAGGACCAGGAGAGCATCCCCGCAGCGCAGCTCGACGCAGGGGGTGTTGCCGCCGTAGCGGACCGTATCCGGTCCCGGGGATGCGATGCTGCCGCGCACGCCCCAGAAGCGGACGGTGAATTCCGGCGGGGTGTCAGGCGCACCGGAACAGGCGTCGGAAACGGTTCGTGCCGTCATGGTACCGACAATTTGGCGGTAGGACCCTCGCGAGTCGAGTGAAAAGGTTGTTTCACGAAACGACCCTCCGGCGCGTTTATTTGCCGGTCCGGCGGCAAGAAGACAGACGTTCCGCCTCGATGGAAGGGGGGATGGCGCAAGACGGGGGTAGGAGGAAAAGGCGTGCCGCACCGCCGAGATGTGGAGATGCCCAATCCAATAAGATGTGGTAGTTTGCGCCCGTTCGCCCATCGACGCGAAAAATCGCCTCCGGACCCCGACCCCTCGGATGGACCCAGACAAACTCGCCAAAGTCCTCGCCATGGCCGAGTCGGAGCATCAGGGCGAAGCCCAGTCCGCTCTGCGCGCCGCGCGCATCATGCTGTCGAGGGCCGGCCTGTCGTTCCGCGATCTCGCCCGCGGCGCCCGTCCGCTGTCCGCCACCCCGGAGCCGCCGCCCGCCGCCAGCGCCCCGCCCCCCGACCGTCCGCCGCCGCCCGACCAGCTCGTCCAGGGGCTGCGCCGCCAGGTGCGCGATCTGGAGCTGGAGGTCGCCGGGCTGAAGCGGCAGCTTGAAAAGAGCAACGGCGACATGGAGCGCCAGCGGGAGGAGGCCGACCGCTGGCGCGGCCTCGCCCGCGAGACCGCGGAAAAGCTCTGGGACCTCGGCAAGGCGCTGGAGCGCAAGCACAGCCGCCACACCAGCCTGGACAAGCGCCGCGCCATCCTCGACCTGCTGCAGGACCCCGGCAGCGCGCTGCTGGCCGATCACGAGATCGCGCGGCGGGTCGGCACCTCGCCCAAGCTGGTCGCCCATTGGCGCCGCCGGCTGGCCATCGTCGGGCGGAAGATCCGCCTGCTGCCCGTGGTGCCGCGCGGCCGCGGCCTGTGGGGCGGCGGCCGTCCGGCCGGTACCGCCCGCGGCGGGGCGGCGCTGGAGGGAAAACGCCAGCGCTGGATGGGCTATCCGATCGCCGTCACCATCTCCGACCGGTCAGGACCGCCCGGCAAGCGGCCCTGACGCGGCGTTCCCGTTTCAGTTGGACGATCCGTTCCCGTCGGTGGTCGCGCTGCCCATGTCCGCCGGTCCCTGGGCGGTGGGCGAGCGATCCGTCACCGCGACGCGCCAGACCGTGTTCGACAGGTCGTCGGCGACGATCAGGGCGCCCTTCGGGTCCACCGTGACGCCGACCGGCCGGCCATAGGTGTTGCCGTCCTCACCCATGAAGCCGGTCACCACCTCGACCGGATCGCCGGACGGGGCTCCGTCGCGGAAGGGGACGAAGATCACCTTGTAGCCGCTGGGCACGCTGCGGTTCCAGCTGCCGTGCTCGCCGACGAACACCCCGTCGGCGAAGCGTTCGCCCATCACCGGCGAGGAGAAGGCCACGCCGAGCGCCGCGACGTGCGAGCCCAGGCTGTAGTCGGGCTTGATCGCCGCGGCGACCATCTCCGGCTTCTGCGGCTGGGCGCGCGGATCGACGTTCTGGCCCCAATAGCTGTAGGGCCAGCCATAGAATCCGCCCTCGCGGACCGAGGTCAGGTAGTCGGGGACGAGGTTCGGGCCAAGCTCGTCGCGCTCGTTCACCACCGCCCACAGCGTGCCGGTTCCCGGCTGGATGGCCAGCGCGGTGGGGTTGCGCAGGCCGGTGGCGTAGGGCCGGTGCGCGCCCGTCCGGGCGTCGATCTCCCAGACCATCGCGCGGTCGGCCTCGGCGGGCATCCCGCGTTCCGTGATGTTGCTGTTGGAGCCGATGCCGACATAGAGGAACCGACCGTCCGGGCTGGCGGCCAGCGACTTGGTCCAGTGGTGGTTGATGTAGGAGGGCAGGTCGGTGACCTTCTCCGGCGGTCCCTCGGCGCGGGTCTGTCCCTCGCGGTAGGGGAAGCGCACCAGCGCGTCCTGGTTCGCGACATAGATCTGGCCGTTCACGAAGGCCAGCCCGTAGGGCGCGTTCAGATGGTCGGCGAAGACCGTGCGCTCCTCGTATTGCCCGTCGCCGTCGGCGTCGCGCAGCAGGGTGATGCGGTTGCCGCTGGGCACCGAGGTCGTCCCCCTGGCCTTGATGACGCCCGCGATGACGTCCTTGGGCCGCAGCGCCGGGGCCGAGCCGCCCCGGCCTTCGGCGACCAGGATGTCGCCGTTGGGAAGGACCAGGGTCTGTCGCGGGATGCCGAGGTCGGTGGCGATCGCCGTGACGGTGAAGCCCTCCGGCACGGTCGGCTTCCGGTCCCCCCAGTTGGCGGGATTGGCGATCTTCATGCTGGGCAGAAGACCGTGCTGCTGCTCGGGCAGAGGCGGGTTGGCGCCGTAGACGGGCGGCGACGGGTTGCTGTCGTCGCAGGCGGTGAGCAGGGCGACAAGCGCGGCGGCGGCCAGCAGGCTGGAGCGTGTCATCGCGTGTCTCCCATGCGGTGGCCCATAGGCTGGCCCACGCGGAGGCTGGAGAAGCCGAACCAGGTCGCCAGGGCGGCGGTCAGGGTGACGGCCGCCGACAGGATCAGACCTTCCGGCATGATTCCCCAGGCGTCCCGCGCGTGCACGAAGGCGTTGACGAGGCCGAGCGCGACCGTGATGAACAGCAGGACGAAGTAGGCGAGCCCGTGACCGCGGCGCCGGCCGGCGCGGAACAGGTCGATGAAGGCCCAGAGGAGCGAGACGCCGGCGAAGACCATGCCGCCGGCGATCAGCCAGGCGGCGAAGTTGCTCCACTGGATCTCGAAGCTCCTGGAATAGGCGATGTCGCAGAGAAGGCCCCCCAGGAACAGCGGAAGGGAGGCGGCGAGCAGGACCGCGTGCAAGGGATGGATGGCCCTTGCCGGTCTGCCGTGATCGACGATGGCTACCAAGACGTCATCTCCTTGCCCGACCGGGGTCCGCGCCGGGACGGCGCGGAAATCAATCCTTTCAATGGGCAAGCAGGAAGATGGTTCCGCGCCGCCGCGGGCCGGCGATCAGGGCACCAGCCGGTAGCCGCCGGGCTCCGTCACCAGGATTTCCGCGTTGGACGGATCGCGCTCGATCTTCTGGCGCAGGCGGTAGACGTGGGTTTCCAGCGTGTGGGTGGTGACCCCGGCGTTGTAGCCCCACACCTCGCCCAGCAGCGTCTCCCGCCCGATCACCGCGCCGCCGGCCCGGTACAGGTATTTCAGGATCGCCGTTTCCTTCTCGGTCAGGCGGATCTTGCGGGCGCCGCCGTCCGCCAGGAGCAGCTTGCCCGCCGGGCGGAAGCTGTAGGGGCCGATGGCGAAGACGGCGTCCTCGCTCTGCTCGTGGACGCGGAGCTGGGCGCGCAGCCGGGCCAGCAGCACCCCCATGCGGAAGGGCTTGGTGACATAGTCGCTGGCCCCGGAATCGAGCCCCAGGATGGTGTCGGCGTCGGAGGCCGCCGCGGTCAGCATGATGACCGGGCAGCGCACCCCCTCGCGCCGCAGCAGGCGGCACAGGTCGCGCCCGTCCATGTCCGGCAGCCCGACGTCGAGCAGGATGGCGGCGAAACCGCCTTCCCGCGCCACGGCCAGGGCCGAAGCGCCGTCCCCGGCCTCCACCGTCTCGAATTCCTCCAGAAGCTGGAGCTGCTCGGCGAGGGACTGCCGGAGGGCGGTGTCGTCGTCGATCAGAAGGATGCGTTTCGCAAGCGTCATGCGGGGGCGTTCACCGGTGGCTCCGGGCGCGGAACTTATCATGGCCCGTGCGGGATTGCCCTAGCCTTATCGGAAGGGCCGCCTGTGCGGATCGTCAGGTCCCCCACAGGCTGTCCAGCCGGGCCGCCCCGGCGGCGTCCGGGGGAAGGACGACCGCCGCCTCCGGGGCGAGGCCGAGATCCGCCACCGCCCGCGCCGCCGCCGCGTCCGGCACGGCGACGGCGCGCATCAGCGCCAGCGCGCCCTGCTCCAGATGGCGGCGGGCGGCGGCTTCCTCCTCCGTCAGGCCGGGCTCCAACCAGAGGAGACGGTCCACCAGCGCGACGAGCCTCAGGCGCCGGTTGTCCATGGCGAGGGCGGCGGCGAGGCCGGGCAGGGCGCCGCCGTCCACCAGCACCCGCGCGCCGTCCGGCAGGCGCGACAGCGCGATGTCCGCCGCCAGCACCGCCGAGGGGTCGAGCCGTGGGTGATCTCCCGGCAGGGCATGCCGCGCCAGGCTCCGTCCCTGCGCCTCCAGCGCCAGCGCCATGCGTTCCGCGTAGCCGTCCGGCGCCCGGTTGGCGGGGAAGAGGACATGCAGGGCCGGCTGGTCCGCCATGGCGATGGGTCTCGCGTGCAAGGGAGGGAAGGAGAGGCGGCGAGCATAGCGCAAGCCGGATTCGCCCGCACCGGCGGCGGTTTGCGCCATCGTTGCACCGCCGGCAACGGTGTGGCGCGCGGGATTTGCTGGACAGGGGTGCGCCACCTGCGCTTTGCTTCCGGCGCTCTCCGACCCATGTCGGGATCTTTCGCCCTTCGGGGCGCAGCACGCGAAGCCTCCGTTATGTACGCCGACGCCCCTTCCGACTCCGCCCCGCCCGAAGCCGTCCTGCCGATGGACGAAGCCGCCATGCGCGCGGTGGACCGCGCGACGGCCGCCCTGCGCCGGGGCGAGGCCGTCGCCATCGAGACCGCCGACGGCAGCGTCGGCGCCGCGGTGTCGGTGGAATCCGTGGCGATCGACGCCGTCCAGCGGCTGGTGCAGCTGACCGGCGCCGCGCCGGTCCTGGCCGTCACCCGCCGCCGCGCCACGGTGCTGAAGCTGATGGGGGAGGGGACGGGCGTCGTCGCCCTGTCGCTTCCCCGCTGCCTGACCGCGGACGAGGCCCACGCGCTGGCCGATCCCGAACACCGCCCGGACGGCGACATGCCGGACGGCCTGACCGCCACGGCCATGGACCCCGGCTCGCGCGAGACCGCGGCGGTGGACCTCGCCCGGCTGGCGCGCCTGCTGCCGGCGGCCATCGTCGCACCCGCTACTGGACACACGGCCACCGGCCACACCGGCAGCGCCGCGGAATGGGCGGCGAAGCACGACCTTCTGCTGGTCCGCGCCCGCGACATCGCCGACTACCGCGTCCATGTGGTGCGCACGCTGCGCCGGGTGGCCGAGGCGCGCGTGCCGCTGTCCGGCGCCGAGAACACCAGCATCGCCGCCTTCCGTCCCATCGACGGCGGGCCGGAGCATCTGGCGATCATCGTCGGCAACCCGGTGGCGGGCGAGCCGGTGCTGGCCCGCCTGCATTCGGAATGCTTCACCGGCGACCTGCTGGGCAGTCTGCGCTGCGACTGCGGCCAGCAGCTGCGCGGCGCCATCGCCGAGATCGCCCGGCAGGGCAGCGGCGTCCTGCTCTATCTGGCGCAGGAGGGGCGGGGGATCGGCCTCGTCAACAAGCTGCGCGCCTACCGCATCCAGGACCGCGGCTTCGACACGGTGGACGCCAACGAGATCCTCGGCTTCGAGGCGGACGAGCGGGTCTATCTGCCGGCCGCGGAGATGCTGCGGCAGCTCGGTTTCACCGCCGTGCGGCTGATGACCAACAACCCGGAGAAGCTGCGCCAGCTCGCCCGTTGCGGGATCGAGGTGGTCGAACGCGTTCCCCACATCTTCCCGTCCAACGGCCACAACGAAGGCTATCTGCGCACCAAGGCGGAGCGCAGCGGCCACATGTTCTGAGACCGCTCGTCCTAAGAGTCGACTCTTCGGGGGGCAGGAAACGCCCCTTGCCCGGCAGCTCTTGCCGGGTCGCGGTCCGGACCCGGGCCGAAAGCGCCCGAGGACGCGGGATTTCAGCCCAAAGGACTGGCACGCCGGTTGCTTAGGGTAGGGCTGGACACCGCGACGGGAGACCGCCCATGGCCATCGACGCCACCACCATCGACGCCGCCGCCGCTTCGCGGCCGGTGCAGCGCGAGCGGTCGCCGGCCCAAGCGGTCCCCGCCCTGACCGTCATGGAAAGCCGGGACAGCCCCGACCGGTACGAGGCCGAGGCCGAGATGTCCTTCGGCGACTTCCTGGACATCATCAACCCGCTCCAGCACATCCCGCTCGTCAACACCGTCTACCGCGAGATCACCGGCGACACGATCAAGCCGTCGTCGAAGGTCATCGGCGGCATCCTGTTCGGCGGCCCGTTGGGCGGCATGGCGTCCATCGCCAACGCGGTGGTGGAGCAGGCCCAGGGCAAGGACATCGGCGGGCAGATCATGGCCTCGCTCGGCTTCGACGGGGACGCCGCCACCGGCCATCCGCCCACCGGCAGCGCCGGAACCACCGCGGTCGCCGCCTTGCCGGACTCCGCCGCCGGCACCTCGGCGCCGGCTACAGCCACTGCGGCCGCTGCGGCCGCGGCCGCCCAGCCGGCCCGCACCGTCACGGCGGAGTTGCCGGACGCCAAACGGTCCGCAGCGCCGCCGCATGGGGTGGGAGCGGCGGTGGCCGGGTCCGGGCGCGACGGACTTGCGGACCCCGCCACGCCGCATCCCTCGCGCATGCCGGCGCGCGACACCCCGCTGGCGAACAGCATGATGGCCAAATACGCCGCCGCCAAGCCGCACCCCTCCACCATCGGCTTCGCCGCCGCGGCGGCCCCCACCGGGGCCCGGAAGGCGGCGGAAACCCAGGCGCCGGGAGCCCAGCCGCCCGCCACCCAACCGAACGCGGCGGCCGACGGCGGTGCGGCGAACGCGGCCAACGCGCCGGCACCGGCGAACGCCGCTCCGGCCGCCGCCAACAGCAACGCCTTCGCGCCCGTGACACCGGACATGCTGTCTGAGACGATGATGCGCAATCTGGCCAAGTACGAACAGGGCCGGCGGGCCGCGCAGGCCCCGGCGCCCAGCCTGCGGGTGTCGGGCTGAGCGCGATGACCCCGGTTTCGGGTGAGGGAAGGGGCGATGGAGATCACGGTTCGTCTTGAGGACCCGCCGTCGGAAGGCCGTCTCGACTGGCCCGGCGGGTCGTTCCGCTGCGTGCTGGGCCGCGGCGGCATCCGCTCCGACAAGCGGGAGGGCGACGGCGCCACCCCGGTCGGCCGCTTCGCGCTGCGCCGCGTCCTGTGGCGCGCCGACCGGCTGGAGCGGCCCGAGACGGGCCTGCCGGTGTCGCCCATCGCACCCGGCGACGGCTGGTGCGACGACCCCGCGGACCCCGCCTACAACCGCCCGGTCAAGCGTCCCTACGCCGCCAGCCACGAGGAGCTGTGGCGCGAGGACCATGTCTACGACGTCATCGTGGTGATGGGGCACAACGACGACCCGGTCGTGCCCGGCCTGGGCAGCGCCGTGTTCATGCATGTGGCACGGCCCGACCGGGCGCCCACGGCGGGCTGCGTCGCGCTGCCCCTGCCGGACCTGCTGCGGCTTCTCAAGGAGTGCGCGCCGGGCACCGCGCTGACCGTGGCGGACCCGGCGGGGTGAGGAAGCCTTACCCGGCGGCGGGGGTGGGGCGCGCCCCGAAGATCGCCGTGCCGACCCGCACATGGGTGGCGCCGAAGCGGATCGCCGTCTCGTAATCGCCGCTCATCCCCATGCTGACCTCGGGCAGGCCGGCGCGGCGGGCCATGTCGGCGAGCAGGGCGAAATGCATCGCCGGCTCCTCGTCCACCGGCGGGATGCACATCAGGCCGGTCACCGGCAGGTTCCAGCCGTCACGGCAGGCGGCCAGGAAAGCGTCCAGCTCCGCCGGGGGGATGCCGGCCTTCTGCGGCTCCTCGCCGGTGTTGACCTCGATCAGGCAGCGCGGGCGGCGGCCGCTGCGCGCCATCTCCTCGGCCAGGGCCTCGGCCAGCTTGGGCCGGTCCACCGTCTGGATCACGTCGAACAGGGCCACCGCGTCCTTGACCTTGTTGGTCTGGAGCGGGCCGATCAGGTGAAGTTCCAGGTCCGGAAAACGCTCGCGCAGCGCGGGGAACTTCGCCTTGGCCTCCTGCACGCGGTTCTCGCCGAAGACGCGCTGGCCGGCGGCCAGGGCCTCCTCCACCGCCTCCACCGGGTGGGTCTTGGAGACGGCGACCAGCGTCACCGCGCCGGGAGCGCGCCCGCTGGCGGCGCAGCCGTCCAGGATGGAGCGGCGGACGGCGTCCAGCCGGGCCGTGACGGTGCCGTCCGGTGTATCGGTGTGCGATGCGGACATGCCGGTTTTCCCCTTGTTCTGGCCCCTTGCTCTGGCCCCTTGCTCTGGCCCCTTCCGCGGCGCCTGCCTGTACAGGGACCGGAGGGCGTGGTAACGGACGCACCGACGAAACGCAAGCACCCCGAGGAGAACACGGCATGCGTGGTTGGATGCGTCCCCTGATCCTGTCGGCGCTCATTCTGGGGGCCGCGCCGTTCACGGCCGGCAGCGCCCTTGCCCAGAACGCCGCGAACCCAAACGCCGGGAACCAGAATGGCGGCAAGCCCGCCGCTGGCAAGGAAGCCCCGAAGGAGGCGCCCAAGGAAGCTCCCAAAACGGCAGCGGGGTCGGCCATCGCCCAGGCTCCCTTCGCCGTGCAACCGTTCCCGCTGCAGGACGACGGCACCTACAAGGAATTCTTGGGCGCCGCCGCCGCTGACCTCAACCGGCGCTGCACCAAGCAGGAAAATTATGGTTGGGAGTTCAAGAAGGACGACGACGCCCGCCGTGACCAGATCCTTGAATCCACGCTGGGCGGCTTCCGCAAGGCTGGCTGGAAGCTGGGCGAGGTGAAGGTCCGCTCCATCCGCGATCCGGGAACCACCGCCTACACGGCGGAGAAGGCCAAACAGCGCCTGCTGGCCGTCTGGACCCCGATGGAGAACGCAGCGATCTTGCTGCTCTGCGAGACCGAAGCGGCGCCAGCGACCAAGAAGTAAGAACCAGCGACAAAAGGAAAACGGCGGCGGATGGGTATCCGCCGCCGTTTTTGTCAGACCTGCCGCAAGGCCGATCAGAAGGCCAGACGGGTGTCGATCATGATGATGTGCGCGCGGTCGTCGGGGCTGATGCCCCCGTTGTCGATCGTCGTCATCTTCGAGTCGAGGTCGAGGTAGCTGTACTCCAGGCCCGTGGTCAGGCCGGGCGCGATGGTGTAGGTCACGCCGGCCTGATACAGCTCGGCCTTGACCGGGGCCACGAAGCCGGTGTTCGGGCTGGTGCCGTTCGAACGCGACTGCGAGTAGTTGGCGGCCAGGATGAGCGGGCCGGTGGCGTACTGGGCGCCGACGATCCAGATGTCCTGCTTCTCCTTCACGGTCAGCGACTTGTCGTAGCCGCTGTCGCCGCTGTAGGCGTAGCTGCCGCCGATCTTGAAGTCGCCGTAGCCGACGTTCAGGCCGGCGTGGACCGAGCTGAGCTTCTCGAAGCGGGTGGCGCCGACGCCGACGCCGTCATCGACCGCATCGCCGAACTGGTAGAAGGCGCTGGCCGCGACGCTGAAGCCGCCGAACTCGTTGGTGTAGGTGCCGCCGGCCTCGACCACGTCCTGGAAGCCGCCGTTGTCCTGGCGACGGTTGATCGAGGTGTGCGAGTCGCCGGTGCGCGGCGTGTAGGAGACGCCGCCCTGGAAACCGGCGATGGTCGGGGTCAGGTAGATGACCTTGGTGCCGACGTCGCCCGAGGCGAAGGCGCGGAAGTTGTTGGTGGTGGTCGGCAGCAGCGAATAGGTCTGCGAACCGCCCAGGAACTCCACCGTGTTGTTGTCCGGACCGCCGGCGATGCCTTCGACGTTCGGGCCGATGATGCCGAACTCGTCCGACAGGCCGTTGATCGTGCCGGCCTGCAGGGTGCCGAAGCCGCTGTTCACGAAGATGAAGGCGCGGTCGGCGTCCATCGTGCGGACGTTGCCGGCGCCGTTGGCGGCGCGCATGCGGACACGGCCGCCGTACTCGAGGCCGTTGTCGGCCGTGGCGACCGGCGTGACGGTCACGCGGAAGCGGTTGGCGAACTCCGTGGAGCGGGTGCCTTCGTCACGGTCCTGCTCGACATAGGCGCCCTGGAAGAACGCGTCGCCGCCGATCTTGACCTCGAACTTGGTCTGGGCGGAAGCCACGCCGCTGCAGGCGATGATCGCGATGGCTGCGCAGCCCGTAACAAGAGAACGCTTCATTGATGGTCCATCCTTCTAGCAGGCTCCCAAGGAGACTGGAGCCGTGCGGTTGTGCTTCCCACCAATTACTAAGCCACCCGTTCGTTTACCCGGCAAGGGCGATTTAACAGGGGAAACGGTTCAACGGTAACACAGTGGCCATTCCGACACAGTCATAAGTGTTTGATCACCAATGGTTTTTCCCGTATGCCGTAAATATAGCACATTGCCTGTCCAGATTTTGAGCGCAGTGAACAAACTTTACGCACAGAAATGCGCCATGTGGACAGCCCGCCGGACGGGGAACGGCGCACGGAAAAGGCGCAGCGCGACGGACGCGGCGCGATGAACAAGGAGGATGAACAAGGGGAGTGCACAAAGAAAAAGGGCGGTGGCCGAAGCCACCGCCCTTCTCCATCCACGGATGACCGCAGATTAGAACGCCAGGACCGTACGGAGCAGGACGACGTGACCGTCGTTGTCCAGGTCCGCAGCGGCCGTGCTCAGGTCGCTGTCGGCCTTGAAGTAGTCGTACTGAGCCTGCAGGGTCAGGCCCGGAGCGACGGTGTAGCCGGCGCCGAACTCGTAGACTTCGATCTTGCGGCTGCCCGGGGTGTACAGGCTGCCGGCGTCCTTGCCGTTCTTGTAGTTGGCGCCGACGACGATCGGGCCGGCGGTGTACTGAGCGCCGACAACCCAGAGGCGGCTCTTCTCGTTGTCCGAGGTCGCGGTCTGGATCTGGCCCGACTCACCGAAGTCGGTGTACGAACCGCCGAGCGAGAAGCCGGCGTAGCCAACCTGGGCGCCAACCTGCCAGGCGTTCAGGTCCTCGACGCTGGCGCCGACCGTGGTCGTGCCGGCGGCGTTGCCCCAGTAGTAGCCAGCGCTGGCCTTCAGCGAGACGCCGCCGAAGGTGTTGCTGTAGTTGGCGCCGACTTCGACCAGATCCTCGAACGTGGTCGAGAAGCCGCGGCCGGTGGCGGTGACCGAGGTCAGGTCAGCGCGGTTGACCGAGGCGTGCGAGTCGTCGTTGCGCGGGGTGTAGCTGGCGCCCACCTGCAGGCCGGCGAAGCGCGGCGAGAAGTACACGATCTTCGTCGCGTTGTTCTCGACGACCAGCGACTGGCTCAGGATCGAGCCGTTCAGGCCGGCGAGGCCGCCGGCGATGTCGGTGGTCTGGCCGATCCAGGCGGTGACGCCGTCATAGATGCCGAGCTGCAGGTAATCCTGCGGAGCGGTGACGTAGGTGGCGTCGTTGAAGGAGTTGGTCACGCCCATCTGGACCTGACCGAACGCGCCCTGCGCGAAGATGTAGCCGCGGTCGGCGTCCATCGTGCGGGCGTTGTTGGCGCCCGAGTTGGCGCGCATACGGATGCGGCCACCGTACTCCAGACCGTTGTCGGCCTTGGCGGTCGGGGTCACGATGACGCGGAAGCGGTTGCGGAAGTCAACCGAACGGGCACCCTCGTCGCGGTCTTCGTTGACGTAGCCGCCTTCGAAGTAGGCGTCGCCGCCGACCTTGACTTCAAACTTGGCCTGAGCGTTGGCGGCGCCGGCACCCAGAGCCAGAGCGGCAGCGGCGCAGCCCGCGAGCAGATAACGGTTCATGATTGTTGCCTCCATCCTGGCAGCAGAATTTTCAGCCCGGTTAACGTCCTGGCTGGCTCTGTGGTACGCAGATGCGGGGACGCCAGCAAGCCGGAAATCGCAAAGTTGCAGCAATGAAGGAACAGTGTGTCCGACGGAACACACTCGTCTTGTGCACCGCCGTCGTGATTCCGCAGCGCGCACGGACCGGCTGAGCGGGCTCCGGCGATGCCCCGGACACAGCAAAGGCACAGGCTGCGGTCCGCATCGGCTGTTGCCGCGGGCGGGCTTTTATGGTCTTTTCACCCGCATCCGCCGCGGTATCGTGCGCGGTACCCCGAATTTATGATCCAGGTTCCGACCATGCGCCGTTCCCGTGTCCTTCGCCTTGCCCCCGTCGTGCTCGCGGCGTCGCTCGCCGTGGCCGGTTGCTCCAGCTGGGGCGGCCAGACGGAAACCGTCGATGAGCAGATCAAGAAGGAATACAAGTTCGGCAGCCTTCTCGGCACCGACGGCGGCTTCAGCCTGTTCGGCAAGAACAAGCGCAACGGCGCCGAGCAGGGCGATCCCAACGGCATCGGCGTCAACAGCTTCCTGTGGCGCGCCTCGCTGGACACGCTGTCCTTCATGCCGATCGTCTCGGCCGATCCGTTCGGCGGCGTCATCCTGACCGACTGGTACACGCCGCCGGACACCCCGAACGAGCGTTTCAAGGTCAACCTGTACATCATGGACCGCCAGCTCCGCGCCGACGGCGTGCGGGTGTCGGTGTTCAAGCAGCAGCGCGCCGGGTCGGACTGGCGCGACAGCACGGTCGGTCCGGAGACGGCGACGACGCTGGAGGACGCGGTGCTGACCCGCGCCCGCCAGATCCGCGTCGCCCAGCAGGCCGCGGCGCGCTGAGCGGACGCGCCGGCCGCTCAAGCAAGGCGGGGCGGGGCGCCGGACATCGGTCCGCCGCCTGTCATCCCGCCGCCGGCGTCTTATTTCTCTAGACCCACGAAACTCACGGAACGGCGTCTGCGGTCATGTCGCGTTACAATGTCAAGGAAACCGAAGCGAAGTGGCAGGGCGAGTGGGAGCGGCAGGGCTGCTTCACCGCGCGCGAGGACGCTTCCCGTGAGAAGTACTATGTGCTGGAGATGTTCCCCTACCCGTCGGGGCGCATCCACATGGGGCATGTCCGCAACTACACCATCGGCGACGTGATCGCGCGCTACAAGCGGGCCCGCGGCTTCAACGTGCTGCACCCCATGGGCTGGGACGCCTTCGGCCTGCCGGCGGAGAACGCCGCGCTGGAGAAGAAGACCCACCCGGCCAAATGGACGCGCGAGAACATCGCGGCCATGCGCGCCCAGTTGAAGACGATGGGCCTGTCGATCGACTGGGACCGCGAGATCGCCACCTGCGACGTGGAGTATTACCGCCACGAGCAGAAGATGTTCCTGGATTTCCTGAAGGAAGGCCTGGCCTACCGCAAGGAGTCCTGGGTCAACTGGGACCCGGTCGACAACACGGTTCTCGCCAACGAGCAGGTGATCGACGGCCGCGGCTGGCGCACCGGGGCGCTGGTGGAGAAGCGCAAGCTGTCGCAGTGGTTCCTCAAGATCACCGCCTACGCCGACGAGCTGCTGAAGGGGCTGGACACGCTGGACCGCTGGCCGGAGCGCGTGCGCCTGATGCAGGAGAACTGGATCGGCAAGTCCACCGGCGTGCGCTTCCGCTTCGACCTCGTCGGGCGGGCGGACAAGCTGGAGGTCTTCACGACCCGGCCCGACACGCTGTTCGGCGCCTCCTTCGCGGCGATCTCGGCCAACCATCCGCTGGCCGCCGAACTGGCCGCCGGCAACCCCGCGCTGGCCGAGTTCATCGCCGAATGCAACCGCCTGGGCACCAGCGAGGAGGCGATCGAGACCGCCGAGAAGCGCGGCTTCGACACCGGGCTGAAGGTGGTGCATCCCTTCGACCCGTCCTGGGAGCTGCCGGTCTACGTCGCCAACTTCGTGCTGATGGACTACGGCACGGGCGCCATCTTCGGCTGCCCGGCCCATGACCAGCGCGACCTGGACTTCGCCCGCAAGTACGGCCTGCCGGTCACCCCGGTGGTCGTCCCGGCGGACGCCGATCCCGCCGCCTTCACGGTCGGCGACGAGGCCTACACCGGCCCCGGCCTGCTGCGCAACTCGCGCTTCCTCGACGGGCTGGAGGTCGAGCCGGCCAAGCAGGAGGTCGGCAAGCGGCTGGAGGAGCAGGGGCAGGGCGAGCGCACCACCCAGTACCGGCTGCGCGACTGGGGCGTCTCCCGCCAGCGTTACTGGGGCTGCCCGATCCCGGTCATCCATTGCGAGAGCTGCGGCATCGTCCCGGTGCCCGAGCGGGATCTGCCGGTCGTCCTGCCGGAGGACGTGACCTTCGACAAGCCCGGCAACCCGCTGGACCACCACCCGACCTGGAAGCACACGAGCTGCCCGAGCTGCGGCAAGCCGGCGGTGCGCGAGACCGACACCTTCGACACCTTCATCGAGTCGAGCTGGTATTTCGCCCGCTTCTGCTCGCCCAAGGCCGAGGACGTCGCCTTCACGCGCGAGGCGGTGGACTACTGGCTGGCCGTGGACCAGTACATCGGCGGCATCGAGCATGCCGTGCTGCACCTGCTCTACTCCCGCTTCTGGACGCGGGCGATGAAGCAGTGCGGCTACCTGAACGTGGAGGAGCCCTTCGCCGGCCTCTTCACCCAGGGCATGGTCAACCACGAGACCTACAAGGACGCCGGCACCGGCGCCTGGCTGGCGCCGACCGACATCCGCAGGAACGATCTCGGCGACTACATCCGCAACGACAACGACGGCCCGGTGACGGTCGGCCGCGTCGAGAAGATGTCGAAGTCCAAGAAGAACGTGGTCGACCCGGCGCACATCATCGGCACCTACGGCGCCGACGCCGCCCGCCTGTTCATGCTGTCCGACAGCCCGCCGGAACGCGACCTGGAATGGACCGAAGCCGGCATCGACGGCGCCTGGCGCTACATCAACCGCCTGTGGCGGATGGTGACGGAATCGCCGGTCGCGCTGCCGCCCGTCGGCGCGCCGAAGCCGGACGCTCTGAGCGCCAAGGCCGAGGCCACCCGCCGCATGGTCCACAAGGCGATCGCCGGCATCTCGGAAGACCTGGAGAAGTTCCGCTTCAACAAGGCGGTGGCCCGCGTGCGCGAGCTGTCCAACGCCCTGGCCGAGCTGGACGGAACGGGCGAGGGTGAAGCCTGGGTCCTGCGCGAGGGCTTCGAGGCCACCGTCCGCCTGATCGCCCCGATGATGCCCCATCTCGCCGAGGAGCTGTGGGCGCGGCTCGGCCACGCCACGCTGCTGGTCAACCAGCCCTGGCCGCAGGCCGACGCCGCCCTGGTGGTCGAGGACTCGGTTACCATGGCGGTGCAGGTCAACGGCAAGCTGCGCGCGACGCTGGAGCTGCCGCGCGACATGGCGAAGGACGCCGCGGAGCAGGCCGCCCTGGCCGACCCGAACGTCCAGCGCGCCCTGGAGGGCAAGCCGGTGCGCAAGGTCATCGTCGTCCCGAACCGGGTGATCAATGTCGTCGTCTGACCTTCATAACGACAATGGCCATAACGACAATGGCCATAACGACAATGGCCATAACGGCAAGGCCGGCGTGCGGCGGCGGGGGCTTCTCGCCCTCACCCTGCTGGCGCCGGCGGTGCTTGCCACGGCGGCCTGCGGTTTCCAGCCCATGTATGGAACGCTCGGGTCCAACAGCATCGGCACCGCCGAGCTTCAGCAGGTGGACATCGGAGTCATCCGGGACCGCTATGGCCAGAAGCTGCGCAACCTCCTGATCGACCGCTTCTACGCCGACGGCCGCCCGGCCGCCCCGCGTTACCGGCTGGAGACCACGCTGACCGCGTCGGAGCAGAAGCTGTCCCTTCAGAAGGACGCGACCGCCACCCGCGCCCAGCTCGTCGTGAACGCCCCTTACCAGCTTATCGACGCGGCGACGGGCGCGATCCTGTTCCAGGCCAACGCGCGGTCCTACATCAGCTACAACGTGCTGGAGCAGCAGTACGGCGCCCTGGCCACGGTCGAGAACGCCTACGACCGCGCGCTTCTGGAAATCTCGAACGAGATCACCACCCGCGTGGCCGCCCAGCTCGGCCGCAAGCTCTGATCCGCACTGGACAACCGGAGGCCGGACCTCCGCCACCGACGGTGTCTTCGTGAAGCTGCAAGCCCGGGCGATCGACGGCTTCCTGCGCAGTCCCGATCCCAAGATCCGCGCGGTTCTGCTCTACGGCCCGGACACCGGTCTGGTGCGCGATCGCGCCATGGGTCTGGGCCGCACCGTGGTCGCCGACCTGTCCGACCCCTTCCGAGTGACGGAGATGCTGGGCCGCGCCGTCGCCGACGACCCGGCGCGTCTGGCCGACGAGGCAGCCGCCCTGTCCTTCACCGGTGGCCGCCGGCTGATCCGCGTGCGCGAGGCGGAGGACAACGTCACCGCCGCCTTCACCGCCTTCCTGGCCGATCGGACGCCCGGCGACAGCCTCGTCATCGTCGAGGCCGGCGATCTCGGCAACCGGTCGAAGCTGCGCACTCTGTTCGAAGGGGCGGACGGCGCCGTCGCCATTCCCTGCTATGTGGAGGAGGAGGCGGCGCTTGGCCGGGTCATCGCCGACATCCTGCACGGCCACGGACTGACCGCCGACCCCGACGCGCTGACCTTCCTTGCCGGCAACCTGGTCGGCGACCGCATGGTGGCGCGCGGCGAGATGGAGAAGCTGGCGCTCTACATGGGCACGGAGACGCGCGTCCGGCTGGAGGACGCCCAGGCCTGCGTCGGCGACAGCGCGGCCCTGTCGCTCGACGAGCCGATCTGGGCGGCGGCGGAGGGCGACTTCGCGACGCTCGACCGCTCGCTGGCCCGGCTGTTCGCCGAGGGCATGTCCCCGGTGCCCATCCTGCGCGCCGCCCAGCGCCATTTCCAGCGCCTGCAGCTGGTCGCCGGGCAGGTGGCGGCCGGCAAGTCGGCGGACGCCGCGGTGGAAGCGCTGCGCCCGCCGGTGTTCTTCAAGATGAAGCCGCGGCTGACCGGACAGGCCCGCCGCTGGCCGGCACCGCTGGTGCGGCAGGCGCTGGAGCGGCTGGTCGAGGCCGAGGCGGACTGCAAGCGCACCAGCATGCCCGACCAGACGCTCTGCGCCCGCGTCCTCTTCCAGCTCGCCTCGCTGGCGCGCCGCTGAACCTCTTCCTTACGTCGCGGCCCCTTACTTCGCGGCCAGGAACTGCGGCACGCGCAGCAGGATCAGCTCGTTGTGGTCCTGCTTGCCCAGCTCGCGGCCCGACGAGTAGGGGAGGTTGTTGTCGTTGCCGACGACGATGTGCTCGGCGTCCACCACGTCGACATTCTCGATGGTCACGAAGGGAAAGGTGAACTTGCCCTTGTCCCCGCCGAGCCGGGCGACGCCCTTCGGATCGTCGATGTCCATCAGGTCGACGTAGCCGACCTTCTTCACGAAGCCTTCCGCGTCGGCCTGGGCGAAGTCGATCTTGTAGACGCGCTTGAACTGCGCCGGCGCGTTGAAGCAGTCCGGGGTGGGCTGGCCGGCGCAGCCCTTGGCCGGGTTGCCCTCGCCGTTGTCGCGCTCGATGATCAGGCCGGTGGTGGCGTCGATCATGTTGAAATCGCCGATGTTGTTGCCGTTGGCCTCCAGAAGGTACTTGAAGCTGCGGCCCGTGAAGTCGCCCTTGGCGACGTCGAATTCGGCGATGCGCAGATACTCGCGCCCGTCCTTGGTCTCCCAGGCACCACCCGTCCACAGCGGGCCTTCGAACAGCGGATAGAGGAACCGACCGTCCTTCGACGCGGCCATCCCTTCGAAACCGCGCGAGCGGCGCACCTCGAAGCCGACGGCGCCCGGCACCGCCGGGGTGGACACCGCGTAATGATCGGGGGAGCGGACCGGCTTGCCGTCGACCTTGCTCTCATGCAGAGACAGCAGCGTGCCGGTCCGGTCGGTCACCAGGATGTAGGGGCCGAACTCGTCACCGAAATACATCCGCTCGCCGACAATCTGCACGCTCTCGACGTCGAAATCGGCGCCGGTCAGATAGCGTTCCTTGGTCGCCTCGGTGACGATGGGGAAGGGCACCTTGCGGTCGGGATCGCGCAGGAACAGCGTCTCGGCCACCGCCGCCTTGCCGGTCTTCCAGTCGATGGTCAGCCTGTGCACCGTCAGCATCGCGTCGGCGGAGTTGCCCTTGCTGCCGAAGCCGTTGTCGGTCAGCACCAGGAAGCTTCCGTCGCCCAGCGCCTTGATGCCGGAGAAGCCCTGGACCGGCTGGCCCTCGAAGGGCAGCGCCATGCCGGTGCCGCGCGCCGCGCCGGGGGCCGACAGGAAGGACGTGCCGTCGATGCTGCGGAGTTGGTCGACGCGCTTGCGGTCGGCCGCGGTGAACTTGCCGGAGGTGCGGAACAGGTCCGGCGCGTCGGCGGGCGGGGCGACGAAGGTCGCGGCGTCGATGACGCCGTGGCCGGCCAGTTCCGCCGGGAATTTCTGGTCCGCAAGAGCCGGACCGGCGAGCAGGGTCGCGGTGAGGCCGGCAAGGCATAGGCCGTGGATGGGCTTCATGAATCTCCCCCTCTGTGTCGGCTCCGGCCGCGTCGATGCGGCCGGACGACCCTGTTTAGGGGGAGATCATGTTAGTGCCGTTTCACTAAAGTGACAGTTTGGTTCCGCGACGTCCTACTCACCACCGAGGCGCCGCAGCACGTCGTCGAGCTGGTCCAGCGTCTGGTAATGGATGGTGATGGAGCCGCCCTTGCCCTGCGGCGTGATGGCGACCTTCAGCCCGATGCGGGCCGAGATCTCCTCCTCCAGGTTCACCAGATCGACGTCCTTGAGCGTCGGGTCGGTGGCGGCGCCGCCGCGCCCACCACCGGCCTTCTTCGGCTTGGTCGGGGCGCCGCCGCGCATGAGGTCTTCGGTCTGGCGAACGTTCAGCCCGCGCTTGACCACCTCGCGCGCCACCGACACCGGATCGGAGGAGGTGAGCAGCGCGCGGGCGTGACCGGCGCTGAGCGCCCCGTCCTGCACCATGCCCTTGACCGGGTCGGGCAGGGCGAGCAGGCGCATCATGTTGGCGACGTGGCTGCGGCTCTTGCCGACCGAGCGCGCCAGATCCTCCTGCGTGTGCTCGAACTCCTCCATCAGGCGCTTGTAGCCTTCGGCCTCTTCGAGCGGGGTCAGGTCCTGGCGCTGGATGTTCTCGATCAGCGCGATTTCCAGCGCCTCACGGTCCGACAGCTCGCGGATGACGACCGGCACCTCGTGCAGGCCGGCGACCTGGGCGGCGCGCCAGCGGCGTTCGCCGGCGATCAGCTCATAGGAGTTGGTCGTCTCCGAATCCCGGCGCACGAGCAGGGGTTGGAGGATGCCCTTGTCGCGGATCGACTCGACCAGCCCCTGCAGCGCCTCGTCGTCGAAGGTCCGGCGCGGCTGGTATTTGCCGGGATGGATGAACTCGATGGGCACCTGCTTGGACTGGCGCACCTTGTCGAGCGCCGAGTAATCCTCGGCCGCCTCGCCGAACAGGGCGGACAGGCCACGGCCCAGGCTGGCGCGGCGGGCACCGCCGTCCGAACGTTTGGTATCCTCCATCACGCGCTCAGCCTCTTCTCACGGCGCAGCACCTCGCCCGCCAGATGGATGTATGCCTGCGACCCGGGGCAGCGCATGTCGTAGATCAGCACCGGCTTGCCGTGGGACGGCGCCTCCGACACCTTCACGTTCCGCGGGATGACGGTGTCGTAGACCTTCTCCCCGAAGAAGCCGCGCACGTCGGCGGCCACCATGTCGGACAGGTTGTTGCGCTTGTCGAACATCGTCAGGACGACGCCATGGATGTCCAGATCGGGGTTGAAGGCGCGCTTCACCCGCTCGATGGTGCGGACGAGATGGCTGAGGCCCTCCAGCGCGTAGAACTCGCACTGCAGCGGCACCATCACGGCATGGGAGGCGACCAGCGCGTTCAGCGTCAGCAGGCCGAGCGCCGGCGGGCAGTCGATCAGCACGTAATCGTATTCGAGCGCGCTCTTGTCCACCGCCTCGCGCAGCCGGAACTCGCGCCGCTCGGAGGTGACAAGCTCGACCTCGGCGCCGGACAGATCGACGGAGGAGGTGATGATCGACAGGTTCGGCACTGTCGACACCGTCGCGGCGTCTTCCAGCGGCATGCCGTCGAACAGCACGTCGTAGATGCCGACCCGCCGGTCGGCGCGCGGAATGCCAAGACCGGTGGAGGCGTTGCCCTGGGGATCGAGATCGATCACCAGCACGCGCTTGCCGATGGCGGCCAGGGCGGTTGCCAGATTGATGGTGGTCGTGGTCTTGCCCACGCCGCCTTTCTGGTTGGCAATCGAGATGACCCGAGCGGACGGGGCAGCGGAAGAATGGGCAGAGGGCATGTCAGCCTCTCGGGAAGCCTCGGAGCGGGAATGCATCAGAGTCGCGGTCTTAGACACGGGCGATACCACTCACACGCAGGATGGTTCCGGTGGGGTCGGTGCGGCTGTCGAAGCGCTCGGTCCGCATCTTCCAATATTTGGTGGTATCGGTCAATTCGTCGGCCACATTTTGACCCTTGGGAAACAGTGCCGCACCCCTGTCTTGGAGGAAGGGATGGGCCCAGGTCAGCAGGTCGTTCAGCGGCGCGAGAGCGCGGGCCGTCACCACGTCGGCGGCGATCGGCGGCACCGCCTCGATCCGCTTGTTGTGCACCGTGACCGACGCTCCGGCGACGCGGGCCGCCTCGCGCAGGAAGGCGCATTTGCGGGAGTCGCTCTCCACCAGATGCACCTCCGGCACGCCCATGATGGCGAGGACGAGGCCGGGAAAGCCGGCCCCGCTGCCGAGATCGACCAGCACCCGAGCGCCTTCGGGCAGCAGCGGATGGAGCTGGGCGGAGTCGAGGAAGTGTCGGCGCCAGGCGTCGGGCAAGGTGGAGGGGCCGACGAGGTTGATCTTCGGCTGCCACTTGCGCAGCGTCGCCTCGTAAGCGGCAAGCCGGTCCAGCGTTTCACGTGAAACACCGGTTTCCGCCTGGAAGGCCGCGGCATCGAACAGACTCATCAGACGGCCACCTTCACGTCGCGCCGTTTCACGTGGCGGAGCAGGGCGACCAGCGCCGCCGGGGTCATGCCGGGAATGCGGGCCGCGGCGCCGAGGGTCGCCGGGCGGGCCTGCCGCAGCTTCTGCCGGATTTCCGCCGACAGGCTGCCGATGCCGTCGGGGTCGAGATCGTCGGGAAGCTCCAGCGCCTCGTCCTTGCGGAAGGCGCGGATGTCGGCCTCCTGCCGGTCGAGATAGCCGGCGTATTTGCCGTCGATCTCCAACTGCTCGGCAACGTCGGCGGGGATCGCCGACAGCTCCGGCCACAGCCGGGCGAGGACCGACAAGTCGAGATCGGGATAGCGCAGCAGATCGGCGGCGGTCCGGCGCACACCGTCCTGGTTGACCGCGATGCCCTGCCGCTGCAGCTCCGCCGGGGTGGCCTGAAGGGCGCGCACCAGTGTGCGGCCGGCGGACAGCGCCTCGGCCTTCGCCGTGAAGGCGTCGCGCCGCGCCGACCCGACGCAGCCGATGGAGAGCCCCTTGGGCGTCAGCCGCTGGTCGGCGTTGTCGGCGCGCAGGATCAGCCGATACTCGGCGCGCGAGGTGAACATCCGGTAGGGCTCGTTGGTCCCGCGGGTGATCAGGTCGTCGACCAGCACCCCGATGTAGGCGTCGGCGCGGTCGAGGACGAAGCCCTCCGCCGACCCACCGGCCAGCAAAGCGGCGTTGATGCCGGCCATCAGGCCCTGCGCCGCCGCCTCTTCGTAACCGGTGGTGCCGTTGATCTGGCCGGCGAAGAACAGGCCGGGGGTCCGGCGGGTCTCCAGAGTCGGCTTCAGCTCCCGCGGGTCGACGAAGTCGTATTCGATGGCGTAGCCGGGGCGGATCATCACCGCGCGCTCCAGCCCCGGCATCGTCTTCAGGAAGCCGAGCTGGACGTCGCGGGGCAGGGAGGTCGAAATGCCGTTCGGGTAGACCGTGTCATCGTCCAGCCCTTCCGGCTCCAGGAAGATCTGGTGGCGCTCCTTGTCGGCGAAGCGCACCACCTTGTCCTCGATGGACGGGCAGTAGCGCGGGCCGGTGCTCTGGATCTGGCCGGAATACATCGGCGCGCGGTGGAGGTTGCCGCGGATCAGCGCGTGCATCTCCGGCGTCGTCCAGGTGATCGCGCAATCGATCTGCGGCGTGTCGATACGGTCGGTCAGATAGGAGAAGGGCGGCGGCGGCGTGTCGCCGGGCTGCTTCTCCAGAGCGTCCCAGTCGATGCCCTTGCCGTCGAGGCGCGGCGGCGTGCCGGTCTTCAGGCGGCCCAGCGGGAAGCCCAGACGCGCCAGCGTGTCGGACAGGCCGATGGACGGCGCCTCGCCGACGCGGCCCGCCGGGGTGGTCTCTTCACCGATGTGGATCAGGCCGCGCAGGAAGGTGCCGGTGGTCAGCACCACGGCCCCCGCGGCGAGGGTCTCGCCGGAACCGGTCACCACGCCGGTCACGCGCCCATCGTCGGCGACGGTCAGGTCCTCGGCGCCGCCAGCCTCGATGGACAGGTTCGGCTGCTCGGCGAGGATCGCCTGCACCGCCTGCCGGTAGAGCTTGCGGTCGGCCTGGGCGCGCGGGCCGCGGACAGCGGGTCCCTTGCTGCGGTTCAGAATGCGGAACTGGATGCCACCGCGGTCGATGGCGCGGGCCATGACACCGTCGAGCGCGTCGATCTCGCGCACCAGATGCCCTTTGGCCAACCCGCCGATGGCCGGGTTGCAGGACATCTCACCGATGGTGTCCAGCTTGTGGGTGAGCAGCAGGGTGCGCGCACCCATGCGCGCCGCGGCGGCGGCAGCCTCGCAACCGGCGTGGCCTCCGCCGACAACAATGACGTCGAACGTTCGCATGGCCGGACCATAGCCGAGTCAGCGCCGGACGCCAAGCTCTGCGACGCAGCACAGCCCGTGTTTCACGTGAAACAGGGCGGGGCGGCGCGTTTGTCACGCCGCCCTCCGATCATTTGCCGATGCAGAAGTCCCGGAAGATCACGTCCAGCAGGTCTTCGACATCGACCCGTCCGGTGATCCGGCCAAGGGCGCGGCTCGCCAGACGCACATCCTCGGCCATCAGTTCCGGCAAAGGCGCGGTCAAGGCGCGGCGCAGGGCATCCCGGCACTCCTCCAAGGCGGAGCGGTGCCGCGCGCGGGTCAGGGCGGGGGCGCCGCTGCCGGCCAGCCGGTCGGCGGTAAACGCCGTCAAACGCCGTTCCAACTCCGGCAGGCCGGAGCCGGTCCGAGCCGAGACCGCAACCGCGGTTTGGTCACCAACCGTGGGGACAGCCGTCCCGGCAAGGTCGGTCTTGTTCAGGACGACGACCGTGTCGGCGTCCACCAGGGCGACCGTCGCCGGGTCGAGCGTGGGCAGGGCGGTCGCGTCGAAGACCGCCACCTTCACGTCGGCGCGGGCAGCGCGGTCGAGCGCGCGACGGATGCCTTCCTCCTCGACCTCGTCGGCGGCGGCCTCGCGCAGGCCCGCCGTGTCGGCCAGGACCACCGGGTAGCCACCAAGGTCGAGATGGACCTCGATCACGTCGCGGGTGGTGCCGGCGCGCGCCGAGACGATGGCGGCCTCGCGGCGGGCGAGGGCGTTCAGCAGGCTCGACTTGCCGGCGTTGGGCGCGCCGACGATGGCGATGTGCAGCCCCTCGCGCAGCCGCTCCCCGCGGCCGCGGTCGTCGAGATGGGCGTCGATCTCGGCGGCGAGGGCGTCCAGCACCGGACGCGCGGCGTCCGACACACCGGAGGGCAGGTCCTCGTCGGGGAAGTCGATGTCGGCCTCGATGTGGGCCAGCGACCGGGTCAGCCGCTCCCGCCAGCCGTCGTAGAGCGTGCCGAGCGCGCCTTCCATCTGGCGCAGCGCCTGACGGCGCTGGGCGGAGGTTTCCGCGTCCACGAGGTCGGCGACCGCTTCGGCCTCGGTCAGGTCGAGCTTGCCGTTCTCGAAGGCGCGGCGGGTGAACTCGCCGGGTTCGGCGACGCGCAGGCCGGGCAGGGTGGACAGCGCGTCCACCACGCCGGCCACCACGGCGCGCCCGCCATGCAGGTGCAGCTCCACCACGTCCTCGCCGGTGAAGCTGCGGGGGGCGGTGAAGCGCAGCACCAGGGCGTCGTCCAGCGCCTCGCCGGTCTTGGGATCGCGCAGCCGGACGAGGGTGGCCATGCGGGGTTTGGGAAGGGGTTTGCCGGTCAGGGCGGCGAGCGCGTCGCCGGAGGCCGGGCCCGAAACGCGAACCACCGCCACACCGGCGCGGCCGGGGGCGGTGGCGAGGGCGAAAATGGTCGGGATCATCGTGCCAACTGTCATCGTGCCGGATCCGGAACGATCAGCCGACCTGTTCCGGCAGCAGCTCTTTTTGTTCCGGCTTCAGCATGAGCCGCTCCACACGGCCACCATCGACCAGATGAGTCTCCAGGATCGCGTCCACGTCGGCGAAGGAGCGGTAGGTGTACCAGACGCCCTCGGGATAGACGACCAGCACCGGACCCAGCTCGCAGCGGTCCAGGCAACCGGCGGCGTTGATCCGCACGCGGCCATCCAGCCCCAACTCGCGGGCGCGGGCCTTCATGTAGTCGCGGAGCTTTTCGGACCCCCGGGCGGCGCAGGAGCCGCGCTTGTGTCCGTCGGGGCGGCGGTTGGTGCAGGAGAAAACATGGGCTTCGAAGTAGGGCTTCGGATCGGTCACTTGCGTCCATCCTGTCCCATGGCGGCGGCCATCTGGGACCAAAACATCTTCTGAAGCTGCTCCATGCCCTGAATTCCCGCCGGCAGCCACGTCTTCATCATCGTCTCGGGGTCCATGGCGAGCAGGGAGGCCTGCATGCGCTCCTGGATCTCCTGCATCATGGCGTCCTGCATGGGCTTCACGTCGGGAAGGCCCAGGAAGTGGCGCGCCTCCTCGGGTGTGCAGTCGATGTCGATGGTGATCTTCATGGCCCCATTCCCTTTGAAAGCGCGCGGTACGCAGGAAATTAAGGGTTGAGCGACGCTTCGGCTCATGCCCCACTATACAGATAGGAAGCCCTGGCGCAACGGCACCGCCGCGCCAGTTTATTCCCAACCACGCCACAGACCGGAAACGCCTGCGATGCCCGCGAACCTGCTTTGCCGGGAGACCAGCCCCTACCTGCTCCAGCACAAGGACAACCCCGTCCATTGGATGGCCTGGGGTCGCGACGCCTTCGAACGGGCCAAGCGCGAGAACAAGCCGGTGCTGCTGTCGGTCGGCTACGCCGCCTGCCACTGGTGCCACGTGATGGCGCACGAGAGCTTCGAGAACCCGGAGATCGCCGGTGTGATGAACGAGCTGTTCGTCAACATCAAGGTGGACCGGGAGGAGCGGCCGGACGTCGACCAGATCTACCAGTCCGCCCTGGCCATGCTGGGGCAGCAGGGCGGCTGGCCGCTGACCATGTTCCTGACGCCGGACGCCGAGCCCTTCTGGGGCGGCACCTATTTTCCGCCGGAGTCGCGCTACGGCCGGCCCGGCTTCCCCGACGTGCTGCGCGGCGTGGCGGAGACCTACCGCAGCAAGCCGGAGAACGTGACCCGCAACGTCGCCGCGCTGAAGGACGCGCTTGGCAAGCTGGCCGAGAACCGGGCGGCGGGGGAGGTCGACCTCGCCATGCTCGACCAGATCGCCGACCGGCTCGTCCGCGAGGTCGATCCCTTCCACGGCGGCATCGGACACGCCCCGAAATTCCCCCAGGTGCCGATCTTCACGCTGCTGTGGCGGGCCTGGCTGCGCACCGGGAAGGAGCCCTACCGGGAGGCGGTCACCAACACGCTGGCCCACATGGGCCAGGGCGGCATCTACGACCATCTGGGCGGCGGCTTCGCCCGCTACTCGGTGGACGAGATGTGGCTGGTGCCGCACTTCGAGAAGATGCTCTACGACAACGCCCAGCTTCTCGACCTGATGACGCTGGTCTGGCAGGCCGAGCGGGAGCCGCTGTTCGAGGCGCGCATCCGTGAAACGGTGGGCTGGGCGCTGCGCGAGATGATCGCCGAGGGCGGCGGTTTCGCGGCGACCCAGGACGCCGACAGCGAGGGCGAGGAGGGCCTCTTCTACATCTGGAACGAGGAGGAGATCGACCGCCTCCTCGGCCCCGGCGCGGAGGTCTTCAAGCGCGCCTACGGCGTCACGCCGCAGGGCAACTGGGAGGGGGCGACCATCCTCAACCGGCTGCACCGCATCGAGGCGCTGGACGCCGAGACCGAGGCGACGCTGGCCGAACAGCGGGCGATCCTCTGGCGGGAGCGGGAAAAGCGGATCAAGCCGGGCTGGGATGACAAGGTGCTGGCCGACTGGAACGGCCTGATGATCGCCGCCCTCGCCCAGGCCGGGATGGTCTTCGACGAGCCGGAGTGGATCGCGGCCGCCCAGCGCGCCTATGTCTTCGTGCGCGACCGCATGACCGCGGACGGGCGGCTGCTGCACAGCTGGCGGGCCGGGCAGCTCAAGCACCGGGCGACGCTCGACGACTACGCCCACATGGCGCGCGGCGCGCTCGCCCTGCACGAGGCGACCGGCGATGCCGGCGCGCTGGAACAGGCGCGGGACTGGGTGCGGGTGCTCGACGCGCATTTCTGGGACGCCAAGGCCGGCGGCTATTTCTACACGGCGGACGATGCCGACGACCTGATCGTCCGCACCAAGTCGGCCGGCGACGCGGCGACCCCCAGCGGCAACGGCACCATGCTGGCCGTGCTGGCGACGCTGCACCACCGCACCGGCGAGGCCGCTTACCGGGAGCGGGCGGACGCCCTGGCCGCCGCCTTCTCCGGCGAGCTGAGCCGCAACTTCTTCCCGCTGCCGACCTATCTGAACGCGGCGGAGCTTCTCCAGACGGCGCAGCAGATCGTCATCGTGGGCGACCCGCAGGCGCCGGACACCCGGGCGCTGCGCCGGGCGGTGCTCGACCGCCCGCTCCCCGACCGCATCCTCACCGTCCTGCCGCCGGGGACGGATCTGCCCGCCGGGCACCCGGCGCATGGCAAGGGCATGCAGGGCGGGGTCGCGACCGCCTATGTCTGCACCGGCATGACCTGCTCCCCCCCGGTGACCGCGCCCGACGCGCTGGGCGCCGCCCTGGCCCGGAGATGACCGACATGGCGCAGACCCCAAACAACGCAGCCATCGGCAGCCTGACCGTCGACAGCCCGCTGGGCCTGCTGACCCTGACCAGCGCGAACGGCGTCGTCGTGGCGCTCGATTGGGGCCGGCTGGGCCAAGACCGGCCGGACCCGGTGCTGGAGGAGGCGGCGCGCCAGCTCCGCGACTATTTCGCCGGGACGCGGTTGGATTTCGACCTGCCGCTGGCCCCCCGCGGGACGGCCTTCCGGCAGACGGTCTGGGCGGCGATGCAGGCCATTCCCTACGGCGGCGTCCTGACCTACGGCGACGTCGCGCGGCTGCTGGACACGGCGCCGCGCGCCGTGGGCGGGGCCTGCGGGGCCAACCCGATCCCGGTGATCATCCCCTGCCACCGCATCGTCGGGGGCGGCGGGGCGCCCGGCGGCTATTCCGGCCTGGGCGGCCTGCGGACCAAGGACTGGCTGCTCCGCCACGAGCGGCGGTACCGGGTGACACCGGAACAGGCCGGCGATACGCTGGAGCTTCAGCTTCTATAGGAAGGGAAGGGACCGACCACCATGGTTCACGCGATCCGCATCCACGAGTACGGCGGACCCGAGGCACTGCGCTGGGACGAGATCGAGGTGGGCGACCCCGGCCCCGGTCAGGTGCGCCTGCGCCAGACCGCCGTCGGGCTGAACTACATCGACACCTACCACCGCTCCGGCGCCTACAAGCTGCCGCAGCTTCCCGCGATCATCGGGACCGAGGGCGCCGGCGTGGTCGAGGCCGTGGGGCCGGACGTGACGACGCTGAAGGTCGGCGACCGGGTGGGCTACGCGCCGCTGATCGGCGCCTACGCCGAATCCCGCCTCGCCCCCGCCGACCGGCTGATCCCGTTGCCGAGCTGGATCGAGGACCGTCAGGCCGCCGCCATGCTGCTCCAGGGCATGACCGCGCAGTTCCTCCTGCGCTCCACCTACACGGTGCAGCCGGGCGACACCATCCTGGTCCAGGCCGCCGCGGGCGGCGTCGGCCAGATTCTCTGCCAGTGGGCCAAGCATCTGGGCGCCACCGTGATCGGCACGGTCAGCAGCGACGAGAAGGCGGAGCTGGCCCGCGCCGCCGGCTGCGACCATCCCATCGTCTACACGCGCGACAACTTCGTGAACCGCGTGAAGGACCTGACCGACGGGCAGGGCGTGCCGGTGGTCTATGACGGCGTCGGCAAGACGACCTTCATGGACAGCCTGGACTGCCTGCGGCCGCGCGGCTTCATGGTGCTGTTCGGAGCGGCGTCCGGCCCGGTCCCGCCGCTGGATCTGCAGGTGCTGGCGGCCAAGGGCTCGCTCTACGTCACGCGCCCGACCCTGTTCAGCTACGTCGCCAAGCGCGACGACCTGATGGCCAGCGCCGCCGACCTGTTCGAGGTGGTGCATTCCGGCGGGGTGACCATCAACGTCGGCCAGACCTTCGCGCTGCGCGACGCCGCGGAGGCCCACCGGGCGCTGGAGTCGCGCGCCACGACCGGGTCCACGGTGCTGCTGCCGTAAGGGGGAAGAAGGGGGTTCGGCACAAGTGCAACCCCCTCACCCTAACCCTCTCCCCGGAGGGGAGAGGGAATAACATCTCACTCGGCGGCCCAGAGCGGGTTCTTCAGCTTCTTGAGGAGTTCCGCGTGGGCGGCCAGCTCCTCCTCGCTGGGGGCGTGGGCGCGCGGGGCGCGGTAGGGGCGGTCAATGCGGATCGACGCGGGACCGCCCGCCGCCGGGCCGGAGGCCAGCGCCAGACCGGCCTGACGGCCGCCGCGCAGCTCCAGATACACCTCGGCCAGAAGCTGGGCGTCGAGAAGCGCGCCGTGGTAGGTGCGGCTGGAATTGTCCACGCCGAAGCGCTTGCAGAGCGCGTCCAGGGTGGCCGGCGCGCCGGGGAACTTCTGCCGCGCCATCAGCAGCGTGTCGATGGCCCGGTCCTTCGGCATCACCGGATAGCCGGCGATCCGCAGCTCCCAGTTCAGGAAGTGCATGTCGAAGGCCGCGTTGTGGATCACCAGCGGCGCGTCGCCGATGAAGGCCACGAACTCCGCCACCACGTCGTTGAACAGCGGCTTGTCCGACAGGAACTCCGTCGTCAGCCCGTGCACCGCCACGGCGTCCGGCGGCACGTCGCGCTCCGGGTTGACGTAGCAGTGGAAGGTCTTGCCGGTGGCGACGTGGTTGTGCAGCTCGACGCAGCCGATTTCGATCAGCCGGTGCCCTTCCTCGGGCTTGAAGCCGGTCGTTTCCGTATCGAGGACGATCTCACGCATGAACCACCTGTCCGGGCTGGTATCCCCGCGGCGGCCATTGCCGGCCGCGGCGCCGCTTCACGTCGGCGAGGATGTTGCGCAGCGCCCGCCGGGTGGCCCGCCGCCCGTCGCCGGTCTTGACGACATGGTCGGCGCGCCGCCGCTTCTCGGCGTCGGGCGTCTGCCGGGCCAGAATAGCGGCGAACTTCTCCGCCGTCATGCCCGGCCGCGCCATCACCCGTGACTTCTGCACCAGGAAGGGGGCGGTGACCACCACCGTGCGGTCCACCTTGCGCTCTCCGCCCGTCTCGAACAGCAGGGGAATGTCCAGAACCGCCACGCGGACGCGCCGCCGCGCCGCCTGCTTCAGGAAGCGCCGCTGTGCGGCCTGCACCGCCGGGTGGAGGATCGCCTCCAGCCGCTTCAGCGCCGCCGGGTTGCCGAACACCGCCGCGCCCAGCGCCCGCCGGTCCACCGCGCCATCCACGACCACGCCGGGAAAAGCCGCCGCGATGGCCGGCACGGCCGCGCCATGACGCCCCAGCAGCCCATGCACCACCGCGTCGCTGTCGCAGACCGGCGCACCCATGCGCTTCAGCATGCGCGCCGCCGTGCTCTTGCCCATGCCGATGGAGCCGGTGAGTCCCAACACGATCATCGCGCGCCCTCAGCCCTGGAGAACGGCGGCCTTCAGCGCCTCGGTCACCTCCGGCTCCCGGCCGAACCAGGCGGCGAAGCCGGGGCGGGCCTGGTGGAGCAGCATGCCGATGCCATCCACCACGCGGTTGCCGCGGGCCTGCGCCGCGGCCAGCAGCGGGGTCATCAGGGGGGTGTAGACGATGTCGGTGACGACGGCGGAGCCGGGCAGGGCGCGCAGATCCAGTTCCAGCGGCGGCTGGCCCGCCATGCCCTGGGTCGTCGTGTTCACCACCAGCGCCGCCCCTTCGAGGAGGGTTTCACGTGAAACCCAGTCGGCGGTCTCGATGGCGCCTCCGATATCGGCGGCCAACTCGTCGGCCCGCGCCCGCGTGCGGTTGACCAGCCAGACCCGCGGCGCCCCTTCGTCGAGGAGGGAGGCGACGACGGCCCGCGCCGCGCCACCGGCCCCGATGACCAGCGCCGGCCCGTCCGCAGCCTTCCAGCCCGGCGCGCCACTCCTCAAATTCTCGATGAAACCGAAGCCGTCGGTGTTGCGACCCTCCAGCGACCCGTCCTCGCCGACCACGATGGTGTTGACGGCGCCCATCCGCTTGGCGGTAGCGTCCAGCCGGTCAACCGTGCGGTAGGCGGCCTCCTTGTGCGGCACTGTGACGTTGCAGCCACGGAAGCCGAGAGCGGGCAGGGCGCGGATGGCCTGCTCGATGCGGTCGGGCTGTACGGCCAGCGGCACATAGGCGCCGTCGATGCCGTACTGCTCCAGCCAGTGGCCGTGCAGCCGGGGCGAGCGCGAATGACCGATCGGCCAGCCCATCACGCCGGCCAGCTTCGCCTTGCCGCTGATCGTCATTCCGCAATCACCCCATGCACCCGCAGGAACCCGAGCAGCGGCAGCAGCGGCAGCCCGAGGATCGTGAAGAAGTCGCCGTCCACCCGATGGAAGAGCTGCGCGCCCAACCCCTCCAGGTGATAGGCGCCGACCGACCCCAGCACGTCGTCGCCCGCCGCGTTCAGATAGGAGTCGAGGAAGGCGTCGCTGAAGGGACGCATGGTCAGGCGGGCGCGATCGACATGGTGCCACAGCCGCTCGCCGTCGCGGATCACCACGGCGCAGCTCACCAGCCGGTGCGTTCGGCCGCGCAGGTCCTGCAACTGCGTCCGTGCCGCGTCCCGGTCGGCGGGCTTGTCGAACCAGCGGCCTTCGCAGTCGAGCATCTGGTCGGCGCCGATCACCAGGGCGCCGGGGTGCTTGCGGGTGACGCGCTGCGCCTTCAGCTCGGCCAGAGCCTCGGCCACATCCTCGACCGGGGCTCCCTCGGCGCGGGCGGCCAGCTTGATCTCCTCCTCGTCCACCGCGGCGGGAGCGAGCGTGACGCGCACCCCGGCGCGCTCCAGCATCTCCGCCCGGGTGCGCGAGCCGGAGGCGAGGACGACGGTGGGAACCGCTCCGCTCACGTCAACGGCCCCTCTGGAACGACGCCGGGCAGGCCGCCGCTCTGGCGGCGGGCGAGCAGCATCATGATCTCCGCCGCCGTCTCCTCGATGGAGCGGCGCGACACGTCGATCACCGGCCAGCCGCGCCGGGTGAACATCCGCCGCGCGTCGGTGACCTCGGCGCGCACCACCTCGGGATCGACGTAGGTCGAGGACTCGTTCTGGTTCAGCAGCTTCAGCCGGTTGCGGCGGATCTGCACCAGACGGTCCGGGTCCTTGGTCAGGCCGACGACCAGCGGCCGGGTCAGCTTCTCGATCTCCGGCGGCATCGGGCATCCGGGGACGATCGGGATGTTCGCCGCCTTGATGCCGCGGTTCGCCAGATAGATGCAGGTCGGCGTCTTGGAGGTGCGCGACACGCCCATCAGGATCACGTCGGCCTCGTGCAGGTCCCAGCTCGACTGGCCGTCGTCGTGCGCCAGCGCGAAGTCCATCGCGTCCATGCGCCCGAAATATTCGGCGTCCAAGGCGTGCTGGCGGCCGGGCTGGCGCTGCGATTCCACGCCGAGGAAGGCGGCCAGCGCGTTGATCAGCGGGTCGAGCACCGGGATGCAGGGGACCTGCACCTCGCGGCAGAAGTCCTGGAGGCGGCGGCGCAGCTTCTCGTCGACCAGCGTGAACATGACGAGGCCGCGATTCTCCTGGACACCCTCCAGAACCATGTCGAGCTGCCGCTCGGTCCGCACGAGATTCCAGAAATGCTCGACCGGGCGAACATCGTCGAACTGGATGACGCAGGCGCGGGCGACGCTGTTGATCGTCTCGCCGGTCGCGTCCGACACAAGATGCAGGTGGAACTGTCTCATCCGTCCCCAACGTGTTGTGGAGAACCCGTCCGAATCTGTGGACAACGGGGATCTCCTGGATTCTGTCCCTCCGGGCGGGACTCGTCGCCCCCGCTGGCGCCCCCTTCGGGACAATCCGCGCGCCCTCTTCGGAACATGGGTACAATGACTCGCGCGGACCATGTTATCCACGGGATTCCCAGGCTTCCCGATATAGCATTTCCGCCATTTCCGGAGAAAGCGTCCGGAGTCGTCCACAGAATCCGATTTTCGTCCACAACGCGCCGTCCCGCCTGTGGACGATTCCGCGCAAAGCGGGGATTCCCGTTTTCCACAGGCACCCACCACCCCTTCTTTCTTTCTCTCTTTAAAAAGAATACTGAGTAGAGGGGAGACAACCCGCAGACCCGATTCACTCATAGGGGAACGATCCGCCGTGTCCGAGGCCGTGACCAAGATTGCCAAGCCGATGCTCGCCGCCCTCGCCGGCGAGGTGCGTTCGCGCCCGCCCTTCTGGCTGATGCGCCAGGCCGGCCGTTACCTGCCGGAATATCGGGAATTGCGCGCCAAGGCCGGCAGCTTCCTGGACATGTGCTACAACCCGGACCATGCGGTGGAGGTGACCCTGCAGCCGCTGCGCCGCTACGACATGGACGCGGCGATTCTGTTCTCCGACATCCTGGTGGTGCCGCACGCGCTGGGCCAGCCGCTGGCCTTCCTGGAAGGCGAGGGGCCGAAGCTGGACCCTGTGAGAAGCGTGGAAGACCTCAAGCGCCTGTCGCGCGACCGGTTCCACGAGCGGCTGGAGCCGGTCTACGAGACCGTCCGCCGCCTCTCCAGCGCGATTCCGGCGCACACCACGCTGATCGGCTTTGCCGGGGCTCCCTGGACCATCGCCTGCTACATGGTCGAGGGAGCCGGGTCCAAGGAGTACGCGCATGTCAAGCGCTGGGCCTACGGCGACCCCGCCGGATTCGGCGCGCTGATGGATCTGCTGGTCGAGGTGACCGCCGATTACCTGTGCACCCAGATCGAGGCCGGGGCCGAGGTCGTCCAGCTTTTCGACAGCTGGGCGGGTGTCCTGCCGGCCGGAGAATTCCGCCGCTGGGTGATCGAGCCGACGCGGCGGATCGTGGATCTCATCAAGGCGCGCCACCCCGCGATTCCGGTCATCGGTTTCCCGCGCGGTGCGGGCCTCTCCTATGAGGCCTACGTGGTGGGCAGTGGGGTGGATGCCGTCGGGCTCGACACCACCGTCCCGGTGGCTTGGGCGGCCGGGAATCTGCAATCCAGATTGCCGGTGCAGGGCAACCTCGACCCGATCATGCTCGCCGCCGGTGGCGAGGCCCTGCGGACCGCCGCGTGGGAGATTCTGGAGGCGCTCGCCGGCAAGCCCTTCGTCTTCAATCTGGGCCATGGCGTGATCCAGACCACGCCGCCGGACCATGTCGCCGAGCTGGCCCGTCTGATCAAGGACTGGCCGAACCGCGGCTGAGGCCCCGGCAGGTTAAAAAAGCGCGCAACAGGAAGGGAAGGGGAGACCGGTGCTTTATCTCTGGGTCAAGGCTCTGCACGTCATCAGCATCATCGCCTGGATGGCCGGGCTTCTCTATCTGCCGCGGCTGTTCGTCTATCATTGCGAGACGGCGCCGGGCTCCGAATCCTCGGAACGGTTCAAGGTGATGGAGCGCCGCCTGCTGCGCGCCATCATGAATCCGGCGATGGGTGCTGCCTATCTCTTCGGAATCGCGATGATCGTGATGGAGCCGGCCTGGATGAAGCAGGGCTGGCTGCACGCCAAGCTGCTGTTCGTGTTGGCGCTCACCGGCACGCACATGATGATGGCGCGCTGGCGCAAGGACTTCGAGGCGGACCGCAACACCCGCCCGCAGCGCTTCTTCCGCATGTGGAACGAGGCGCCGACCCTGCTGATGATCGGCATCGTCATCTTCGTGATCGTGAAGCCGTTCTGACGGGATGGGGCGGTGGTCAGCCCCGCCGCCCCATCACCCGGCGGGTGACCGCCTTCTCCGCCTCCACCGCCAGGAAGATCGCCAGACCGGCCGCCGTCATGGCCACCCACTGGGTCCAGTCCACCGCCGCCGTGCCGAACAGGCTCTGCAGGGGCGGGGCGTAGGTGAAGGCGAGCTGGAAGACCAGCATCAGGCCGATGGAGATCCACACCGGACGGCTGCCGAACAGCCCCTGCCGGTTCAGCACCGAGGCGGTGACCGCCCGCGCGTTCAGCAGGAAGAAGATCTCCCCCATCACCAGGGCGTTGACGGCCATGGTGCGGGCGACCGGCGTGGGGTCGCCGTGCCCTTCGTGCAGCAGGAAGAATCCGAAGCTGGTGGCGACCAGAAGCGCCATCACCAGCACCATGCGCCCGATCAGGAAGCCGGGCAGGATCGGCTCGTCCTGCGGACGGGGCGGGCGCTTCATCACCGCGGCCTCGGGAGGCTCGAAGGCCAGCGCCAGGCCCAGCGTCACCGCGGTCACCATGTTGACCCAGAGAATCTGGACCGGGGTGATCGGCAGGGTGTAGCCGGCCAGCACCGCCACCAGGATCACCAGCGCCTGGGCGCCGTTGGTCGGCAGCATGAACAGGATCGTCTTGCGCAGGTTGTCGTAGACCGTCCGCCCTTCCTCGACCGCGTGGGCGATGGAGGCGAAGTTGTCGTCGGCCAGCACCATGCTGGCGGCCTCCTTCGCGGCCTCCGTCCCCTTGCAGCCCATGGCGACGCCGACGTCGGCGCGCTTCAGGGCGGGGGCGTCGTTCACCCCGTCGCCGGTCATCGCCACCGTGTGGCCGGCCGTCTGGAGCGCGCGGACGAGGCGCAGCTTGTGCTCCGGCGTGGTGCGGGCGAAGACGTCGGCGTCGCGCGCCACGGCGACCAGCGCCGCGTCGTCCAGCCGGTCCAGGTCGGTCCCGGACACGGCGTCGCCCGACAGGTTGAACCGACGCCCGATGGCCTGGGCGGTGCCGGCGTGGTCGCCGGTGATCATCTTGACGCGGATTCCCGCCGCCTGGCACTGGGCCACCGCCGCCACCGCCTCCTCGCGCGCCGGATCGATGAAGCCGCACAGGCCGAGCAGGGTCAGCCCCTCCCGCACATCGTCCATGTCCAGCACGGTCTGGCCGGGCAAAGCGGGGCGGCCGGCGAGCGCCAGCACGCGCTGGCCGCGCGTCGCCAGATCCTCCACCCGCGCCAGCCAGCGGGCGGCGTCCAGCGGCGCGCTGCCGCCGTCCGCGGCCCGTACGTGCGTACACATGGACAGCACGCGCTCCGGCGCGCCCTTGACGTACAGCAGCCCGTGGCCCTCATGGTCATGGTGCAGGGTGGCCATGAACTTGTGTTCGGATTCGAAGGGGATGACGTCGGTGCGCGGACGGCGGGCGGCCTCCTCCCGCGCGTCCAGCCCGGCCTTCATGCCCAGCGCCAGCAGGGCGCCGTCGGTCGGGTCTCCGGCCACCGTCCAGCCGCCGCTGCCGTCCCCGCCATCCTCGCCGCGCTGCAGCTCCGCGTCGTTGCACAGCAGGGCGGCGCGGGCCAGCTCGGTCAGGACGGGATCGGCGGCGGGGTCCAGGGCGGCGCCGTCGCGGCGGAACTCGCCTTCGGGGCGGTAGCCGGTGCCGGTCACCGCGCAATCGCCCGCCGCGGTCACCACGGTCTGCACGACCAGCTCGTTGCGGGTCAGCGTGCCGGTCTTGTCGGAGCAGATGATCCCGACCGAGCCCAGCGTCTCCACCGCCGGCAGGCGGCGGATGATGGCGTTGCGCCGGGCCATGCGGGTGACGCCGATGGCCAGCGTGATGGTCATCACCGCCGGCAGCCCTTCCGGGATCGCCGCCACCGCCAGACCGACCGCGGCCATGACCATGTCCGCCCAATGCTCCCCCTGGACCAGCGAGCCGTAGAGGAAGGTCAGCGCGGTCAGCGCCAGGATGCCGATGGTCAGCCAGCGGCCGAAGACGGCCATCTGGGCGAGCAGCGGCGTGGTCAGCTCCTCCACGCCCGCCAGGAGCGTGCCGATGCGCCCCAGCTCCGTCCGGTCCCCCGTGGCCACCACGACGCCGGAGGCCTGTCCCTGGGCCACCAGCGTGCCGGAATAGGCCATGCCGCCGCGCTCCGCCAGGGGAGCGTCCACGGCCACCGCGTCGGCGCTCTTGGCGACCGGCACGGATTCCCCGGTCAGCGCCGCCTCCTGCACGCGCAGGCCCTTGACCCGGACCAGCCGTAGATCCGCCGGCACCTTGTCGCCCGAGGCCAGAAGGACGCGGTCGCCGGGCACCAGATCCTCCGCCGGAACGGTCACCTGATGGCCGCCGCGCAGCACCACCGCCTGTGGCGACAGCATGTTGCGGATGGCGTCCAGCGCCTGCTCCGCCTTGCCTTCCTGGACATAGCCGATGGCGGCGTTGATCAGCACCACGCCGGCGATCACCGCGGCGTCGACGAACTCGCCGAGCAGGACCGTGACGATTCCCGCGCCGATCAGCACATAGATCAGCAGGTTGTCGAACTGGGCCAGGAAGCGCATCAGCGCCGACCGCCGGGGCGGCGGGGTCAGCCGGTTCGGACCGTACCGGTGCCGGCGGCCGGCCGCCTCCTCCGGGGTAAGCCCGTCGTCGGGGCTGTCCAGCGCGGCCAAGGCCTGGTCCGGAGGCTGGGCGTGCCAGGGCAGGGGGTCGGTGGAGGCTTCGGGAGCAACGATGGTTCCGGTTCCGGAACGGTCATGCGGGCTCATGATGTCAACCAAACCGTTTCTGTCCTGAACGCCCAGGTCGTGCCCTGGTGGCCTGGATAACAGGGGATGCGGCATCATGACCCGGACGAGGTGATCCGGACAGGGACGCGCAAGATTCCGCCCCGTTTCCAAGAATTCGCTTTCATTTGACTTGCAGACGGCGTTCCGCTAACCATCTTTCCCACCACGGGGCGGCAAGCCTCGCGGGCACCCATCCCACATCCGCCGTTCCGTCCCTCCCCAACGATCTGGGCGCGACGTCCGACAGGCATTCCCAGCCTTCAGCGCCGTCCGACGCTCAACCGACGCACCCTGCGCCGGCCCGGGACCTCTGGCACTCCCCCTCGCATGACCGATTCCCTTAAGGCACCCCCATGCATCTCCAAGAGCTGAAGTGCAAGAGCCCCGCCGAACTGCTGGCGTTCGCCGAGGAACTGCAGATCGAGAACGCCAGCACGCTGCGCAAGCAGGACATGATGTTCGCCATCCTCAAGCAGCTGGCGGAAAACGATGTTCCGATCTACGGCGACGGCGTGCTCGAGGTTCTTCAGGACGGCTTCGGGTTCCTGCGCTCGCCGGAGGCCAACTATCTTCCCGGCCCCGACGACATCTACGTCAGCCCCAGCCAGGTGCGCCGCTTCGGCCTGCGCACCGGCGACACGGTCGAAGGGCAGATCCGCGCGCCCAAGGACGGCGAGCGCTACTTCGCCCTTCTCAAGGTCAACACGATCAACTTCGATGCGCCGGACAAGGTCCGCCACCGCATCAACTTCGACAACCTGACCCCGCTCTACCCGGAAGAGCGGCTGCGCATGGAAGTCGACGACCCGACCAAGAAGAACTACACGGGCCGCATCATCGACCTCGTGGCGCCGCTGGGCAAGGGCCAGCGCGGGCTGATCGTCGCCCCGCCGCGCACGGGCAAGACCGTGATGCTGCAGAACATCGCCCATTCCATCGCGACCAACCACCCGGAAGCCTACCTGATCGTCCTGCTGATCGACGAGCGTCCGGAAGAGGTGACCGACATGGCCCGCTCCGTGCGGGGCGAGGTCATCAGCTCCACCTTCGACGAGCCGGCGACGCGCCACGTCCAGGTCGCCGAGATGGTCATCGAGAAGGCCAAGCGCCTGGTTGAGCACAAGCGCGACGTGGTGATCCTGCTGGACTCCATCACCCGTCTGGCCCGCGCCTACAACACCGTCGTTCCCTCCTCGGGCAAGGTGCTGACCGGCGGTGTCGACGCCAACGCGCTGCAGCGCCCGAAGCGCTTCTTCGGTGCCGCCCGCAACATCGAGGAGGGCGGCTCGCTGACCATCATCGCGACCGCGCTGATCGACACCGGCAGCCGCATGGACGAGGTGATCTTCGAGGAGTTCAAGGGCACCGGCAACTCGGAGATCGTGCTGGACCGCAAGCTCTCCGACAAGCGCACCTTCCCGGCCATCGACATCTCCAAGTCGGGCACCCGCAAGGAGGAGCTGCTGGTCGACAAGGGCACCATCTCCAAGATGTGGATCCTGCGCCGCATCCTGATGCCGATGGGCGTGACCGACGCGGTGGACTTCCTGGTCGACAAGCTCAAGCACACCAAGTCGAACTCGGAATTCTTCGAGTCCATGAACCAGTAGTCGAGGATTGTCTCTCCCCCCGTCCGGTCGAAGGGCGGGGGAGGGCACGAAAAAAGGCGGGAGGCCCCGTGGAGCCTCCCGCCTTTTGTTTGTCCGAAACCGATGGCCCGGATCAGGACGGTGCTGTCAGAACCGCGTCATCAGAACGGCGACTGCGGGGCCTCTTCGGCCTGGGCCTGCTGGCCGGCGGTCTGGCGGCGGTACAGGTCGACGAAATCGATCGGGTTGATCATCAGCGGCGGGAAGCCGCCGTCCTGGGTGCAGCCGGCGACGATGGCGCGGGCGAACGGGAAGAGCATCCGCGGCGCCTCGATCAGCAGCACCGGGCGGTGATGCTCCTGCGGCAGGCCCGGAAGCTGGAACAGGCCGCCGTACGCGACCTCGACCAGGAAGGCGGTCGCCTCGGCCTGCTTGGCCTCGCAATGCAGCTTCAGCACGACCTCGTAGACGTCCTCGCCCATCGGCTGAACCTGCACGTCCACGCCGATGTTGACCTGCGGCTGCGGCTGGCCGGGCAGCAGGCTCTGCGGGGCGTTGGGGTTCTCGAAGGACAGGTCCTTCACATACTGCGCCAGCACATGCATCGGCAGCGACGAGGCGGCTTCCTGATCTTGACCGTTGATCTGCTGATCGGACATGGACAACTCCTGGCCGCTGGGCGGCATCACGATGGAAAGGTCTTCAAGACCCGCTGGCTAGCACGGAACCGCGGGCTCCACAAAGTGAAACCGGTGCGTTTCACCCGCGGTCGTTGCGGTGGGGCGAACCGGGCGGCGCCCAGCGGGAGTCACCCAGCTTGGGCATGTCGTCGGGCCCGTCGCGGTCCGCCGGACCGGCGCTTCCCGGACGGCCGCCGTCGGGGTCGACCTCCTGGTAATCGACGTCGATCACGCCCGGCGGCGGGCGGTTGCGCGGGTGGCCTTGGGGGCCGCCCTCCGATCCGGCGGGACCGCCGCTGCTCCAGGTCCGTCCGCCCATCCGTCCGCCCATCTGGTAGGACGCGACCCCCTTCATACGGTCGAACAGCCAGCGGCCCAGGGCGTTGCGGATGGGGCGCACGAACAGCAGGATTCCGACGATGTCGGTCAGGAAGCCGGGGATGATCAGCAGCAGGCCGGCGACGACGACGCAGAAGCCCTCGAACACCGCGCCGACCGGGCTCTCGCCGCGCTCCGCCGCCTGCTGAGCGCGCTTCAGGACGGACAGGCCCTGCCAGCGGATCAGCACGGACCCGAGAATGGCGGACAGGATCACCAGCCCGACCGTCGGGCCGGCGCCAATCCAGTCACCGACCTCGATGAAGGTCGCGATTTCCGCGATCGGCAGCAGAAGGAACAACAGCAACAGTGGATTCATGGCCGTCCTTGCTCTTTCAACCCCAAGGGCCTATCTACACCAGGGTACGCACCCGATCTTTGGTTGGAAGAACAGCTCCGGCACGGGTCATCGGGTGGAATCCTCGGCGGAGAGAGCGAGCAGGGACTTGGTCCCGGCACCGTTCCGGTACACTTAATGCTCACCCGCCGAAGGGTCCAGTAGTGGATCAAGCGGGGCCGGTGTTTTCGGGGCCGGCCTTCAGTCACCCGGAAGGATGGATGATGGGAGATGGGTTTGTGTTCGTCGAGATCCTGATCTTCGCGATGATCGCGGCGTTTCTCGTGTACCGGCTGCGCAGCGTGCTCGGCCGCCGCACCGGTGAGGAGCGTCAGCGGCCGAACCCCTTCACGGCCCGCCCCAACAACCAGCCGGACAACGTGGTGGCGATGCCCAACCGCGAGCGGCCTGTGCCGAACGCCGCGCCGTCGCCCGACGAGCCGGTGTCGCTGGCCACCGCGCTGGAGCAGATCAAGGCCGCCGACCCCAGCTTCGACGAGAAGTATTTCCTGCAGGGCGCCCGCGGCGCCTTCCAGATGATCGTGGAGGCCTTTGCCAAGGGCGACACGGCCACCCTGCGCCCGCTGCTCTCCGACGAGGTCTACGACAACTTCGCCCGCGCGGTGCGCGAGCGCCAGGCGGCGGGCGAGACGCTGGAGACCCGCATCGAGACGATCACCGACGCCGACGTGGTGGAGGCCCGCATGGACGGCCGCACCGCGCTGGTCACCGTGAAGTTCGTGTCGGAGCAGATGAACGTCGTGCGCAACAGCGCCGGCGCTGTGGTGGACGGCGATCCCAACGCCGTGGTCGAGGCCGTGGACGTCTGGACCTTCGCCCGCAACACCCGGGCCAGCGACCCGAACTGGTCGCTCGTCGAAACCCGCACCCCTCAATGACCGATCGGTTCTGATGCTCTCTCTTCCGGTTGTTCGTCTCAGCGCCGCGGCAGTCCTTGCCGCGGCGTTTCTCATTGGCTGCGAGCGGAAGGAGGAGGAGGCCAAGGCGCCGCCGCCCCCGCCGCCCGAGAAGCTGGTCCTCACCCCCGTCGCCTTCAGCGCGCTGCCCGGCTGGAACGCCGACCGCGTGGCGGAGGCCGTCCCGGCCTTCCAGCGCTCCTGCGCGAAGGTCAGGGCGCTGGCCGCCGACCGCTCCATCGGCCCGGACGGGGTCGGCGGCAAGGCGGCGGACTGGCAGGGCCCTTGCGCCGAGCTGGCCAAGCTGCCGCCCGGCGACGATGCCGCGGCACGCGCCTATTTCGAGACGTGGTTCACCCCCTACGCCGCGGCCAACAACGCCGAGCGGCGCGGCCTCTTCACCGGCTATTACGAGGTCGAGCTGAAGGGCAGCCGGACGGCGGACCCGGCCTTTCCGGTGCCGCTCTACAAGCGTCCGGCCGATCTGGTGATGGTCGATCTCGGCGAGTTCGCCGACCGCTGGAAGGGCGAGCGCATCGCCGGGCGCGTCACCGCGGGCCGGCTGAAGCCCTTCGAGGACCGCGCGGCCATCGAGGCCGGCGCGCTGAGCGGCAAGGGGCTGGAACTGGTCTGGCTGCAGGACCCCATCGCCACCTTCTTCCTGCACATCCAGGGATCGGGCCGCGTCAGCTTCCCCGACGGGACCGAGACGCGCGTCGGCTACGCCGCCCAGAACGGCCACAAATACGTAGCCATCGGGCGGGAGCTGATCGACCGCGGCGCCCTGAAGCGGGAGGAGGTGTCGCTCCAGACCATCCGCGCTTGGCTCCAGGCCAACCCCGGCGAGGCGGCGGCGCTGATGAACAAGAACCCCTCCTACGTCTTCTTCCAGGAGCTGAAGGGGGAGGGGCCGAACGGCGCCCAGAACGTCGCCCTGACGCCGGGACGCAGCCTCGCCATCGATTCCAAGTTCCTGCCCTACGGCGTGCCGGTCTGGCTGGACGCCGAGGACCCGCTGGACGCCCGGACGCCGCTGCGCCGCCTGCTGATCGCCCAGGACACCGGCGGCGCCATCCGCGGCCCGGTCCGCGGCGACGTCTTCTGGGGCCACGGTCCGGAGGCGGAGGCGAAGGCCGGCGTGATGAAAAGCGCCGGGGAATACTACGTCCTGCTGCCCAAGACGGTCGCCCCGGCGAGCTGACCGCCGCCTGTTTCCCCCCGCCGAGGAACCGAAGCGCAGCGGCTTCGGTTGTGTCAACCACCGCCGATCTTGGTCGTTCTGGCCAACGGCGGCTCTGGTTGACACACGGGGGGAGGGGGCCATGACCCCGCTCGAACGCCAAATCGACAGGCTCAATGAAATCGAAGGGCTGGCGCGGCTCGGCTACGCCGCGCGCGGCCTCGTCTATCTGATCGTCGGCTGGTTCGCCGTCACGGCGGCCTATGGCAGCAACCGGCCGACCGACACCAAGGGCGCGCTGGTCGAGCTGTTCCAGCACCCCTTCGGCTCCGTCCTGCTGGCGCTGACCGCCCTTGGTCTGGCCGGCTACGCGCTGTGGCGGGTCATGCAGGCGGTGCTGGACGTCGATCATGCCGGGACCTCGCCCAAGGGGCTGGTGGTCCGCGCCGGCTTCGCCGTCGCCGGGGTGATCCACGCCGGTCTGGCGGTCTTCGCCATCAAGCTTCTGGCCGGGCGCGGCGGGGGCAGCGGCGATGGCGAGGCGGCAGCGCACGACTGGACGGCGTGGCTGCTCACCAAGCCGATGGGCCGCGTCCTGGTCGCCGCGGTGGGGGCCGCCATCATTGGCGCGGCCATCGCCCACGCCGTCAAGGCCTACAAGGCCAGCTTCCGCCGTGAACTGGACGCCGACCCGAACACCATGAAGGTGATCTGCCCGATCGGCCGCTTCGGCTTCGCCGCCAAGGGGCTGGTCTTCGCGGTGGTCGGCAGCTTCTTCATGGTGGCGGCGTGGCAGTCGGACTCGTCGGAGTCCGGCGGGCTGCTCAAGGCTCTGCAGTTCCTTCAGCAGCAGCCCTACGGTCCCTGGCTGCTCGGGGTGGTGGCCGCCGGGCTGTTCGCCTTCGGCGCCTTCAGCGTTGTCCAGGCCGTCTATTGCCGCATCGACGGCGAAGCGGCGGAGCGGCAGATCCGCGCCATGGTGTGACCAGGGCACCGGACCGGAAAGGCCGGGCCAAAAGGAAAGGGCGCCGGGGGTTTCCCCGGCGCCCTTCTGTCTCAGGCCGACGTTTCAAGCCGACGTTTCAAGCCGATGTTTCACGTGGATCGTCTGCCGAGCCTCACCCCTGGGTGATCATCGGGCCGAGGCGGCGACCGGCGAAGACGTGGATGTGCAGGTGCGGAACCTCCTGGTTCGCATCCTCGCCGCAGTTGGACAGGATGCGGTAACCGGGCTCGGCGGCGCCGGCGCCGCGGGCAACCTCGCCAACCGCGCGGAACAGGCCGGCGATCTCCGCCTCCGTCGCGCGGGCGCTGAAATCGTCCATATCGACGTAGGCGCCCTTCGGGATCACCAGGATGTGCGTCGGGGCCTGCGGGTTGATGTCGTGGAAGGCCAGCGCGTGCTCGGTCTCCAGGACCTTCTTGCACGGGATCTCGCCGCGCAGGATGCGGGCGAAGACGTTGTTGGGATCGTAGGTCTTGGCCATCGCGTCGTTTCCCCTTCCGCCTTGAACTTCGTTAAGCCTTGCGCGCCTTCTTCTCGGCGATGCCGCTGGTGCCCTCGCGCTGGGCCAGCTTCTCCCACACCTCGGCGGGCTCCAGACCGGCGTCGGCCCACAGCACCATCAGGTGATAGAGCAGGTCCGCCGATTCCGAGGCCATCGCCGCCTTGTCGCCGCGCACCGCCTCGATGACCGTTTCCACCGCCTCCTCGCCGACCTTCTGGGCGATCTTGGCGGTGCCGCGGTGGAACAGCTTGGCGGTGTAGGAGGTCTCCGGATCGGCGCCCTTGCGCGCCTGGACGGTGGCGTAGAGCCGGTCCAGGACCTCGGCGTTGACGGCCTTCTTGTCCTCAGACATTGGACGCCTCCACCCTGCGCGCCGGGCGCACCGGGATGCCGGCGTCGGCGAGCGCCGCCTTGGCCTGTCCGATGGTGTAGGTGCCGAAATGGAAGATGGAGGCCGCCAGGACCGCCGTGGCGTGGCCTTCGCGGATGCCCTCCACCAGATGGTCCAGCGTGCCGACGCCGCCGGACGCGATCACCGGAATGCGCAGGCCGTCGGCCACCTTGCGGGTCAGGGCGAGGTCGAAGCCGCTCTTGGTGCCGTCGCGGTCCATCGAGGTCAGCAGGATCTCGCCGGCGCCGTAGGACTCCATGCGCTTGGCCCATTCGATGGCGTCGATGCCCGTGGCCTTGCGCCCGCCGTGGGTGAAGATCTCCCAGCGGCCCGGCTCGACCTGCTTGGCGTCGATGGCGACGACGATGCACTGGGCGCCGAACTTCTCCGCCGCCTCCTGCACGAACTCCGGACGGTGGATGGCCGCGGTGTTGATCGACACCTTGTCGGCGCCGGCCAGCAGCAGCTTGCGGATGTCCTCGACCGTGCGCACGCCGCCGCCGACGGTCAGCGGCATGAACACCTGCTCGGCGGTGCGGCGCACCACGTCGTAGATGGTGTCGCGGTTCTCGTGGCTGGCCGTGATGTCGAGGAAGGTCAGCTCGTCCGCCCCCTCCCGGTCATAGACGCGGGCCTGCTCCACGGGGTCGCCGGCGTCGATCAGATCGACGAAGTTGACCCCCTTGACGACCCGCCCGTCCTTGACGTCCAGGCAGGGGATGACGCGCATCTTGAGCATCAGCCGGCCTTTCCGGTGACGGGGGCGGGGGAGAGCAGGTCGAGCGCCGTCTTCGGATCGATGCGCCCGTCGTAGAGCGCGCGGCCGCAGATGACGCCCTGGATGCCGGTGTCCTCCTCCTTCTTCAACGCGATCAGATCGTCGATGGAGGAGACGCCGCCCGACGCGATCACCGGGGTGGTCAGGTGGAAGGCGAGGTCGGAGGTCGCCTCGACGTTCACGCCGCCCATGGCGCCGTCGCGGTTGATGTCGGTGTAGATGATGGCGGCCACACCGCTGTCCTCGAACTTCAGCGCCAGATCCAGCGCCTTGATGGTCGAGGTCTCGGCCCAGCCGGCGACGGCCACGTAGCCCTCGCGCGCGTCGATGCCCACCGCGACCTTGCCGGGGAACTCCTTGCAGGCCTCGCGGACCAGCTCCGGCTCGCGCAGGGCGACGGTGCCGAGGATGACGCGGCTGACGCCCTTCTCCAGCCACATGGCGATGGTCTTCAGGTCGCGGATGCCGCCGCCCAGCTGCACCGGGATGGTCACGGCGCCCAGGATGCTCTCGACCGCCTTGCCGTTGACCGGCTTGCCCTCGAAGGCGCCGTTCAGATCGACCAGATGCAGCCATTCGAAGCCCTGGCTTTCGAACAGGCGGGCCTGGTCGGCGGGTTCGGTGTTGAAGACGGTCGCCTGGCTCATCTCGCCGCGCAGCAGCCGAACGCAGGCACCGTCTTTGAGGTCGATGGCGGGATAGATGATCATCGCGGTGTCTCGTCCTATGGCGTGTCGTGAAGCGTGTCGGGGGTGAGGTCTTTCACATAGAAATGTCCGGCCAGCCTGTTGCCGTCCACCAGCGCATAAAAGGGATGCGTGCCCCAGCGCTTGAAGCCCAGATCCTCGTACAGCGCGATGGCCGCGCTCTGGGTCTCGCGCACGTCGAGGTTCAGCACGCGGAAGCCGGACGCCCGCGCCTCCTCCTCCACCGCCACGGTCAGGCGGCGGGCCAGCCCGTGGCCGCGCGCCCAGGGGGCGACGAAGCTGGTGGTCAGGGTGGCGGCGTGGGCCTGCGCCTCGTTGTTGCGGGCCGGCTTGACGAGCTGGGCGGAGCCGGCGATGACGCCGTCCAGCCGGCCGACGAACAGGATGCGCTCCGGCACCACCAGAACGCCCTTCCAGTAGCGTTCCATGATCTCGCGGGCGGGCGGCGCCACCCAGCCGAAGCCGCCCCCCGCCTTCACGGCGTCGTCGGCGGCGTCGCACAGGTCGTGCAGGTCGCCGGTCTTCAGCGTGTCGATGCGTTCGACCGTGACGTCGGCCATGGTCAGACCCGCCAGGTCAGGAAGTTGGCGACCAGGGCGAGGCCGGTCTCCTGGCTCTTTTCCGGGTGGAACTGGGTGCCGACCAGATTGTCGCGCCCGACCACCGCGGCGAAGGGTCCGCCGTAATCGGCGCTGGCGATCACGTCCTCCGGCCGCTCCACGGCGAAGCGGTAGGAGTGGACGAAATAGGCGTGCGCCCGCTCCGGCAGCCCGGCCAGCAGCGGATGCTCCCGCCGCACGTCCAGCTCGTTCCAGCCCATGTGCGGGATCTTCAGCGCCGGGTCGGCGGGCTCCAGCCTCACCACCTCGCCCTTGATCCAGCCCAGCCCCTCGGTCACGCCGTATTCGCGCCCGCGTTCCGCCATCAGCTGCATGCCGACGCAGATGCCCAGGAAGGGGCGGCCCTTGCCGTGCACCACCTCGTCCAGCGCGTCGAGCATGCCGGGGACCTCCGACAGGCCGCGCTTGCAGTCGGCGAAGGCGCCCACGCCCGGCAGGACGACGCGGTCGGCCTTGCGCACGGCGTCGGCGTCGGAGGTCACCAGGACCTGGAAGGAGGCGTGGCACTCCGCCGCCGCGCGCTCCAGAGCCTTGGCGGCGGAACGCAGGTTGCCGGAGCCGTAATCGATCAGCGCAACGGTTTCCATGAAACGAGGACCTTCAGGAGAGACCCGGCCTTTTCGGCGCAGCCGGTATTTCAGAGTTCGAAGCCGCCGGTTTTTTTAGAGGGAGCCGCCCAGCGTCCCCTTGGTGGAGGGCACGGCGTCGCGCTTGCGCGGGTCGATTTCGATCCCGGCCCGCAGCGCGCGGGCAAGCGCCTTGTAGCAGCTTTCCACGATGTGGTGGTTGTTCTCGCCATAGAGGCATTCGACGTGCAGCGTCACGCCCGCGGCCATGGCGAAGGCCTGGAACCACTCGCGGAACAGCTCGGTGTCCATGTCGCCGATCTTGTCGCGGCTGAAGGACACCTTCCAGATCAGGTAGGGCCGGTTGGAGAAGTCCAGCGCGACGCGGGTCAGCGTCTCGTCCATCGGGATGTAGGCGTGGCCGTAGCGCTGGATGCCCTTGCGGTCGCCCAGCGCCTTCGCCACCGCCTGTCCGATGGCGATGCCGCTGTCCTCGGTCGTGTGGTGGGCGTCGATGTGCAGATCGCCCTCCGCCGCCACCGACAGGTCCATCAGGCTGTGGCGCGACAGCTGCTCCAGCATGTGGTCGAGGAAGCCGACGCCGGTCTTCACGTCATAGACGCCGGTGCCGTCCAGATTCACGGCGACCCGGATCCGGGTTTCGGTGGTGTTCCGCTCGATCGAGGCGCGGCGGACGCCATTGGCAAGGCTCTGGTCCATGAGTCCGGGTTTTATCAGGAAGCGCGCGGGCGCGCCAGTGGCGCAGCCTCCGAAAACGCCTATGACCGTCGGTCGCGATGCCGCATAATGCGTGTGTGCTCATCACCGTGCACACGTTCAACGCGCATAATGGGATATGCCACCGGACATGCCGACGCCCGGACGCCTTTTCCCGGCCCTCGCCGCCCTTCTGGCGCTGGCCGCCTGCATGGGCGGGGACCTGCCGCAGACCCGCAAGGCGCCGCCCGTCGCCCGCGGTTCGACGGAGCCGGTCCGCTTCGACGGCCTCTCGCTCGGCTCCATGCGTCGGGGCATGGTGACGGGACGCTATGTCTGGGCGCTGGAGTGCTGGCCGCCCTACGAGGACGTCCATTGGACCAGCGGGCGCAGCCTGCACGAGAACTCCACCTTTCAGGAGCGTTTCGCCGAGGTTCTCGCCGACGCCGGCTACGACGTGGCGGGCGTCCAGGGCAGCGACTACGAGGCGGAGTTCGACCGCAAGCGCGCCCGCTACATCCTGCGCGGCGACCTGCGCGCGGTGAACAGCGACCTGTGCCGCCGCCGGAGCTGGCTGACCGGCCGCAGCGAGGGCGTGTCGGGCGTCGGCAGCCTGCGGGTGGACTGGGCGGTCTACGACGCCGTGACGGGCCGGCTCGTCCACCGCGTCACCACCACCGGTGTCGCCCGCAAGGACAGCGGCGTGCCGCAGGGCGACGTTCTGCTGATCGAGGAGGCCTTCGGCACGGCGGTGGAGGCGCTGGGCGCCGACCCCGGCTTCCGCGCCGCGGTGTCGCGGGGCGGGGCGATAGCGTCAAGTGGCCCCGCCATAGTGTCAAGTGGCCGGGGGGGAGTGTCAACCGCCCCCCAGAGAGCGTCAAGTGTGGCCCCGGTAGTGTCAAGTGGGGTGGCGGGTGTGTCAAGTGCGCCCCCGGATGCGTCAAGTGGCCCGGCTGTGGTGTCAACCGCGGCGGTCAAATCTGTGATGGTCGATCCCGGCGGCGCCTCCGCCGGACCGGCTCCCTTCCTGGAGGAAGCCCGCCCTCCAACCCTGATCCTGCGCGTCGCCGACCCGCTCCAGGGCTACGCCGACGACCCCGCCGCCCGCGTGTCCGCCGCCACGGTTCGCGTCGGGCCGGAGGAACGCAAGGGCCGGGGGATCGTGCTGGGGGAGCTGGACGGCCAGTCGCTTCTGCTGACCCTCGACGCCGGGCTGGACGCCACCGTCACCGTCGCGCCCTCCCGCGGTGTCGTGCTGGACGGGACGGTCATGGCGCGCGACGTTCCGGGCGGCATCGCCCTGGTCCGCGTGCCGGCGCGGCTGCGCGCGGCCCCGCTGCGGCTCGGTGACCCGGCGGTCAGCGAGCCGGTGATGGCGGTGCTGAGCCGTGGCGACGACACGGCGGCGGGCATCCTGGCGGCCCGGCGCGCCGACCCGCAGGCGGCGCCGGGGGTGGAGGCCACGCTGCTCCAGGCCGACCTGACCGGGCCGGACCCGGCGCCGGGCGATCCGCTGGTCGACGAGGCTGGCAACCTGCTGGGCGTGGCCCGTTCGGGTCCGCTGCCAAGCGGCGCGCACGGCCTGTCCGCCTTCGTCCCGGTGATGGAGGCGCTGGCCCGCCTGGGGGTGGAGGTGACGCAGCTCTCCCCCCGGTCAATTCCGTCCCGTGGGATACCGGCCCATGACGCCAGACTTGACGGGACCCGCCGTCCCCCCACATAGACCCGTGTTCCGATGTGCCTATGTCGGCCGGCGTCGCGCCGGGCCGTTCGGGCACGGGCGATCCTTCCTTCGAACACGGTCCCGATGACTTCCCACGATCCCATCCAGTGGCACGGCACCACCATCCTCTCGGTCCGCAAGAACGGGCAGGTGGTCATCGCCGGCGACGGCCAGGTGTCCGTCGGCCAGACGGTCATGAAATCGAACGCCCGCAAGGTGCGCTGGCTCGCCGGCGGCACGGTGATGGGCGGCTTCGCCGGCGCCACCGCCGACGCGCTGACCCTGTTCGAGCGGCTGGAGACCAAGCTGGAGAAGCACCCCGGCCAGCTCCTGCGCGCCTGCGTGGAGATGGCCAAGGACTGGCGCACCGACCGCTACCTGCGCCGGCTGGAGGCCATGATGGCCGTGGCCGACCGCAACGTCAGCCTGATCCTGACCGGCAACGGCGACGTGCTGGAGCCGGAGGACGGCCTGATCGGCATCGGCTCCGGCGGCGCCTACGCCCTGTCGGCGGCGCGCGCGCTGGTCGACGTCGATGGTCTGGACGCGGAGGCCGTGGCCCGCAAGGCGATGAAGATCGCCGCCGGCATCTGCGTCTACACCAACGAGAACGTCACGCTCGAAAAGCTCTAACCCTCAGACCGGGTCCCACGCCATGTCCGCCCCCAGCACCGCCCCGAGCATCGCCGCCGCCACCGCCGCCTTCAGCCCGCGCGAGATCGTCTCCGAACTCGACCGCTACATCGTCGGCCAGCACGAGGCCAAGCGCGCGGTCGCCATCGCGCTGCGCAACCGCTGGCGCCGCCAGCAGCTCCCCGAGGGGCTGCGCGAGGAGGTTCTGCCCAAGAACATCCTGATGATCGGCCCGACCGGCGTCGGCAAGACGGAGATCGCCCGCCGCTTGGCGAAGCTGGCCCAGGCGCCCTTCCTGAAGGTCGAGGCGACCAAGTTCACCGAGGTCGGCTATGTCGGCCGCGACGTCGAGCAGATCGTCCGCGATCTGGTGGAGGCCGCCATCGGCCTGACCAAGGAGCGGCTGCGCAAGGAGGTCGCCGCCAAGGCCGAGCTGCGCGCGGAGGAGCGCGTGGTGGACGCGCTGTGCGGCGAGAACGCCAGCCCGGAGACGCGGCAGAAGTTCCGCAAGATGCTGCGCGAAGGCACGCTGAACGACCGCGAGATCGAAATCCAGGTGGCCGACACCGCCGGCGGCCTGCCGACCTTCGACATCCCCGGCATGCCGGGCGCCCAGATGGGCATGCTGAACCTGAACGACCTCTTCGGCAAGGCGATGGGCGGGCGCACCAAGTCCCGGCGCATGAGCGTCGCCGAGAGCTACACCGTTCTGATGGCGGAAGAGTCGGACAAGCTGCTCGACCAGGAAAAGGTCGTTTCGGAAGCGATCCAGGCGGTCGAGCAGAACGGCATCGTCTTCCTCGACGAGATCGACAAGATCTCCGCCCGTTCCGACTACAAGGGCGGCGCCGACGTCAGCCGCGAGGGCGTGCAGCGCGACCTGCTGCCGCTGATCGAGGGCACGACCGTCAGCACCAAGCACGGCGCGGTGAAGACCGACCACATCCTGTTCATCGCCTCGGGCGCCTTCCACCTGTCCAAGCCGTCGGACCTGCTGCCGGAGCTTCAGGGCCGCCTGCCGATCCGCGTCGAGCTGAAGGCGCTGGAGCAGGACGATTTCCGCCGCATCCTGACCGAGCCGGAAGCCAGCCTGATCAAGCAGTACAAGGCGCTGCTGAAGACCGAGGAGGTCGATCTCGTCTTCACCGACGACGCCATCGACGAGCTGGCCCGCCTCGCCACCGAGATCAACGCGACGGTGGAGAACATCGGGGCGCGGCGCCTGCACACCGTCCTGGAACGGCTGCTGGAGGACATCAGCTTCACCGCCAGCGACAAGGCCGGCCAGACCGTGACCATCGACGCGGAGACCGTCCGCGCCCAGGTCGGCGGCCTCGCCAAGAACGCCGACCTGTCGAAGTTCATTTTGTAAGCCGTCATACGGTGCCGCGGGGCGGTCCCCCGCGGCGCTTTTCCCCACCCGCCTTGATCGGCGGCCCGGCTGGCCTTAGGATGGCCGGCGTCTCACCACGGCAGGATGCGCAGAACGATGGATTTCAACCCGACCGCAACGTCCGTTCGTTTCGTCTTCGGGGAAATCCGCATCCATGCCTGCTTCCATCACACCGCCCGCCATCACCCTGGCGAACCTGTCCTGGTCCACGCCTGACGGGCGCACCGTCCTATCCGACATCAGCCTTGGGTTCGGCCTTGAACGGACCGGGCTCGTCGGTCGCAACGGCACTGGGAAATCGACCCTTCTCAAGCTGATGACGGGCGCGTTGCGTCCGCAGTCCGGGACGGTGTCCGTCCGCGGCAGCCTGGGTATCCTGCGTCAAAACCTGTCCGTGGGGCCGGACGATACCGTCGCCGGGCTGTTCGGCGCGACGGCCATGCTGGAGCTGCTGCGCCGCGCCGAGCGGGGCGACGCGGACGCCGACGCGCTGGCCGAGGTGGATTGGACGCTGGAAGGCCGCATCCGGTCGGCGCTCGGCCGGGTGGGTCTGGATGCGGAGCCCGAGACGCCGCTGACGCGCCTGTCCGGCGGGCAGCGCACGCGCGCCGCCCTGGCGGCGGCGATCTTTCCGGAGCCCGATGTCCTGCTGCTGGACGAGCCGACCAACGATCTCGACCGCGAGGGGAGGGAGGCGGTCATCGGTCTGCTGGTCTCCTGGCGGGTCGGGGCGGTGGTGGTCAGCCACGACCGCGACCTGCTCGACCGCATGGACGCCATCGTCGAGCTGACCTCCCTCGGCGCGACCCGCTATGGCGGGAACTGGAGCCAGTACCGCGCCGGCCGGGCGCTGGCTCTCGACGCCGCCCGCCACGATCTGGCGGACGCCGAGAAACGCGTGGCGGAGGCGGCCCGGACGGCGCAGGCCACCGCCGAACGGAAGGCGCGAAAGGACCGGGCGGGGCAGCGGAAGGCGGCGAAAGGCGATCTGCCACGCATCCTCCTCGGCGGGCGGAAGGAGCGCAGCGAGGCCACCGGCGGCGACAACGCCCGCCGGGCGGCCCAGCAGAAGGCCGACGCGCTCGACGCCGTGACCGCCGCCCGCGCGCGCATCGAAGTCCTTCAGCCGCTGTCGGTCGTCCTGCCGCCCACCGGCCTTCCGCCCGGCCGGACCGTGCTGACGCTCGACGGCGTCACTGGCGGCTATGAAGCGGGGAGGCCGGTCGTCCGTGACCTGTCCTTCACCATCACCGGGCCGGAGCGCGTCGCCATCACCGGACCCAACGGGTCCGGCAAGACGACCCTGCTGGGGCTCGTCGCGGGCCACCGTTCCCCCTGGTCCGGGACGGTCCGCGTCCTTGCCGGCGCCGTCATGCTCGACCAGCGGGTGAGCCTTCTCGATCCGTCGGGGACGATCCTGGACAATTTCCGGCGTCTCAACCCGCGGGAAGGAGAAAACGCCTGCCGGGCGTCGCTGGCCCGCTTCATGTTCCGCGCCGACGCCGCGTTGCAACGCGTGTCGACCCTCAGCGGCGGGCAGACGCTGCGCGCCGGCCTCGCCTGCATCCTCGGCGGTGCGGTCCCGCCGCCCCTCCTGATCCTGGACGAGCCGACCAACCACCTGGACATCGATTCCATCGAAGCGGTGGAAGCCGGGCTGCGCGCCTACGACGGGGCGCTGCTGGTGGTCAGCCACGACGACGCCTTCCTCGACGCCATCGGGATCACACGCCGGCTGGACCTCACCAGTCGGTCAGGAAGCGGTCCTTCGGCAGGTGGATGACCACCGAGGTGCCGGCCCCCTCCAGCGAGCGGATCTCCAGACGGCCGCCGTGCCGTTCCACCAGCGACTTGGCGATGGACAGGCCCAGCCCGATGCCCTCGAACCGGCGGGCCAGCGAGGAATCGCCCTGGAAGAAGGGCTGGAAGACGGTTTCCAGACGGTCCTCCGGGATGCCCGCCCCGCTGTCGAACACCTCGGCCACCAGGGCGCCCGCGGAATCCACGCGGGCCGACACGCCGATGCGCCCGCCCTCCGGCGTGAACTTGATGGCGTTGGACAGGAGGTGCAGCAGCACCTGTTTCAGCGCCCGCGGGTCGGCCAGCAGGGGCGGCAGCTCGCTGGCGATGTCGGCCTCGACCTGCAGCTTGCCGCGCTCCGCCCGCTTGGCGACCAGACGGACGCAGGACACCACCACGTCGCGGAAATCGCAGAGCGACTCCTCCAGATCCACCTGACCGGCCTCGATGGTGGCCATCTCCAGCAGGTCGTTGATGTTGGCCAGCAGCAGCTCGCCCGACCGTTTGATCTCCGCCGCGAAGGTGACGTACATGGGGTTTTCCAGCGACCCCAGCATCTGCTGGTGGATCACGTCGGCGAAGCCGAGGATGCCGTTCAGCGGCGTGCGCAGCTCGTGGCTCATGTTGGCGAGGAAGGCGGTCTTGGCGCGGTTGGCCAGCTCCGCCGCCTCCTTGGCCTCGATCAGCGCCTGCTCGGCGGCCTTGAAGGCGCTGAGGTCGCGCAGCATCGCGACGAAGACGTGGAATCCCGGCAGATCGATCTCCGACAGGGAGAGCCAGACGACCATCCGGCTGCCGTCCCGCCGGAGGACGGTCACCTCCCGCCCCACGCCGATGACCTGCCGGACCCCCGTCTCCCTGTAGCGGCGCATGTGGTCGCCGTGCTGCGCGGCCTCCTCCGGCGGCATCAGGACGGCGATGTGCCGGCCGGTCAGCTCGTCCGGGCTGTAGCCGAGAAGCAGCTCCGCCGCCTGGTTGGCGGCCAGGATGACGCCGCGGGCGTCCACGGTCAGGATGGTTTCGACCGCCTGTTCCACGATGGCGCGGTTGCGCGCCTCGCTGCGCTGGAGTTCCTCGTCGGCGGCGCGGGCGGTCGTCACGTCCTCCATCACCGCGGCCAGCGCCCGCACCCGCCCGTCGGGGCCGTGCAGGCAGGACGGGCGCATGGCGGCGCGCATCACGCCGCCGTCGGCGCGCAGGAAGCGCTTTTCGAAGGGCTGCGGCGCTGCTTCGCCCCGCACCACCCGGTCGAAGCGCAGGCTTTCCCACGCCCAGTCCTCCGGATGGGTGACGTCGGCCAGATGACGGCCGGCCATGTCCTGGGGGCTGTATCCCAGGTTGTCCGCGAAGGCGGGGTTGGCGGCCAGAATGCGCCCGTCCGGCGCGGCCACGATCATGCCGACCGACGCGCTGTCGAAGATGGAACGGAACAGGGCGTCCGTGACGCCGTCCCCCGGCATCATGGACCCGACCTCGGCGGTCATACGATAATCCCGTCTGGTCAAGCCTGGATTCGGGGTTTCCCGGATCGGATGGTAAGGGATTTGGCGCGGTGAAAGCGAACGCGAAACGTCCGGCTGCCTATGCCGAAGGTGCGACCGATTAACCCACAAGGCAATTCAGGGCGTTACGCGGCGTTCCCGTCCTATCGGCGGCGGGGAGCCGCCCGCCGCCGCACCGCCGCGCCGCCGCGGGCCGGCGCCTCGTCCAGCAGAAGCAGCAGCCGGTCCAGCGTGCCGTCGTCCAGGTCGTGGATGCGCTCGGCCAGACGGTTCGCCAGCTCGGTCGCCTTCGGGTTGAGCCCGGCGGTGTCCACCGTCACGCGCGGGTGCGACAGGTCGGCCAGCCGCTCCAGCTCCTCCGCCTCGTCCCAGATGATGCCGAAATAGGCGCAGATCTGCCGGACGAGCTGGGGCGAGGGCTGGCCCCGCTTGCCATGCTCCAGCGCCGACAGATAGGCCGAGGAGATGTGCAGGTCCGCCGCCATCTGCTTGAGCGTCACGCTCTTGCCCTCGCGCAGCGCGCGGACCCGTTCGCCGAAGGGTGTCATGGCGGCCCCGTCCTATCGGTGATGGTCGCGCCGCCGCTTGACGAGGACGTACAGCGCCCCCTCGCCGCCGTGCCGGGGCTGCGCCGGGCGCACCGCCAGCACCATCGGGCGCAGGGAGGCGTCGGCCAGCCAGCGCGGCACCGACTGGCGCAGCACGCCGGCCCCGCCGGTGTAGGTGCCCTTGCCGGTGATGACCAGCACGCAGCGCCGCCCCTCGTGCCAGGCGCGGTGGACGAAGCCGGACAGGGCGCCGTGGGCCTGGGCCTGGCTCATCCCATGCAGGTCGATGCGCCCGTCGATCTCCATCTCGCCGCGCGCGAAGCGGTCGGCGGTGCGGCGGTCGATGTTGTCGAGGTTGCCGACCTTCAGCGGCGGCTGCGACGGGCGCCCGCCCTTCGGCACGCCGCCGCGCGGCGGCAGGGTGGGGGGCGGGGAGGCGGTGGTGGCGACCGGTTCCGGCTCGCCCGCCGGGGCGGCGGGAGGATCGGGGTCCTCGACGATCCGGCCCGGCATCGGCTCCGCGTCGCGCATGGCGATCCGCCACAGGCGCCGCTCCTCGGTGGAGACCGAGCGGCGGCGGCTCATGGCAGGGACCTCGGCGCGGCCCGTCCGGGTGCGCGGGTCGAAGGGCGGGGCGGATCAAACACGGTTATGCAGGGGGCTGGGCACGGGTTCCGGCACGGACGATTCTCCGATAAACCCTTGAACGCTCAGCCGTGTCAATCCTCCACCAGCAGAATGTGGAGGCGCCGCGGCCCATGGGCGCCCAGCTCGATCCGCATCTCGATGTCGCCGGTCCGCGACGGCCCGGTGATGAAGTTGACGGTGCGGGGCAGGGCGCCGTTTCCGCCATCCGTGCCCCCGGCCGCGCGCAGCCGGTCCCAGGCGTCCTCCATGGTGCCGACGATCTGGCCGCGCCGCAGCACGACGATGTGGGTGTCGGGCAGGAAGTTCAGCGTGGTCGGTCGTTCCGCTCCCGAAAGGAGCATCAGCGAGCCGGTTTCCGCCACCCCGGCGAAGGCGCCGGTCAGCGACGCGCCGTCGCTGTCGCGCGCCCGTCCCCTGGTCACGGTCAGGGTTGGGCGCTGGTCCCAGGGGATGGAGTCCAGGGCGGCGTCCGGGGCGATGCGGACCTCGGCGGGCAGGTTCAGCCCGGCCAGATAGTCGGCCACCGCCCCCGGCACCTCGGCCATCCCGCCCAGCAGCTCCACGGTGGCGGAGACCTCGGTCGCCATGGCGGCGAACAGCTCGACCTGCCGGTCGTGGGGATGCTGGGCGCGGGCCGGGATCAGGTTGCGCGGGTGGGTGGCGAGCCTTTGGCGCGCCTCCTCGGAGCCCTCGGCGGACTTCAGCGCCTTGCGGATGCCGCCCAGGATCTGGGCGCGGGCGGAGCTGGTGTCGGCCATGGTCAGCGCGTCCCCTTCTTTTCGGCCGAATTCTTCTCGGCCCACATCTGCTGGAAGGTTCGGCCCTCCGGCGCCGGCATGTCGCGGTGCTGCGTCCAGCCCCGGGCCAGCGGCAGGCTGGCGAAGCGCCCCTTGCCGCGGCCCAGGGCCCCCAGCGCCCGCACCGCCATGCGGGTGGCCGCGTGGTACAGCGCCGGGCGCCGCGCGAACCAGCCCCACAGGGCCAGCCCCCGGCGCATGGCGGCGGGCTGGAGATTCTGTTCGAACTCCTTCTCCCGCCAGTGGCGCATCATCTTGGGCAGGGGGATGCGCATCGGGCAGACCGCCTCGCACCGTCCGCAGAAGGTCGAGGCGTTGGGCAGGTGCCCGGCCTCCTTCACCCCGAGCAGGGCCGGCTGCATCACCGACCCGATCGGCCCCGGATAGACCCAGCCGTAGGCGTGCCCGCCGACCGAGCCATAAACCGGGCAATGGTTCATGCAGGCGCCGCAGCGGATGCAGCGCAGCACGTCCTGGAACTCGGTGCCGAGCAGCGCCGACCGCCCGTTGTCGAGCAGAACGACGTGGAACTCCTCCGGCCCGTCGAGGTCGCCGGGGCGGCGCGGCCCGGTGGAGAAGGTGGTGTAGGCCGACGCCTCCTGCCCGGTGGCGGAGCGCGCCAGCAGGCGCAGCACCAGCGCCGCGTCCTCCAGCGTCGGCACCACCTTGTCGATGGTGGCGATCACCACATGGACGCGGGGCAGGATCTGGGTCAGGTCGCCGTTGCCCTCGTTGGTGACGATGACGGTGGAGCCGGTCTCCGCCACCATGATGTTGGCCCCGGTGATGCCGACGTCGGCCTGCTGGAACTTGCGGCGCAGCACCTGCCGCGCCTCGGCGATCAGCACCTTGGGCTCGTCCAGCACGCGGTCCGCCGGCAGGTCGGTGTGGGCCTGGCGGAAGGTGCCCTCCACGTCCGTCTTGGACAGGTGGAAGGCCGGGGCGATGATGTGGCTGGGCGGCTCGCGGCGGAGCTGGATGATGTACTCGCCGAGGTCCGTCTCGATGGGGGTCAGGCCGTTGGCCTCCAGATGGTCGTTGATCCCGATCTCCTCGGAAATCATCGACTTGCCCTTGGTGACGGTCTTCGCCCCGACCTTGCGGCAGATGCCCAGGATGGCGTCGCGCGCCTCCTGGTCGGTGCGGCACCAGTGCACATGGCCGCCCTGCTCGGTGACCTTGCCCTCGAAGGCCTCCAGGTAGGTGTCGAGGTTGGCCAGCACGTGGTTCTTCAGGTCGCGGCCCTGGTCGCGCAGAGCCTCGAACTCCGGCAGCCGGTCGGCGGCTTGGCGGCGGCGGTTGACGAAGCCGGCCGGCGCGATGGCCAGGACCTTCTGAAGCCGCTCGTCGCTCAGCGCCTTGCGGGCGTTCTCGGGAAAGGCGTGGGTGGTCGGCTGCATGGCGTTATGCCTTCTCGCCAATCGGGGGGGTGTCGGTGACGCCGGCCAGCACCTCCGCGACATGGCGGACGCGGACGGCGGAGCCCTCGCGCTTCAGCTTGCCCGCCATGTTCAGCAGGCAGCCCATGTCGCCGGCCAGCAGCGTGTCGGCCTTCGTCTCCTTGATGTCCGCCGTCTTGGCCTCGACCATGCGGTTGGAGATGTCCGGGTACTTGACGCAGAAGGTGCCGCCGAAGCCGCAGCAGACCTCCGCCCCCGGAAGCTCGTTCAGCGTCAGCCCCTCGACCTTGGCCAGCAGGCGGCGCGGCTGTTCCTTGACGCCCAGCTCGCGCAGGCCGGAGCAGCTGTCGTGGTAGGTGATGGTGCCGTCGTAGCGCGCGCCGGTGTCCGTCACCCCCAGCACGTCGGTCAGGAAGGACACCAGCTCGTGGGTGCGCGCCGACAGGTGGCGGGCGCGGGCCGCCCAGGCCGGATCGTCGGCCAGAAGCTCCGGGTAATGCTTGCGGATCTGCCCGGCGCAGGAGCCGGATGGGACGACCACGTGATCGAACCCCTCGAAGGCGGCGATGGTGCTGCGGGCGAGATCGCGCGCGGTGGCGCGGTCGCCCGCGTTGAAGGCGGGCTGGCCGCAGCAGGTCTGGGAGGCCGGAACCTCGACCGTGCAGCCGGCGTCCTCCAGCAGCTTCACCGCGGCGAAGCCGACCGTCGGGCGGTAGAGATCGACGAGGCAGGTGACGAACAGCCCCACTCGGGGGGCGGGGCGGGTGTCGGCCATGGTGTCCTGTTCTTCTTGTGTGCTTGTCCCCTCACGGTGGCGACTGTAGGTCGTCCCGCCGGGGATGGCAACGGGCCGGGCCGGCGGCGTCCGGTCGCGGCCCGTCTGAAAAACACCCCTTGGTTGCAAAAATAAGAAGAAAAGAAAATCAAACAGAAAGTGAAACAAACAATACGAAAAACGCGCCTCCTATTTCCAAAAACATGGGAAAAGTTTTTACCGAATTGAAATCTAAATTCACATATTTTCCGTATACGAGGACAGGCCGGCTGATCGTTTCGGTCATGGGTCTCTGCTGAAGGTTGTATCGATTATCGTGCGAGGGGAGGGGGACAAGGCGATGAGTCTGATGAGTTTTTTCCGGGGTGGACCGGCTGGTGGCAACGGGCGCGGCGCTGAACTGGCCGAGCTGACCGAGGCGCTCGACCTCTATGGCAACCACGCCGGCGTCGGCCTGTGGGACGCGGTGTTCCACAACGGCGACCCGGCGCATCCGCAGAGCCGCTGGACCTGGTCCGGGCAGTTCCGCCGCCTGCTCGGATTCGAGGGCGAGCAGGATTTTCCGAACCTGATGACCTCCTGGTCGGACCGCCTGCACCCGGACGACAGCGCCCCGACCTTCGCCGCCTTCGGCGCCTTCCTGGCCGACGCCAGCGGCCGCACGCCCTTCAACGTGCGCTACCGCGTCAAGATGCGCGACGGCTCCTACCGCTGGTTCCGCGCCATCGGCGGCTGCCGGCGCAACGCGGCCGGCGTGGCGCTGCGCGCCTGCGGCTCGCTGATCGACGTCCAGGAGGAGGAGGAGATGCGCCAGCGCGCCGGCTCCCTCGCCGCCGACTTCGACGCGAAGGTCAGGAGCGTGGTGCAGGCGGTGTCTGGCACCTCGACCGACATGCAGGGCGTGTCGCGCCAGCTTGGCGCCCTGTCGGAACGGTCGACCCGCCAGAGCGCGGAGGCCGCCACCGCCACCGCCCAGGCGGCGTCCAACGTCCAGGCGGTCGCCGCGGCGGCGGAGCAGCTCTCCGCCTCCATCGCGGAGATCGGCCAGCAGGTCGAGCGGTCCGTCGCCATCGCCCGCGAGGCGGTGTCGCGCACCGAGCAGATCGGCGGCACCGCCGACAGCCTCGCCCAGTCGGCGCAGCTCATCGGCGACGTGGTGAAGCTGATCCAGGGCATCGCCGGCCAGACCAACCTGCTGGCGCTGAACGCGACCATCGAGGCGGCGCGGGCCGGCGAGGCGGGCAAGGGCTTCGCCGTGGTGGCGAGCGAGGTGAAGAGCCTCGCCAACCAGACCGCCAAGGCGACCGAGGACATCTCCGCCCAGATCGCCGGCATCCAGGGGGCGACCAACCAGACGATCGGCGCCATCCAGGGCATCGGCGAGACGATCCGCTCGATCAACGAGATCTCCACCACCATCGCCTCGGCCGTGCAGGAGCAGGCGGCGGCGACCCAGGAGATTTCCAACAACGTCGCCCAGGCCGCCCGCGGCACCGACGAGATCGCGCGCAGCATCGAGGCGGTCAGCGTGGCGGCGAACGAGACGGCGCAGGCCTCCAGCCTCGTCATCCGCTCCTCCTCCGACCTGTCGGGCCAGTCCGACAGCCTGAAGCATCAGGTCGAGACCTTCCTGCAGGCGCTGAAGGCGTCCTGATGGAAATCCGGCGCGGGGAAGGGGGATTCCCGCGCCGGCCTTCTATCGACATCCCATTGCTCAAGCCACCAGACTCACCGCGATCGCGCACATGACGACGCCGATGCCGGTGTCGAGCGCCCGCCACGCGCCGGGCCGGGCGAAGACGGGCCGCAGCAGCCGCGCGCCGTAGCCCAGCGCGAAGAAGAACAGGACGGACGCGGTCATCGCCCCCAGCGCGAAGGCGTGTTTGCTTTCGGCGAACTGGGTGGACACCGACCCGACCAGCACCACCGTGTCGAGATAGACGTGCGGGTTCAGCCAGGTCAGCGCCAGGCAGGTGGCCAGCGTCGCGCCGAGCCCCGCCGGAACCGCCGTCGCCGGGTCCAGCGCGCCGCCCGCCCGCCAGGCCGAGCGGAAGCTGCGCAGGCCGTAGACCAGCAGGAAGGCCGCCCCGGCGTAGCGGGTCGCCGTCTCCAGCCAGGGCAGCCATTGCGCGGCCTGGGCGAAGCCGCCGACCCCGGCCAGGATCAGCAGGGCGTCCGACACCGCGCAGGTCGCGCAGACGGCCAGCACATGCTCCCCGCGCAGGCCCTGGCGCAGCACGAAGGCGTTCTGCGCGCCGATGGCGACGATCAGGCTGAGACCCAGCAGAAGGCCGGGAAGGAAGGCGGAGAGCATGGCGGCCCCATTCGTTGGCGATATCGGTGGCGGAGGCCGTTCCCCTACCATCGCCGTCTGGATTAGAATAACTAAAGTCCCTTATCCCGATTAAGGAACGCTAATCCATGCTGGACTACGCCCTGCTCGCCGCGCTGGCCGCGGTCGTCCGCACCGGCAGCTTCGAACGGGCGGCGGCGCAGCTCCACGTCACCCCCTCCGCCGTGTCGCAGCGGGTGAAGCTGCTGGAGGAGCGGATGGGGACGATCCTGGTGGTGCGCGGATCGCCCTGCACCGGCACGCCCGCCGGCCTGCGGCTGAGCCAGCACGCGGAGCGGGTGGCGCTGCTGGAAAGCGACTTGCGCGACGGGCTTCCCGGCCTGCCGCAGGACGGGCCGGCGGTGACGGTGCGCATGGCGGTCAACGCCGACAGCCTCGCCACCTGGTTCGTTGCCGCGATGGCCGGGACGCCGGACGTGCTGTTCGACCTCGTGCTGGATGACCAGGAGCACAGCGCCGACTGGCTGCGCCGGGGGGAGGTGCTGGCGGCGGTGACGTCCGGCGCCCAGCCGGTGCAGGGCTGCGACAGCACCCCGCTGGGCGCGCTGCGCTACGTGGCGACGGCCAGTCCGGACTTCCTGCGCCGGCACTTTCCCGGCGGGGTGGACGCGGCGGCCCTGGCCCGCGCGCCGCGCCTGACCTACAACAGCAAGGACCGGCTGCAGACGCAGTGGACCCGGCAGGCCTTCGGGGTGGAGATCGCCTCGCCGACCCATTGGATGCCCTCCACCCACGCCTTCGTGGACGCGGCGCTGGCCGGGCTCGGCTGGGGGATGAATCCGCAGCCGCTGGTCGCCGGCGCTTTGCGCGACGGGCGGCTGGTGGCGCTGGTGCCCGACCAGCCGCTCGACGTGCCGCTGTTCTGGCAGCGCAGCCGCATCGCCAGCCGCACCCTGGCCGACATCACGCGCTCGGTGTTGACGACGGCGCGCGCCCACTTGACACAAGTGTGACGCCTACCGGTTCGCCACCGGCACCATCATGCTCGCCAGGAAGAGGGCGGCGGCGGCGACCACGATGCTCGGCCCGCCCGGCAGGTCCCAGTTCAGGGAGGAGAGCAGCCCGCCCAGCACCGCGGCGATCCCGAAGACCGAGGCCAAGGCGGCCATCGCCTCCGGCGTGCGGGAGAAGCGGCGGGCCGCCGCCGCCGGGATGATGAGGAGCGAGGTGATCAGCAGGATGCCGACGATCTTCATCGCCGCCGCGATCACCAGCGCGATCAGCAGCATGAAGGCCAGCCGCAGCGCCTCCACCGGCATTCCTTCCACCCGCGCCAGATCCTCGTCCACCGTCACCGCCAGCAGGCGGCGCCACAGCAGCAGCAGACCGCCCAGCGCCGCTGCCCCGCCGGTGTAGATCCAGGCCAGATCGCTGGCGGTGACGCTCAGGATGTCGCCGAACAGATAGGCGACCAGATCGACGCGCAGCGTCTCCAGGAAGGCGATGGCGACGAGGCCCAGCGACAGCGACGAATGCGACAGGATGCCCAGCACGGTGTCGGAGGCCAGCGCGCGGCGCCGCTGCAGCCCGACCAGCGCCAGCGCCAGCGCGACGCAGACCCCGACCACCCCGATCAGCGGGTTGACGCCCAGCAGGAAGCCCAGCGCCACCCCCAGCAGGGCGGAATGGGCCAGCGTGTCGCCGAAATAGGCCATGCGCCGCCACACCACGAAGGAGCCCAGCGGCCCGGCGACCAGCGCGATGCCGCAGCCGGCGGCCAGCGCGCGCAGAACGAAATCATCCATGGCAGCAGTCCCCGTCATGGCCGGGCACCACGGCGCCGTCGGTGGCGTGCGCGTGGTCGTGGTGGTGGACATAGACGGCCAGAGCGTCGGCGTGGCCGCCGAACAGCGCGCGGTATTCCGGGTGGCGCCGCACGTCCTCCGGCGCGCCCTGGCAGCAGACATGGCCGTTCAGGCAGAGCACGCGGTCGGTGCGGGCCATCACCGTGTGCAGGTCGTGGCTGACCAGAAGCACGCCGCAGCCGCGGGTGCGGCGCAGCGTCTCGATGCGCCCGAACAGCTCGGCCTGCCCATGGACGTCCACCGCCTGGTCGGGCTCGTCGAGCACCAGAAGCTCGGGATCGCCGAGCAGGGCGCGGGCCAGCAGCACCCGCTGCATCTCGCCGCCCGACACCGTCTGGACCGGGCTGGCGGCGAGGTGGGAGACGCCGGCCTCCTCCAGCGCCGCGGTGATGCGGGCCTCACGCACCGGGCGCCACAGCGCCAGGAAGCGGCGGACCGTCAGCGGCAGGGTCGCGTCGACCGTCAGGCGCTGCGGCATGTAGCCGATGCGCAAGCCCTTGCGGCGCTCCACCACCCCGGACGAGGCGCGGACGAGGCCCAGCACGGCGCGCACCAGCGTCGTCTTGCCCGCACCGTTGGGGCCGATCAGCGTGACGATCTCGCCGGGCCGCACCTCCAGGTCCACGCGGTCGAGGATCGTCCGCCCGCCCAGCCGCACCGTCAAACCCTTCGTATCGATCAGGGGAGGGGCCAGGGACGGGATCGGCGATCGCGCCGCGTGGGGGGACGCGTGATGGGCCCCGTGATGGATTGACATGTTATGTTATAACGTGACATTGCTGGAAACGAAGACAGCTATGCGCCGGAAAGACCCGGCTGTCCAGTCAGACGATGAGGAACCCACCCATGCGCGCCGCGATGCGTCCCCTGCCGCTCCTTGCCCTTGTTGCCACCCTGGGCGCCGCGTTCCCGGCGCTGGCCGAGGCGCCGAAGGTCGTCGCCTCGATCAAGCCGGTCCATTCCCTGGTCGCCGCGGTGATGGAGGGGGTGGCGGAGCCGGCGCTGATCGTGCGCGGCGCGGCGTCCCCCCACACCTACGCCATGAAGCCGTCGGACGCGAAGGCGCTGGCCGCCGCCGATCTCGTCTTCTGGATCGGGCCGGAGCTGGAGGGCTTCCTCGACAAGCCGGTGACGGCGAACGCCAGGAAGGCGACGTCCGTCACGCTGCTGGAGGCGCCGGGCGTCACCCTGCTCGACGCCCGCGAAGGCGGCGCCTGGGAGGCCCACGACCACGGTCATGAACACAAGCACGATCACGACCATAAGCACGATCACAGGCATGACCATGAGGACGATCACGGGCATGACGAGGTGAACACCCACATCTGGCTGGCCCCCGCCAACGCCCGCGCCATGGTCGCGGCGATCGCCGAGGCGCTGTCGGCCAAGGACCCGGCCAACGCCGCCGCCTACACGGCCAACGCCGAACGCACCGCCCGCTCCATCGACGCGCTGGACGCGGAGTTGAAGGCGACGCTGGCCCCGGTGGCCGGCAAGCCCTTCGTCGTCTTCCACGACGCCTACCAGTATTTCGAGGCGCAGTACGGCCTGAACGGCGTCGGCGCCATCACCGTCAACCCGGAACGCCGCCCCTCGGCCAAGCGCCTGTCGGAGATCCGCGCCAAGATCGGCGGCCTCGGCGCCGCCTGCGTCTTCGCCGAACCGCAGTTCGAACCGGCCCTGGTGAACACCATCGTCGAGGGCACCCCGGCGAAGAAGGGCGTGCTCGACCCCGAAGGGGCGGATCTGAAGGACGGCCCCAGCCTCTACCCCGCGCTGATGCGCAGCATCGCCGCGTCGCTGAAGGACTGCCTCGGGTCCTGATCCTTCACGGCGCTTAAGCCCCGCCCCCGGCTGTGCTAGACCCGTGTCGGAATTCTCCCAGGGAGGCAGGCATGAAGATCGGGGTCGTCGGGTGCGCGGGGCGCATGGGGCAGATGCTGGTGCGCGAGATCGCCGCCACGCCGGGCTGCACGCTGGCCGGCGGCACGGAGCGGGTGGGCGGCCCCGCGCTCGGCAAGGACATCGGCACGCTCGCCGGCATCGAGCCGCTGGGCGTCGTCGCCATCGAGGACACGGCGGCGCTGTTCGCCGAGGCCGACGCGGTGATCGACTTCACCAGCCCCGACGCCAGCGTCCGCCACGCGGCGCTGGCCGCCCAGTCGGAAACGGTGCTGGTCATCGGCACAACCGGCATCGGCCCGGCCCAGCAGGAGGCCATCGCCCAGGCCGCCACCCACACCCCCATCGTCCAGTCGCCGAACATGTCGCTGGGCGTCAACCTGCTGTTGGCTCTGGTCGAGCAGGTCGGCCGTGCGCTGGGCGACGACTACGACATCGACATCCTGGAGATGCACCACCGCAACAAGGTGGACGCTCCCTCGGGCACCGCGCTCGGTCTTGGACGGGCGGCGGCGGCGGGGCGCGGGGTGGCTCTGGAGGATGTCTGGCAGAAGGTCCGCGACGGCCACACCGGCGTGCGCCCGCGCGGCGAGATCGGCTTCGCCACGCTGCGCGGCGGCGACGTGATCGGCGACCACACCGTGGTCTTCGCCGCCGAGGGCGAGCGGGTCGAGCTGACCCACAAGGCGTCGGGCCGGCAGATCTACGCCAAGGGCGCGGTCCGCGCGGCGCTGTGGGCCAACGACAAGCAGCCGGGCCTCTACAGCATGAAGGACGTGCTGGGGATGTGATCCCCTACGCTGCGGCCCCCTTATGCCGCAGCCTCGTCCTCCGGCATGGCGTGCCCCTGCTCCCAGGCGAGCAGGGCGCGCTTGCGGGGGACGCCATAGCGGTAGTTGTGGATGATCCCCGACTTCTGGATCACCCGATGGCAGGGGATCAGCACGCAGACCGGGTTGCGCCCCACCGCCGCCCCAACCGCCCGCATGGCGGTCGGCTGGCCGATGGCGCGGGCCACGTCCTCGTAGGACACGACGGCGCCGGAGGGGATGCGCAGCAGCGCCTCCCACACCTTGATCTGGAAATTGGTGCCCTTCATCAGAAGGCGCAGCGGTTCACCCCCTGTGGAACCGTCCTTGGCGGAACCGTCCCAGCGGAAGGCGCGGGCGGCGACCGGGCGGGTGGCGTCGGCGTCCTCGACCAGACGGGCGGCGGGCCAGGCGGCGGCCATCTCGGCCAGCGCGTCGCGCCCGTCCTCCTCCTCGGCGAAGCTCAGCCAGCAGACGCCGCGTTCGGTGGCGGCGACCAGCGACGGGCCGAAGGGGGTCGGGTGCAGGCCCCAGCGGATGGTCAGCCCGCCGCCCAGCGCCTTGTACTCGCCCGGCGTCATCGCCTCGCAGGCGACGAACAGGTCGTGCAGACGCGACGGGCCGGACAGCCCGACGTCCAGCGCCACGTCCAGCACGCTCTGGTTCGCGGCGAGCAGCCGCTTGGCGTTGTCCAGCGTCAGGAATTGCAGGAACCGCTTCGGGCTGATCCCCGCCCACTGGGTGAACAGCCGCTGGAAATGGAACGGGCTCATGCCGGCGACCGCGGCCAGCTCGTCCAGTCCCGGCTGGTCCTGCCAGTGGTCCACGAGGTGGCGGATGGCGGCGGCAATGGCGCGGTGGCGCCGCGCATCGACTGGATCTTCGGCGCGATTCAGGCACGACATGGCGGTTCTCTCCCAGGCTCCATGACCGGCGCAGGATGCGCCGCCGGAGCGGGCCGACCAACCCGATTCTTGCGCAAACACCCTGCGGTCAGGGCACCGGTTCGGGATGGCAGGGGGTGCTGCGCCACCGCGCCAGAGCGCCGCGCAGCGCCTGGGCGAAATCCGCCCGCTCGTCCGGCGTCAGAAAGGCGCCGACGGTCACCGACTGCCCATGCGAGGAGAGGGTCACCTGGCTGCCGTGCCGGGGCGGGTCGTCCATGGTGACGCGCAGCCAGTTGGGCTGGAAGCTCCAGCGCCGCTCCGGCTTGTTCCAGACGACGCGCTGGACGGTCAGGTCGGTGTCGGTCAGGCGCACCCGCTCGTAGAGCCGGGCGGCGCGGTTGTTGACGCGGAAGGCCAGCCAGAGGATCAACACGTCCAGCCCGCAGAAGGGCACCACCGGCCACGCCCCAGTGGCGGCGAAGATCCCGGCGATCAGCAGGTTGACGAGGATCACCACGCCCATCAGAACACGGAATCCGTGCCGTCCCAGGCTGCGGTGCGGGTGCAGGATCGCGTCGAAGAAGACGCGGGGAGCCGGGGGCAGGCTATGACGGGCCATGGTCATGCACACAAACTAGTGCGGCCCGGGCGCGCGTTCCAGCCAGCGCGTCGGCCCCTTCGCCATGTTTGCATGGATGGCCAGGGTCCCGCTATGCTGCGCGCCATGAAGCCCGCCGCCGTCCAGGAATTCTTCCGCCGCCTCAGCGCCGCCAACCCGGAGCCGAAGAGCGAGCTGGAATACGTCAATCCCTACACCCTGCTGGTCGCCGTCGTGCTGTCGGCCCAGGCCACGGACGTGGGCGTCAACAAGGCCACCGGCCCGCTGTTCCGGATTGTCACCACGCCGCAGCAGATGGTGGAGCTGGGTGAGGAACGGCTGCGCGGCTGCATCAAGACCATCGGCCTGTTCAACACCAAGGCCAAGAACGTCATCAAGCTGTCGGAAATCCTGGTCGCCCAGTATGGCGGGGAGGTGCCGCGCGACCGCGAGGCGCTGGAAACCCTGCCCGGCGTCGGGCGCAAGACCGCCAACGTGGTGCTGAACGTCGCCTTCGGCGAGGAGACCATCGCGGTGGACACCCACATCTTCCGCGTCGGCAACCGCACCGGCCTCGCCCCCGGCAAGACGCCCGACGCGGTGGAGGCCAAGCTGCTGAAGGTGGTTCCCAAGGCCTACCGCCGGCACGCCCACCACTGGCTGATCCTGCACGGCCGTTACGTCTGCAAGGCCCGCAAGCCCGACTGCCTCGTCTGCCCGGTCAGCGACCTGTGCGGCTTCAAGGACAAGGTCCTGCCGGCCGCCGTGGTGTGAGGCGTCGTGTGATGTTTCCCGTGAAACGCCTGCGATAACTGGAAAAAGAAAAAGCCCGGCGGAGGTTCGATCCCCGCCGGGCTTGATCGCGAAGCCGCGTTTAACGGCGTTTAGCCGTCCACCACGATGGGGTCGAGCGCCGACGCCGTCGACGCTGGGGCCGGGGCCGCTTCCACCGGGGCGGCGGGAGCCGCGGCGGGCTTGGACGCCGGGGTGTATTTGCCGATCTCGCCGTTCAGCAGGGCGCCGGCCTCCACCGCCAGCTCGCCGTACTTGATCGAGCCGTTGATCTTGCCGGTGGAGCGCACGGTCAGGCGGCCGCGCACGATGATGTCGCCCTCGAAGCGGCCGCCGATGTCGGCCTCGTCGATCTCCACGGCGCCCTTGAACAGGCCGGTCTCGGCGATCTCGATGGACCGGCCGTCGCGCAGCTTGGCCTCCACCGTGCCTTCCACGACCAGCACGTCGCAGGACCCGATCTCGCCGTTCAGCGAGATGTCGCGGCCGACGATCAGACGGCGCTGGTCGCTGGCGAGCGGAGCGGCGGGCGCCGGAGCGACCGGGGCGGGGGCAGCGGCGGGCGCTGAAGCCGGAGCGCCGTACCCCTCGGGGCGGCGCGGCGTGGCACCCGGCAGATCGACGGTGCGGCGCGGAATGTCCGTCGGCTTGTAGCTCGAACCGGGGATCGGGGCGCCGGCCGGCGGCTTCGGGGTGCTCGTGTTCATCTCGGGTCCCTTGGAGGAAATCGGCTCGGGTTGCGGCGCGCGGGCGGCCGGGGCGGGGGCGGCCGGCGGCTTCGCCGCGGACGGGTTGCTCAGGGAGGCGAGCGGCGACACCGCCGCCGCGGGTTCGGCGGCGCCCGCCTGCGGTGCGGCCGGGGTGGCCGGGTCGGCGCTTTGGGTCTTCGGCGCACCGACGGGCGGATTCTTTCGTCCGAACAGCATGAACGTTGATCCCCAGGTCAGTCAGGTCGTTGAGGTCGGGTCATCGGAGGCGGTTTCGCATGAACCGGGCCCGATCGACGGCAGCCAAAAGACCACCCCGCCGGGGTAACACGGTCATCCGGCCGGCCGCAAGTGGGCTTTGGTGCACGGTCGGGGCCGCGCCGCCCGGCGGTCCGTCACGCCCCTTCCCGGCGGGGAAGGCCCGTCATGGACCCCGTCATGGAATGGTAGATATGGACCATGAAGGCGCTCGCGATCACCGGCACCAGCAGGTTGACGAAAGGAATTGTCGAAAGAAAGGCAATTACCGCGCCAGCCAAAAATGGTTTCAACGGGCTGGAACGCCGCAGAAACCCCGCCTCCTTCCGTCCCATCCGCCGGATCGCCACCATCTCGAAGTATTCGCGGCCGAGGAGATAGCCGTTGGCGGTGTAGAAGATCAGCAGGTTCAACCCCGGCACCATCAGATACAGGGGCAGGGCGAACAGGTTGACCAGCAGGACGATGGCGAAAAAGCGCAGCGCGGTCAGCAGTTCTTCCCCAAGGCCGGTCTGGCGGGGCGGCGGCAACTGCGGATAGTGGCGCCGCTCCACCGCCTGCACCACCTCGTCCAGGAAGAAACTGGACACCATGCCGACCGTGGCCGGAAACAGCACCCAGGCCAGCAGCAGGACGGCCAGCCCGCCCAGAACGTCCAGCACCCCGTCCACCCAGGCGTAGCCGGTCAGCGCCGTGTGGAACAGCGCCCACCACACCGCTCCGGCCAGAAGGGCGAAGGCCAGGATGGCGGACAGCACGCCGATCCACACGACGCGGCGGGATGCCGGGTCGGAAAGCTGTCCGATGGCGAGAAGCAGGGCGCGGATCATACGGGCTCTCTTTTCGATGGGGCCGTGGCGGTCGGGCGACGCTTATCTACGACGGCGGGCCGCTCCGTTCCAGTGGTCCCGCCCAAGGGACGCGGCCTGGCGGCCTTGCGCCGCGCTTGAGATGTGAAGACGGGCCGCTATACTCGCGCCCGGTTTTCATCCACGGTCCAGACACCGCATTTCCCCGCATCTCAAGGAGCGCCCATGGCCACGGCCGAATTCGACGTCACCGGCATCGGCAACGCCATCGTCGACGTGATCGCCCATGCCGACGACGCCTTTCTCACGGCCAACGGCATCGAGAAGGGGGCGATGACGCTGATCGACGCCGCCCGCGCCGAGGAGCTGTACGGCCGCATGGGTCCGGGCATCGAGGTGTCGGGCGGCTCCGCCGGCAACACCATGGCCGGCATCGCCTCGCTGGGCGGCAAGGGCGCCTACATCGGCAAGGTCCATGGCGACCAGCTCGGCCAGGTCTTCCGCCACGACATCCGCGCCGCCGGCGTGCATTTCGAGACGGCGGCCGGCCATGGCGGCGCCCCGACCGCGCGCTGCCTGATCCTGGTGACGCCGGACGCCCAGCGCTCGATGAACACCTTCCTTGGCGCCTGCGTGGAGCTGGGGCCGGAGGACATCGACGAGGCGCTGATCGCCAACTCGCAGGTCACCTATCTGGAAGGCTATCTGTGGGACCCGCCCCGCGCCAAGGAGGCCTTCCGCAAGGCGGCGTCCACCGCCCACGGCGCCGGGCGCAAGGTGTCGCTCTCGCTGTCCGACAGCTTCTGCGTCCATCGCCACCACGCGGAGTTCCTGGACCTCGTCGAGGGCCATGTCGACATCCTGTTCGCCAACGAGCATGAGATCACTGCCCTCTACAAGACCGACCGCTTCGAGGACGCGCTGGAGGCGGTGAAGCGCCTCGGCAAGACCGCCGCCCTGACGCGCAGCGAGAAGGGCGCCGTCATCGTCTCCGGCGGCGAGGTGGTCGAGGTTCCGGCCGCTCCGGTGGCCCGTGTGGTCGACACCACGGGGGCCGGCGACCTCTACGCCGCCGGCTTCCTCTACGGTTTCACCCGTGGCCTGGCTCCGGAGGTCTGCGGCCGCATCGGCGCGCTGGCCGCGGCGGAGATCATCAGCCATGTCGGCGCCCGCCCGGACGTCGTGCTGGCCGATCTGCTGCCCGATCTGCTGAAAGGCGCGGGCGTTCCGGCCTAATTGCCGGAACAGCGCCTGTAGGGTATAAGCTGGCGGACCTTCCCGTCCGCCGGCTTTGCCCCCATGCAAGTGTATCTGCCGATCGCCGAGATGTCGGTCAACGCCCTGCTCGTGCTCGGCATGGGGGGGCTCGTCGGCTTCCTGTCGGGCATGTTCGGGGTGGGCGGCGGCTTCCTGATGACGCCGCTGCTGATCTTCATCGGCGTTCCGCCCGCCATCGCGGTGGGCACCCAGGCCAACCAGCTCGTCGCCGCCAGCGTGTCGGGCGTGCTCGCCCACTGGCGGCGCGGCAACGTGGACGTGAAGCTCGGCGTCGTCATGCTGCTGGGCGGCATGGTGGGCACGGTGGTCGGCGTCTGGATCTTCTCCATTTTGCAGCGGATCGGCCAGATCGACGCGGCGATCACGCTGTCCTACGTCTTCTTCCTGGGCACCATCGGCACGATGATGATGGTGGAGGCCAGCCGCGCGCTGATCCGCCGCCGCGCCCCCACCGCCAAGCGGGGCAAGCTGCACCGCCACATGTGGCTGCACGGCCTGCCGCTGAAGATGCGGTTCCAGCGTTCCAAGCTCTACATCTCCGCCCTGCTGCCGGCCGGGATCGGGGCGGTCGGCGGGATGCTGGTGGCGATCATGGGCATCGGCGGCGGCTTCATGCTGGTGCCGGCGATGATCTATCTGCTGAACATGCCGACCGGGCTGGTGGCCGGCACCTCGCTGTTCCAGATCATCTTCACCACGGCCATGGCGACGCTGCTCCAGGCGGCGACCAACCAGACCGTGGACGTGATGCTGGCGCTGCTGCTGCTGATCGGCGGGGTGGTCGGCGCGCAGTTCGGCACCAAGGCCGGCGGCCGGCTGCGCGGCGAGCAGGCGCGCCTTCTGCTGGCCTCGCTGGTCGTCGCGGTGGCGCTGAAGCTCGCCTTCGATCTGGTGGTCGAGCCCAACGACGTCTTCACCATCTCGACGAGGATGTCGTGACGGCTGTCGGCAAGGGCGCCGGGCGGCTGTGGTCCGTCCGGGTCGCCGGCGGGCTGGCGGGGCTTCTGGCGGGGGTGTTCCTGGCCGCGACGGTGTGGGCGCAGCAGCTCGTCGCCGACCTGTCGAGCCATCTCATCGCCATCACCACCGGCTTCACCGGGACGGAGGTCGTGCTGTTCGGCACCACCGACGGGGCGGGCGACGTCGCCATCGTGGTGACCGGCCCGCGCACCCCGGTCACGGTGCGCCGCAAGGAGCGCATCGCCGGCATCTGGATCAACGCGCGCAGCGTGCGGTTCGAGCAGGTGCCCGGATACTACATGGTCGCGACGAACCGGCCGCTGGACCAGTTCGTCGGCCGCCCGGTGCTGGAGCGCCACCAGATCGGCCTGCCGAACCTCCAGCTCGGCCCGCGCGAGCAGCTGGCCCCGGACCAGCTCGCCCTGTTCCGCTCCGCCCTGATCCGCAACAAGCAGCGCGCCGGGCTCTACGGCATCACGCTGGGGCAGGTGTCCTTCCTGGGCGAGCGGCTGTTCCGGACCAACATCTATTTCCCGGCCAACGTGCCCACGGGGCTGTACAATGTGGAGGCGCTGCTGATCCGCGACGGCGAAGTGGTCAGCGCCCAGACCACGCCGCTGGTGGTGTCCAAGGTCGGCTTCAGCGCGGAAATCTACGACTTTGCGCGCAACCAGCCGATGATCTACGGTGTTGCCGCGGTGATTGGCGCCATCGCCGCCGGCTGGCTGGCCGGCGCCATCTTCCGGAGGGTGTGACCGATGTCCGATCCGATTGCGACCGATCCGATTGTGACCGATTCCACGGCGACCGGCCCGGCCGCAGCCGAACCGGAGGCCGCGGCCAAGCCGCCGGTCCGCATCTTCCTGGTCGTGGTGGACGAGAGCCCGGAGCTTCAGCTCGCCCTGCGCTACGCCTGCCTGCGCGCCCGCAAATCGGGGGGCAAGGTGGCGCTGCTCTACGTCATCGAGCCGGGCGAGGTGCAGCAGTGGCTGGCCCTGGAAAACCTGATGCGCGAGGAGCAGCGCGCGGAGGCGGAGCAGAAGCTGCAGAAGCTGGCGCGCGACGTGAACCGCCTGACCGGCACCCTGCCGGCCCTGTACGTGCGCGAGGGCAACCGCCGCGACGAGGTTCTGGCCCTGATCGACGAGGAGCCGAGCATCTCCATCCTCGTTCTGGCCGCTGGCGTCGATCCGGAGGGGCCGGGGCCGCTGATCTCCTACTTCACCAACCGCGGACTCGCGAAGATGCGCATTCCGCTGACCATCGTGCCAGGGGGCATCGGCATCGACGCGCTCGACGCCATCACGTGACGCGTCAACGCCCGTAAAGGGCGGTGAGGCTGCGCTGGTCGATGTCGGACCGGTCGTCGGTCAGCACGGGATGGCCCTCCAGCCCGGCGGGGGCCAGCGTCTCCAGGATGCGCGAGGCCGCGTACGCCGCACCCGCCGGAGCGGCGCGCAGACGTACGCTCAGATCCTCAAGCGTACGCGCCTCCTTCGTGGCGATCAGCAGGTAATTCCCCCGCCCGGCGTCGGCGACGTACACCGACGGGAAGACCGCGCCCTGCGTCGCCGCCAGCGGCCCGACCAGGGCGTCGCGGTCCATGGGAGAGGCGACGTTCATGACCAGCACGCCGCCCGGCGCCACCCGCCGCTCCACCGCCGCGAAGAACTCCCGGGTCGCCGTGAAGAAGGGGATCAGCGCGGTCGAGTAGAGATCGACGATCACCACGTCATGCTGCTCCGGCGACCGCTCGACATGGCGGCGGGCGTCCTCCACGGCGACGCGCACCTCGGGCCGCAGGCCGAACCTCTCGCGCGCCACCTCGACCACCGCGGGGTCCAGCTCCACCCCCAGGATGTCGGCGCCGGGCCAGACGTCGAGGATCTCCTTGGCCGCCGCGCCGCCGGCCAGCCCCAGCACCAGGACGCGCGTGCCGTTGCCCAGGGCCGGGACAGCGGCGAACAGGTCGTAATAGAGGCCGGTCCGCCCGCCGTCCTTGCGCAGCCGCGACTGGGTCGCCCAGGCCACGTTCAGATGCAGGCGGATCTGCTCGGCGTCCTCCTGCACCATGATGGTGTTGTGCGGCGTCTCGCGGTAGAGGGCGAAGCCCTGCCCCTCGCCATGGCCGGCGGCCCAGGCCAGGGGAACCGCCAAGGCCGCGACGGCGGCCACCCGTTTCCCACCCGGAACGAACAGGCAGGCGAGCGCCGGCAGGACCGCCGCCAGGGCGTAGCCCGCCGACACCCCGACCTGCGGGATCGCGTAGAAGGAGGCGAAGAAGGTGCCGCCGATGCTGCCCAGCGTGCCGACCGCGTAGATCCGCCCCGCCGCCGCCGCACCCGTCAGGCTGCTCAGGCCCGCGCAGATCGGCGACACCATGGCCAGCGCGAAGGACGGCAGGCCGAGGATCAGCGCCGCCCCGACGACCGACCCCTCCACCGCGTTGAAGCGGCCCGCGGCATCGGCCAGCATCGGCTTGCCCAGCCAGGGCGTCAGCGCCGCCGCGGCGACCCCGGCCAGCAGGGCGGCGCGCAGCGCCGGCACCGCCTTCGGCCCGTCGCCGAGCTGCCCGCCGGTCCAGTAGCCGGCGGCCATGAAGGTCATCACCACGCCGATGACGGCGCCCCATTGATAGACCGAATAGCCGAAATGCGGCGCCATCAGCCGCCCGCCCAGGATCTCCATCATCATCAGCGACCAGCCCGCGGAGAAGGCGGCGGCGGCCAGCGCGACGGGGCGGAGGGACGGGCGGGCGGGGGAGGGATCGGGACCGCTCAAGGCCGGGGCCCGGGGGTTCGTTGCAGCGCCCAGTTCATCAAACCAAGTCTTCCATCAGCCCGTGTGTTCTCCCTTCAGCCCATAGACCTCGATCGGGTCGTTCAGCCCCTTCACCGGATGCCAGCCGACCGGGACGAGGCGGCTGGCGCAGGCTTCGGCCACCTCGGCGGAGGTCAGGACGTTGCGGTCCAGGCGGCTGCACAGCCCCTCGATCCGGCTGACCAGATTGACCGCCGGGCCGATGACGGTGAAGTCCAGCCGGTTGGCGGAGCCGATGTTGCCGTACATGACCTCGCCCATGTGCAGCGCGATGCCGCAGCGCAGGGTCGGCTGGCCCCAGGCGGCGCGTTCGGCGTTGCGGGCGGCCATGTCGGTCAGGGCCTCCTCCGCGGCGTCCAGCGCCTTGGCGCAGGCGGCGGCCCCGGTCGGGTCGCCCTCCTCCAGCGGGAAGATGGCCAGCATGGCGTCGCCGATGAACTTCATGATCTCGCCGCCGCGGCTTTCCACGGCGCCGCCCATGATCTCGAAATAGCCGTTCAGCAGGGCGATCAGCTCCTCGCGCGGCAGCCGGTCGGCCAGCGAGGTGAAGCCGCGCAGGTCGCAGTACCACAGCACGGCGCGGACGTTGGCGCCGGTGCCGCGGCGGATGTCGCCGGACAGGATGCGCGCGCCGGTGCGGTGGCCGACATAGGTGTCCAGCACCGTCGTCGCCAGCCGCCGCAGCGCCAGCGTCTCCAGCACCGCGCCCAGCGCCGGCAGCACCGCGTCGACCAGCGCCAGATCGGCGGTGGAGAAGCCGCCGGGCCGGTCGGTGGTGAAGCTCAGCACGTTGCGCCGCCCCCCGGCGAACAGCACGGTCATGGCGACATAGTCCGTCGCCCCCTGCGCCCGCAGCTCGGCGAAGACCGGGTAGGGCCAGGGCGGCTCCATCTGCTCCAGCCGGTAGCGCAGGCCGTCGGCGCCGTCCTCGATCAGGGTGGCGAAGGGGCTGGTCAGATATTCGGTGCTGTTTTCCGTGCCGTGGGCGCGGGTGGTGGTCTCCACCTGATCGGCGTTGCGGCGCCAGAAGAAGGCGATGGTGCGGATCTGCGGGTGCAGCAGGGGCAGGGCGCAGACCGCGCGCAGCAGCGGGACGCCGGACGCCATCAGGCGCCGGCAGAAGCGGTCCATCATCGGCTCGAAGCCGGGGGCGTGCCGGCCTTCCAGCAGCAGCCATTCGACGACCTCCCGCGCGGCGTCGTCGATGGAAGAGGCCGCGGGGGTGGCTGGTGCGGTGGCCGGTGCGGTGGCCGCGGGCGGTGCCATGCTCACGGATCGATAACCATAAAGATGCGATGCTTGATCTGTCGGCGGATTCTGCCCAAGTTTCGCCTACGCCGCCAGTGTTGTTCGGCGCCGATGGAGGATATCACCATGTTCATTCAGACCGAGCAGACGCCCAACCCGGCGACTCTCAAGTTCCTGCCGGGGCGTGACGTGCTCGGACGCGGCACCGCGGACTTTCCGTCCCGCGATGTTGCCGCCGCTTCGCCGCTGGCCCAGCGGCTGTTCGAGATCGACGGCGTGCAGGGCGTCTTCCTGGGCGCCGACTTCGTGACCATCACCAAGGCCGGCGACAAGGAGTGGTTCCTGCTGAAGCCGTCGATCCTCGGCGTCATCATGGAGCATTTCACCGCCAACCGCCCGGTGCTTCTGGAAGAGGCGGCCGGCGACGGCCACGCCGCCAGCGCGGACGACGACGAGATCGTCACCCAGATCAAGGAGCTGCTGGACACCCGCGTGCGTCCGGCGGTGGCCCAGGACGGCGGCGACATCACCTTCTACGGCTTCGAGGAAGGCGTGGTGTATCTGGAGATGAAGGGGGCCTGCTCCGGCTGCCCCAGCTCCACCGCCACGCTGAAGGCCGGCATCGAGAACATGCTGCGCCACTACATCCCCGAGGTGGTCGAGGTCCGCGCCGTCCGCTGACGGCACCACCGGACGGGCGCGGTCGGCACCGGCGGACCGCGCCCGCCGGCGTGCCCCCGCGCCTATTCCGGAACCACGAACTGCATGCCCAGCCAGCGCCAGCGCCCTTCGGGGGCGGGCAGGGTGCAGTTCACGCGCGTGCGGCCCGGCGGGAAGGGGTCGCGGATGCGCACCTCCACCCGGTCCTCCGTCACGCGCTCCAGCGTGGTGCGGCCCTGGCCGGCGGCGAAGCAGGCCAGCCGCGCGATGTCGCCGACCTCGTCCGACACGGTGAAGCCGATCGACGGCGGGTTGACGGCCAACAGCGGATCGTCGGGCGTCAGGTCGGTCACCGGCAGCGGCAGCGCGTTGGCGGCCAGCCGGAAGCGGTCCACGCTGCCGAAACTCTCGTTCATCACGAAGCGGGGCAGGGCCGCCCGGTCGGCCTGCGGGTGCAGGACGCCGGACTGCTGGCCGAAGGCCGCCGCGAAGCCCTGCTCCGTCACGATGGTCCGCACCGCCGACGACACCTCGCCCTGCGGGTAGGCGAACAGGGTGGGGCGCTGCCCGGTCTCCGCCTGCAGGCGGTCGGCCATGCGGCGCAGCTCCGCCCTCACCTCGTCGGCGGGGCGGGACACCAGCGACTGGGTGGAGGCGCCGAGCCCGCCCAGCGTGACCCCGGCGGCGGCGAGCTGCCGGACCTCCGCCCAGGTCATGTGGGCGGGCGATCCGCGGTCGATGGCGTCGGTCGCCACGAACAGGGTGAAGGGCAGCCCCGCCGCCTTCAGCCGCGGCCACGCCTCGCGGAAGGCGGAGCGGCTGGCCTCGTCGATGGTGATGGCGACCGTCCGGTCGGGCAGCGGCGCGCCGCTGCGCAGCGCCTCCAGGATGCGGGGTAGGGGCAGGACCTGATAGTCGCCGTCCTGAAGCTCGTCGAGATGGGCTTCGAACTGGTCGATCCGGATGCTGATGGACGGGGTCTGGTCCTCGCCGAACCGGTCGTAGGCGAAGACGACGGCGGTGTTCGCCGTGCCATCCGCCGCAACGCCGGGCGCCGCAACGCCTGGGCTTCCCGCCAGGGCCTGGAAAGCCCAGGCGGCGGCCACGGCGAAGAGGGTGGCGGCGCGGCGGAACGGCATGGCGGCCTGTCGTGGGTCCGGAACGGTCGCGCGGCCGGACGGGTGGTCCGGACTGCGCCACGGCTGATGTGGCACAGGCACGCCGCCGGGAACAAGTCCGCAACACATACGGTGCGCTTCAGGCGCCGTCGTGATGCAGCCTTGCAACAACCCCTGTGACATCCGGCCGCGGAGCCGGCGCCCGAGGACCGGGCCGGCGGGGGTCAGCCCATCGTCAGGCCGCCCATCATCAGACCGCCAAGCGCGGCGTCGGTCAGCAGGGGGTAGCGCTGCTCGTCCGGCAGTTGATAGTGCCACCACTCGCAGCTGTAGTGCCGCCAGCCCGCCGCCGTCATGACGCCGAGAAGGGCGGCGCGGTTGCGCTGCTGCTCCGTGGTCAGGTCGGTGCGGCCATGGTGGGACCGCTCGGTCATGTCGTCGAAGCCGGTGCCCATGTCCAGCGGGCGCCCGGTCCCGTCGGCCAGCGTCAGATCCACCGCGATGCCGCGGGAATGGGTGGAGCCGCCCGACGGATCGGCGATGTAGGAGGGATCGGGCAGCGCCCGCCACAAGGCCCATTGCGCCTCGACCGGGCGGAAGGCATCGTACAGCCGCAACCGGCAGCCGATGCCGCGCGCCAGCCGGATCGCCGCGCGCAGCGCCGCCGCCGCGTCGGGGTGCAGCAGGCAATGCGGGTGCCGGTAGATGGGCACCCCGGTCAGGTTGTCCGGCGTGGCGTACAGAAGCTCGATGTCGACGTCGAAGTCCGGTGGTGCGATGGGTGTGAGCATGATCCATGCCGTCAGGGAAGGTCGGGGCTGTCTATCACGCTCTTGACCCAGGCTTGAAGTGGGGCTTTGAAGATGGCGGATCCGACGACGCGTGTGAGGCGATGAGAGTTCTGGGACTGGACACGGCGACTTCCGGCTGTTCCGCCGCGCTGTGGGACGACGGTGCCGTCACGGTGCGGCGGCGCGAGCCGATGGCCCGTGGGCAGGCGGAAGCGCTGGTGCCCCTGGCGCAGGCCGCGCTGGCGGAGGCCGGCTGCGCCTTCGACGCGCTGGACCGCATCGCGGTGACCGTCGGGCCGGGCGCCTTCACCGGGCTGCGCATCGCTCTGGCCGCGGCGCGCGGCTTCGCCCTGGCCGCCGGGCTGCCGGTGGTCGGCGTCACCAGCTTCGACGCGATCGCCCATGGTTTGCCGGAGGCGGAGCGGGACGGCCGCGCCCTGCTGGTCGCCGTGGACTCCCGCCGCAGCGAGCCGTTCCTGCAACTGTTCCATCCGGACCTGACGCCGTTCGGCGAACCGGCGATGCTGGAGCCCGCCGCGGTGCCGGGCTGGCTGGACGGTCTGCTCTCCGGCGATGCTGGAACCGGGGCCGCGGCCGAACCGCTGCTGGTCGCCGGGGACGGGGCGGCGGCGCTGCGCCCGCTTCTGGAAGGGCGCGCCGACACCGTCTTCGCCGAAGGTCCGGGCACGCCCGACGCCGCCGTGGTCGCCGCCCTGGGCGCCCGGCGGGAGGTCGGGTTGCCGGCCCAGCCCTTCTACCTGCGTCCGCCCGACGTGTCCCTGCCGCGGAAGACGGCATGACGGCGGCCCCGTCCGAGACCTCCCACCCCAGGACGTCCCATCCGGTCCGCCTTCAGAGCGCCGGCTTCGCCGACGCCGCGGTGATCGCGGCGTTGCAGCAAGGCTGTTTTCCCGACGATCCCTGGGGCAGCGAGGCCGTCGCCAGCCTGATCGGCCAGCCCGGCTTCTTCTCCGTGCTGGCCTTGCGGGAGGACGGGGAGGGCGACGATCCGGTCGGCTTCCTGCTGGCGCGGGTCGCCGCGGAGGATGGCGAGATCATCGCCGTCGGCGTCCGTGCCGACGCGCGGGGGCAGGGCACCGGGCGGCGGCTGGTCGCGGCGGCGCTGGACGGCGCGCGGGCGCTGGGCGCCACCGCGCTGTTCCTTGAAGTCGCCGAAGACAATGGTATGGCGCAATCCCTGTATAAATCCTGTGGTTTCTTTGCCGTGGGCCGTCGTCCCGGCTATTACCGCAGGGTGGACGGAAGGGTTGCCGCCCTGGTGTTGCGGTATTCGTACACCGACGAATAAACCTTAACCTTTTTGAATCAACAAGCGGTGCACCCCGTCCGGCTCATCCGGATTTTCGGGCGTCACGGCGAGAATGGAGTGACCCAGTTCGGCTAAGGATCGGGGTACATTCTCCAAGGGTTCGCCAGCGTTCAGCCGGACTTCAAGCGTCTGCCCGGCCGCCATGCGCTCCACCGACAACTTGGTCTTGACGAAGGTTAACGGGCACACCTCGCTGGTGATGTCCAAAAACAAATCCGGAGAATTTTTTTCGTACACTGCTTCCTCTTTAAGAGCAAAGGATGGATATTGCGCGCGGCCACAAACCTCTTTATATGGAGAGGAACGCCAAGCTGCGGAGCAAGCTTACATGAGCAATGGTAACCCTTCCAACGCGCTGTTGTCTCTGACCACGGAGATCGTGGCGGCGCATGTCTCGAACAATACAGTCGCTCTCGGCGATCTTCCGACGCTGATTGAGCAGGTGTACAAGTCACTCGCGAATGTCGGGACCGAGCCGGTTGCGACTGAGGAGCGTCCGCAGCCCGCGGTGCCCATCAAGAAGTCCGTCACTCCCGACTACATTGTATGTCTGGAGGATGGCAAGAAGCTGAAGATGCTGAAGCGCCATCTGAAGACGGCCTACGACATGTCGCCTGAGGAATACCGCGACCGCTGGGGCCTGCCGGCCGACTATCCGATGGTCGCCCCGAACTACGCCCGCCAGCGCAGCTCGCTGGCCAAGCAGATCGGTCTCGGCACCCGCGCCCGCCGCGGCGCGGCCTGAGGTTCAACGGGCCTGAGGTCCAATGGGCCTGAGGTCCAATGGGCTTGTGCGTTGGTGTCCGGCGGACCGCCGCCGTTCGGTCCGGTCCGCCCCGGAACCCCACCGCCCGGATGTGACCGTCTCTTCCCTCCCGCGTGATCATCGCAGTCCCGCCTTGCCGCCGTCCCCGTCCGCCGGGGCCGGACCTTGTGGCTTGCCCGGAATCCGGGCTTGCCGGGGACGGGTTCGTCACGTCGCGGTTGACCGGCAACCGGCCATTCGTGTTATCCCTGTTCCGTGCCCGACCGGGCTCCGGATGGAGAACCGGCGGTTGCCGCGACCCGAACAACGCCAGCGAAGCGTCGAGTATGGCTGATACAGGCACGGACCAGGGCAGCTCTTCGGATCTGCGCATGGGCTCCCTCGAAGTGCGGCTGGCCGAAAGCGCCGCCGAGATCGACTGGGCCCAGGCGTTGCGCTACCGCGTCTTCTACGAGGAGATGTCGGCGGTGCCGTCGCCGGACATGGCCGCGCGCCATCGCGACTTCGACGATTTCGACACCATCTGCGACCATCTGCTGGTCATCGACCACGCCCGCGGCGACGGCCCGGAATCCGTGGTCGGCACCTACCGGCTGATCCGCCGCCCGGCGGCGGCCAAGGCCGGGCGCTTCTATTCCAGCGACGAATACGACATCGGCCGGCTGGTCAGCTATCCGGGGGAGATCCTGGAGCTGGGCCGGTCCTGCGTCGACGCCGCCTACCGCACGCGCGGCAGCAGCATGCAGCTTCTGTGGCGCGGCATCGCGGCTTACGTCTTCCACCACGACATCGCGGTGATGTTCGGCTGCGCCAGCCTGCCGGGCACCGACCCGGTGGCGATGGCCGAGCCGCTCGCCTATCTGCATCACTTCCATCTGGCTCCGGAGGAGTTGCGCCCGGTGGCGCTGCCGGAACGCTATGTCGGCATGGATCTGATGCCCCGCGACCGGATCGACCCGAAGCGCGCGCTGACCGTCCTGCCGCCGCTGATCAAGGGCTATCTGCGGCTGGGCGGCTTCATCGGCGACGGCGCGGTGATCGATCACCAGTTCAACACCACCGACGTGTCGATCGTGGTGAAGACCGACCTGATCACCAACAAATACTCCAAGCACTACGAGCGGCGCAGCCGCGACGCCCAGATCGCGTGACCCACATCGCATCAGCAAGCGGGCGCACCGGGAGACGGATGGCATGACGGCGGTGGATGCAACCGGTGCGCGTGCCATGGGGTCGTCGGTGCGGGGCGGGCTGCGTCTGGCCGCCTATGTGCTGTGGACGCTCCTGCTGGTCCCGGTGCAGGCGCTGGCCGTCGCGCTGCGGTCGCCGCTGCGCTTCCGGATACCGCGATTCTATCACCGGGTCTGCGCCGCCATCCTGGGCATCGGCGTCGTGGTGCGCGGCGAGCGCGCGGCGGACGGGCCGGTGCTGTTCGTCTCCAACCATTCCTCCTACCTCGACATCACGGTGCTGGGGTCGGTCATTCCGGGCTCCTTCGTGGCGAAGAGCGAGGTCGCCGGCTGGCCCTTCTTCGGGGCGCTGGCGAAGCTCCAGCAGACCGTCTTCGTGGAGCGCAAGGCCCGCGCCGGGGTGGAGAAGCAGCGGGACGAGCTGGGCGCCCGGCTGGACGCCGGCGACAGCCTGATCCTGTTCCCCGAAGGCACCTCCAGCGACGGCAACCGCACGCTCCCCTTCAAGACGGCGCTGTTCGCGGTGGCCGCCCGGCGCATCGGGGACCGGCCGCTGACCGTGCAGCCGGTCAGCATCGCCCCGACGCGGCTGGACGGCATCCCGATGGGGATCGCCTTCCGTCCCTGTTACGCGTGGTACGGCGACATGGATCTCGCCCCCCATCTGTGGACGGTCTTCACGCTGGGCCGCATGACGGTGGAGGTGGAGTTCCATCCCCCGGTGACCATCGACGGCTTCTCCAGCCGCAAGGCCCTGGCCGACCATTGCCAGCGCGCCGTCGCCCGCGGCGTCGAGCGCGCGGTGTCCGGAAGGCCGCTGCCTTCCGCAACACCGTGACGGAAACTTTCCACACCACGAAATGGAAAGACGACCTGCGGGCACGATTGACTCGTTTTCCCGCACTCGTGCTACCATATCGGCAGGGTGCGATGCCGCGACGCGGCGGGTCGCGCGCCGGATTGCGCCGCTTGGACCGGTGCCGTCCAGGCGCGCGTTTTTGTATTGGTCGAGATCGCGGTTGGCCCAGATCGCGGTTGGTCGGGATCGTTCAGCGCTGTGGAAGGGATCGTTGAGTAAGAAGCTCTTCATCAAGACCTGGGGTTGCCAGATGAACGTCTATGACTCCGCCCGCATGGCGGATGTCCTGGCACCCCTGGGCTACCGGCCGGTGGACGAGCCGGACGGCGCCGACATGGTGATCCTCAACACCTGCCACATCCGCGAAAAGGCCTCCGAGAAGGTGTTCTCGGAACTGGGCCGGCTGCGCCAGCTCAAGGACGTCAAGGCCGAGGCCGGGGACGGCCGGATGATCCTCGCCGTGGCCGGCTGCGTCGCCCAGGCCGAAGGCGAGGAGATCGTCGCCCGCGCCCCCTTCGTGGACATGGTGTTCGGGCCGCAGACCTATCACACCCTGCCGGAGATGGTGGCCAAGGCCAGCCGCAAGGCGGGCAGCGTGCTGAACACCGACTTCCCCGTGGAGTCCAAGTTCGACTTCCTGCCGGACGAGAGCGCCAGCCAGGGCGTCTCCGCCTTCCTGGCGGTGCAGGAGGGCTGCGACAAGTTCTGCACCTTCTGCGTGGTGCCCTACACCCGCGGCGCCGAGTTCTCGCGCCCCAGCGCCCAGATCCTGGCGGAGGCCCGGCGCCTCGTCGCGAACGGCACGCGGGAGATCAACCTGCTCGGCCAGAACGTCAACGCCTGGCACGGGGAGGGGCCGGACGGCACCACCTGGGGCCTCGGGCGGCTGGTCCGCGAACTGGCGGACATCGACGGGCTGGAGCGCATCCGCTACACCACCTCGCACCCGCGCGACATGGAGGACGACCTCATCCGCGCCCACGCCGAGGTGCCGCAGCTCATGCCCTACCTGCATCTTCCGGTGCAGGCCGGGTCGGACCGCGTGCTGGCGGCGATGAACCGCAAGCATACGGCGGACGACTACCGGCGCCTCGTCGACCGGTTGCGCGCCGCCAAGCCGGATCTGGCGCTGTCGGGCGACTTCATCGTCGGCTTCCCCGGCGAGAGCGACGCCGATTTCGCGGCGACCCTGCGCCTCGTCACCGACGTCGGCTACGCCCAGGCCTATTCCTTCAAATACAGCGCGCGTCCCGGAACCCCGGCGGCGCTGGAGCACGGCCAGCTGCCGGAGGATGTCAAGGACGCCCGTCTGGCCGCGCTCCAGCAGTTGCTGAACGCGCAGCAGCAGGCCTTCAACCAGAGCTTCGTCGGGCGCACCGTGCCGGTCCTGTTCGACCGCGTCGGCAAGCGCGCCGGCCAGCTTCTCGGCAAGAGCCCCTATCTGCAGTCGGTGCACGCCGACGCCAACGAGCGGCTGCTCGGCCGCATCGTCGAGGTGCGCATCGACGCCGCCCATCCGAACAGCCTTGCCGGCAGCGTGGCGACCGGTGAATACCGCAGCTCCGCCACCGGCACGCAACCCGTGGAGGCGACCGTTTGAACGGCTTGCCCGATCAACGCCCGGATCAACGGATTGATCTGAACTTCGACGACAACCGGCTGCTGCCGATGCTGTACGGGGAGCATGACCGCCACCTCGCCCGCATCGAGAACCAGCTGGGCGTCTCCCTGATTTCCCGCGGCAACACGCTGACCATCGCCGGTCCGGCGGAATCGTCGGAAGCCGCCCGTTCGGCCATCGACGCCCTCTATGAGCGGCTGAAGCGCGGCATGAGCGTCGGCACCGGCGAGGTGGACGCCGCCGTCCGCATGGCGACCGGCGTCGGCGGCGCCCTGCGCGACCAGAATCTGGCGACGCTCAGCCGGGGCGAGGTCGCGGTGCGCACGCGGCGCAAGGGCGCGATCACCCCGCGCTCCCCCATGCAGGCGGCCTACCTCCAGGCTCTGGCGGAAAGCGAGATGGTCTTCGGGCTCGGCCCGGCCGGCACCGGCAAGACCTACCTCGCCGTCGCCCAGGCGGTGGCGCTGCTGACCACCGGCCAGGTGGACCGCATCATCCTGTCGCGCCCCGCCGTCGAGGCGGGGGAGCGGCTGGGCTTCCTGCCCGGCGACCTGAAGGAGAAGGTGGACCCTTATCTGCGCCCGCTCTACGACGCGCTGCACGACATGCTGCCGGCGGAGCAGGTGAAGAAGCGCCTGGAGTCCGGCGAGATCGAGATCGCCCCGCTCGCCTTCATGCGCGGCCGCACGCTCGCCAACGCCTTCGTCATCCTGGACGAGGCGCAGAACACCACGCCCATGCAGATGAAGATGTTCCTCACCCGCCTGGGCGAGGGGGGCCGCATGGCGGTCACCGGCGACATCTCCCAGACCGATCTGCCGGCCGGCGCCAAGTCCGGCCTGCGCGAGGCGCTGGACATCCTGGAGGGGGTGGAGGGCATCCGCTTCGTCCATTTCACCGCCGCCGACGTGGTGCGCCACCCGCTGGTCGCCCGCATCATCCGCGCCTATGACCGTGCCGAGGGCGCCCGCGCCGACGCCCAGCGCAAGCCTGCCCCCCGGCGGACCACCGCCGCGGACGACGGTGGGCCGGACGCGGATGCGGAGGGAACACCGTGATGGCCGTCGATGTCGTCGTTTCACGTGAAGCGGGCGAGTGGGCGGACAACGCCGAATGGCTGTGCGAACGCGCCGCGCTCGCCGCGCTCTCCGTCACCTACGACGAGGAGGAAGGGCCGGCGGAGCTGTCCGTCGTGCTGGCCGACGACGCGCTGGTGCACCGCCTGAACCGCGAATACCGCGGCAAGGACAAGCCGACCAACGTGCTGTCCTTCGCCCTGACCGAAGCGGAGGAGCCCGAACTGGGCGAGGACGCGCCGGTCATGCTGGGCGACGTGATCCTGGCCTGGGAGACCGTCGCCCGTGAAGCCGCCGAGCAGGGTAAAACCCCTTCGGACCATATGACCCACCTTGTGGTGCATGGCGTTCTTCATTTGCTCGGGTATGATCACGAGACGGATGACGAGGCCGAGGAGATGGAGCAGCTCGAAACCGACGTGCTCGCGACCCTCGGCATCGCCGATCCGTACGCCGCCACGCGCTCTCCGCCCGGAGAGCCGAACCTGGACGAACAACCACCGGACCGATGAGCGAGATTTCCGACAGTCGAACGCCCCGTGAAGACGGGGCCGAAGATCAACAATCCTTGGGCCACCTGTTTCGCGGGTGGATGAGGACCGTTTTGGGGGGGCGCGATGACGCCACCCTGCGCGCCACGATCGAAGACCTGATCGAGGATCAGGACAGCGGCGAGGGATCGCTGGGGGCGGGCGAGCGCGCCCTGCTCGCCAACATCCTGAAACTGCGCGACCGCACCGTCGACGACGTGATGGTGCCCCGCGCGGACATCGTCGCGGTGGATGTGGACACGCCGTTCCCCGCCCTCGTCCAGCGCATGGCGGAGGAAGCCCATTCCCGCCTGCCGGTGTTCCGTGAAACGCTCGACGACGTCGTCGGCATGGTCCACATCAAGGACGTGCTGGTGGCGATGGCCAGCCGGACGCCGGTCGAGCTGAAGGACATCGTGCGCGATCTCAGCATCGTCGCGCCCAGCATGCCGGTGGTCGACCTGCTGGTGCAGATGCGCCAGAAGCGCCAGCACATGGCGCTGGTGGTCGACGAGTTCGGCGGCATCGACGGCCTCGTCACCATCGAGGATCTGGTCGAGGAGATCGTCGGCGAGATCGAGGACGAGCACGACGAGGAGGCGACCCCCCATTTCGTGGAACGTCCCGACGGCTCGATCATCGCCGATGCCCGCGTCTCCATCGAGGATTTCGAGGACCGTGTCGGCACCTTCCTGACCGAGGAGGAGCGCGAGGACATCGACACGCTCGGCGGTCTCGTCGTTTCGCTGGCCGGGCGGGTGCCGGGCAAGGGGGAGACGCTGATCCACCCCTCCGGCCTGGAGTTCGAGATCGTCGAGGCCGACCCCCGCCGCATCAAAAGGCTGCGCGTCCGAACCGCGCCCGCCGAGAATTCCGCCCTGGCCGAGGTCGGGTAAAACCCCGCAGGGTTTTTCACCACGAAGACACGAAGGACACAAAGACGGCACAAAGAGGCTCTACCGCATCCCCGGCATCACGGGCGGAGCGGAGAGCGCTTTGTGACCTTCTTCGTGCCCTTGTGCCTTCGTGCCCTTGTGCCTTCATGGTGATTCCGTTTCCAGACCAGCACCCGCCCCGACAGCCGTCACCGGCCCACCCGCATCCGGAGTGTTCCCCCCTTGACCGCCACCGACATGACGACCACCCCGGCCCGGCTGGGCCGCCTGTCCGCGGGTCTGGCCGGGCTGGCCGGCTGGCGTCGGCTGCTGGCGGCGGCGGGCTTCGGCGGGCTGGCGACGCTGGCCCTGCCGCCGGCCGACGCGGTGCCGCTGCTGCTGATCGCCTTTCCGGGGCTGCTCTGGCTGCTCGACGGGGCGCGGACGAAGCGGCAGGCCTTCGCGGTGGGCTGGTTCTTCGGCTTCGGCCACCACCTGCTCGGCCTCTACTGGATCAGCGCGGCGCTGTTCACCGACATCGAACGCTTCTGGTGGGCGCTGCCGCTGTCGGCGGCGGGGCTGCCGATCCTGCTGGCGATGTTCTCCGGCTTCGCGACGCTGCTGGTCTGGATGCTCCGCGCCAGAGGACTGGGGCAGGGGCTGGGGAGGGTGGTTCTGTTCGCCGCCTCCTGGGCGCTGTTCGAATGGCTGCGCGGCCATGTCTTCACCGGCTTCCCGTGGAACCTCGTCGGCTATGGCTGGACGGGCTTTCTGCCGGTTCTGCAGGGCGTCTCGCTGATCGGCGTCTACGGCCTCAGCCTGCTGACCGTGCTGGTGGCGTCGCTGCCGGCGGCGCTGGCCGACGCGGCGGTGCCGCGCCGCCGCGCCTGGGGCGCGCTGGCCGCCGGGCTGGCGCTGTTCGCGGCGCTGGGCGCCTGGGGCGGGCTGCGGCTGGCCGGGGCGTCGGAGGCGACGGTTCCGGACGTGCGGCTGCGGCTCGTCCAGCCGGCCATCGACCAGCGGCTGAAATGGGCGGCGGGCGAACGGGTGCGCAACATCCAGCAGCAGATGGAGTTCTCCGCCGCTCCCTCCCGCGAGCCGATCACCCATGTGATCTGGGCGGAGACCGCCGTGCCCCTGTTCCTCGACCAGGACGCCAGCCTGCGTCAGGCGCTGGGGTCGGTCACCCCGCCCGGCGGGCTGCTCATCACCGGGGTGCCGCGCATGGAGGCCGGGCCGGAGGGCGCGCCCCTCTATTACAACAGCCTGGCGGCGGTCGACGGCAGCGGCGCGGTGACGGGGCGCTTCGACAAGTTCCACCTCGTGCCCTTCGGCGAATACATGCCGCTGCGCCGCTGGCTGCCGGTCGGGGCCATCGCCGGCAACGGGGCGGAGTTCTCCGCCGGTCCGGGTCCGGTGTCGCTCGATCTCAAGGGCCTGCCGCCGGTCAGCCCGCTGATCTGCTACGAGGTGATCTTCCCCGGCGCCGTCCTGCCCGCCACGGAGGACGGCGCCGGGCGGCCACGCTGGATGCTGAACCTGACCAACGACGCCTGGTACGGCAACACCGCCGGGCCGCACCAGCATTTCGCCATCGCCCGGACCCGCGCGGTGGAGGAGGGGATGCCGCTGGTCCGCGTCGCCAACACCGGCATCTCCGGCGTGGTGGACTCCCACGGCCGTGTCACAGCCATGCTGCCGCTTGGTCACAGGGGTGTGGTCGATGCGGCCTTGCCGGAAGCGCTGCCCACCCCCACTCTCTACGGACGAGTGGGCGATGGCGCGTTTGGGTTGCTTCTTTTGACCTGTTTCGCGGTGGGCCTGCGCACACGACATCGCGGTTAGCGCAACCGAGACTCTTTTTTCAATCACGCGCATCGGGAGCGCTCGGGCGCCCTTGACTGCATACATGGATATGTCGTATCAAGGTTGCACAACTGTTTCAGGGAATTAGAGCAATGCCAGCAACAGAAACGCGGGGCCGCCGGGCCGCTGCCGGTCGCCCCAAGACGGGCAAGCCGAACCCGATCGACGTTCACGTCGGCTCCCGCGTCCGGTTGCGCCGGACCCTTCTCGGAATGAGCCAGGAGAAGCTGGGCGAGGCCATCGGCCTGACCTTCCAGCAGGTGCAGAAGTACGAACGCGGCGCCAACCGCATCGGCGCGTCGCGCCTGTTCGACCTCAGCCGCGTCCTGGACGTTCCGGTGTCCTTCTTCTTCGACGACATGCCGGCGGAAGCCGCCGCGGCCCCGGTTGACGACGACGAGAGCGGCGCCGCCGGTTTCGAGGAGCGTTCGAGCGGCTACGAGCCCGATCCGATGGCCAAGCGCGAGACGCTGGAGCTGGTGCGCGCCTACTACCGCATCAACGACCCGTCGGTGCGCAAGCGCCTGTTCGAGCTGACCAAGGCCGTTGCCAATTCCGGCATGGTCGAAGCGGCCGAGTAACACGGTTCAGAGACCCGAGCCGAGCAACCGGAAGCAATCCGGACGGCAGGAAGATTGGGGAACGCGGCCCTCCGGCCCGTTCCCCAAAGTTTATTCTAGGCGAATTTCCGTGGCTCTCCCCCAACCTCGGGGAGATCGCTTGACCTGGAACGCAAACCTTGTCACATACGGAAAATGACTGGCTTACCGTGGGTGCTGCGCCGGTCTTCCTAAATTATTCTGTAAAATAGCCCCCGCCCATTGCCGAGGTTCGCCGTGGCCAAGCTCAACTACGTGTTCACCAGCGAGTCCGTGTCCGAAGGCCATCCGGACAAGGTGTGCGACCGCATCTCCGACGCCATCGTGGATCTGTACCTGTCGCACGACCCCTACGCCCGCGTGGCGGTGGAAACCCTGGCGACCACCAACCAGATCGTTCTGGCCGGTGAGGTGCGCGGGCCGGAAAGCATCACCCCCGACATGCTGGTCCAGGTCGCCCGCGCCGCGGTGAAGGACATCGGTTACGAGCAGGACGGCTTCCATTGGGAGAAGATGGACGTCAAGTGCTTCGTCCATTCCCAGTCCGCCGACATCGCGGTCGGCGTCGACGCCGCCGGTGAGAAGGACGAGGGCGCGGGCGACCAGGGCATCATGTTCGGTTACGCCTGCAACGAGACCCCGGCCCTGATGCCGGCGCCGATCTACTACAGCCACGCCATCCTGAAGTCGCTGGCCGAGGCCCGCCACTCCGGCGCCGCCCCGCAGCTCGGCCCCGACGCCAAGAGCCAGGTGACGCTGCAGTACGAGAACGGCAAGCCGGTGCGCGCCACCGCGGTGGTCGTCTCCACCCAGCACGCCGACGGCCTGACGCAGGAGGAGGTGCGCGAGATCGTCCGTCCGCACGTCATCAACTGCCTGCCCGCCGGCTGGATGTGCGACGAGGCGAACTTCTACGTCAACCCGACCGGGCGCTTCGTCATCGGCGGTCCGGACGGCGACGCCGGCCTGACCGGCCGCAAGATCATCGTGGACACCTACGGCGGTGCCGCCCCGCACGGCGGCGGTGCCTTCTCCGGCAAGGACCCGACCAAAGTCGACCGTTCGGCCGCCTACGCCGCGCGCTACCTCGCCAAGAACGTGGTCGCCGCCGGCCTGGCCGACCGCTGCACGATCCAGCTCTCCTACGCCATCGGCGTGTCGAAGCCGCTGTCGGTCTATGTCGACACCCACGGCACCGGCACGGTCGACGAGGACAAGCTGTCGGAGGTCCTGCAGAAGCTGGTGGACCTGTCCCCGCGCGGCATCCGCACGCATCTGGGCCTGAACCGTCCGGTCTACGCGCGCACCGCCGCCTACGGCCATTTCGGCCGCGATGCGGAGGCCGACGGCGGCTTCTCCTGGGAGAAGACCGACCTCGTCAACGACCTGCGCGCCGCTTTCTTCTAAGAGCGGCTTCTTCCAAGACCGGACCCGATCGTCCGGGATGCAGGGGCCCCACGGCCCCTGCGTTCGTTTTGGGACCCTGCTGTCACGATGACCGACTCCTTCCTGGACTCGTCCAAGAGGCTCTACGGGCGGCGCAAGGGGCGTCCGCTCCGCAAGCGCAAGACCGAACTGCTCGACGGGCTCCTGCCGTCGCTGGAAATCCCGGTGCCGCAGCCGGGCGACCGCATCGATCCCCACGCCCTGTTCGCCAACCCCATGCGCGACGTCTGGCTGGAGGTCGGCTTCGGCAGCGGCCACCACATGGCGTGGCAGGCGGCGAACAACCGCGATGTCGGGGTGATCGGGGCGGAGCCCTTCATCAACGGCGTGGCCGGCCTGCTCAAGCTCGTCGACGACGAGGGCGTGCAGGACAACGTCCGGGTCCTGCCGGACGACGCCCGTCCGCTGCTCGACGCCCTGCCGGACGCCTCCATCGGGCGCGCCTTCGTGCTGTTCGCCGATCCCTGGCCGAAGAAGCGCCACTGGGAACGCCGCTTCATCGGCCCGGACAACCTGCCGCGCCTCGCGCGCGTGCTGAAGGACGGGGCGGAGCTGCGTCTGGCCAGCGACGACATGGGGCTGGTGCGCTGGATGCTGGAGCACACGGTGCGGCACCCGGATTTCGAATGGACCGCGCGCGGCCCGTCCGACTGGCGCCACCGCCCGGCGGACTGGCCGCCCACCCGCTATGAGGAGAAGGCCATCGAGGCCGGGCGCAAGCCGGTCTTCATGCGCTTCATCCGCAAGGCGCGGGGGTAGACACCACCGGGTCGCCGTAATGCTCCACCACCGGGAACGGGTCGTAGAAGTGGTGGAGCAGCGCCTTCCAGCGGGCGTAGCGGTCGGACCCGCGGAAGCCGTCGGTGTGGTCCTCCAGCCGGTCCCAGCGGACGAGCAGAAGGTAGCGGTCCGCCGCCTCCAGGCAGGGCCGCACCTCCAGCCCGAGGAAGCCCGGGGTCGCGGCGATCAGGGGCTGCGCCTCGGCCATCGCCCGTTCGAAGGCCCCGCCCTGGCCGGGCCTGACCGTCAGGAGGGCCGTTTCAAGGATCACGGTGATCGGCCTTCTCAAGGTGTTTTCCGTGCGGCGCGACGGCCGCCGAAGGCTTGACCTTACCCCGGCCGGACCCGCTCACCAAGCGCCGGGCATAGGACCTTGCGGAAAAGCGCTTGCGGCCTGCTCCGGAATGTCTATATTCACCGCATGAACCCATACGGATCGGCGGCTCGGGAAACCGGGCCGGCGGGACGCTTTGCGGGTGGGCTTTGGCCCACTTATTTTTTTATCAGCGTATGGAATCCCCGTGTTGGTCCCAAGGCGCTGTGCCAGGGGAGACCGCGGGGGCGGGTCAGGTGGAATGGAAGCAACCGGTCGTATCGAGCAGATCATCACGCCGTCGGTCGAGGCCATGGGCTACGAACTCGTGCGTGTGCAGTTGACCGGTGGGCAGCGCATGGTTCTGCAGGTCATGGCGGAACGCGCAGACGGCGCGCCCATGACGGTCGAAGACTGCGCCGACATCAGCCGCGCGATCTCCGCGGTGCTCGACGTTGAAGATCCGATCAAGAGCGCCTACACGCTGGAGGTCAGTTCGCCCGGCATCGACCGGCCGCTGACCCGTCTGAAGGATTTCGAGCGTTTCGCCGGTTTCGAGGCCAAGCTGGAGACCCGGCTCGCCGTCGATGGCCGCAAGCGCTTCAAGGGCATGCTGAAGGGCGTCGACGACGGCCTCGTGTGCATCGAATCGGAACAGGGAGCCGCCCGGCTGGAGTTCGACAACATCCTGCGCGCCAAGCTGGTTTTGACGGATGAGCTGATCCGCGCCAGCCAGGGCCAGGGTTGACGGCCGCTCCGGGCTTCACTCGAAGAACAAACGCCAGTCCAGGAAGTGTGACGGATGGAACTGCTGCAAGTCGCTGACGCGGTTGCCCGCGAAAAGAACATCGACCGGGACGAGGTCCTGGAGGCGATGGAGCAGGCGATTCAGAAGGCCGGGCGCTCCAAGTACGGCCACGAGCACGACATCCGCGCCCGCATCGACCGCAAGACGGGCGATATCCACCTGACCCGCCACCTGGAGGTGGTCGAGGCGGTGGAGAACGAGGCGACCCAGGTGACCCTCGCCTACGCCCAGCGCCGCAAGCCCGGCGCCCAGGTCGGCGACTTCCTGGTCGATCCGCTGCCGCCCATCGACTTCGGCCGCATCGCCGCCCAGACGGCCAAGCAGGTCATCGTCCAGAAGGTCCGCGACGCGGAGCGCAAGCGCCAGTTCAACGAGTACAAGGACCGCACCGGCGAGATCGTCAACGGTCTGGTCAAGCGCGTCGAGTACGGCAACGTCACCGTCGACCTGGGCCGCGCCGAAGCGATCCTGCGCCGCGACGAGCTGCTGCCGCGCGAGCACTTCAAGAACGGCGACCGCGTGCGCGCCTACATCTTCGACGTGCGCGAGGAAGCGCGCGGCCCGCAGATCTTCCTGTCGCGCACCCATCCGATGTTCATGGCGAAGCTGTTCGCCCAGGAAGTGCCGGAGATCTACGACGGCATCATCGAGATCAAGGCGGTCGCCCGCGACCCGGGCTCGCGCGCCAAGATCGCGGTGATCAGCAACGACAGCTCCATCGACCCAGTCGGCGCCTGCGTCGGCATGCGCGGCAGCCGCGTCCAGGCGGTCGTCGGCGAGCTGCAGGGCGAGAAGATCGACATCATCCAGTGGAACCAGGAGCCGGCGACGTTCATCGTCAACGCCCTGGCCCCGGCCGAGGTCGCCAAGGTCGTGATGGACGAGGACAACAGCCGCATCGAGGTGGTGGTGCCGGACGACCAGCTGTCGCTGGCCATCGGCCGCCGCGGGCAGAATGTGCGGCTGGCCACCCAGCTCACCGGCTGGGACATCGACATCCTGACCGAGCAGGAGGAGTCGGAGCGCCGCTCGGACGAATTCCGCACCCGCTCGCAGCTCTTCATGGAAGCGCTGGACGTGGACGACGTGATCGCCCATCTCCTGGTCGCCGAAGGCTTCACCTCCGTGGAGGAGATCGCCTACGTCGAGACCGAGGAGCTGGCCGAGATCGAAGGCTTCGACGAGGACGTGGCGGAGGAGCTGAAGCAGCGCGCCCTGAACTTCCTCGACGAGCAGGACGTCCGCATGACCGAGAAGCGCCAGGCGCTCGGCGTCGAGGACGCGGTGGCGGACGTCACCGGCTTCAGCCCGACCCTGCTGGTGAAGCTGGGTGAGAACGGCGTGAAGACGATGGACGACCTTGCCGATCTCGCCGCGGACGAGCTGCGCGACATCCTCGGCAAGGAGGCCCCGACGGAAGACGAGGCCAACGAGATCATCATGGCCGCCCGTGCCCACTGGTTCGATGGCGAGGAAGGCGCGCCCACCCCGGCGCAACCCTCGGCCGACGACCAGGCGGCGCAGAGCTGAGCCGGGATTTGGGACGCACAAACGGTACGGATGGTTGGGCTGAGCGACAGGAACGAACAGACTCCGGCGAACGGTGACCCGGACGGCCTCGCGGCCGAAGGGGAGGCGCTGCTGCCGGCGGACCTGGAAAAGGGTCCGCTGCGGCGCTGCATCGCCACCGGTGCCGTGCAACCCAAAGACGGCATGATCCGTTTCGTGGTATCACCCGACGGCGAGATCGTGCCCGATCTGGAGGAACGGCTTCCGGGCCGCGGCCTCTGGCTGTCGGGGGACAAGGCGGCCTTCACGAAGGCCATCGCCAAGAACATGTTCGCCAAGGCGGCGCGGCGCGCGGTGCGCGTCCCGCCCGATCTGGCGGAGCGGCTGGAGAGGCTGCTGGAGCGGCGGTGCCTGGATGCCTTCGGGCTGGCGCGCCGGGCCGGGCAGGCTCTGGCCGGATACGAAAAGGTGCGCGAGGCGCTGAAGACCAATCAGGTCGGACGCGCCGGACCGCCCTATCTGCTGGTCGAGGCCAGCGATGGTTCGCCCGACCAGCGGGGCAAGATCACAGCGCTGGCGCCGGATATGCCGGTCGTGGACCTGTTCGACGCCGCGGCGATGGCCGCGGCACTGGGACGGGAAAACGCCGTGCATGCGGTGGTGGCGCGCGGGAAGCTGGCCAAGGGATTGGCACGCGACTCCGCGCGTCTCAAGGGTATCAAGGGCTTTGTCGCCGGCTCTCCGCCGGCCGGCCACGTAAGCAACGTCTGACCATTCGGGAACCGATGACCGACAGCAACGACCAGGACCAAAAGAAAGTCTTGCACCTCTCCGGCTCCGGCAAAGGGAAGCTGGAGCTGAAGAAGCCGGTCGAGACCCAGGTCCGGCAGAGCTTCTCCCATGGCCGGTCGAAGCCCGTGACCGTGGAGGTCAAGCGTAAGCGGGCCGTGGAGAAGGGCGCCCTGCCGGGCGTGGCCGACGGCGGCGCCGCCGCGCGTCAGGCCGCCCAGGGCATCCCCGTCCGCGGCGTGCCGGGCCAGCGCCAGCGCGGCGGCGGCGGTGCCGTCCGTCAACTGACCAACCAGGAACGCGAAGCGCGCATCCGCGCTCTGCAGGGGGCGGCCGAAGACAACCGCCGCCGCGCCGAGGAGGAGGCCGAGGCCGCCGTCCTGGCCGCCGAAGCCGCTGCCCGCGCCGCCGAGGAGGCGGCCTCCCAGCCGGCCCAGGCGGTCGAGGAGGAGCCGGAGATTCTCGACGCCGAGACGCTGCGCCAGCGCGAGCTGGCCGAGCTGCGCGGCATCGAGGAGGCGGAGCGCGCCAAGGCCCAGGAGGCCGAGCGCCGCCGCCAGGAAGAGGAAGCCAAGCGCAAGGAGGCCGATGAGGCCAAGCGCAAGGACACCGAACAGACCCGTCCGCAGGGCGCGGGCGCCCGTCCCGCCGCCGGTGGCGCCGGTGCGCGCACCGCGGCCACCACGGAGGCTCCGGCCGCCCGTGGTCCGGGCGCTCCGGCCGCTCCCCGCTTCGGCGAGGAAGAGGACGACCGCCGCGGCAAGCCCGGGAACAAGAAGGCCCCGGCGCCGGCTCCGGTCCGCAAGGCCGCTCCGGGCGCCGATCGCCGCAAGGGCTCCAAGATGACCGTCTCGCAGGCGCTGAGCGACGAGGGTGGTGAGCGCACGCGCTCGCTGGCCGCCGTCCGCCGTGCCCGTGAGCGCGAGCGGCTCCGTCAGATGAGCCGTCAGGAGACGCAGAAAGTGACCCGCGACGTCGTGCTGCCCGAGGTCATCACCGTCCAGGAGCTGGCGAACCGCATGGCGGAACGCGGCGCCGACGTGATCAAGCAGCTCATGCGCATGGGCGTGATGGCCACCATCAACCAGACGATCGACGCCGACACGGCGGAGCTGATCATCGCCGAGTTCGGCCACCGGGTGCGCCGCGTGTCGGAGGCGGACGTCGAGGTCGGTCTGCGCCTCAACGACGATGCGGAAACGGCGCTGGTGCCGCGTCCCCCGGTCGTCACGATCATGGGCCACGTCGACCACGGCAAGACCTCGCTGCTCGACGCCCTGCGCCAGACCGACGTGGTCAGCCGCGAGGCTGGCGGCATCACCCAGCACATCGGCGCCTATCAGGTGCAGCTGGAGTCGGGTGCGAAGATCACCTTCATCGACACGCCGGGCCACGCCGCCTTCACCGAGATGCGCGCCCGCGGCGCCAACGTCACGGACGTGGTGGTGCTGGTCGTCGCCGCGAACGACGGCGTCATGCCGCAGACGATCGAGGCGATCCATCACGCCAAGGCCGCGAAGGTTCCGATCATCGTCGCCATCAACAAGATCGACCTGCCCGACGCCAAGCCGGACCGTGTCCGCCAGGAACTGCTCCAGCACGAGCTGGTCGTGGAAGAGCTGGGCGGCGACATCCAGACCGTGGAAGTGTCGGCCAAGGCCAAGCGCAACCTGGACAAGCTGGAGGAGGCCATCCTCCTGCAGGCGGAAATCCTGGAGCTCAAGGCCAACCCGGAGCGCACCGCCGAGGGCGTCGTGGTCGAGGCCAAGCTGGAGCGCGGCCGCGGTTCGGTCGCCACCGTGCTGGTCCAGCGCGGCACGCTGAAGGTCGGCGACGTGTTCGTCACCGGGTCGGAGTGGGGCCGCGTCCGCGCCCTGGTCAACGACCGCGGCCAGAGCGTCGAGCAGGCCGCCCCGGCCAGCCCGGTCGAGGTGCTCGGTCTCAACGGCACGCCGCTCGCCGGCGACGACTTCACCGTCGTCGAGTCGGAAGCCCGTGCCCGTGAGATCGCCGAGTTCCGCCAGCGCAAGAAGCGCGAAGCCGCCAACGCGGCGTCGGCGCGCGGCTCGCTGCAGGACATGTTCAGCCGCATCCAGGCCGGCGAGGCCAAGGAACTGCCGGTCGTCATCAAGGGCGACGTGCAGGGCTCCATCGAAGCGATCTCCAACGCCCTGGAGAAGCTCACGGCGGAGAACACCGAGGTCAAGGTCCGCGTGCTGCACGCGTCGGTGGGTGCGATCAACGAGTCCGACATCACGCTGGCGAACGCCTCCAACGCGATGGTCATCGGCTTCAACGTCCGCGCCAACCCGCAGGCCCGCGACATGGCCAAGCGCGACGGCGTCGAGATCCGCTACTACTCGATCATCTACAACGTGATCGACGACGTGAAGGCGGCCCTCACCGGCATGCTGTCGCCGACCCTGCGCGAGCGTTTCATCGGCTACGCCGAGATCCGCGAGGTGTTCAACATCACCAAGGTCGGCAAGGTCGCCGGTTGCATGGTCACGCAGGGCACCGTCAAGCGCGGCGCCGGCTGCCGCCTGCTGCGCGACAACGTCGTCATCCACGAGGGCACGCTCAAGACGCTCAAGCGCTTCAAGGACGAGGTCAAGGAAGTGCGCGAGGGTTACGAGTGCGGCATGGCCTTCGAGAACTACGACAACATCCTGGCCGGCGACATCATCGAGGCCTTCGAGATCGAGGAGGTGGCGCGCGAGCTGTAAGCCCGCCGCCGCACCCCGGTTCGTTGACCGGCTGCAGTTGACGTTACAGATGATGACGTTACAGATGACAAGGGCGCCCATGCGCCCTTGTCGCGTTTTCGCGGAGGGGCGGACCCCTCCCGCACCGCATTCGGGATCGACAGCATGAGAAAGAAACACGATCTGGCCGGAAAGCCGCCGTCCCAGCGCCAGCTCCGCATCGGCGAGGAAATCCGCCACGCCCTGGCGGACCTGTTCCGGCGCGGCGACTTCCACGACCCCGAACTGGCGGACCTGAACGTCACGGTGACCGAGGTGCGGATCAGCCCGGACCTGCGCAACGCCACCGCCTTCGTCACCCCGCTGGGCGGCGGCGCGATGGACGAGACGCTGACGGCCCTGCGCCGCGCCGCCCCCTTCCTGCGCGGCCAGGTCGCCCGCGCCATCAACCTGCGCCACGCCCCGACGCTGAGCTTCGAGGCCGACACCTCCTTCGACTATGCCGGGCGCATCGACGATATCCTGCACAGCCCGGCGGTCGCCCGCGACGTCGGCTACCGCTCGCTCGCCGACCGCGTGAACGGCGACGACGACCATGACGACGAGGACGACGGCTGGGACGAGGAGGAGGACGAGAACGCAACGGACGACCTCGACGGCGATGACGACATCGACGACGGGGACGACGACGACGAGGATGAGGGCAACGGCGGCGAGGGCGAGGGGCGCCGTGGCTCGTAAGCGCAAGGGCGAGCCGATCCATGGCTGGATCGTGCTGGACAAGCCGGCGGGGATGACCTCGACGCAGGCGCTGTCCAAGGTGCGGCGCCACCTCAACGCCGAAAAGGCCGGGCACGGCGGCACGCTGGACCCCATCGCCACGGGCATCCTGCCCATCGCGCTGGGCGAAGCGACCAAGACCGTCTCCTACGCCATGGACGGCGAGAAGACCTACCGCTTCACCGTGGCCTGGGGCACCCGCACCACCACCGACGACCGCGAGGGCACGGCGGTGGAGACCTCCGCCGTGCGCCCCGACGCCGAGGCGATCCGCGCCGCTCTGCCCGCCTTCCTGGGCTTCGTCGAGCAGATCCCGCCGCAATACTGCGCGCTCAAGATCAACGGCGAGCGCGCCTACGACATGGCCCGCGAGGGGGAGGTGGTGGACATCGCCCCGCGCACCGTCCGCATCGACCGGCTGGAGCTGATCGAAACCCCGGACGCCGACCATGCGGTGCTGGAGGTGGATTGCGGCAAGGGCACCTATGTCCGCTCCATCGCCCGCGACCTCGCCCAGCGGTTGGGGACGGTGGGCCACATCCGCGATCTGCGACGCCTGCGCGTCGGGTCCTTCACGCTGGACGGGGCGATTTCCCTGGACGATCTGACGGCGATGGAGCAAGGTGCCGCGGTCGAAAGACTTCTGCTGCCGATCGAGACCGCGCTGGACGACATCCCGGCGCTGGCCCTGACGGACGCGGAAGCGCACCGACTGAAGCACGGCCAGACGGTGGCCCTCCTCACCCGGCAGGACCGCGAACGCCTCACGGCGCTGCGCGGTGACGTTGGTGGGGATGGCACCGTTATTGCGCTTTTCGGTGGCAAGCCGGTGGCGCTGGCGCGCGTGGAGGGGGCGGAGGTCCGTCCGGTGCGCGTTCTCAACCTATGAACGATGGAGACCCCGATGTCGATCACGCCCGATCGCAAGCAGGAACTCATTAAGGACTATTCCCGCGGCACCAACGACACCGGTTCGCCCGAGGTCCAGGTCGCGATCCTGTCCGAGCGCATCCGGAACCTGACCGAGCACCTGCAGGGCCACAAGAAGGACTTCCACTCCCGCCGTGGTCTGCTGGTGATGGTCGGTCAGCGCCGCCGTCTTCTCGACTATCTCAAGAAGAAGGACAACAGCCGCTACGCCACGCTCATCGAGCGTCTGGGCCTGCGTCGCTGATTTCCAAAAGGCGTCCGTCCTGGTGACCGAACATCCGTCCCGATCAGCGCTCGACCCGCCGCACCGCGTTCCGGTGCACAGGGAAGCGGCGCGCTGGTTGGGGCGTTCGGCTGTTAGCGAAGGTATGTTCTAGTCAGACGGCCGGCCCGGACCTTCCGGGACCGGCCGTTTGGTTTTTTTAGCCCTTTTCGGGTTTTGCCCTTTGTTGGGTTTTCACATGCGGGGTCCGACGACCGATGACCCCGGCTTAGGCCAGCAATCCGGCGGGCCTAGGTGTCGGATGGAAGGAAGAATCCATGTTCAAGGTTTTCCGCAAAGAAATCGAATGGGGTGGACGCAAGCTGACGTTCGAGACGGGCAAGATCGCCCGTCAGGCCGACGGCGCGGTGCTGGTCACCTATGGTGAGACCACGGTCCTCTGCACGGTCGTCGGCGCCAAGTCGCCGAAGCCGGGCGTCGATTTCTTTCCGCTGACGGTCAATTACCAGGAAAAGTCCTTCGCAGCCGGCAAGATTCCCGGCGGCTTCTTCAAGCGTGAAGGCCGTCCGACGGAGAAGGAGACGCTGGTCAGCCGCCTGATCGACCGTCCCATCCGTCCGCTGTTCGCCGATGGCTTCCGCAACGAGACGCAGGTCATCTGCACCGTGCTGAGCCACGATCTGGAGAACGATCCGGACATCGTCGCGATGGTCGGCACCTCCGCCGCGCTGACGATCTCCGGCATCCCGTTCCTGGGTCCGATCGGCGCCGCCCGCGTCGGCTACATCGACGGCCAGTATGTGCTGAACCCGACCATGGACGCCGTTGACGGTTCCGCGCTCGACCTCGTGGTCGCCGGCACCCAGGACGGCGTGCTGATGGTCGAATCGGAAGCCAAGGAGCTGTCCGAGGAGGTCATGCTGGGCGCCGTGATGTTCGGTCACAGCGGTTTCCAGCCGGTCATCGACGCCATCATCGATCTGGCCGAAGAGTGCGCCAAGGAGCCGTGGGACCTGCCGGAGCCGGCCTACGACCGCGCCGCGCTGAAGGCGAAGCTGCGCGCGACCGTCGGCGCCGACGTGGAGGCCGCCTACACCGAGACGGTCAAGCAGGTCCGCTACGAGAAGATCGGCGCCGCCAAGGCGAAGGCGCTGGAGGCTCTGGCCGAGGCCCATGAGACCCAGGCGATCGTGACCGAGTTCAAGGAGCTGGAGGCCGACATCCTGCGCGGCGCCGTTCTGAAGACCGGCCGCCGCATCGACGGCCGCGACACCAAGACGGTCCGCCCGATCGTGTCGGAGGTCGGCGTGCTGCCGCGCGCCCATGGTTCGGCGCTGTTCACCCGCGGCGAGACGCAGGCGCTGGTCGTCACCACGCTGGGCACCAGCCAGGACGAGCAGATCATCGACGCGCTGCAGGGCGAGTACCGCGAGCATTTCATGCTCCACTACAACTTCCCTCCGTACTCGGTGGGCGAGGCCGGCCGCATGGGCTCGCCGGGCCGCCGCGAGATCGGCCATGGCAAGCTGGCGTGGCGCGCCATCCACCCGCTGCTGCCGAAGAAGGAAGACTTCCCCTACACGCTCCGCGTGGTGTCGGAAGTGACCGAGTCCAACGGCTCGTCGTCGATGGCGACGGTCTGCGGCACCTCGCTGTCGCTGATGGACGCCGGCGCTCCGCTGGCGCGCCCGGTGGCCGGCATCGCCATGGGCCTGATCAAGGAGGACGACGGCTTCGCGGTCCTGTCGGACATCCTGGGTGACGAGGATCACCTGGGCGACATGGACTTCAAGGTGGCCGGCACCGACGCGGGCATCACCGCGCTCCAGATGGACATCAAGATCACCTCGATCACCGAGGAGATCATGAAGATCGCCCTGGGCCAGGCCAAGGACGGCCGCCTGCACATCCTGGGCGAGATGTCCAAGGCCCTGACCGGCGCCCGCGAGGCGGTGAACGAGAACGCCCCGCGCATCACCGTGATCAACATCCCGAAGGAGAAGATCCGCGACGTGATCGGCTCCGGCGGCAAGGTGATCCGCGAGATCGTGGAGCAGACCGGCGCCAAGATCGACATCGAGGACGACGGCACGGTGAAGGTGGCCGCGGTGGACACCAAGGCCGCCCAGGCCGCCATCGACTGGATCAAGGGCATCGTCGCCGAGCCGGAAATGAACGTCGTCTACACCGGCAAGGTCGTGAAGGTCGTCGATTTCGGCGCCTTCGTGAACTTCCTGGGTTCCCGCGACGGCCTCGTCCACATCTCCGAGCTGGCGCAGCAGCGCGTCGGCAAGGTGTCGGACGTGGTGTCGCAGGGTGACTCGGTGAAGGTGAAGGTCATCGGCTTCGACGACCGCGGCAAGGTGAAGCTGTCGATGAAGCAGGTCGATCAGGCCACCGGCGAAGACCTGACCAAGAAGGACGCTCCGGCGGCGCAGTAGCTTGTATGTTTTCAGGAATATGTGGGTGGAAACGTCCACATATTCCTGAGCTTCATTTTTTCGGATTCCGACTCCTTAGATGATCTTTTTGGGCTTCGCTCAAACCGTATACTCCGTCCAAACAGGCGTTTGATAGATCTGCTCCATCAAACTTGGCTCCCGAAAGGTCTGCGCGCATCAAATTTGCGTTGGACAGATTGGAATCACGAAAATCTGCATTTTGTAGGTTTGCGGCAGTAAAGTTTGCACTGATTAGATCGCATTTTATAAATTTTGCAGACGGCATATGCGTACCGTTAAAATCTGCACGACGCATAGACGATTCTCTGAAACTTGCATCAAAGAGTTTTGCAACTGAGAAGCGGGCGTTGCTCAGGTCGCATTCCAGGAAAGCTAAACTATTAATATCAGAACTGGAAAAGTTCGCACTTTCAGCATTGCACTCAGTAAAATTAACATTTTCTCCGGTTGCGTTCGCAAGATTAGCGTGGCTCAAGTTAGTCTTCACAAATTTTGTTCTAGTAATATTGCAGCGGCGAATGTTGCTATTTTCCAGGTTTGATGATTCAAATATTGAACCTGTTAAAACCGCACTTTTTAGCACACCGCCTGGGTAAATGAGGTTCTTAAAATGAAAGAATTCAAGAATTTCTAATGGTAAGTGGTCTTGATCTTTGTCGAAATCACCTTCTAGAGGAATTCTAAATTGCCTGGTAATTCTTGACAGTAGTTCACCAGCGTCATCACCATTGGGCCAATCGAATGTTGACGAGCTGCCTCTTTCTTCCTTATTAGACGCGCGCATGCACGAGCTTATACACGCAACTAAAGCGATTTCTGCGTTCCGAACAGCCCGCAAAGCATCAGAAAAATGTGTAAATCGCCCATCACTGATAAGTACACCATGTCGGGCAGAGTTTTCCAATAGTACCTTCAATAGGCTAGCAAATTGATCGCGACGAGATTGGCCAATTCTATCAATTTCCTCACGCAACATTATTAAGAGATCATGATCTAATTGGGTATTGCCTGTAAGTTCAACCCAATTTAGCAATGAAGTATCAACATATTCACTTTTCTTGGTCATAGAAATAGATAAGCTTTCCACTTCACGAACTATTCTTTTTACGCAAAGAAATTCCTGAAACGACTTATGAGTAAATTCGAAAGATCTCTCGTTAAACCCCTCTCGAGGGACGCAAAAGAAGCTTTCAAGAACAACATTTAACCCGACGTCAAAAGCAGGAAATGCACCATCAAGAAGATAAGAAATAGAGTTTTTCTGAAAGTGATTACCAACAAACTTGTAGCTCACTGTACGAGAACCTGAATGCCATGCTGCGACTGCAATTTCTTCTAGTGTTTTGGACAGCTGTGCTGGAGTAAGAACATCAACTGACTCTTTTGTGCGATTTTCACGATGAACTCGTTCGGTGACAAGAGTGAATATACGGTTATAGAGACTAGAAATGTCTTTGATGTTCTGAATAGAGTGCTCACCCTCAATAAGAACGAGTTGTGCCAATAGATAGTTTAAAAGGGGCTGCCGTGTTAAATCTTCTAATCTTCTATCGGATCCACAAAGAAATTTAGGCATACCGTTCTCAAAGCCGAATCCTCGCCACCAATCGCCTCTTTGGTCGACATTAAGATCAGGACTTAGGTATCTTAGCTTGCGTGCATCATCGTCGTTAATAACGTATGGAAGGATATTCAATGTAAGGTGATGTGAGCTAATTGCCGCCGATGTGACAGTAGCCGAAACCGGTCTCCCGGCAATTAGGAGCAAGATTGTGGTTGAGCGTTCATTGAGAGAAAGAGCGTATCGTTCTAGATCAGTTGTAAAATTCCGCACTATATTCTCGGACTCCTCACCGGCTCTCGCCAGCTCATCGAGTCCATCGAGTATAAGGATAATTGGATCACCAATATGGCCATTGAACTCTAAAAGAGGGTTATGACCTAAAGACCTTTCCAGGTAGCTAGACAGGGCTGCTTCAGAATTTCCACGATAGTTGATGCGGCTCAGGGGAATTAGAAGAACCTTTCTGTTCGACTGCGCCAACTGAGCTGCAAACATCTTAGTGAAGCTTGATTTCCCAGAGCCTGGTTCCCCGGATATAACTCTTATAAACTCATTCTTCGATTGCTTGGAAATCCAGCTATGCAACTCCTGGTCAAGCCAAACAACATCCTTATCTTCAAAAATAGGTTGTTCACCTTGGTCTGCTTGCCCTATCTCATTTCTAGAAACTACGGGCTTCGAAGCTCTGGCTCGTATATAGACACTTCTAAGGTTCACAGCCGGTACCTTTTCTGCGTCGAGACAGAATAATGGTTCATCAACTAATACAACAAGCCGTTCTCTATACTCGCACCACTCCTCCATTTGTTTTGCCATGGAGTCCGCAAATGTTGGGAGAAGTATACTTTCCAAGGGTGCATACGAATTCCTATTTTTTCTCAACTCCCTTGCAATGAACTTTATGAAGTTCATCCTAATTGATCTGCTAATAGCATCCCTATGAGCTATAGGAACTCCAACAACGTTCTGAACATGGGATAGCATCGATATGACATCGTCAACAGCCTCCCATGACCAAGGCTTTCGGAACGCATCAGGCGTTAGTTCTATTGGTTTGCTGTGAGCAATTCCACCAATCCTATTTTCCAGCTCCCTGATATCTACACTCGTAATAAGCTGTGGAGCCTTACGAAGGTAATCCTTCATTGTGCATTCTACAGCGCATAACAATGAAACATGGATGAGTTGATGTGCCAATCGCTCCGCATCATTACAAAATTTCTCATCCTCAGAAAGGTTAATGTTGAGAATATCAACTGATGTTTTCGCAGCTTCATAATAATCACCTTTAAACACATCCACGCTGACCTTTAACAATGTCTGTGCGATCCTTTTCCAATCAATTCTGACGTACACCAACTCACTCCATCGGCATCTCTCTCGGAAATGTCGATGATGTTACTCTATGTTTCTGTAGATGAGCAATATGGCGTGGTCGTAGCGGCCACGCTCATGCAGCTGCTTCACCCGGTAGCGGTCTGTGGTGGGGTAAGAACGCGGATCAAAACCCCGTCTCCATGCGTTCAAGCCATTGATTTTGCTCAGCATAGCGAAGGTTTTGATCTGCACTCTAAGTCCATTTTAGAACCGCTACAGCCGCCCCGCCCCGAACGTGTCACAGGCGTTCAATTCGCCCCGCTCCAGACCGGTGCGGAACCATTGCACCCGTTGGGCGGAACTGCCGTGGGTGAAGCTGTCCGGCGTCACCGTGCCGCGCGACTGCTTCTGCAAGCGGTCGTCGCCGATGGCGCTGGCCGCCGTCAGGGCCTCCTCGACGTCGCCGGGCTCGATGATCTGGCGCTCGCGGTTGGCGTGGTTGGCCCACAGCCCGGCGAAGCAGTCGGCCTGAAGCTCCAGCCGCACCGACAGCCCGTTGGCCTCGGCCTGCGATCCGGCCTGCCGCTGGGCCTGCTGCACCCGGTCGGAAATGCCCAGCAGGTTCTGCACATGGTGGCCAACCTCGTGGGCGATCACATAGGCCTGGGCGAAGTCGCCCGGCGCGCGGAAACGGTCGCGCAGGTCGCGGTAGAAGCTGAGGTCGATGTACACCTTGCGGTCCTGCGGGCAGTAGAAGGGACCCATCGCCGCCTGGGCGAAGCCGCAGCCCGAATCCACCGTGCCGGAGAACAGCACCAGCGCCGGGTCCTGGTAGGTGCGGCCCAACTGCTGGAACTGGGCGGACCAAGTGTCCTCCGTGTCGGCGAGCACGACCGAGACGAAGCGCTTCAGCTCGTCGTCGCCACCGCCGCGCGGGGCGTCGGACTGCTCGTAACGGGCCTGCTCCTGCGGGGCGGTGCCTTGCAGCAGGTCCAGCGGGTTGATGCCCAGCAGGAGCGACACCACCACGATCACCGCCAGACCGCCGATGCCGATTCCGCCGCGCCCGATGGGGATGCCGATCCCGCCCGTGCGGAAGCCGCCGCTTCCCGGCGCGCCGCGCCGGTCCTCGACATTCTCGCTCTCGCGACCGTCCTGCCACCGCATCGCCCGATCCTCCCCCGACGCATTGCCAGAGGAAAACCGGCGAGGGGGCGTGGCTGTTCCGGCGCTCCGCCGGATGCGTCAACGCGGGCGCTTGACCGCAAGCGGGGCCGTGCCATCTCCTAAGGCATGAACCACCGCTCCTTCGTCCCGACGGAACCCGCAACCGACACCGGCCCGCTGCCCTTCCGCGTGTACTGGTGGCAGGCTTTGGTCTTCTGGCTGCTGACCAACACCTATGGTGTGTTCGAGCGGGGTGGGGAACCGTTTCCCGGCTATCAGCCCTCGCCGCTGCAGCCGCCGGGCTGGGCCTTTCCGGTCGTCTGGTTCAGCATCAGCCTGATCCAGCTCTGGGGCTGCGTGCGGCTGCTGAACGCCCCCTGGACGATCCGCTGGCGCCCGGCGCTGATCGGGATGCAGGGGGCGCTGTGGCTGCTCTACGCCAGCTTCGGATTCGCCTATTTCACGATGGGCAGCCCGATCCTGGCGGCGGCCTGGACCATCGCCTACTTCATCATCGCCTCGACCTGCGTCCTGCTGGTCTGGCCGGACGACCGGGCCATCGCGGCGAGCTGGCTGCCGCTGGTGCTGTGGACCGGATTCGCCTCCATCGTCGCGGTCCATGGCGTCGTCCTGAACCCGGATCCGCTGTTCGGGCTGGGGCCGGGGCTGGGAACGCGCTGATCAGCCGCGGTAGCGGTGGGTCGCCCCGGTGAAGTCCTCCGCCACATAATTGCCCTCGCCGTCGGGCCGCACCCAGCCCGGCGCGGCGGGGGCCTTGCCATGCCCGCCGGGGATGTCCAGCACATAGGTCGGCTGGCACAGGCCGGAGACACGCCCGCGCAGTCCTTTCACCAAAGCCTGTCCCTCGGCCAGGGTCGGGCGGAAATGGCTGGTGCCGGCGGCGAGGTCGGGATGGTGCAGGTAATAAGGTTTGATCCGGTTGCGCACCAACCCCCGGAACAACGCCTCCAAAACCGCCGCGTCGTCGTTGATGCCCTTGAGGAGCACCGTCTGGCCGAGCAGGGGAATGCCGGCCTCGGCCAGACGGGCGATGGCGCCGCGCGCCTGCTCCGTCAATTCGTCGGCGTGGTTGACGTGGATGGCCATCCAGGTCGCCAGCTCCGGCGCCTTCAGCGCTTCGACAAGCTCCGCGGTGACGCGCCCAGGGTCGGCGACGGGGATGCGGGTGTGCAGCCGGACCACCCCGACATGCGGAATGTCCGACAGGCTGCGGACGATGTGGGAGAGGCGCCGCGGCGACAGCAGCAGGGGATCGCCGCCGGTCACCACCACCTCCCAGACCTCGGGATGCGTACGCACGTACGCCAGGGCGGCGTCCAGCTCGTCGGGCGACAGGGCCTCGCCGCCGGGGCCGACCATTTCCCGTCGGAAACAGAACCGGCAATAGACCGCGCAGGCGTGCAGCGGCTTCAGCAGGACACGGTCGGGATAGCGGTGGACAATCCCCTTCACCGGGCTGCGCGCCACGTCGCCGATCGGGTCCGCGCGCTCCTCCGGCGCGGTGTACGCCTCCTCGGGGGAGGGAACGTACTGCGCGTACAGGGGATCGCCGGGTGCGGCGTCCGCCAGCGTTTCCAGCAGGTACGGCGTCAGGGCAATGGCGTAGCGGTCGGCCACGGCGGCCACGGCCTCGCCCGCCGCGGGCGTCATCAGCCCGGCGGCCACCAGATCGGTCACGCTGTGGGCTGCCTTCATCGCTCGTTCCCGATTCACCGCTTTGCGCCTAGTATGAGAGGCCCGCTCTTACTCCCGCAGGACCCATGCTGTCGACTCTTCCCCGCCTGATCGGCCACCGCGGCGCCAAGGAAAGCGCGCCGGAAAACACGCTCGCCAGCCTGCGCGAGGCCGCCCGCCAAGGCGCCGCCTGGGTCGAGGTCGACGTGATGCTCACCCGCGACCGCGTGCCGGTGCTGATCCACGACGACACGCTGGAACGCACCACCAGCGGCGCCGGGCCGGTGCCGGACCTGACCCTGGCGGAGCTGAAGGCGCTGGACGCCGGCTCCTGGTTCGACGCCCGTTTCGCCGGCGAAACGGTGCCGACCCTGGAGGAGGCGCTGGGCCTGATCCGCAAGTTGGGCCTGGGGCTGAATCTGGAGATCAAACCCTATCCCGGCCAGGAGGTGCCGACGGCGGAAGCCGCGCTGGACCTGCTGAAGCGGCTGTGGCCCGGTGGCCTGCCCCTGCTGGTGTCCAGCTTCGAGGTGCCCTGCCTGGAGGTGGCGCGCGATCTGGCGCCGGACATTCCGCGCGGTTACCTGCTGTGGGACCCGCCCGCCGACTGGGCGGCCATCGCCGACCGCATCGGCGCCGCCACCCTGAACGTCCACCAGAACCGCCAGACGGCGGAGAGTATCGCCGCCTACCGCGCCACCGGGCGCCCGGTGCTGGCCTACACGGTCAACGACGCGGCGCGGGCGCGGACGCTGTTCGGCTGGGGCGTGGCCGGACTCTTCACGGACGCGCCGGGCCGGCTGGCGGCGGAGCTGGCCGGGCAGGCGCCCTTGTAAGGCGGTTGCAAAGCGGTTGCCCTTGGGGTCGCCGGTTGACGTTTGGGGCAAAGTCGCCGTGACAGATTTTTTTCTAACACCGCGAATCCGCTCGTCCGCACGGAAATTTCCTCATATATAGATCGCTCATGGCGGCTGGGCCGTCGGGGGCATGACTCCCGGCGGCGTTTTTCGTCGTCTTTCGGGTCGCGCTGTCCGGGCGCCCGCGCGCGGGCGCTCTCATGGTCTTGGAGGTTTCGTTGAAGGCGCTTAAGCCGTTGCTGATGTCTGGCCGGGAGGTTCTGCCGCTCGTCGAGGGTGGCAAGGGAATTGCCGTCTCCAACGGGGAAAGCTCGGGCGCCTGGGCGGCGGCCGGGGGGATCGGCACATTCTCGGGCGTGAACGCCGACAGCTACGACGAGAACGGGAATCTCCTGCCGCAGGTCTATCACGGCAAAACCCGCCGCGAGCGCCATGACGAGCTGATCAAGTTCGGCATCCAGGGCGGCATCGCGCAGGCCCGCATCGCGCACGAGACGTCGAACGGCCAGGGCCGCATCCACATGAACGTCCTGTGGGAGATGGGCGGCGCCGAGCACATCCTGCACGGCGTGCTGGAAGGCTCCCAGGGCCTGATCCACGGCGTCACCTGCGGCGCCGGCATGCCCTACCGCGTGGCGGAGATCGCCGTGCATTACGGCGTGCACTACTACCCCATCGTGTCCTCGGCCCGCGCCTTCCGCGCCCTGTGGCTGCGCGCCTACCACAAGTTCCGCGAGAACCTCGGCGGCGTGGTCTACGAGGACCCGTGGCTGGCCGGCGGCCACAACGGCCTGTCCAACTCCGAGGACCCGCTGAAGCCGGAAGATCCGTTCCCCCGCGTCCTGGCGCTGCGCCAGATGATGAACAGCTTCGGCCTGAACGACACCCCCATCGTCATGGCGGGCGGCGTCTGGTGGCTGTCCGACTGGGAAGACTGGATCGACAACCCCGACCTCGGTCCGGTGGCCTTCCAGTTCGGCACGCGCCCGCTGCTGACCCAGGAGAGCCCGATCTCCAACGCCTGGAAGCAGCGCCTGCTGACGCTGAAGGAAGGCGACGTCTTCCTGAACCGCTTCTCGCCGACGGGCTTCTACTCCTCCGCCGTCAAGAACCCGTTCCTGATGGACCTGATGGCCCGCTCGGAGCGTCAGGTGGCCTATCTGCCCAAGCCGGTGGGCGAGCATTCCGCCGAGCTGCCGCTGGGCCCGCGCGGCCGCCCGGTCTATGTGACCGAGACGGACAAGGCCCGCGCCGAGGGCTGGCTGTCCCAGGGCTTCACCAGCGGTCTGAAGACGCCGGACAGCACGGTCATCTTCGTCACGCCGGAGCAGGCGGAGCGCATCCACCGCGATCAGGTCGATTGCATGGGCTGCCTGTCGGCCTGCAACTTCTCCAACTGGGCGCAGAACGAGGAAGGCACGAACGGCAAGCGCGCCGATCCGCGCTCCTACTGCATCCAGAAGACCCTGCAGGCGGTCAGCCACACCGACGACTGCGAAAACCAGCTCATGTTCGCCGGTCACAACGCCTTCCGCTTCGCGTCGGACCCCTACTACAAGGACGGGTTCATCCCGACCGTGAAGCAGCTGGTCGAGCGGATCGCCACCGGCTACTGACGCCGGCGGTACGCGGGTTTGCGGGGGGCGCTTGCCCCCCGACCTGAAATCGTTCTAAAGTGAACGGGCTGCGGCGGATCGCCGCGGTCCGTTTCGCGTTTCGACTTTGTGACCTGAACCACGGCGAACAGACGACGATGACCGGCACCCGACCCTTCAAGCGCGCCCTCGACCGCCTGCAGACGGCCGGCTTCCGCCCGACGCGCCAGCGTCTGGGGCTGGCCCGCCTGCTGTTCGAAGGGGAGCACCGCCACGTCACCGCCGAGCAGCTCCACACCGAGGCCATGGGGGCGGACCTGCGGGTGTCGCTGGCCACGGTCTACAACACCTTGAACCAGTTCACCGCCGCCGGCCTGCTGCGCGAGGTGGTGGTGGAGGCGGGCAAGTCCTACTTCGACACCAACACCAGCGACCATCATCATTTCTTCCTGGAAGGGACGGGCCGGCTGGAGGACATCCCCGGCGACGACGTGGTGGTGCAGCATCTGCCGCCGGCCCCGCCGGGCACGCGCATCGCGCGGGTGGACGTGATCGTCCGGCTGAGCGCGGACCAGGGCGACGACCGCTGAAGGCTCGCGGCCGCAGGCCGCTTCCGGAAAAAATCCGTCTCCCGACCGGGCCTTCAGGGAATTTCCGGAACATTGACGCGTTTTGGGAGCAATGGCATAAGCCGTAGCCGAGGCTCGGCCGCCGGAGGCCCCACGCCCGCGCGCGGCCGGGCCGGACAGAACCCCGTCTGGAGAACGCCGCCATGTCGCTGAAGGGCACGAAGACCGAGCAGAACCTCAAGGCGGCCTTCGCGGGGGAGAGCCAGGCCAACCGCCGCTATCTCTATTTCGCCCAGAAGGCCGACGTGGAAGGCCACAACGAGGTCGCCGCCGTCTTCCGCTCCACCGCGGAGGGCGAAACCGGCCACGCCCACGGCCATCTGGAATTCCTGGAGGAGGCCGGCGACCCGATCACCGGCTTGCCCATCGGCGACACGGTGAGCAACCTGAAGGCCGCCATCGCCGGCGAAACCCACGAATACACCGACATGTATCCGGGCATGGCCCGCACCGCCCGCGAGGAAGGCTTCGAGGAGGTCGCGGACTGGTTCGAAACGCTGGCCAAGGCCGAGCGCAGCCACGCCGGGCGGTTCCAGAGGATGCTGGACCAGCTGTCGTCATGACGGCGCGCCGCACCGCGATCACCCGCGCCGACATCCTTCCCCCGGACCGCTACGCCCTGGAACGCGCCGCCCGCCGCAGCGCGCTGGTCGCCGTGAAGAAGACGCGCCGCGTCGCGGTCGGCCCCGACGCCCTCGTCCTTTTCGAGAATTACGAGACGATGTGGCAGCAGGTCCACGAGATGCTGTTCATCGAGCGGGGCGGCGAGGCGCAGATCGACGGCGAACTGCGCGCCTACAACGGCCTGATCCCTCAAGGGGCGGAACTGGTCGCCACGGTGATGTTCGAGATCGCCGACCCGGCGCGCCGCGCCGCCGAGCTTGGCCGGCTGGGCGGGGTGGAGCGCACGGTGACGCTGCGCTTCGCCGGCCACACGGTGACCGGCCGGCCGGAGGAGGACGTGGAGCGCACGAACGGGGCCGGCAAGGCGTCCGCCGTCCATTTCCTGCATTTCGATTTCACGGCGGAGCAGATCGCCGCCTTCCGCACGCCCGGGACGGAGGTGATCCTCGGCATCGGCCACCCCCGGTACGGCCACATGGCGGTGATGCCGGAGGCGGTGCGGGCGGAGCTTGCGGGGGATTTCGGGTAGGGGAGACCCTTGCCCCCTCCCTGACCCTCCCCCGCTGTCGCAAGGGAGGGGATAAAAGTCCCTCTCCTGCGAAGCGGGGGAGGGAAGGGGCCCGCGGCGCCAGCCGTGGGAAGGGTGGGGGCAAACGAAGGGTGGGGGCACGCCGCCCCCGTTACTCGAACGTCTCGTCCTTGTAGGCGCCCCAGAACTCTCCACGGCTCATCCAGCCGCGATAGCCCTTCAGGTCCACCTCGCACCACTCGCCCTTGCATTTGCGCAGCCAGCCGATCACGCCCGGCTGGGCGCGTGCCACGACGGCGGCGTCGCCGCGCGGCTCCTTGCGGACGGTGCGGATGTCGCCGGTGATGACGATGCTGCGCTTGCCCGACAGCATGCTCTGGTGCACCCAGCCCTCGCTGCCTTCCCAGTCGCGGATGCGGCGCCAGGTGTCGAATTCCTGCGTGATCTCCACCGGCATTTCCTTGCGGGTGAACACCCATTCGATGGGGTAGCGCACGTTGGGGCCGGTGCGCGCATTCACCTCGCCCGAGCGCAGCGACACGAAACGGGGGATCGGCAGGCCCGAGGCGTGGGTCGGGTCCTTCTCGCGCCGCCCGCCTTCCGACGCGTCGGCGGTGGACGGCGTGACCGGCGCCAGGGCTGCGACGGCCAGCGCCAGAACGGCGAGAGCGCGGCGGATGGCAGACGTCGTCGGCAACGGCAACACCGGCAGCCCCGTGCTGTGGAGATCGGAAGGATTTGAGTCGGACGCACTATAATTAGGGGTAGCCGCCGGGGGCAAGCGCAAGGCGCGGGCGGGCGTGCGACGTCGGTTCTTGTCACATGGCGGGGCGGTTCATCAGGCTGGCCGCCGCGCCGAATCGTCACTGCCATCTGGACAGCTTCCCAACCGCTTGATAGGACAAGCGTCGGCCCGGAATGGGGGAGGCACCGTCCAATGACCGAAAAGAAGAAGCCGCTCGTCGTCGTCACGCGGAAACTGCCCGACGTCATCGAGACGCGGATGATGGAGCTGTTCGACGCACGGCTGAACTCCGACGACGAGCCCTTGACCCACGCGCAGCTCATCGACGTGGTGCAGACGGCCGACGTGCTGGTCCCCACCGTCACCGACCGGATCGACCGCGAGGTGATCGAGAAGGCCGGGCCGCAGCTCCGCCTCATCGCCTCCTTCGGGACGGGCGTGGACCACATCGACCTGAAGGCGGCGCGGGAGCGCGGCATCAGCGTCACCAACACGCCGGGCGTCCTGACCGAGGACACGGCGGACATGACCATGGCCCTGCTGCTGGCGGTCGGCCGCCGGGTGGCGGAAGGCGAGCGGCTGGTGCGCTCCGGCCAGTGGAAGGGCTGGGGGCCGACGACGATGCTCGGCCACCGCATCCAGGGCAAGCGGCTGGGCATCCTCGGCATGGGCCGCATCGGGCAGGCGCTGGCGCGCCGGGCGCGGGCCTTCGGCATGTCGATCCACTACCACAACCGCCGCCGCGTCTATCCGGACGTCGAGCAGGAGCTTGAGGCGACCTACTGGGAAAGCCTGGACCAGATGCTGGCGCGTATGGACGTGGTGTCCATCAACTGCCCGCACACCCCGGCCACCTACCATCTGCTGTCGGAGCGCCGGCTGAAGCTGCTGCGCCCGCACTGCTTCATCGTCAACACCTCGCGCGGCGAGGTGATCGACGAGACGGCGCTGACCCGGATGTTGTCGAAGGGCGAGATCGCCGGCGCCGGCCTGGACGTGTTCGAGCATGAGCCGGCGGTGAACCCGAAGCTGCTGCGGCTCGACAACGTCGTCCTGCTGCCGCACATGGGCTCCGCCACCATCGAGGGCCGCATCGACATGGGCGAGAAGGTCATCATCAACATCAAGACCTTCGCGGACGGCCACGCCCCGCCCGACCGCGTCCTGGAAACGCTGCTGTAAGGCGGTGGAAGAGGGCGTCTAGAGGACGCCCTCATACAGGACGCGGTCGGGCGGGGTGCCGGATCGCTCATGCCGATGAGTATGGCCCTCTCCCTCGTCGCTTCCAAGTGGGCGCCATCCAAGGGCTCGCTGCGGTTACTCCGCGGCCAGCCCGCCGCCCAACTCGATGCGGACCTCGACGACACCGGGCTCGTCCAGGTTCTCCTTGCGGATGAAGCCGAGCGCGCGGCACATGCCCAGCATGCTGGTGTTCTCGCGCAGGACCTCGCCGTAGACCTCCTTGATCCCGCGGGAGCGGGCGTAGTCCAGGATCTTGTTCATCAGCTGGTAGCCCAGCCCCTGGCCCTTCATGTCCGAGCGCACCATCACGGCGTATTCGGCGCGCAGGTTGTCGGGGTCGGCGGTGATGCGCACCACGCCGTACATGATGGTGTCGCCGGTCTCGGGGTCCGGCCCGACGGCGACCAGACCCATCTCGCGGTCGTAGTCGATCTGGGTCAGGCGGGCGGCGGCCTGGTGCGACAGGCGCTTCAGCGGCGCGAAGAAGCGCAGCCGCAAATCCTCCTGCGTCTGGTTGGCCACCATGTGGTGCACCAGCGGCTCGTCCTCCGGCAGGATGGGGCGGACGAGGAACTGGCGGCCGTCCTTGATGGTGATGCGGTCCTCCAGCCCCTTGGGGTAGGGGCGGATGGCCAGACGCTTGGCGCCGGGCAGGGCCGGCACGCCGACCTTGATGCGGGCGTCGAGCGCCAGCACGCCCTCCGCGTCGGCGAGCAGGGGGTTGACGTCCAGCTCGGCGATCTCCGGGAAATCGACGATGAGCTGGGAGATCTTGTTCAGCGTCAGCGCCACCGCCTCCAGATCGACCGCGGCGCGCGAGCGGTAGCCCTGCAGCTGGCGCCAGATGCGGGTGCGGCCCATCAGCTCCGTCGCCAGCTTCATGTTCAGCGGCGGCAATGCCAGCGCATAGTCCTCCACCACCTCCACCCCGATGCCGCCCTCGCCGAACAGCAGGACGGGGCCGAAAAGCTCGTTCTCGGTCATGCCGACGATCAGCTCGTAGGCGTCGGCGCGCACCGCCATCTCCTGGACGGTGAAGCCCTCGATGCGGGCGTCGGGCACCGCCTCGCGCACGCGGGCCAGCATCGCCTCGGCCTCGGCCTTGACCTCCGCCGGCTCGGTCAGGTGCAGGGCGACGCCGCCGACGTCCGACTTGTGGGTGATGTCCGGCGACAGGATCTTCAGCGCCAGCGGCCCGCCGATCATCTCGGCGCAGTGGGCGGCCTCCTCCGGCGTGTCGGCGCGGCGGGTGTCAACCACCGGGACGCCGTAGGCGGCGAGCACGCGCTTGGCCTCGTACTCGCTCAGCCAGTCGCGCTTCTCGGCGATGGCGCGGGAGATGATCTTGCGCACCGTGATGCCGTCGGGCTGGAAATCCTCCGGCACCGACGGCGGCGTCTCCATCAGCAGCTCCTGGTTCCGGCGGTATTCCACCAGATGCAGGAAGGCGCGCACCGCGTGGCTGGGCGTGTCGTAGGTGGGGACGCGGTTGGCGGCGAACAGCTTGCGCGCCTCCGCCGCCGTGTTGTCGCCCAGCCAGCTGGTCAGCACCGGGTGCTTGCGCGTCTTGTTGGCGATCATGGTGTCGACCACCGCCTGCGCGGCGGCCCGCCCGTCGGTCACCGCGGTCGGGCAGTTCAGCACCAGCACGGCGTCGTTGTTGGGGTCGGCCATCAGCGCGTTCAGCGCGTCGGCGTAGCGCTTGGGCGGGGCGTCGCCGCCGATGCGCAACGGGTTGCGGGCGCTGCCGGCGCCCAGCGCCTTCTCCAGCGCGTCCATCGTCTCCGGCGCGAACTGGGCGAGCCGCCCGCCGGACAGGATCAGGCTGTCGGTCGCCATCACGCCCATGCCGCCGCCGTTGGTCAGGATGGCCAGCCGGTCGCCGGTGATCGGCGCGCCGGTGCCCAGCGTGCCCACCGCGTCGAACAGCTCGTCCAGCCCGGTGACGCGCAGGATGCCGGCGCGGCGGAAGGCGGCGTCGTAGACGGCGTCGGACACCGCCAGCGCCCCGGTGTGGGAGGTGGACGCCTCCAGCGCCTCGTCGGTGCGGCCGGACTTGATGACGATCACCGGCTTCTGGCGGGCGGCGGAGCGCGCCGCCGACATGAACTTCCGGGCGTCGCTGATGCTCTCGATGTAGAGCAGGATGGCGCGCACCGTGGCGTCGCCGGCCAGATAGTCCAGCAGGTCGCCGAAATCGACGTCCGCCTTGTCGCCCATCGAGATCAGGTGCGAGAAGCCGATCCCCCGCGCCGTCGCCCAGTCGGCGATGGAGGTCACCACCATGGAGGACTGCGCCACCAGCGCCACGTCGCCCTTCTTCGGCGTGACATGGCCGAAGCTGGCGTTCAACCCGCGGCCCGGCACCATGATGCCCAGGCTGTTGGGACCCAGGACGCGCATCAGGTGGGGCTTCGCCGCCTCGCGCAGGGTCTGGGTCTGCTCCTTGGAAAAGCCGCTGGAGATGACGATGGCCGCCTTGGTCCCGCGCTTGCCCAGCGCCTCGACGGTGGCGGGCACCGTGGCGGCGGGGGTGCAGATCACCGCCAGATCCGGCGTGATCGGCAGATCGTCCACCGTTTTGTAGGTCAGCACCCCCTCGACCGCACGCTCGCCGGTCACCGGCATGATCGGGCCGTCGAACCCGGCGTTGAACAGGTTGCGGGCCACCACGGCGCCGATGGTGCTCGGCTTTCGGGTCGCCCCGATCAGAGCGATGGATGCGGGTTTGAACAGGCGGTCGAGGTTGCGAACGGTCATGGCCGGGTTCCGGGGGTTCGTCTCACACAGCAAGGCTCGAACAGCCGCCACTCCGTTAAAGATCGGACCGGGGCCGTCGACTTGCAATCAGCGGTAAGGAGGCAATCGCAGGACGGGAACGCGACCGATCGCCGCTCATGTTGCGGTGCAACATACACATTGGTCATACCTTTGTACAGGCGCCCTTTGTCGCGCCCCCCTCCGAAGCGGATATCCCCGCTGCGCATCGGGGCTTGAGCGGGCGGGCGCGATGCTCCACCCTGTTGACCCTCAACGGAAAAACAGGGAGCGGGAGCCATGAAGGTCGGGATCGTCGGGGCCGGCGCGGTGGGCGCCACGGCGGGATTCGCCATGGTGATGAGCGGTTCGGCCAGCGAGGTCGTGCTGGTCGACATGAATGAGAAGCTGGCGGCGGCCCAGGCGCAGGACATCGCCCACGCCGTGCCCTTCGCCCGCGCCGCCCAGGTGCGCCAGGGCGGCTACGCGGCGCTGGCCGGGGCCGGCGTGGTGGTGCTGGCCGCCGGCGTGGCGCAGCGGCCCGGCGAGACGCGCCTGCAACTGCTGGAGCGCAACGCGGCGGTGTTCGGCGCGATCATCCCGGCGGTCCTGGCGGCGGCGCCCGACGCGATCCTGCTGGTGGCGACCAACCCGCTGGACGTCATGACGCAGATCGCCACCCGCATCTCCGGCCTGCCGCCGTCGCGGGTGATCGGCTCCGGCACGATCCTCGACACCGCGCGGTTCCGCGCGCTGCTGGCCGACCGGCTGGGGGTGACGGCGAAGTCGGTGCACGCCCATGTGGTGGGCGAACATGGCGATTCGGAAGTCCTGCTGTGGTCGGGCGCCTCCGTGGCCGGACTGCCGGTGGACCGCGCCGCCGAGCGGCTGAAGCGTCCCCTGACGGCGGAGGACCGTGCCGCCATCGACGAGGGGGTGCGCCGGGCGGCCTACCGCATCATCGACGGCAAGGGCCACACCGCCTTCGGCATCGCCGGCGGCCTGTCGCGCATCGTGGCGGCGATCGCCGGGGACGAGCGGGCGGTGCTGACCTGCTCCATCCTCAACGACGAGGTGCTGGGGGTGCCGGACGTGGCGCTGTCGCTGCCGCGGGTAATCGGGGCGGGCGGCGTCCTGGAGACGGTGATGCCCGACCTGTCGGAGGATGAGGCGGCGGCGCTGAAGCGCAGCGCGGACATCCTGAAGGAGGCGGTGACCTCGGTGGAGAAGTCGCTGCCGTGATGGGGTGAGGAGGAAAGCGGGGCCGGTTCGCGTTGCAGGACCGGCCCCGCGGTGCGGAGCCGGTCCTTGCAACCCGTCCAGTCGAGAGGCGCGTCAGACCACCGGGCCGAGCTGACCCTTGGTGGCGGCGGCGGCGCGCTCCATGCCTTCCTGGATCTTCTTGGCGGCTTCCTGCTCGTCGCCCCAGCGCAGGATCTTCACCCACTTGCCCTTTTCCAGATCCTTGTAGTGCTGGAAGAAGTGGGCGATCTGCTCGGTGGTGATCTCCGGCAGGTCCTTGTAGGACTTCACGTTGCTGTAGAACGGGTGCAGCTTGTCGACCGGAACGGCCAGCAGCTTCTCGTCCTCGCCGCCCTCGTCCTCCATGAACAGCACGCCGATCGGGCGCGAGCGCAGCACGGCGCCCGGGATCACCGAATGGCGGCCGACCACGCAGACGTCCACCGGGTCGCCGTCACCCGACAGGGTGTGCGGGATGAAGCCGTAGTTGCAGGGGTAGTACATGGCGGTGTGCAGGAAGCGGTCGACGAACATCGCGCCCGACTCCTTGTCGATCTCGTACTTCACCGGCTCGCCGCGCAACGGGATCTCGATGACCACGTTCACGTCCCACGGGGCGTTCTTGCCGACCGGAACCTTGCTGAGATCCATGGAAAACCATCCTTCGACTGCAAAAGCGGGTTGCGCTTGGTTGTGGACGCGGGCCAAAGCTCCCGGCGCCGCGCGCGCGGAGTTTAGGCAGATGCGGGCATAAGTCAAAGCCACTTGCGCAGGTGCGGCAAAGGGACGAGCCTTCGCCATGCCCTTCATCCTTCTTGCGCTGCTCTGTCTCGCCTTTTTTCCCCTTGCGGCGCGGGCCGAACCCCCCGCGAAGGCTGTCCACGCCATCGCGATGCATGGGGACCCCGCCTATCCGCCGGGCTTCGCCCATTTCGCCTACGTCAACCCCGACGCGCCGAAGGGCGGCGCCCTGCGCCAGGCGGTGACCGGCGGCTTCGACACGCTGAACCCCCATGTGGTCAAGGGGGTGCCCGCCCTGGGTCTTGGTTTCGTCTTCGAAACGATGCTTGCCCGCTCGTGGGACGAGCCCTTTTCCCTCTACGGCCTGCTGGCCGAGAGCCTGGAGGTGCCGGAGGACCGCGGCGCCGCCACCTTCCACCTCAACCCCGCCGCGCGATGGCACGACGGGACGCCGGTGACCGCCGCCGACGTGCTGTTCTCGCTGGAGGTCCAGCGCGCCCACGGCACGCCGAACCGCCGCCAGTATTACGCCAAGGTGGCGAGCGCCGCGGCGCCGGACGACCGCACCGTGCGCTTCGTCTTCGCCCCCGGCCCGGACGGGCGTTTCGACCGCGAGATGCCGCTGCTGATGGGGCTGATGCCGATCCATGCCAAGGCGTGGTGGGCGGGCCGGGACTTCGCCGCCACGACGCTCGACCCGCCGCTGGGCAGCGGCCCCTACCGGGTCAAACAGGCGGAGGCCGGGCGGCGCATCGTCTACGAACGGGTGGCCGATTACTGGGGGCGGGACCTGCCGTCGCGGCGCGGGCTGTTCAATGTCGATGCGCTGGATTTCACCTATTACCGCGACGACTCGGTGGCGCTGGAGGCCTTCCTGGCCGGGCAGGGCGACGTGCGGCGCGAATCCGATCCCGCCAAATGGGCCACCGGCTACGACGGCCCGGCGCTCCGCGCGGGGCGGATCGTGCTGGAGGAACTGCCGCACCGCCGCCCGGAGTTCGCCCGCGGGCTGATCTTCAACACCCGCCGCCCGCCGTTCCAGGACATCCGGGTGCGGCGGGCGCTCGGCCTCGCCACCGATTTCGCCTGGATCGGCAAGACCCTGTTCCACGGCGCGCTGGTCCGCACCGCCAGCTATTACCCGAACTCCGAACTGGCGGCGGAGGGCCTGCCGGGGCCGGAGGAGTTGACGGTGCTGGAGCCCTTCCGCGACCGCCTGCCGCCGGCGCTGTTCACCGAACCCTTCACCCTGCCGCACACCGACGGCGGCGGACCGGCGGGGGCGCGGGGCAACCTGCGCGAGGCGCTGCGCCTGTTGGCGGAGGCGGGCTGGCGGGTGAGGGGCGGGCGGCTGACCGACGGGGCGGGACGCCCCTTCGCCTTCGAGATCCTGCTGGGCAATCCGGCGGACGAGCGGGTGGCGCTGGAATACGCCCGCTCGCTGGAGCGGCTGGGCATCGCCGCCACGGTGCGCACGGTGGACAACGCGCAGTATCAGGCGCGCCTGGATCATTTCGATTTCGACATGACCCTGCGCTGGTGGATTTCCAGCCTCTCGCCGGGCAACGAGCAGCTTTACTATTACGGGTCCGAGGCGGCGGACCAGCCGGGCAGCCGCAACTATCCGGGCATCCGCGACCCGGTGGTGGACGCCATCGCCGCCTCCATCGCCGAGGCGCGGACGCGCGCCGACCTCGTGGCCCGCGTCCGCGCGCTCGACCGGGTGCTGCTGTGGGGCCATTACATGGTGCCGCTGTTCCACAGCCCGGCGGACCGCATGGCCCGCTGGTCGCGGCTGAAGCACCCGGAGGCGACGCCCCTCTACGGCCCGCTGGTCGAGTCCTGGTGGATCGGGGAGGGTGGCTGAGCCTCACCATGCCCGCCATGGACCCGGTAGGCGTGCAGGATCACATCGGCCACGGCGTCCAGATCGGTGAAGCGGTCGGTGTTGACGATCAGGTCGTACTGCAGCGGATCGCCGTTGGAGACCTTGAAGAACTCCTTGAAATACTTGGCGCGGGCGGCGTTGATCCGCTGCACCTCGTGCAGCGCGTCGGCCACCTTGGCGGGATCGCCGCCGGCCAGCCGCGCGGCGCAGACCTCGTCCGAGCCGACGATGCGGACGCGGAAGCGCGGCGCCCCGCGCAGCAGCAGATGCGCCCCGCGCCCGACGATCACCCCGCCGCGGAAGGCGATGCCGTTGACCACGCGGGTCAGCAGCCGCTGGTACTCGGTCAGCGGGTCGTGCAGCCCCATCAGGCTGGCGTAGAGGAACATCCCCGCCCGCCCCGGCAGCTTCTCGTCGAGCTGGCGCATCAGCGCGGGATCGGAGGTGGCCGTCGCCACCACGGCGTCGAGGATTTCCTTGTCGAAGCAGGGCACCCCCAGCGACTCGGCGAGCTTCGCCGCGATCGCCTCGCCGCCGGTGCCGTGCTCGCGGGCGATGGTGACGACGGGGGGCGGGGACTCCAGCGGGCCGGAGCGGGGCCGGTGCGGCTGGAACTGGTCGGTTCGGACGTAGGTCAGAAGCGCCTGGAATTCGTCGCGGGCCATGGCTTCCCTCCGCGAACGGTTGCGACGAGTCCAGTGTCCGGCGGGGCGGCGGCGGGGTCAACGACGCCCAAGGGGGAGAGGCACGCCGCCGCACCCCTTCCGCGCGCCGCCGGAAAGGACCCTACAGCACGCGGACCGCGATCACCGTCAGCAGGACGACGATGATCCACAGGGCGATGCGCTCGCTGATCCGGCGCTCCACCCAGCGGTCGAGCATGTGCTTGACCGAATGGGGGTGCAGGCGCAGGCCGCCGTCGGCCAGTTCGGCGGCGGCGCGTTCGGCCTGGTTCACCAGCCGGGGCAGGCGGCGGATCGTCGACACCGCGGCCTCCAGATCGTCGAGAATCTGGGCTTCCGGCCCACGGTTCTCGCGCATCCAGTCCTCGATCAGCGGGCGCGCCAGCTCCCACATGTTGATGTCGGGGTTCAGGATGCGGCCCACCCCCTCCGCCGTCAGCATGCTCTTCTGGAGCAGGAGGAGCTGCGGCTGGGTCTCCATCTCGAACTGCTCGGTCACCGCGAAGAGCTGGGCGAGCAGCCGGCCGACGGAGATCTCGCTCAGCGGCTTGTTCTGCAGCGGCTCGCCGATGGCGCGGCAGGCCTGGGTGAAGACCTCGATCGACTGGTGGCGGGGGACGTAGCCCGCCTCGAAATGCACCACCGCGACCCGGCGGTAGTCGCCGGTCAGGAAGCCGATGAGCATGTCGGCGAGGTAGGTCCGCGTCGCCCGGTCCAGCCGGCCCATGATGCCGAAATCGACGGCGGTGATGTTGCCGTCCTGCGTCACGAACAGGTTGCCGGGGTGCAGGTCGGCGTGGAAGAAGCCGTCGCGGAACACTTGGTTGAAGAAGCTGGCCGAGGCCTTCGCCAAAATCTCGTCGCGGTTGAAGCCGGCGGCGTCGAGCCTTTCCGACTCGTCCACCTTGAAGCCGCGGATGCGCTCCAGCGTCAGGACGCGGCGCGCCGTGCGGTCCCAGTCGATGGCCGGCACGTTGAAGGTGGGGTCGTCCTTGAAGTTGTTGCCCAGCTCCGACGCCGCCGCGGCTTCCATCCGCAGCTCCATCTCCAGGCGGGAGGTGCGGGCGAAGGTGTCCACCACCTCGCGCGGGCGCAGCCGCTTCAGCTTGGGCATGACCATGACGGCCAGCTCGGCCAGCCAGTAGAACAGGTCGATGTCCCGCTCGAAGGCGTTCTCGATGCCCGGCCGCAGCACCTTCACCGCGACCTCCCGCCCTTCGGCGGTGACGGCGAAATGCACCTGCGCGATGGAGGCGGCGGCGACCGGCACCTCGTCGAAGCTGCGGAACAGCTTCCCGATCGGGGCGCCCAGCTCCTCCTCGACGATGGCGCGGGCTTGGGCGCCGGGGAAGGGCGGCAGCTTGTCCTGAAGCTCGGCCAGATCCAGCGCCATCCGCTCGCCGACGAGGTCGGAGCGGGTGGACAGCAGCTGCCCCAGCTTGATGTAGGTCGGCCCCAGATCGGCCAGCGCGCGGGCCAGCCGCTGGCCGACGCGGCCCGGCTCCTTGGCGTTGCCGATCCAGCGCCAGAACAGCGCGAAGCCGGGGGCGGTCTGCGGCAGCGTTTCCGGCAGCGCGTTGTAGCGCGCCAGCGTGCGGCCGATCACGAAGAGGCGGCCGATGTTTCGGGCGGTCCGGAACAGCATCCGGTCAGATCCGCCAGCCGGAATGGATCGCGGCGATGCCGCCCGTCAGGTTGCGCACGCGCACCGCGCCGAAGCCCGCGGCCTCGATGCGCTTGACCATGGCCTGCTGCTCGGGGAAGCGGCGGATGCTCTCCGCCAGATAGCGGTAGCTGTCCTCGTCCCCGGCCACCATGCGGCCGAGCCGCGGCAGGACCTGGAAGGAATAGACGTCGTAGATCTCGCGCAGGACCGGAAGGACCACGTGGCTGAACTCCAGGCAGAAGAACTTTCCGCCGGGCTTCAACACGCGGCGCGCCTCGGAAAGCGCGGCGTCGATGCGCGTGACGTTGCGCAGGCCGAACGCAATGGTGTAGGCGTCCACCGAACGGGAGGCGATGGGCAGCCTTTCGGCGTCGCCGACCGTCCAGTTCACGCCGGTCAGCAGGTTCCGGTCGTAGGAGCGGTCGCGCCCGACCCGGACCATCGACTCGGTGATGTCGCAGACCACGGCCCGCCCGCCGCCGCGCTCCAGGAAGCGGAAGGCGATGTCGCCGGTGCCGCCCGCCACGTCGAGCAGCGTCATGTCGGCGCGCGGCGCCACCATCTCCATCAGCGTGTCCTTCCACAGCCGGTGGATGCCGCCCGACATCAGGTCGTTCATCAGGTCGTAGCGCCCGGCCACGCTGTCGAAGACGGCGCGGACGAGGCCGGACTTGGCGTCGGGATCGACGGGGCGGTAGCCGAACCAGTTCCCTTCGGCCCCGGCGGACACGCCGGTGGCCTGGGCCGGAGCTGCGGGCTGGGACGGGGCGGAGGGGGTGCGCGGATCGGTCATGGCGCGCAACATAGCGCGCGACCTGGGCTTGCGCCAGCCGGGGCGTTGCCGTGACGCACCCCCGGCGCGCGGTTTTTGCGGGCTTGACCCCGCGCCCCGCCTTCGCCACCGTGCCGCGGGTGGACGATGGGGGACGGACGGGGGGACCATGGCCACGCTGCAGGAAGCCCTGCTGATCGCCTTCGACCTCCAGCGGGAGGGGCGCTTCGCCGAGGCCGACTCGGTCTACGGGCAAATCCTCGACGCCGTTCCCGGCCACCCGCCGGCCCTGCATCTGCGCGGCCTTCTCCTCGCCCAATGCGGGCGGCTGGAGGAGGGCTGCGCCCTGGTCGGGCAGGCCGTCGCCGGGGATGGGAGCCAGCCCGACCCGCAAGCCAACCACGCCAACCTGCTGGAGGCTCTGGGCCGGTTCGGCGCGGCGGCGGAAGCGCTGGCCCGCGCCGCCGCCCTCGATCCGGAGCGGGTGGCGCTTCTCAACAATTTCGCGGTGCGCCGGCTGGCCGCCGGCGACCCGGCGACGGCGGAGCGGGCCCTGCGCGCGGCGGTGGAGCTTCGGCCGGGGCTCGCCGACCCGCGCATCAACCTTGCCCGGGCGCTGGACGCGCTGGGCCGGACGGACGCGGCGCTGGCCCAGCGGCGGGCGGCCGCGCTGCTGGCGCCGGACGACGCCGGCCTGCTGGGCGCGCTGGCCGCGCGGGCCGACGCGGGGGAGAGGGACCTGCGCCGCGCCCTGCGGCTCGACCCGGAGCGGGCGGCGCTGTGGAACCGGCTGGGGGCGTGGCGGAAGGACCGCGGCGCGCTGCCCGCCGCCCGTAGCGCCTATGAGCGCGGGCTGACGCTGGACCCCGCCGACGCCGCGCTGTGGAACAACCGGGCCAACGTGCTGAAGGGGCAGGGCGATCCGGACGGCGCGCGGGACGCCCTGCGGCGGGCGGCGGCGCTCCGGCCGGACTCGGCGGCCATCCGCAACAACCTGTCCGACGCCCACACGCTCTGCGGCGATCCGGCGGCGGCGCTGGCGGAGGCGGAGGCGGCGCTCGCCCGCGATCCCGCCCTGGCCGACGCGCGGCTGGCGCGGGCCTCGGCGCTGCTGGCGCTCGGGCGCTTCGCCGAGGGCTGGGACGCCTGGGAGGACCGCTGGTCCGCCGAGCCCTGGTGCCGCACCGCCGGGCGCTTCCCGCAGCCGCTGTGGACCGGCGGGCCGCTCGGCGGCGGACGGCTGCTCGTCTGGGGGGAGCAGGGGGTGGGCGACGAGCTGATGTTCGCCACGCTGCTCCCCTTGTTGACGCAATCGTCAACGAAAGAGACGCAATCATCAACGGGGGCTTTGGCGGGCTGCCTGTTGGAATGCGACGCCCGGCTGGCGCCGCTGTTCGCCCGCGCGCTGCCGGGGGTGGAGGTGGTGCCGCGCGGCCCCCGGCCGGACCCGCGCCTGTCCGCCCCGGACATCGCGGCGCAGATCCCGTCGGGCAGCCTGCCGCGCCTGCTGCTGCGCGCCGAGGAGGATTTCCGCCGGCTCCGCCCGATCCTGAAAGCCGATCCGGCGCGGGTGCCGGCGCTTCGGCGGACCGGCCGGCGGCCCCTGGTCGGCATTGCCTGGCACACCACCAACCCGAAATGGGGACGCCTGCGCAACGTGCCGCTGGCCGATCTGGCGCGCACGCTGCACGGCGCGGGCGCCGAGATGGTGGTGCTGCAATACGGAGACTGCGCGGAGGAGGTGGCGGCCCTGGCGGCGGAGGGCATCGCCATCGCGCTGCCTGCCGGGCTGGACCGCAAGGACGACCTGGAGGGGCTGGCCGCGCAGATCGCCGCCACCGACCTCGTCGTCACCATCGACAACGCGACCGCCCATCTGGCCGGCGCGCTGGGGCATCCGGTCTGGCTGCTGCTGTCCCACGCGCCGGACTGGCGCTGGCTGATGGGACGGGACGACAGCCCCTGGTACCCCTCCGCCCGCCTGTTCCGCCAGACCCGGAGCGGCGACTGGTCCGGCCCGGCGGAGGCGGTGGCGCGCGCCTTGCGGGGGCTGGTGGACGGCGCGGAGGGCTGAGGGCGCCATTCCGCCGCCGCCGCGGGCGACCCGTTCCCGAATGGGCGTCGACAGGTGCCCCTTGCGTCAACCGGCGCTTCCCACCATCCTCCTTGCCATCATGCCCGAGCTTCCCGAAGTCGAAACCGTCTGCCGTGGCCTCGCCCCGCATCTGGAGGGGCGGACGCTGGTCCAGGTGCTCCAGCGCCGCGCCAACCTGCGCGTTCCCTTTCCGGCCGGCTTCTGCGAGCGGCTGACCGGGCGCCGCGTCGAGTCGGTGCGCCGCCGCGCCAAATACATCCTGGTCCATCTCGACGACGGGACGGTGCTGATCGCCCATCTCGGCATGTCGGGCCGCATGATCATCACGCCGGAACGGCCCGCCGCCTGGGGCGCCCACGACCATGTCGTGCTGGAGACCGACGCCGGGACGGTGGTGACCTTCAACGACGCCCGCCGTTTCGGCCTGATGGACCTCGCCATGGCGGAGACGCTCGCCGAGCACCCGCTGCTGCGCGCCCTCGGGCCGGAGCCGCTGGGCAACGCCTTCTCCGGACCGGTGCTGGCCGACCGGCTGGCCGGGCGGATGACCAGCATCAAGGCCGCCCTGCTGGATCAGAGCGTGGTCGCCGGGCTCGGCAACATCTACGTGTCGGAGGCGCTGTTCCTCGCCCGCCTCAGCCCCACGCGCATCGCCGCCACGGTGACCGGCGCCAAGGCGGAGCGGCTGGCCACGGCGATCCGCGAGGTGCTGGAGCGGGCCATCGCCGCGGGGGGATCGTCCTTGCGCGACTACCGGCAGGCGTCGGGGGAGCTCGGCTACTTCCAGCACCAGTTCTCGGTCTACGACCGCGAGGGCGCGCCCTGTCCGGGCTGCAGCTGCGACGTGGCGAAGACCGGGGGCATCCGCCGCATCGTCCAGGCGGGCCGTTCGACTTTCTATTGTCCGCAACGCCAGCGTTGATATAGGTGGAGGGTATGACGGCTCCATCGGCCACCGCCAGGGCGGCGCTCGCCGCCCTCCTCCTCGCCGGCCCCGCCCTTGCGGGTCTGGCCGGGGTTCCATTGCCCGCCACCTCGTCCGCCTGGGCGGCCGACTCCGCCCGTTACGTCGAAGGGATGGGGGACGTGCCGGTCATGCCGGGCCTTGCCCCCGCCGAGGAGGCGCCGCTGGTCTTCGACAAGCCCGCCGGGCGCATCGCGCAGTCCGTCATGGCGGGCGCCATGGACCGCAACGCGGTCCTGTCCTTCTACAACCAGACCATGCCCCAGCTCGGCTGGAGCCGCACCGCGCAACGGGCGGGCGGGGGCGCCAGTTTCCTGCGGGAGGGCGAGGAGCTGCGCCTGGAATTCGTCGAGCCGGCCCCCGCCACCGCCGCGAGGGCCACCGCCCGGAAGGCGGCGGCCACGGTCGTCCGCTTCTCGCTGATTCCGCGCTGAGTCCTCCGGAAGAGGCCAAGAGCAAACCAGAAGCACCCCCGCCCGGAGCGAGGGGGCAAACCACGGGAGCCTGCTGCATCATGCCGTACGAAACCATTCTCGTCGAAACCCGCGGACCGGTCGGGCTCGTCACGCTGAACCGGCCAAAGGCGCTGAACGCGCTGTCCGACCTGCTGGTGACCGAGCTGGGCCAGGCGCTGGACGCGCTGGAGGCCGACGACTCCGTCGGCGCCATCGTGGTCACGGGTTCGGAGAAGGCCTTCGCCGCCGGCGCCGACATCAAGGAGATGCAGAACTTCTCCTACATGGACGTCTACAAGGCCAACTTCATCACCGCCAAGTGGGAGCGGCTGGCCAAGTGCCGCAAGCCGACCATCGCCGCGGTCGCCGGCTACGCGCTGGGCGGCGGCTGCGAGCTGGCGATGATGGCCGACTTCATCCTCGCCGCCGACACCGCCAAGTTCGGCCAGCCCGAGATCACCATCGGCACCATCCCCGGCGCCGGCGGCACGCAGCGCCTGACCCGCTTCGTCGGCAAGTCCAAGGCCATGGAGATGTGCCTGACCGGCCGCCTGATGGACGCCGCCGAGGCCGAGCGCGCCGGCCTCGTCAGCCGCGTGGTGCCGGCGGCGGAGCTGGTGGACGAGGCGGTGAAGGTCGCCGAGAAGATCGCCAAGCTCTCGCGCCCGGTCGTCATGATGGCCAAGGACGCCGTCAACGCCGCCTACGAGACGACCATGTCGGAGGGCATCCGGGTGGAACGCCGAATCTTCCACGCGACTTTCGCCATCGAAGACCAGAAGGAAGGCATGGCCGCCTTCGCCGAAAAGCGTCAGCCCGATTGGAAGCATCGCTGACATCCCCCGACTCCTCCCCCGTATCTAGCGGGGGAGGGGCAGAAATCCGTCAAGATCTCGTAATCTTTCCTTTGCCGAAAAACAGTGTTGGACGGTGCCTTGACTCCCATTCGGCTGGAGCGTATAAGGCCCCCTCGCACTGGGACAGGCGTGTCGTCCGGAGTAGGGTTTTCATGGCCAATCATAAGTCTGCTGAAAAGCGCATTCGTCAAACCGCGCGTCGTACGGAGATCAACCGTAACCGCGTCAGCCGTATCCGCACCTTCGTGAAGAAGGTCGAGACGGCGATCTCGTCCGGCAACAAGGCTGAAGCCGCTGAGGCTTTCAAGGCCGCGCAGCCGGAACTGATGCGTGGAGCCTCCAAGGGCGTTCTGCACAAGAACACCGTGTCGCGCAAGCTGTCGCGCCTGTCGGCCCGCATCAAGGCTCTCTGAGTTTACTCGGCGTTATAAAGCCGCGCACCAGGTCTGGGCGCGGCTTTTTGCGTTTTTGATAAGTACAGTCTCCGTTCCTTCCGAGTCCTCCGGCAATACTCCGGCGGGGCAGGGGATCACGGCTGCTGGATGGCGAGTCGCCTCCAGCGGTTCTGGTCTTGCGTGAAGGCAGGGGCGGGGGGCGGGGACGCTGCGTGATTTTTGCCGCAGTCCGGACCGTTCGCTTTCTGTCCTATTGCCACGGCGGGGGCGGCTGATTAGACTTTCCATCCGTTGGGAATGGCGCACCGATGTTGTCTTTGATGTCACGCGTCATTCGCTGAAGGACGGAGACGTTCAAAGCGGCGGGCAAGGCTGCGGGGCGCTCAAGAGGCTCGACTCAACCCGTTGCTCCTGGAGCGATGCTTTTCTTAAAACTCGACGTGGCAAAGGCGGAGTCCAACTTCGCCGAAGGGATAGTATTGCCGCCCAGTTGGGAGGCATCCACCGTTGGAGTCTTCAGGAGAGGAACGTTTTGAAGGCGCGGGACCTAAGTTAAGGGGTCTGAGTTGAGTCGGCGGGACGGTGCCCCCTGCGGCGCGGGGCCGTCCGGGGGGAAAGGAGCGGGGTAGGGGAAGCATGTCGGTCGGCGCGTCGTTGGATCAGCAGTGGGCCCGCATCCGGGGCCGCCTCAAGGACGAGGTGGGCGAGATCGCCTACCGCAGCTGGCTGCAGCCGCTTTCCTTCGCCGGCATCCGCGGCGGGGAGGTGCGCATCGTCGTGCCCACCCGCTTCATGCGCGACTGGGTGCTGACCCACTACGCCGACCGCATCCGCAACCTGTGGGCCGGCGAGAATCCGGACGTGCTGTCCATCGACGTCGTGGTCGCCTCGGCCAACGCGCCGTCCATGCTGATGCCGGACGAGAATGGGGGCGAGGCGTCGCGCGACTCCGATCCGGTCGACGGCGCCGTCGGCGGCGGTCCGGTTCCCCCGGCGCCTGCCCCGCGGGCCGCGGCGTTCAGCCAATCCGCTTCCTACGGCGCGACCTCCTACATCGGCTCCTCCTATTCGGCGGGGCCGCCCTCCTTCGCGTCGGACGAGTCGCCCACGGCGGTCGCCTCGGTGCTGGAGGACCGGACGGACATCTCCGCGCCGCTGGACCCGCGCTTCACCTTCGAGAATTTCGTGGTGGGCAAGCCGAACGAGCTGGCTCACGCCGCCGCCCGGCGCGTCGCCGACGCCACCTCGGTCACCTTCAACCCGCTGTTCCTCTATGGCGGGGTCGGGCTGGGCAAGACCCACCTGATGCACGCCATCGCCTGGCAGATCCGGCGGAACGATCCGAACCGCAAGGTGATCTACCTGTCGGCGGAAAAGTTCATGTACCAATTCATCCGGGCGCTGCGCTTCAAGGACACCATGGCCTTCAAGCAGCAGTTCCGCTCGGTGGACGTGCTGATGATCGACGACGTGCAGTTCATCAGCGGCAAGGACAGCACCCAGGAGGAGTTCTTCCACACCTTCAACGCGCTGGTGGACCAGAACCGTCAGGTCATCATCTCCGCCGACAAGAGCCCGTCCGACCTGGAAGGCATGGAGGAGCGGCTGCGCTCCCGCCTCGGCTGGGGCCTCGTCGCGGACATCCACCCGACCACCTACGAGCTGCGGCTGGGCATCCTCCAGGCCAAGGCCGACGCGCTGAACGCGGCCATCCCGCTGAAGGTTCTGGAGTTCCTCGCCCACAAGATCACCTCGAACGTGCGCGAGCTGGAGGGGGCGCTGAACCGCATCGTCGCGCACGCCGAGCTGGTCGGGCGGGCCATCTCGCTGGAATCGACGCAGGAGGTGCTGCACGACCTGCTGCGCGCCAACGACCGGCGCGTCACCATCGACGAGATCCAGAAGCGGGTGGCGGAGCATTTCAACATCCGCGTCGCCGACATGCATTCGGCCCGCCGTGCCCGCGCCGTGGCCCGGCCGCGGCAGGTCGCCATGTACCTCGCCAAGCAGCTCACCGCCCGCTCCCTGCCGGAGATCGGGCGCAAGTTCGGCGGGCGCGACCACACCACCGTGATGCACGCGGTGAAGAAGGTGGAGGAACTGCGCACCACCGACCCCGCCTTCGCCGAGGACGTGGAGCTTCTCCGCCGCATGCTGGAAAGCTGAGCGGGCCGGTTGGCCGGCTCGGAAAGCGGCAGCGGCGTGGAATGCCCCTTCCAAAAATGATGGCATTTTATACAAAACCCTTGTAAACACCCCGCTGGTGCCTGCAAGGGGTGGCTGCCATGAAGTCCGGCTCAACCGCGGAGACGAACGTTCTCGTCGCCGACGACTCCTCCGTTGTCCGGAAGATCCTGAAGGACCACCTGGAGGCGTACGGTTACCGGGTCCTTCTGGCGCGCGACGGGCGGGAGGCGCTGGACCTCTACCACCTCCACGACATCCACATCCTGATCACCGATCTGGAAATGCCGCGGATGGACGGGCTGGAACTGTGCTGGCTGATCCGGGCGGAGGACGACCAGCACCGCACCTTCTCCATCCTGATGACCGCGGACGACGACATCCAGCGCCGGATCGAGGCGTTCGACGCCGGCGCCGACGAGTTCCTGACCAAGCCCATCGACATGCCCATGCTGCGCGCCCGCGTGCGCGCCGGCGAACGCATCACCCGCACGCACCGGGTGATGGCGGAGATGCTGAACACCGATTACCTGACGGGCGTCCTGAACCGCCGCCGCTTCATGGAGCGGCTGGAGCAGCAGCACCGGCTGCTTCAAGGCGGAAACGGAACGGACCAGGCCACGCCCTTCGCCGTCGCGCTGTTCGACATCGACCATTTCAAGCGCGTCAACGACACCTATGGCCATTCCAACGGCGACCTCGCGCTGACGCTGTTCGCCCAGACCTGCGCGGCCCGCGTGCCGCCCGGCGGTTTCCTCGGCCGCCTGGGTGGGGAGGAGTTCTGCATGGTCCTGCCCGCCCCGCAGGTGGAGACGGCCATCGCCAAGGCGGAGGAGATCCGCGTGGCGACCGAGGCGCTGACCGCCCGCACCGCCGAGGGCGCCCTTTTCGCCTTCACCGTCAGCATCGGCATCTGCCCGGCGGACGGGACGGAGACGGTGGCCGATCTGATCAAGCGGGCCGACGAGTCGCTCTATTTCGCGAAGAACAGCGGGCGCAACCGCACCGTGGTCTGCGGCATCGACGGCGTGGTGGTGAAGGCCCGCTTCTACGTGATGTGAGCCCGGCGGCGCCTATGACAGGCCGATGAAGTTTGCGCCCACTCCCGCTTGAGCCATGGACGGCGCCCGGATATCGCGGCACAGTTGCCGCTGCGGCGGAGTCCGGCAGGACCGGCCCCGCGACCGGCAAAGCCAGCATGAATTCGGGCCAATAAGAAAAGGGGAGAGTAGGTGCCATGACCAAGGTTCCGCAAACCACCAGCCTGGAACAGCGCTCCAGCGCCGAGACCCAGCGCGCCGCCAAGGGCTTCACCCGCCGCCTGCTGCTCCAGGGCGCTGCGGCCGTCGCGGGCGTCGCCTCGGTCGGCCCCTTCATCCTGCGCGAGGGCCACGCCGCGTCGGGCAGCGTCAAGATCTTCTCCTGGGCCGGCTACATCAGCCCGGACATGCTGGCCGACTTCGAGAAGAAGACCGGCATCAAGGCCACCCTGACCGAATACGGCACCAACGACGAGCTGCTGAACCAGCTCAAGGCCACGGGCGGCGCCGGCTTCGACATCATCCATCCCACGGTGGACCGCGTGCCGAACTATGTGGAGTTCGAGCTGGTCCAGCCGCTGGACGAATCGAAGGTCAAATGGGACGGCTGCCTGAAGTCGGCGGTCGAGGGCTCCGCCGCCATGGGCGGCGTGGTCGGCGGCAAGCGCTTCTTCGCCCCCGCCGACTGGGGGACGGAGGCCATCGCCTACGACCAGGCCAAGGCGCCGCTGACCTACGGCACCGCCAGCTACGGCGACCTGTGGAAGCCGGAGCACGCCGGCAAGGTGACGGTGCGCGGCCATTCCGGCCTGATCGGCATCGGCCTGTGGCTGGAAGGCCAGGGCAAGCTGCCCCACCCGATCCGCGAGCAGTTCAAGGACGAGGCGAAGGCGCGTGCCAACTTCGACGCGATCCTTCAGGTCGCCTCGGCCAACAAGAAGGCCATCGGCCAGTTCTGGTCGAACGAGAACGAGGCGCAGGGCGCCTTCCGCACCAACGGCTGCGTCATCGGCCAGACCTGGGATTCGTCCGCGGTCGCCCTGCGCAAGGAGGGGCTGCCGATCCGCTTCCTGGCGCCGAAGGAAGGGGCGCTGGCCTGGATGGAGGGCTTCGCGATCCCGGCCAAGGCGGCGAACCTGGAGCAGGCCTACGCCTGGATCAACTGGTTCTACACGCCGGAGGCGGGCGCGCTCTACACCAACCATTCCGGCATCTCCAGCACGGCGGTCGGGGCGGAGGCGCATCTGTCCGACCTGAACAAGCAGTTCTTCGCCGACGCCTATCCGGGCGACGCGCTGCAGAAGCTGTGGTGGTGGCCGATCCAGGAAGCCTGGTACGTCTCCATCCGCAACGAGTACCAGGACCGCTTCCTGGCGGCGTGACAATTCCCCTCTCCCGTCCCCATCGTCCCCTCTCCCCCCTGGGGAGAGGCAGGGTGAGGGGGATGCGCTTTTGCCGGACGCACCGCCACGCGCAACCCCCTCACCCGGCCCTCCGGGCCACCCTCTCCCCGGAGGGGAGAGGGTTAAGGGCGGCGGCCCAACCGGGGATTTCCAGCATTCCAATCAGGTGCCTATGAGTCAGGACGTCCAGCTCGAGTCCGTCACCATGCGGTTCGGTTCCGTCACCGCCGTCCGCGACGTGTCGCTGACGGTCGGGGCGGGGGAATTCTTCAGCTTCCTCGGCCCGTCGGGCTGCGGGAAGACCACCATCCTGCGCATGGTCTCCGGCTTCATGGAGCCAACGGAGGGCGCCATCCGCATCGGCGGCCGCGACATGCGCGGCATCGGCCCGAACAAGCGCCCGACTGCGCTGATCTTCCAGAACCTCGCCCTGTTCCCGCTGATGACGGTGGCGGAGAACATCGGCTTCGGGCTGGAGGTGCGCGGCGTGCCCTCGGCGGAGCGCCAGGGGCGGGTGCGCAAGCTGCTCGACCTCGTGGCCCTGCCGGACGCCGCGGACAAGAAGGTGACGGAGCTGTCCGGCGGCCAGCGCCAGCGCATCGCCATCGCCCGCGCGCTGGCGGTCGAGCCCGCCGTCCTGCTGCTGGACGAGCCGCTGTCGGCGCTGGACCTCAAGCTGCGCCAGCACATGCGCGCCGAACTGCGCGACCTGCAGAAGCGGACCGGCGTGACCTTCATCTACATCACCCACGACCAGGGCGAGGCGCTGACCATGTCCGACCGGATCGGCGTGATGTCCAAGGGCGTGCTGGAGCAGGTGGGCGACGGGCGGGCCATCTACGACCATCCGGAAACCGCCTTCGTCGCCTCCTTCGTGGGAGAGAACAACCGCTTTGCCGGCACCGTCGCCGGGTCGGCGGACGGCATGGCGGCTCTGGACACGCCCCGTGGCCGTCTGGTCGGGCGCAACCCGCGCCGCCTGTCGCCCGGCGACCGCGCCACCCTGTTCGTCCGGCCGGAGCGCATGGCGGCGGGGGCGGGGGCGGAGAACGCGCTGGAGGCGCGGGTCACCCACCGCGATTTCGAGGGCGCCTTCATCAACGCCTTCCTGGAGGGCGGCATCACCGTCCAGGTCCCGCACCTCGGCGACGAGCCGCCGCTGACCCCCGGCGAGCCCGCCCGGATCGCCTTCCGGGCGGAGGACGCGGTGATCCTGCCCGACGCCCCGGCCTGAACGGGTTCAACGCCCGACCGTCACCGCCACAGGGATGGCCGCGCGGAAGGGCACCTTCTCGAAGTCGCTGACCAGCGCGTCCAGCCGCACCGCCCAGGAGCCGGCCACCGGCAGGGCCACCCCGTCCGCCGCGTAGACGCCGGGCGCGACCTTCGGCAGGGGGCGGGTGATGCCCTCGATCCCGGCGGCGGGCAGGGCCAGCTCCGCCGACACCTCCAGCGCGTCGAGCGGCGCGCCGTCCGGTCCGGTCAGGCGCATCTCGACGCGGTTCGGCCCCGGCGTGGCCGGAGTCACCGTGACGATGGCCATGCGCCCGCGCGCCACGACCGCGGTGCTGAAGCCCGCCGGCTTCTCGGCGAAGACCGGCAGGGCCTGGGTGCGCGGCGGCGGGGTGGTGCCCAGCCCGGCGGTGAACAGCACGACCAGCGCGGCCACCACCATCTCCGTCTGGACGCTGGCGCGCAGCCGGGCCGCGGCTTGCCCGCCCATGGTCTCCAGCCGCGGCGTCAGCCGCCACCGGTTGACGGCGGCCAGCGCCAGCAGGGCCAGCGCGCAGACGATCTTGCCGGTCCAGATCTGGCCGTAGGCGGTGGTCAGGATGGCGCGCGGGTCGGCGAGCTGCAGCGCGCTCAGCCCCGCCCCGGCGAGCAGCAGGACGGCCACCGCCGGAACCGCCCCGCCCGAGAAGCGGCGGACCAGCCGCAGCGACTCCGCCGGCGTCTCCGTCCGCAGCAGCACGGCCAGCGGCCAGAAGCTCCCGATCCAGAAGGCCACCGCCAGTCCGTGCAACGCCACCAGCGGCACGCTGAGCCAGCGAGGCTCCGCGGTCGCCGCGTGGCCGGTGGCGGCGAGCGCCAGCGCCGCCCCGACCGCCCCGGTGACCAGCAGGACGCGGCCCGCCGTCCCTCGCTCCTCCAGCGCCAGCCCCAGCGCGGCGGCGATCAGGCTGAGCAGGGCCAGGAGGGCGCTCGCCCCCGCCGTGCTCGTCAGCCCGGCGATCCAGGGAGAGCCTCCGACCAAGGCGGACAGCGGCGCCCCTTCCAGCACCGCGCCGGCCAGCCCGGCGTTCAGCACCGCCACCAGGGCGGCGACGCCGATGCCCAGGCACAGGCCGGGGCGCAGGCGGCGGTTCAGCGGACTCCACCGCCCCGCCACCAGCACCAGGAACAGCCCGCCGCCCACCGCGGCGAGCAGGCTTCCGTAATGGAGCGCCCGCAGAGCGGCGGCGGCCAGCAGCGTGGCCGGCGGCGTCGCGCCGCCCAGCGCCGCCGGTCGTTCCGGTTCCACACCGATCCCGAACAGGAGCGATCCGGCGACCGGATGGCCGTCCGCCGAGCTGACGCGGTAGCTGAGGACATGGGTCCCCACCGCCAGCCCGCCGGGCAGGGCGACGCGCAGCGCCCCGTCCCCGGCGGCCGGGGCGGGCAGGGGAAGCGTCATCCCGCCGGGGCCGATCAGCGTCACCGAGACCGGCCGCACCGGCTCGTTGAAGCGCAGCACGGCCTCGGCGGGCGGGCCATCGAGCCGCGCCCCGTCCTCCGGGGCGCTCTCCACCAGCACGGCATGCGCCAGGGCCGGCGCGGACAGGGACAGCAGCATCAGGGCGGCGATCCACCCCACGACCAGCCGGCGCATGCGTTTCCCCTTCCCTTACGGCTTGGCGGTCAGGGTGACGCCGGGGGCCGGCTCCTTGACGTCGTGGTCGGTCTTGCCCGGCTCCGGGATCTCGATCCAGCGGTGCACGCCCGTCTCGCACTCCTGCACCACGGGGAAATAGACCACGGTGCCGGGCGCGGCGTCGGGCAGGCGGGCGCGGAAGACGAACTCGTCGTAATGGGCGTCGGGCAGGGAGCCGCCGGTCCAGGCGATCTCGGTGACGCCCTTGCTCAGCGACTCGCCGTAGTAATCATAGGCCTTGGCGTATTGGCCTTCCTTGATCGTCAGGGTCCAGCCGGGCTTGGGCATCGGCTTCACCGCGATGACGCCCTCCGGGATCTGCACGCGCAGGGCGACGGTGGGGGAGGCGCCGCAGCCATGGCCGACGCGCAGCACGCCCTTGTAGGTGCTGGCGGCCGGGGCCTGCTTGGTCTCCAGCGTGGTGTGGGCGAGGGCGGCGGAAAGGGGCAGGCAGGCGAGGACGGCGGCGGCCAGCAGGGCGCCGCGGGTGTTGCGGATCATGGGAACTCTCCGGTGTGTGCACAGGCGCCGGATGCGGCCGTAGGGCTTGTTCCGACCGACGGGGTTTCCGTTCCCGCAGCGGCCCCCACCCCGGCCCTCCCCCGCTCCGCAGGGGAGGGAGAGGGCCGCGACGCGGCGTCCGTCCCCTCCCCTGCGAAGCGGGGGAGGGTTAGGGAGGGGGCACCGTCACCGACGACGGGGAGACGGAAAGAGAAGCGGTCGCGTGTCGGGAAAGGCCGTTCAGCGGCGGGTCCGTGCCTGTGGATGCGTGTGTGTCTGCGAGGGAACTCGGTTCAGACACCCACCGGAGGCGCTCGGGCGGAGAAGGCGCGCGGGGGTCTCCCGACTCCGGCCGCGTCGTCCGCGGGCAGCGGAAGGGCGGCCAGCGCGATACCGGCCGGCGGCAGCGGGGCCGGCGCCACGGCCGGACCCAACAGGGACCCGCCGCCCAGCGACAGGCAGATCGGGCAATAGGTGACGTGACCCGGCGTGCCGTCGGGGACGGGGCCATGGTCGGCGTGCGGCGCGGCGGAAGCATCGGGCGCGGCGCCGGAATGGCAGATCGAGCCGGCCATGGCGAATTGCGCCGACTCCGCCAGCACCCTGGCCAGCGGCGCCGGGACGTGGGTGGCCATGGCCAGGGCGTGGAAGACCAGCACCAGCGCGGCTACCCACGCTGTTGCCTCCCTCATCACGCCGGATGTCCGCCATGCACGCATGGCGCCACTATGGGCACAGTCCGGCGACCGAAAAAAGGCAATAAAATTGTGGTTATTGGGCGGGGCATGGCCTCGCTTGCGCTCCGGCCCGGGGTCGTGAGAGGCTTTCGATCCTAGAATATCGGCGGGTGGGGGATGGTCATGGGCGGCGTGCTGCGCCGGTACGGTCCGGTTCTGACCGCGGCGATCCTGCTGGCGGTGGCCGCGTGGCTGCTGCTGCTGGTCGTGCTGCCGCAATTGCTGATGGTGGACTTCTCCTTCCGCCCGTCGCTGCCGCCCAGCAAGGCCGGCGGGCCGGAGGACGTCTACACGCTGCGCAACTATGCGACGCTGTGGACCAACCAGATCCATCTGGCGATCTTCCTCAAGACGATCTGGGCGAGCAGCCTCGTCACCGCCGTCACGCTGGCCGTCTGCTACCCCGTGGCCTTCTACATGGCGCAGGTGGCGCCGCGGCGGCGCCTGCCGCTGCTCGTGTTGATGCTCGTCGTTCCCTTCTGGATCAACGAGCTGCTGCGCACCTTCGCCTGGTACATCATCCTGGCCTTCAACGGGCCGCTGAACGCGCTCCTGGTCGGGCTCGGCCTCTTCTCGGAGCCGCAGCGGCTGCTCGGCGGCGATGCCGGGGTGATCATCGGGATGGTCTACGTCTACATTCTCTTCATGGTGTTCCCGATCATGAACGCCATGGAGTCGCTGGACCGCAACCAGATCGAGGCGGCGCGCGACCTGGGGGCCGGCTGGCTGCGCATCCACCGCCGCATCGTCATCCCTCACGCCAAGCCGGGCATCGCGGTCGGCTGCATCATGACCTTCATGCTGGCGGCGGGCAGCTACGCCGTGCCGGCTCTCCTTGGCGGACCGCAGAGCCGCTGGTTCACCGAGGTCATCTACAACTGGTTCTTCGAGGGCGGGAACTGGAACCAGGGGGCGGCCTACGCCTTCATCCTGCTGATCCTGTGCATCGCCTTCATCCTGCTGATGATGCGGCTGTTCCGCGTCGGCCTCACGGACATCGCCAAGTGACGGGTAACGCGACATGACCGCCGCCACCTTCCGCCGCTGGGTCACCGGAGCCTATCTGGTCCTGTTCTTCGGCTATCTGTTCCTGCCGCTGGGGATCATGGCGGCGGCGACCTTCAACAGCAGCCGCTTCCCGACCGTCACCCCCTGGATGGGCTTCACGCTGCAATGGTTCGGCGCCCTGTGGGCCGACCAGCGCATGTGGCAGGCGCTGGGCACCAGCCTGCTGGTCGGGGCGGGGGTGATCGCGGTGGCGGTGCCGCTGGGGCTGGCGGCGGCGCTGCTGCTCGACCGGCTGCACAGCCGGGCGCGGACCTTCCTCTACGCCGTGATGGTGTCGCCGCTGCTGACGCCGGGGGTGATCGTCGGCATCTCCACGCTGGTCTTCTGGCGGGAGTGGTTCGGGGTGACCGGCGGCCTGTTCCTGACCATCCTGGCGCAGTCCAGCTTCATCGCGGCCTACGCGATGCTGCTGTTCCTGGCACGGCTGCAACGGTTCGATGCGACGCTGGAGGAGGCGGCGCTGGATCTGGGCGCCACCCACGGGCAGGTGTTCCGGCGGATCACGCTGCCCTATCTGACGCCGGCCATACTGTCGGCGTCCTTCCTGGCCTTCCTGCAGAGCTTCGAGAACTACAACACGACGCTGTTCGTCCGCGGGCTGGACACCACGCTGACGGTCTACATCGCCTCGAAGGTGCGCACGGGCCTGACGCCCGCGGTCAACGCGCTGTCGCTGATCCTGATCGCGCTGACCATCCTGGGCGCCGTCGTTTACGAAATCCTGCGCCGGCGCGAAGCGCGCCGGCAGCCGGACCCCGCGTGACGGCGGCGCTTGAAGCGGATGTTCATCCGCTTCGGACCGCGACGGCGGTCCCGGCCGCACATGCGGCCGAAGCCCGCCTCTCGCAGGAACATTGTTCCCGCTGACGGCAGGCGGATGCCATCGGCATCCGCTGAGAGCCGGCGAATGAGGCGTTAAAAACTAAAGCGAACGAAGTTCGCCTTACTCTTCGCTTTCGTCCGCATCCGCTTCGATCTGGGCGGCCAGATCGCGCAGCATGTCGATGACGTCCTCGTGGCTGGTCTCGTCCACGGCGGTGTTCACGGCGGCCTCGATCATGGCGACGGCGATGTAGGGGCCCAGGACCCCGCCTTCCTTGATCGCCGCCTCGAGATGCTTCTCGGCGACCGACAGGGCCTTCTCGAACAGGGCCTCGGCCGTCTGGTTGGTGCTGTCCTTGCTCATCTTGCGGTCCGTTGCGGGTGTATGGTGCGACTCCTATAACACCGGCCCGCCCGGCTTGGCGCGGCAAATCGGGACGCTGCGGGGAATGACCGTCATGCCCGGGCTTGCCCCCGCCCGCCGCACCGGCCACATTCGGCCCGAACCATCATCCGACAGGCGACCATGACCGATCCGACCCGTCCCGACCTCTACCGTTTCTGGATCGCGGAGCATGTGCGCTTCGCCGACCTCGACGCGCTCGGCCACGTCAACAACAACGCCATCGGCGTGTATTTCGAGCAGCTCCGCGTGTCGCTGGTCCATGAGTGCGGCGGTTTCCGCAGCGACTCCCCCTGGACCGTGGTGCTGGCGCGCAGCGTCATCGACTACAAGGCGGAGCTGCTGTTCCCGGCAAACATCCGCGTCGGCGCGCGGGTCGCGAAGGTCGGCAACACCTCCGTCGTCCTGGGGGCGGCGATCTTCGACGGCGACCGCTGCATCGCCGTGCAGGAGGCCGTCTGCGTCATCGTCGACAAGGACAGCCACCGCCCGACGCCGGTGCCGGCCGACCTGCGCGACGCCCTGGCCCGCTACGTGTGAGGACGCCGTGCCGCCCGTATTCCTCGACCGCCGCAAGCTGCTGACCGGCTCCGCCCTGCTGGCCGGGGCCGCCCTGCTGCCGCGCGCGGCCCGAGCGGCGGTGGTGGAGGAGGGAGGGGTGGTGAACCTGTCCGCCGGCCCGGCCCGCGTCAATCTGGCGGGGGCTGGCTTCCCCGACACGGCGGTCTGGGCTTATGACGGACGGATTCCGGGGCCGGAGCTGCGCTTCCGCCAGGGCGACACGGCGCGCATCGCCTTCGCCAACGCGCTGCCGGAGCCGACGACCATCCACTGGCACGGCCTGCGCGTTCCCAACGCCATGGACGGGGTGCCCGGCCTGTCGCAGGCCCCGGTGCCCGCAGGCGGGCGGTTCGACTATGAATTCCCCCTGAGGGACGCCGGCACCTTCTGGTACCACCCCCACGTCAACAGCGGCGTGCAGGTGGCCCATGGCCTGACCGGCGCCTTCGTCGTGGAGGAGCGCGAGCCGATCCGCGTCGACCGCGACCTGCTCTGGCTGCTCGGCGACTGGCGGCTGACCAGGGAGGCGGAACTGGCCGGCGGGTTCGGCCATCCCATGGACGCCACCCACGCCGGGCGCATCGGCAACACCGTCACCATCAACGGCGCCGTCCGGGACAGCGTGCCGGTCCGCGCCGGGGAGCGCGTCCGCCTGCGCCTGATCAACGCGGCGAACGCCCGCGTCTTCGCGCTCGACTTCCAGGGGCACGCGCCGCGGGTGATCGCGCTCGACGGCCAGCCGGTGACGCCGCACGCCCCGCCGGACGGCAAGGTCGTGCTGGCGCCCGGCCAGCGCGCCGACCTCGTGATCGACATGGAGGGCAAGCCGGGGGAGGGGTTCGACGTGGTCGACGGCTTCTACCCGCGCATGGCCTACCGGCTGACCCGGCTGACCTACAGCGGCGAGGCGCCTCTGCGCCACTCGCCGCTGGACGCCCCGGTCGCGCTGGCCCCGAATCCGCTGCCCGAACCCGACCTTGTCGGCGCCGTCCGCCAGGACGTGGTGCTGGACGGCGGAATGCATGGCGCCATGCCAAAGAATGCCGGGCCGCGCGGCCCCTTCTGGGCGCTGAACGGCGTCGCCGCCCCAGGCCATTCATCCATGGGGCTTCACCATCTGGAACCGCTCATCACCGTCAAACGCGGTCAAACGCAGGTGACGGCTTTCGTCAACGAGACCGGCTGGTGGCACCCCATGCACCTGCACGGCTTTCCCTTCCGCGTCCTCTCGCGCAACGGCCAGCCGGCCGAACACCGCGAGTGGCGCGACACCGTCCTGCTCGGCCCCCGCGAGACAGCCGAGATCGCCTTCGTGGCCGAAGAGGCCGGCGACTGGATGCTCCACTGCCATGTTCTGGAGCATCAGGAGACCGGCATGATGGCCGTCCTGAGAGTGACCGCGTGAAACGACCCGCCCCCAAACACCGCCCGTCCCCCCGCAGCGCTGCCCCCCGTACCGCCGAGGTGACCGTCACCGAGGTCGGCGCCCGCGGCGACGGCATCGCCGCCTTCGAGGACTCCAAGGTCTTCGTGCCGCTGACCGTTCCCGGCGACCGCGTGCGGGTGGCCGTCAAAGACCCGGCGAACGCCAAGGGCGACGGTCTGCGCGCCGACCTTCTGGAGATCCTGGAGCCCGGCCCCGGCCGCGCCGCGCCGCCCTGTTCCCATTTCGGAACCTGCGGCGGCTGCACGCTCCAGCATATGGAGGACGCGGCCTACGCCGCCTGGAAGGTCGGGCTGGTGCGGGGCGCGCTGGCCCGCGTCGGGCTGGGCGACGCGGTCCTGGAACCGTTGTCCCGGACGCCGCCGGCGGCGCGGCGGCGCGCCCGCTTCGCCGCGCTGAAGCGGGGGCGCCGCGTCTGGCTCGGCTTCAACGAGCGGATGAGCCACCGGCTCACCGACCTGACGGAGTGTCCGGTGCTGCGGCCCGCCCTGTTCGCCCTGGTGGAGCCGCTGCGCGGGCTGCTGCTGTCGGTGCTGCCGGACGGTGGCGGCTGCGACGTGATCGCCACCGACCTGGAGGGCGGGATCGACCTCGTGCTGGTCGGTCCGCGCAGCCTGGACCGCGCGGCGCGGGAGCGGCTGGTGGCGTTCGGCGAGGCGGAGGGTGTGGCGCGCATCTCCTGGCAGGCCGATGAACGGCAGCCGGATGGCCGCGGCGCCCCGGAACCCATCGCCCACCGCCGGCCGGTGGCGGTGTCCTTCGCCGGCCTGCCGGTGACTCCGCCGCCCGGCGCCTTCCTCCAGGCGAGCGCCGAGGGGGAGGCCGCGCTGGTCGCCGCCGTCCTCGCCAACATCGGGGAGCCGAAGCGGGTGGCCGACCTGTTCGCCGGGCTGGGCACCTTCGCGGTCCCGCTGGCCCAGCGGGCGGCGGTCCATGCGGTGGAGGGGGACGCCCCGGCGCTGGCCGCTCTGAACAAGGCGGCGGGCGCCCTGCGCCTGACCACGGAGCGGCGCGACCTGTTCGAAAACCCGCTGACGGCGAAGGAGCTGGCGCGGTTCGACGCGGTGGTCTTCGACCCGCCGCGCGCCGGTGCCGCCACCCAGGCGCAGGCCCTGGCCGGGTCGAAGGTGCCGCGGGTGGTGGCGGTGTCCTGCAACCCCGCGACCTTCGCCCGCGACGCCCGCACGCTGGTGGATGGCGGCTACGTGTTGAGCCGCGTTTACCCCGTGGACCAGTTCCTGTGGTCCGCCCACGTCGAGGTCGTCGGGGTGTTCAGCCGCCCGTAGGGTCCGCGAGGGGGAACCACGATGGCACGACGATCGTCACCATCGTCGTGCCATCGTGCCGGGGGCCCCTCAGTCCAGCTGCATCACGATGGCCTTGAGGTAGGCCGATTCCGGCAGATGCGGGTGCACCGGATGGTCCGGCCCGGCCCCGGCGCTGCGCAGGATGCGCCCCGTCCGCCCGGCGTCGTGCAGGCCGCGGGCGACCTGCTCGGCGAAGGTCGGCGGGTCGACGTTGTGGCTGCAGGATGCGCAGAGCAGGAAGCCGCCCGGCGCCGTGATCTTCGCCGCCAGACGGGTCATCTTGCGGTAGGCGCGGCAGCCGACGGCGAGGTCCTTCTTGGACTTCACGAAGGCCGGCGGGTCGGCGATGACGACCTCGAACGTCTCGCCCGCCGCGTTCAGCCGCTCCAGCTCGTTGAAGGCGTCGGCGCGGCGCGCCTCGAAGCGGTCGGCCACCCCGTTGGCCTCCGCCGCGCGGGTGGCGTTGTCCAGCGCCCCCTGCGAGCGGTCGACCGACACCACCGACGACGCGCCCTCGACGGCGCAGAGCACGCCGAAGCCGCCGTTGTAGCTGAAGAAGTCGATGGCCCGCTTGCCCTTCGCCAGCTTGGCGATGAAGGCGCGGTTGTCGCGCTGGTCGTAGAACCAGCCGGTCTTCTGCCCGCCCAGCGGGTCGGCGAAGAAGGTGGCGCCGTTCTCCTCCAGCCGGATCGGGCCGTCGATCTCGCCCTTCACCAGCCGGCTTTCCTCCGGCAGCCCCTCCAGCGCGCGCTGGGTGCTGTCGTTGCGCAGGATGACCGCGCGGGGCGCCAGAACCTCGTCGATGGCGGCCAGGATGGCGTCGATCCGCTGGTCCATGAAGACGCTGTTGGCCTGCACCGTCACCACGTCGCCGTAGCGGTCCACGATCAGCCCCGGCAGCCCGTCGGCCTCCGCGTGCACGACGCGGTAGAAGGGCCGGTCGAACAGCGCCTCGCGCATCGCCACCGCGCGCCTCAGCCGCTCGGCGAGGAAGGCGTGGTCGACCACCGTCGCCGGGTCGCTGGAGAGCATCCGCGCGGCGATCAGAGTGTGCGGGTTGAAGGTGGCGATGCCCAGCGGAGTCCCGCCGGGGTCCAGCAGGCGCACCGGGCTGCCCGGCGGGATGGCCTTGGCCGCCGTGTCCATCTGGACTTCGTTGGAATAGACCCAGGGGTGGCCGTGCAGGACGCGCCGCTGGCGGCCGGCCTGCAGATGGATCGCCCGGTATTTGACGGGGGTGGTGGGGGTGTCGGTCATGATGGCGCATCCTAGCCGCTCGCGCCCGCCGAGCAAACGGTCACGTCGATGGAGTCGTGGGAAACGGGGCCTGGATTCGCGGGAGGGAGGGGGATGGCGGCCCACTCCGGCGGGGCTTACGGGATGCCGAGCGGGGTTTCCGCCTGCGACCGATGCGCGCGGTTGTCGTTGGCGCCGTCCATCGCCTTGCACAGCCGCAAGGTTTCCGTGCGGTGCCCGTCCTGGTGAAAGCAGCTCAGCAGCGAACCGCGCGACCCGGCCTCCCCGGCCAGCAATTCCGGCAGCGAGGTGTGGATCGCCGTGCATCCGTGGCCGCGCGCCAGACGATCCATGGAGCGCAGCAAAGTCTCCGCCGGGCCCGTCATGTCGAAAAGGTCGAGCACGACGAAATTCTCCACGGCCAGAATTCGGCCATGGCGAAGATGCTCCGCAATAGCGTATGAGAAAAGTCCATGGAGGTACCCCCGTGCATTCTGCACGGTCATGATGCCGGTCGGTGTCGCGGGGGTATCAACCGGCCCGATAAGTGCTGCGGCAAATGCGCGCCATTGCTCCACCGGCAGGTCCGGGAATATGGCCCGCACCAGTGGATAGGCCTGGTCGATCTGACGCTGACCGAGAGGTTTCGCGATGAAGCTTTCGTCCATGCCCGTCCGACCGCGTGAAGGACGGTGAACGATGGCAGGCACCGGTAAGACCGGTCGTTGACGTAGATCAATGTTGCAAGGTCCACCCCTACACATATTGGGATTATTGGAGGCAGGCGCAACCGGCGTCCGCATAAGAAGTGCATCGTATGTGAACCTGCCCCCCTCCTTAACAGTACGTACCCAGCGGTGGTGCAACCTCAGAGGGAGCGGCCCGAGCCGCCCGGGGCAAACGGGAGAGATTGAATGACATCAGCGACTCTGACGCCAGGGGCCGCCCTGGGCAGCCAGCGGGTGTCGGAAAATGTGCGTTACTACGAAGACGCCGTCCGACTCTTCGTCATCGCTGCAGTGTTCTGGGGCGTCGTCGGCTTCCTCGCCGGCGTCTTCATCGCGCTGCAGCTCGCTTTTCCGGCGCTGAATCTCGGCCTTGAGTGGACGAGCTTCGGGCGCCTGCGGCCGGTCCACACCTCGGCCGTGATCTTCGCGTTTGGCGGCAACGTCCTGTTCGCCACCTCGCTCTACTCCGTGCAGCGCACCAGCCGCCAGTTCCTGTTCGGCGGCGAAGGCCTCACGAAGTTCGTCTTCTGGAACTACAACATCTTCATCGTCCTGGCGGCGCTCAGCTACGTGCTCGGCTACACCCAGGGCAAGGAGTATGCGGAGCCGGAGTGGATCCTCGACCTCTACCTGACGGTCATCTGGGTCCTCTACGCCATCCAGTTCATCGGCACGGTGATGACCCGCAAGGAGTCGCACATCTACGTCGCCAACTGGTTCTTCATGGCGTTCATCCTGACCGTCGCGATCCTCCACATCGGCAACAACGTCAACGTCCCGGTGTCGCTGACCGGGATGAAGTCCTACCCGTTCGTCTCGGGCGTGCAGAGCGCCATGGTGCAGTGGTGGTACGGCCACAACGCGGTCGGCTTCTTCCTGACCGCCGGCTTCCTCGGCATCATGTACTACTTCGTTCCGAAGCGCGCGGAGCGGCCGGTCTACTCGTACCGCCTGTCGATCGTGCACTTCTGGACGCTGATCTTCCTCTACATCTGGGCCGGCCCGCACCACCTGCACTACACGGCCCTGCCGGACTGGGCGCAGACGCTGGGCATGACCTTCTCGGTCATGCTGTGGATGCCGTCCTGGGGCGGCATGATCAACGGCATCATGACCCTGTCAGGTGCCTGGGACAAGCTGCGCACCGACCCGGTCCTGCGCTTCCTCGTGACGTCGGTGGCCTTCTACGGCATGTCGACCTTCGAGGGCCCGCTGATGTCGGTGAAGCCGGTCAACGCCCTGTCGCACTACACCGACTGGACGATCGGCCACGTGCACTCCGGTGCGCTCGGCTGGGTGGCCTTCATCTCCTTCGGCGCGATCTACTATCTGGTCCCGGTCCTGTGGAAGCGCTCGCAGCTCTACAGCCTGCGTCTGGTCAGCTACCACTTCTGGACCGCCACCATCGGCATCGTGCTCTACATCACCGCCATGTGGGTGTCGGGCATCATGCAGGGCCTGATGTGGCGCGCCTACGACAACCTCGGCTTCCTCCAGTACTCGTTCGTCGAGACGGTCGCGGCCATGCATCCCTTCTACGTGATCCGTGCTCTGGGCGGCGTCCTGTTCCTGGCTGGTGCCCTGATCATGGTCTACAACCTGTGGCGCACGGCCAAGGGTGACGTCCGCATCGAGAAGCCCTATGCCTCCGCCCCGCACAAGGCGGCGGTCGGTGCGGCCTGACGCCGGAGGAACTGAGAAAATGGCTGAGCAAAAAAAGGGCTTTAGTCACGACACGATCGAGCGGAACACGCTTCTGCTCATCGTTCTGATCCTGATCACCGTGTCGATCGGCGGCCTCGTCCAGATCGTCCCGCTGTTCACGATCGAGTCGACGATCGAGAAGGTGGATGGGGTCCGTCCCTATTCGCCGCTCGAACTGGCTGGCCAGAACATCTACTTCCGCGAAGGCTGCTACAACTGCCATAGCCAGCAGATCCGTCCGTTCCGCGACGAGGTGGAGCGTTACGGTCACTACTCGCTGGCCGCGGAAAGCATGTACGACCATCCCTTCCAGTGGGGCTCCAAGCGCACTGGTCCGGACCTGGCCCGCGTGGGCGGCAAGTACTCCAACGACTGGCAGGTGGCCCATCTGGTCGATCCGCGCGCCGTGGTGCCGGAGTCGATCATGCCGGGCTACGCCTGGATGAAGGACCGTCCGCTGAAGTACACCGACATCCAGGATCACATGAAGACCCTGCGCATCGTCGGCGTCCCCTACACGGACGAGCAGATCGCCAGCGCCAAGGCCGACCTCGAAGCGCAGAAGAACCCGGACGCCGACACGGCCGGTCTGACGAAGCGCTACCCGAAGGCCGTCGTGGCGAACTTCACGGGCAACAAGGGCGTCACCGAAATGGACGCGCTGGTGGCCTACCTGCAGGTCCTGGGCACCATGGTGGATTTCACCAAGTACCAGTCGCCCAAGCAGCTCCAGCAGTAACCGGGAGGGATCCATGGACTTGGATTCGATCACTGTCGCCCTGCGGTCCTTCTGGACCGTCTGGCTGGCCCTGCTCTTCACCGGCATCGTGGTCTACGCCATGTGGCCAGGCAACCGGGGCAAGTTCGAAGACGCCTCCCGGATCCCGCTCAAGGATGATGGTCAGGAGTTTTAGGCCATGGCACAGAAAGAAAAGGACGCCCTGTCCGGCGTCGAGACCACCGGTCACGAGTGGGACGGCCTGCGGGAGCTGAACAACCCCCTGCCCAAGTGGTGGCTGTACATCTTCTACGTCTGCATCGCGTGGTCCCTCGTCTACTACGTGTTCTACCCGGCCTGGCCGCTGGGCAAGAGCTACACGAAGGGACTGCTCGGCTACTCGCAGCGCGAGGAGCTGGTGCAGAAGGTCGCCGACGGCAAGAAGGCCCAGGAAAAGTATCTGACGGCCATCGCGGCGACCTCCGTCGAGGACATCCAGAAGAACAAGGACCTCCTTGCCTTCGCGATGGCCGGCGGCCGCTCCTACTTCAACGAGAACTGCGCGGCCTGCCACGGCGCCGGCGGTCAGGGCGCCAAGGGCTTCCCGACGCTCGCCGACGACGTGTGGCTGTGGGGCGGCTCCAGCGCCGACATCTACAAGACCATCCAGCACGGCATCCGTGCGGATGACGGCGACACCCGCGGGACCGTCGGCATCGGCATGACCGCCTTCGGCCGGGACGGCATCCTGAACCGCGAGCAGATCGGTCAGGTCGCCGAGTATGTCCTGTCGCTGAACAAGCGCTCGACCGACGCCGCCGCGGCGGCGAAGGGCAAGACCGTTTACGAAGAGAACTGCGCCGCCTGCCACGGCGAGAACGCGCAGGGCTCGGTCGCGGTTGGCATGGACGTCGGCGCTCCGCCGCTCGTCACGGCCAACTGGCTGTATGGCGGCGACAAGGCCACGCTGGTGGAGACCATCACGAACGGCCGCGCCGGCGTGATGCCCGCCTGGTCGAAGCGTCTGGACGACGCGACGATCAAGTCGCTGGCCGTCTACGTCCACAACCTGGGCGGCGGCAAGTAAGCCGTCCAGCCAGGAAGGACCGGCCGGGAGGGGAATTCCCCTCCGGGCGGGTTCGCCGGACTTCGGTGCCGGGGAGGCGACTCCCCGGCATTTTCTTTGTCCGGGCCGCCATGTTCCGGCCCGCGATGGCTGCGCCGGGGAGGTCGGAAGTGCCCCGATCCGCCCCCCAATCCGCCGCCAAATCCTTTGATCCAGCGCAATGCCCCTGTGACGTTCTGCCGCCATAGTCCCCTCGCCACGGCCGAACCATGTCGGCATGGCCAAGCCGCCCCAAGGGCGGACGCCAGAAGAAGAGGGCGAGGTCATGAGCACGACCACCGAACAGCCGCCATCCCGAAGCGATGTCTTGGAACGCCCGGCCACTGGAGACGCGCCCGCCGCCCCGCCGAAGGCGCAGCGTCGCGCGTCGCGCTCGATGTACCAGAAGCACGCCAAGGTCTATCCCAAGGCGGTGCACGGCACCTTCCGCCGCATCAAATGGACGGCGCTGGCGGTTCTCCTGGCGATCTACTACGTGCTGCCCTGGGTCCGCTGGGACCGCGGGCCGAACGCCCCTGACCAGGCGGTCCTGCTCGACCTCGCCAACCGCCGCTTCTACCTGTTCTTCGTGGAGCTGTGGCCGCAGCAGATCTACTACCTGACCGGCGCGCTGATCCTGGCGGCGCTGGGCCTCTTCCTGGCGACCTCGCTGGCCGGCCGCGTCTGGTGCGGCTACGCCTGCCCGCAGACGGTGTGGACCGACCTCTATGTCTGGGTCGAACGGCTGGTCGAGGGCGACCGCGGCGAGCGCATCCGCCTGGACCAGGGCGCCTGGACCGCCCGCAAGGCCGGGCGCAAGCTGTTGAAGAACCTGATCTGGCTGCTGATCGCGCTGGCGACCGGCGGCGCCTGGATCTTCTACTTCACCGACGCGCCGACCCTGCTGGGCGAGATGCTGCGGTTCGAGGTGTCCTCGACCGCCCTCGGCTTCATCGGGCTGTTCACCGCCACCACCTACCTGCTGGCCGGCTTCGCGCGGGAGCAGGTCTGCACCTACATGTGCCCGTGGCCGCGCTTCCAGTCGGCGATGATCGACGAGGACAGCCTGGTCGTCACCTACCAGGACTGGCGCGGCGAGGGCCGCAGCCTGATGCGCAAGTCGCAGAGCTGGGAGGAGCGCAGGGCCGAGGGGCTGGGCGACTGCATCGACTGCTTCAACTGCGTCCAGGTCTGCCCCGCCGGCATCGACATCCGCGACGGGCTGCAGATGCAGTGCATCGGCTGCGGCCTGTGCATCGACGCCTGCGACGAGATCATGACCAAGGTCGGGCGCCCGACCGGCCTCATCACCTTCGACACCCAGACCAATCAGGTGGCCGTCGCCACCGGCGGCCAGCCGGTGCCTTTCCGCCTGCTGCGCCCGCGCACGATCCTCTACACGCTGATGATGCTGGTCATCGCCGGCGGCATCGGCGTCGGGCTGCTGCTGAAGCCGGGGCTGGACATCAGCGTGCTGCGCGACCGCGCCCCGCTGTTCGTGGCGCTGTCGGACGGGTCGGTGCGCAACGCCTTCACCTTCAAGATCTCCAACATGACCCGCGACCCGCGGGCCTACACGCTGGCCGTGTCCGGCGTGGCGGGGGCCAGCCTGTCGGTGGCCGGCGAAGGCCAGGACGAGCAGGCCGGCACCCAGCGCCTGACCGCCGGTCCGGACATGGTGGCGACCTACAGAATTTTCGTGACCGCGCCGCGCACCGGTTTGCAAGGCGCCTCCCAGCCCCTTACCTTCAGGCTTACCTCGGCCGATGGTGAGGTGGCGACCTATGACTCCGTCTTCATGGGGCCGGCCAACTGATCCCGACCGGCTCTTCGCGCTGCATTCACCAAAGGTCAAGACGACGATGACGCTGTCCACCGACGCCGGAACCCGCCGCACCCCGCCCTGCCGGACCGGCCGCCAGCCCGGCTGGTACATCCCCTGGATCTTCGTGGCCGGTTTCGCCGTCGTGATCGCGGTCAACGGCGTGATGCTGCACTTCGCCCTGTCGAGCTGGACCGGCGTCCAGACCGAGCAGCATTTCATGAAGGGGCTGAAGTACAACGAGGATCTGGCCGGCGCCCGCGCCCAGGCCGAGCGCGGCTGGAAGGTTGCCACCGACTTCACCGCCACCGAGGCGCAGAAGGGCATCCTGGCGCTGACGCTGCACGACAAGTACGGCAACCTGCTGAAGGACGCCGAGGTGAAGGTCGCCTTCATCCGCCCGACCAGCGAGGGCCACGACGTGCGCCTCGACCTGCCCTATCTGGGCGAGGGCCGCTTCGCCGCCCCGGTGGCGCTGCCGCTGCCCGGCCAGTGGGACCTGCGCGTGGAAATCCACCACGCCACCGGCGACTACCAGGACGAACGGCGCCTCTTCGTCAAGTAAGCGGCCCGTCCGCAACGCCCCATCCGCAACGCAACAGCACACCAGCACACGGGTTTCGTGACATGACCGTCTGCCTCCACTGCGGGCAGGAGCATCCCGAGGGCACCGGCACCACCGCCTCCGACGGCGCCGGCCCCTTCTGCTGCACCGGCTGCGCGGCGGCCTACGACCTCGTCCGCGGGCTCGGACTGGAACGCTATTATGAGCGGCGCTGCGTCGATCCCGCCGCCCGGCCCCTGCGCCCGGACGGCGAGGCGCCGCCGCTCGACTACGCCCCCCACGCCAAGCCGGGGGCCGACGGCACCGCCTCGCTGCACCTGATGATCGACGGGCTGCAATGCGCGGCCTGCGTCTGGCTGATCGAGACGGCGCTGGCCCGCCAGCCGGGGGTGACCCACGCGCGGCTGAACATGACGACGCGCCGCCTGTCGGTGACGTGGCGCGAGGCCGAGACCGACGCCAACACCGTCGTCGACACCGTCGCCCGCATCGGCTACCGCGCCGTGCCCTTCGACCCGGAGCGGCTGGGCGACGCCCAGGCGAAGACGGAGAAGGAACTTCTGCGCTCGCTCGCCGTCGCCGGCTTCGGCGCCAGCAACGTGATGCTGCTGTCGGTGTCGGTCTGGGCCGGCCACGCCACCGGCATGGGCTCCGCCACCCGCGACCTGATGCACTGGCTGTCGGCGCTGATCTGCATGCCGGCCATCGCCTACGCCCTGCGGCCCTTCGCGCGCTCGGCCTTCCAGGCGCTGCGGCGCGGGCGGACGAACATGGACGTGCCGATCACCATCGGCGTCCTGCTCGCCACCAGCATGAGCCTGTTCGAGACGATCAACAGCGGCCAGCACGCCTATTTCGACGGCGCGATGATGCTGCTGTTCTTCCTGCTGATCGGGCGCTACCTCGACCAGCGGGCGCGGGGCCGCGCGCGCTCGGCGGCGGAGCAGCTTCTCGGCCTGCACGCCACCTCGGTGACCGTGCTGAGCGAGGACGGGCGCAGCGCCATCGTCCCGCCCGATCAGGTCAGCCCCGGCTCCACCGTCCTGGTGGCGGTGGGCGAGCGGGTCGCGGTGGACGGCACGGTGGCCGACGGCGTATCCGACCTCGACACCGCCCTGATCACCGGCGAGACGGTGCCGGGCAGCGTTCGCCCCGGCGACCGCGTGTTCGCCGGCATGCTCAACCTCACCGCCCCGCTGCGCGTGACCGTGACGGCGGTGGGGGAGGGCACGCTGCTGGCCGAGATCGTGCGGCTGATGGAGGTGGCGGAGCAGGGCCGCGCCAAATACGTCGCCATCGCCGACCGCGTGTCGCGCCATTACGCCCCGGTCGTCCATGTGGCGGCGCTGGGCACCTTCCTGGGCTGGCTGCTGCTCGGCGGGCTGCCCTGGCAGGATTCGCTGATGAACGCCGTCGCCGTGCTGATCATCACCTGCCCCTGCGCGCTGGCGCTCGCCGTGCCGGTGGTGCAGGTGATCGCCAGCGGGCGGCTGATGCGGCAGGGCATCCTGCTGAAGACCGCCACGGCGCTGGAACGGCTGGCCGTCATCGACACGGTGGTCTTCGACAAGACCGGCACCCTGACCGAAGGGCGCCCCGTCCCGCAGCTCGACGGGGTGGCCGAGGACGACCTGCGCCTCGCCGCGGCGCTCGCCGGGGCCAGCCGCCACCCGCTGGCCCGCGCCCTGACCCGCGCGCTGCCCAACGTTCCCGTCGCCGCCGGCGTGCGGGAGGTGCCCGGCGCCGGCCTCGCCCTGGACGGTCCCGAGGGGGAAATTCGGCTGGGCAGCCGCGCCTTCACCGGCGCGCCGGACGCGGCGGAGGACGCCGCGGGGCCGGAGCTGTGGCTGGCCCGCCCCGGCGCCACCCCGGTGCGCATCACCTTCCTCGACGCGCCGCGCGCCGACGCCGCGGCGGTGGTGCGCGGGCTGAAGGCGCGGGGCCTGGACGTCCGGCTGCTGTCCGGCGACCGCCGGGGGGCGGTTGCCGCCGTGGCCGCCCAGCTGGGCATCGAGGATTGGCGCGCCGGCCAGACGCCCGCCGACAAGACCGCCGTTCTGGACGCGCTCGCCGCCGAGGGGCGGAAGGTGCTGATGGTCGGCGACGGGCTGAACGACGCCCCGGCGCTGGCCGCGGCCAGCGTGTCGATGTCGCCGTCCACCGCGGTGGACGTCAGCCAGACCGCCGCCGACGTGGTGTTCCAGGGCCGCCGCCTGCGCCCCATCCTGGAGGCGCTGGAGGTGTCCCGCCGCTCCGGGCGGCTGGTGCGCCAGAATTTCGCCATCGCGCTGGTCTACAACCTCTTCGCGGTGCCCATCGCCATGGCGGGCATGCTGACGCCGCTGCTGGCGGCGCTGGCCATGTCCTCCTCCTCTCTGATCGTTATCGCCAACGCCCTGCGGCTCAGCCGCGGCGCGGTGACCAAGGACCTGACCGATGACCGAGCTTCTCTATCTGATCGCGATCGCGCTGAGCCTGGGGCTGATGGGCCTGGGGGCGTTCCTGTGGGCTCTCAAGTCCGGGCAGTTTGACGATCTCGACGGGGCGGCCCACCGCATCCTGTTCGACGACGAGCCGCCGCGCCCGAACGCCGAGCCGTCCAGCCCGCCGAAGGGCCGCTGAGAGACCGCTGAGAGACCGCTCTTAAGGCGTGGCTATGGCAATTCGGCCACGGCCCCTGCGAGCACCGTTGCGAAACAGACCGAATATGACGATTATGGGAGCGTTGTACGGCTAAGGGTTGGGTCATGCCATGCCACCCTTTGACATGGGGCGCGCCCGCGAAAAGGGCGCGGCGAGTGAGATGAATCCCTGTGGGGCCTGTCCCGTGCGCAGTCTGACCGTCTGCGCCGCCCTGGACCCCGAGGAATTGCGCCGTCTCGCCGACATCCTGCAGACCTCCCGCGTCGAAGCCGGCCAGACCCTGTTCAGCGAGGGCGACGCGGCGGACGCGCTCTACAACGTCACCGCCGGCACCGTGAAGCTCTACAAGCTGCTGCCGGACGGGCGCCGCCAGATCACCGGCTTCCTCGTCACCGGCGACTTCCTGGGGCTGGCCGTCAACGACAGCTACGCCTACACCGCGGAAACGGTCACGGCGGCGACGCTCTGCCGCTTCCCGCGCAAGAAGATCGACGCGCTGATGGACGAGTTCCCGAAGATGCAGCGCCGTCTCTTCTCCATGGCCTCGAACGAGCTGGCGGCGGCGCAGGACCAGATGCTTCTGCTCGGCCGCAAGACGGCGAAGGAGAAGATCTGCTCCTTCCTGCTGATGCTGTCCCAGCGCGCCGCCCGGCGCGGGCACAAGGAAAACCCCGTCTACGTGCCGATGAGCCGGGCCGACATCGCCGATTACCTGGGCCTGACCACCGAGACGGTCAGCCGCACCTTCACCCAGCTGAAGACCGCTGGGGTGATCTCGCTGCAGGAAGGCAACAAGGTCCTGATCAGCGACATGGACGCCATCTACGACATGGCCGAGGGCTGCTGAGCCTCTTTCCGGACACGAAACGATTTGTTCGGTCATCGTTCGTGATCTGATATGTCGTATTCCAGCAAAAATTCGCATCTTTCGTGCGATCCCGCTCTGGCGGGACGCGCCCGCGCGGGCTAACATCCGCCGCCCGACCGGCCGGAACCAGTCACAACAACGACGGCCGGCCCAAAGAAGAACGGCTGCAACAGCCTACGCTCAGGAACCGAACCCCGATGACCGAACCCGATACGAAGCGCGTCACCGACGAAGAAGCCCTTCTGCTGCACTCCTCCGGGCGTCCGGGCAAGCTGGAGATCGCGCCCACCAAGCCGCTGACGACCCAGCGCGACCTGTCGCTGGCCTATTCGCCGGGCGTGGCCGTCCCCTGCCTGCGCATCGCCGAGGACCCCAGCACGGCCTACGACTACACGGCCAAGGGCAACATCGTCGCCGTCATCTCCAACGGCACGGCGGTGCTGGGGCTGGGCGACCTCGGTGCGCTCGCCTCCAAGCCGGTGATGGAGGGCAAGGCGGTCCTCTTCAAGCGCTTCGCCGACGTGGACGGCATCGACCTGGAGGTCGATACGAAGAACGTCGACGAGTTCGTCAACTGCGTCCGCTTCCTCGGGCCGAGCTTCGGCGGCATCAATCTGGAGGACATCAAGGCGCCGGACTGCTTCATCATCGAGGAGCGCCTGCGCGAGCTGCTGGACATCCCCGTCTTCCACGACGACCAGCACGGCACCGCCATCATCGCCGCCGCCGGCCTGATCAACGCCTGCGACATCACCGGGCGGAACATCAAGGACATCACGATGGTGGTCAACGGCGCCGGGGCGGCGGGCATCGCCTGCGCCGAGCTGTTCACGACCATGGGCGTGCCGCGCGAGAACATCATCCTGTGCGACACCAAGGGCGTCGTCTACCGCGGCCGCACCGACGGCATGAACCAGTGGAAGTCGTCCTTCGCGGTGGAGACGGACAAGCGCACGCTCCAGGAGGCGGTCGCCGGTTCGGACGTCTTCGTCGGCCTGTCGGCCAAGGGCGCGATGACGCCGGAGATGGTCAAGTCGATGGCGGCGAAGCCGATCATCTTCGCGCTGGCCAACCCCGACCCGGAAATCACCCCGGAGGAGGTGAAGGCCGTCCGCTCCGACGCCATCGTGGCGACGGGCCGCTCCGACTACCCGAACCAGGTCAACAACGTCCTGGGCTTCCCCTACCTGTTCCGCGGCGCGCTCGACGTGCGGGCGACCACCATCAACGAGGCGATGAAGGTCGCCGCCGCCAAGGCGCTGGCCGCCCTGGCGCGCGAGGACGTGCCGGACGAGGTGGACGCCGCCTACTCGGGCCGCCGCCTGCGCTACGGGCCGGAATACATCATCCCGGTGCCCTTCGACCCGCGGCTGATCGTGACGGTCCCCGCCGCGGTGGCCCAGGCCGCCATGGAATCCGGCGTGGCGCGCAAGCCCATCGTCGATCTGGCGGGCTACCGGAACGCGCTGCGCACCCGGCTCAACCCCACGGCGGACAGCCTCCAGCTCATCCTGGAGAAGGTGAAGGCCAACCCGCGCCGCGTCGTCTTCGCCGAGGGCGAGGAGGAGCGGACGATCCGCGCGGCGCTCGCCTACCGCGCCGCCGGCTTCGGCACGCCGGTGCTGATCGGGCGCGAGGAGGTCATCAAGGAGCAGCTGGCGGCGATGGGCCAGTCCGGCGTCTCGCTGGAGATCCACAACGCCCGCGTCTCCGACGCCAACCGCCGCTACAGCGACTATCTGTACCGCCGGATGCAGCGCAAGGGCGCCCTGCTGCGCGACTGCCAGCGCATGGTGAACCAGGACCGCAACGTCTTCGCCGCTCTGATGGTGGCGCAGGGCGACGCCCACGCCATGGTCACCGGCCTGACCCGTACCTTCGGCGTCGCCTTCGAGGAGATCCGCCGGGTCATCGACGCCAAGGCGAACGAGCCGGTCTTCGGCCTGCACGTCTTCCTGACGCGCAACCGCACGGTGCTGATCGCCGACACCACGGTCCATGTCCGGCCGAACGGCCAGACGCTGGCCGACATCGCCATCGGGGCCGCGGCCAAGGCGCGGCAGATGGGGCACGAGCCGCGGGTGGCGCTGCTGTCCTTCTCCAACTTCGGCCAGCACCCGCACCCCCACACCGACCCGCTGCGCGAGGCCATCTCCATCCTCGACAGCCGCCGCGTCGATTTCGAGTATGACGGGGAGATGTCGGCGGACGTGGCGCTGGACTATCAGCTGATGAAGCGGGTCTACCCCTTCTGCCGGCTGTCCGGCCCGGCCAACGTGCTGATCATGCCGGGGTTGCATTCGGCCAACATCACGGCGAAGCTGCTCAACAAGATGGCCGGCGGCCAGATGATCGGCCCGCTGCTGATCGGCTTGGACAAGCCGGCGCAGATCGTCACCATGGGCGCCTCGGTCAACGATCTGGTCACCGCGGCGGCGCTGGCGGCCCACGACTCGCTGCCCTGGTAAGCGGCGGAGCGCTCTTCGGACGACGCGCGGGCCGGGTGTCGACCCCGGCCCGCGCGTTAATCTTTTGTGACGCCCGCTCACCGGATTGCGGGATGGTGTAAAAGCGGAGTTCCGTCTCCAAAGCCGTCCGCATGACGCACGAGAAGCGCCGATCATGACTCCCAAGCCGATGCCGCCCCTCCGGTTGATCGTCGCCGCCGCGCTGGTGCTGGCGCCGCTGCTGCCGGCCCTGTGGGGGCTGTGGCGGCAGGGGACGATCGGGCCGCTGGTGGCGATTCTGGGGGGTCTGGCCGGGGTCGGCGGGGTGGCGCTGATGATCCGGCTCTATTTCCGCGACTTGCGGACGGTGGCCGCCCACGCGGCGCGGCTCGCCGCCGGCCCGACGGAGCCGGTTCCGCCCTTGCCGGCCACCGCCTCCGCTCCGGTGCGGGCGGCGGCGGCGGCGGCGGTGCGGCTGCACCGGGTGATGAACGGCCGCACCGAACTGGCGCTGGCCCAGCTCGAAGCCAACGAGTCGATCATCGAGGCGCTGCACGACCCGCTGGTCCTCGTCGGGGCGGAGCGGCAGGTGGCGCGGGCCAACCAGGCGGCGCGCGCCCTGTTCGGCGACCGCATCCTCGACCGCGACCTCGCCGCCTCGCTGCGCAACCCGGCGGTTCTGGAGGCGGTGGACGCCGTGCTGAAGGGCGGCGCCTCGCGCATCCTGGAATTCAGCCTGCCGGTGCCGGTGGAGCGCATGTTCGAGGTGCGGGTCAAGCCCTTCCAGCGGCGCGTTCCCCGCCCGGCCCCCGGCGAGGACGGGGTGCCCGCCGGAACCGTGCCGGGGCGGATGGTCATCCTGACGCTGCACGACATCACCGCGCTGCGCCGGTCGGAGCAGATGCGCGCCGACTTCATCGCCAACGCCAGCCACGAGCTGCGCACGCCGCTGTCCTCGCTGCTCGGCTTCATCGAGACGCTGCGCGGCCCCGCCCGCGAGGATCTGGAGGCGCACGAGCGCTTCCTGTCGATCATGCAGGACCAGGCCAGCCGCATGGCCCGCCTCGTCAACGACCTGCTGTCGCTGTCGCGGATCGAGCTGGACGAGCACATGCCGCCCGCCGGCACGGTCGATGTGCTGGACCGGCTGGACGGGGTGATGGCGGCGCTGGAGCTGAAGGCCGCCAGCCGCCGCATCCGCCTGACGCTGGAGGCGCCGGACACCCTGCCCGCGGTGGTCGGCGACGAGGACCAGCTCACCCAGGTCTTCCAGAACCTCGTCAGCAACGCGATCAAGTACACGCGCGAGAACACCGACGTGACGGTCGCCGTGTCGCTCGCCGACGGCATGGCGGTCGGGGTGTCCGGCCCGGCGGGCCGCGGCGGGCGGGGGATGCCGATGGTCGCCGTCGCCGTGCGCGACCAGGGGGAGGGCATCGCCCGCACCCATCTGCCGCGCCTGACCGAGCGCTTCTACCGCGTCGACGCCGCCCGCTCGCGCGCCATGGGCGGCACCGGGCTGGGGCTGGCCATCGTCAAGCACATCGTGAACCGCCACCGCGGCCGCCTGACCATCGAAAGCGCGGTGGGGGTGGGCAGCACCTTCACGGTCTATCTGCCGGCGTCGTCGGAGGAGTCGGGAGAGGGCCGCGCCGCGGAGCCCGCGCGGCGCCAAGCCTAGAGGTTGCGGGCGCCCCCATCCGGCGTGACCGAAAGTGGGCGCAGTCACGAAACTGTCATAAAAGCGTAATCAGCGCGTCGCGGACCCCGACTAGTGTCCGCCCCGCAAGCCGCCCGCCCCTGGGGGAAGCGGCACGGGGTTGAACCATCGCGTTCCCCGGCAAAGGGGCAACCGGACCATCGGAGGGATCACCGTGAATTCCAAGAAGCTCGCCGTCACCGCCGCCGCGGTCGTCGCCATGACCGCCGCCTTCGCGGGTGCTGCGAACGCCCAGTCGCGCGACCAGATCCGCGCCGTCGGCTCCTCAACCGTGTTCCCGTTCACCACGGCGGTTGCCGAGGCCTTCGGCAAGGGCGGCAAGTTCAAGACCCCGGTCGTCGAGTCGACCGGCACCGGCGGCGGCCTGAAGCTGTTCTGCGCGGGCGTCGGCCCGCAGCACCCGGACGTGGCGAACGCCTCGCGCCGCATCAAGAAGTCCGAGGTCGAGCAGTGCGCCGCCAACGGCGTCGCCCAGATCACCGAGCTGAAGATCGGCTACGACGGCATCGCGCTCGCCTACTCCAAGCAGGCCCCGCACACCGACCTGACCACCCAGATCCTGTGGAAGGCCCTGGCCAAGGACGTGCCGGTGGACGGCAAGATGGTCGCCAACCCCTACAAGAAGTGGTCGGACATCGACCCGAAGCTCCCGAACAAGGAGATCGAGGTCCTCGGCCCGCCCCCGACGTCCGGCACCCGCGACAGCTTCAACGAGCTGGTGATGCTCGAAGGCTGCAAGAAGGTCGCCGAGGTGAAGACCATCGTCGCCGACGAGAAGGCCCGTGAAAAGGCCTGCATGACCATCCGCGAGGACGGCGGCTACGTCGAGGCCGGCGAGAACGACAACCTGATCGTCCAGAAGCTGACCGCCAACCCCGACGCCTTCGGCGTGTTCGGCTACAGCTTCTACGACCAGAACCGCGACAAGCTGCAGACCGCCAAGATGGACGGCGTCGAACTGTCGCCGGAAGCGGTCCAGGCCGGCAAGTACGAGCTGTCGCGCCCGCTGTACATCTACATCAAGAACGCCCATGCCGGCGTCATCCCCGGCATCCGCGAGCTGGTCGCCGAGTTCACCTCGGAGCGCGCGATGGGCGAGGACGGCTACCTGTCCGACAAGGGTCTGATCTCCCTGCCGAAGGCGGAGCGCGACGCCGCCCGCACCTCGGCGACCAACCTGACCCCGCTCCAGCTCTGACCGGCTGACGGAGCCGGCGGCTCTCCCCGGAGGGCCGCCGGTTTCCCGTTTGTGCCAGGAGCCAACTCTCAGCCCATTTCCGGCGGTTTCGCATGCAGCTCACGGTACTGCTCATCATTCTGGCCCTGCTCACAGTGATCGGTTACCAGATGGGCCGGTCGCGTGCCGTCGCCTCCGTCGGCGGCCGCATCGTCGAGCTTCATTCGGTGCCGTCCTACCACGGCTTCTACGTCGCCCTCTGGGCGGGGCTTCCGGCCCTGCTGCTCTTCGCCTTCTGGGGGGCGTCGGAAGGCTGGCTGGTCATGCAGATGGTCCTGTCCGGCCTGCCGGACCGGCTGGTCAACGGCGACGCCCAGTCGCTCGGCCTGCTGCGCGCCGACATCCTGAACCTCGCCCACGGCGTCGCCACGGGCCGCGAGCCCGACCCGGAGGTGGTCGCGGCGGCGGAGCGTTACCTGCGGCTGCACGCGCTCGGCGACTGGAGCCTTCTGGTCATCGGCTGCTGCATCGCCATCGGCGGCCTGCTCTACGCCCGCGGCCGGATCGACCCCGACCTGCGCGCCCGCAACCGGGTGGAGCGCACGGTCAACATCGCGCTGGTCATCTGCTCGCTGGTCGCCATCCTGACCACCATCGGCATCGTGCTGTCGCTTCTGTTCGAGGCGATCCGCTTCTTCGCGGTGGTCAACCCGCTGGACTTCCTGTTCGGGACGCATTGGAGCCCGCAGATGGCCATGCGCGCCGACCAGGTGGGCTCCAGCGGCTCCTTCGGCGCGATCCCGCTGTTCGCCGGCACGCTGCTGATCACCGGCATCGCCATGGCGGTGGCGGTTCCGGTCGGGCTGATGGCGGCCATCTTCATGTCGGAATACGCCAGTCCGGGCCTGCGCACCTGGCTGAAGCCGATCCTGGAGGTGCTGGCCGGCATCCCGACCGTGGTCTACGGCTTCTTCGCCGCCCTGACCATGGCGCCCTTCGTCCGCGACGTGGGCAACAGCCTGGGGCTGAGCGTCAGCTCCGAATCGGCGCTGGCCGCCGGCTTCGTGATGGGCGTGATGATCATCCCCTTCGTCAGCTCGCTGTCGGACGACGTCATCAACGCGGTGCCGCAGAGCTTGCGCGACGGCTCCTACGGGCTGGGCGCCACCAAGTCGGAGACGATCCGGCTGGTCGTGCTGCCCGCCGCCCTGCCGGGCATCGTCGCCGCCGTCATGCTGGCGGTCAGCCGCGCCATCGGCGAGACGATGATCGTCACCATGGCCGCCGGCCTCACCGCCAACCTGACCGCCAACCCGCTGGACGCGGTGACCACGGTGACGACGCAGATCGCCACGCTGCTGGTCGGCGACCAGGAGTTCGACAGCCCCAAGACGCTGTCGGCCTTCGGGCTGGGCCTCGTCCTGTTCGTCGTGACCCTCACCCTCAACATGGTCGCCCTCCGGGTGGTCCAGAAGTATCGAGAGAAATATGACTGACCTCGTGGAACAGGATACGCGGGCCATGTCGGTCGCCGTCACCAAGTCGCGCTACCAGAGCGAGGAGTTCTCCGCCCGCCTGCGCCGCCGCTACGCCGCGGAGCGCCGGTTCCGGATCGCCGGGATGCTCGCCGTCGGGATCGCCTCGCTGATGCTGGTGGTTCTGCTCGGCTCCATCGTCAGCAAGGGCTACACCGCCTTCTGGCAGGCGCAGATCCGGCTGGAGGTGACGCTGGACAAGCAGCAGGTCGAGGAGCGGAACTACACCGCCATCGTCCGGCAGGCGCTCTACGCCCAGGTCCCCGCGGCCACCGACCGCGCCACCCGCCGCTCGCTGAACGACCTGCTGTCCTCCGGCGCGCCGTACGAGCTGGAGGCGATGGTCAACGCCAACCCCTCCATCGTCGGCACCACGCAGACGGTCTGGGTCCGCGCCGACGACGAGATCGACCAGTTCATGAAGGGCTTCATCCGGCGCGACGTGCCGGAGAGCGAGCGCCGGCTGAACGATGTCAAGATCGCCGCCATCGACGCGCTGGTCGCCAACGGGTCGATCCGCAGCACCTTCAACACCACCCTGTTCACCGCCGGCGACAGCCGCGAGCCGGAACAGGCGGGCATCCTGGGGGCCGTCGTCGGCTCCGCCCTGACGCTGGTGGTGACCATGCTGCTGTCGGTGCCCATCGGCATCGCCGCCGCGGTCTATCTGGAGGAGTTCGCGCCGAAGAACCGCTGGACCGACCTGATCGAGGTCAACATCAACAACCTCGCCGCGGTGCCGTCGATCATCTTCGGCCTGCTCGGCCTGGCGGTGTTCCTCGGCTTCTTCGGGCTGCCGCGCTCCGCCCCGCTGGTCGGCGGTCTGGTGATGGCCCTGATGACCCTGCCGGTCATCATCATCGCCTCCCGCGTCGCCCTGAAGGCAGTGCCGCCGTCGATCCGCGAGGCCGCGCTGGGCGTCGGCGCCTCGCCGCTGCAGACGGTGACGCACCATGTCCTGCCGCTGGCCCTGCCGGGCATCCTGACCGGCACCATCATCGGCATGGCCCGCGCGCTGGGCGAGACGGCGCCGCTGCTGATGATCGGCATGGTCGCCTTCATCGTGGACATCCCCGGCGGCCTGACCGACAGCGCCACGGCCATCCCGGTGCAGATCTACATGTGGGCGGACAGCCCCGAGCGGGCCTTCACGGAGCGCACCTCCGCGGCGATCCTGATCCTGCTCGCCTTCCTCATCCTGATGAACGGCCTGGCCGTCTTCCTGCGCAAGAAATTCGAGAGGCGTTGGTAACCCCATGAGCGTCCAGACCCACATCCCGGCTACGGCCATGGCTTCGCGTCCCGCCGCCGGCATCCACGGCACCAAGATGGTCGCCCGCGACGTCAAGGTGTTCTACGGGGCCAAGCAGGCGCTCAAGGGCATCAACCTGGAGATCCAGGAAAACCGCGTGATGGCCCTGATCGGCCCGTCCGGCTGCGGCAAGTCGACGTTCCTGCGCTGCCTGAACCGCATGAACGACACCATCGAGAACTGCCGCGTCGAGGGGCTGATCGCGCTCGACGGCGAGGACGTCTACGGCAAGAACATCGACGCCGTGCAGCTCCGCGCCCGCGTCGGCATGGTCTTCCAGAAGCCGAACCCCTTCCCGAAGTCGATCTACGACAACATCGCCTACGGCCCGCGCATCCACGGCATCGCCAGCCACCGCGACGAGATGGACGAGATCGTCCAGACCTCGCTGCAGCGCGCCGGCCTGTGGAACGAGGTGAAGGACCGCCTGCGCGAGCCGGGCACCGGCCTGTCCGGCGGCCAGCAGCAGCGCCTGTGCATCGCCCGCGCCATCGCCGTCAGCCCCGAGGTGATCCTGATGGACGAGCCCTGCTCGGCGCTCGACCCCATCGCGACGGCCCACATCGAGGAGCTGATCGACGAGCTGCGCGAGAACTACACGATCGTCATCGTCACCCACAACATGCAGCAGGCGGCCCGCGTCTCCCAGAAGACCGCCTTCTTCCACCTGGGCGACATGGTGGAGTGCGACGACACCGAGGAAATCTTCACCAACCCGCGGGACGAGCGCACCCAGGGCTACATCACCGGCCGCTACGGCTGATCGCCGGCGTCTGATCCCCGGCATCTGACCCTCGGCATCGCCGCTCCTCCTCCATCAGCGAAGGACGTGAAGCATGAGCACCGAACACATCGTGCGCTCCTTCGCGCACGAACTTGAGCGCCTGTCCAACCTGATCACCCAGATGGGCGGCGTCGCCGAAGCGCAGGTGGACGCCGCCGTGAAGGCGGTGGCCCGCCGCGACGTCGCGCTGGCCGCCCAGGTCATGCAGGCGGACCGGCGCATCGACGCCTACGAGCGCGACATCGACGCCGAGGCCGTGCGCCTGCTCGCCCTGCGCCAGCCGCTGGCCCAGGACCTGCGCGAGATCGTGTCGGCGCTGAAGATCGCGTCGGACCTGGAGCGGATCGGCGACTACGCCTCCAACATCGCCAAGCGCTCGCTGGCGCTGGCCCAGGTGCCGGTGGTGCGCCCGGCGGTGGCCATCCCGCGCATGGGGCGGCTGGTCGAGTCGATCATGAAGGACGTGCTGGACGCCTACATCGAGCGCGACGTCCAGCGCGCCATCGCCGCCTGGGAGCGCGACGAGGAGCTGGATGACCTCTACACCAGCCTGTTCCGCGAGGTCCTGACCTACATGATGGAGGACCCGCGCAACATCACGCCCTGCACCCACCTGCTGTTCATGGCGAAGAACCTGGAGCGGATCGGCGACCACGCCACCAACATCGCCGAGACCATCCATTATCTGGTGGTCGGGACGACGCTGCGCGCCGCGCGTCCGAAGAACGACGGCAGCAGCTTCGCCGTGGTCGAGCCGGACGGTTCGGTCATGGATGCGGCCACGGAGGCTGTGGAACGGGGATTGCCGCGGGACGGCGGCCCGGATAACGATGGAGCGGGACATGCCGCGTGACGGCGAGACGCGCAGTGGGAGCGGGACAAGCATGAATTCGGCGCTGAAGCCGCTCGTCCTCATCGTCGAGGACGAAGCCGACATCGTGACGCTGCTGAAGTACAATCTGGAGAAGGAAGGCTTCCGCGTGAACGCCGCCACCGACGGCGAGGAAGCCCTTCTGCTGGCCGGCGAGCAGACGCCGAACATCGTCCTGCTCGACTGGATGCTGCCGCTGATGTCGGGGCTGGAGGTCTGCCGCCAGATGCGCCGCAACAGCAAGATGCGCGACATCCCGATCATCATGCTGACCGCCCGCGGCGAGGAGGCGGACCGCGTGCGCGGCCTGAATTCCGGTGCCGACGACTACATCACCAAGCCCTTCTCCCCGACCGAGCTGGTCGCCCGCATGCGCGCCGTCCTGCGCCGCTCGGCCCCCGGCATGACCGACGAGACGCTGCAGTTCGCCGACGTGACCATGGATCTGGCCGCCCACCGGGTGCGCCGGAACGGCCGTGACGTGCATCTGGGGCCGACCGAATTCCGCCTGCTGCGCCATTTCATGCAGCATCCCGGCCGCGTCTTCTCGCGCGAGCAGCTTCTCGACGTGGTGTGGGGCCACGACGTCTATGTCGAGCCGCGCACCGTGGACGTGCACATCCGCCGCCTGCGCAAGGCGATGAACGAGGAGACGGAGATGGACCTGATCCGCACCGTCCGTTCAGCGGGCTACGCGCTGGACAGCAAGTCCATCTGACCGTTTTCCGGCGGAAATCGGCGCAAACCGTGCCCCCACCCTAACCCTCCCCCGCTGCGCAGGGGAGGGGACTGCCGCCGTTTCGCGCCCATCTCCCTCCCCTGCGCAGCGGGGGAGGGCCGGGGTGGGGGCCCACGTGCCGGAGCTGTTCACCCCTCCAGCAGCCCCACCGCCTCCCGCAGTATGTCCACCTTCGGGCCGAAGCGCTTCGCCCGGTCGCTGTCTTCGATGAAGCCGATCATCACGCGCAGGGCGTGCGCCACCCGCGGGGCGAGATCGGGGTGCGCCGTCACGTGCTGCGCCAGATGGGCCAGCGCGTCCCGGTAGGGGTGGCCTTCGAAACCCTCCGCGGCGATCGCCTCGAAGCGGTTCGCGTATTCGATCACCAGGCTGTGGTCGTCGGTCATCGCGCTCACACGAACAGGATCGCGCCGGTCTTCGGCGCGTCGTTCAGGAAGGTGACGACTCCGCCGGTCTTCACCGGCACGTCGGGGCGCATCGGCACCCCGGCGGGCAGGCCGAGCGCGCGCAGCCCCATCTCGCAGGCCATGACCGTGACCTTGAGCATCACGCAGGCCTCCAGAAGCTCTTCGAACCCGGCCAATCCGTTGGCGGTGAAAAAGGCGTCGCGCTCCGCCGGAGAACCGCCGTCGTCGGCGGGGTCCAGCCGGTGCCAGCCCGGCGCGCCGTCCGCGTCTGCGGCGAGCAGCGTGTTCAGCGCCCGGCCGGTAAAGAACAGGGTGACCTTGCGGTTGGTCGCCGCCGCCGCGCTGGCCATCACCAGGGCGTAGTGAACCCGGTCGAAGCCGCCCGCGAACAGGACGATGGACAGGGACTCGGGACCTTCCATGGTTCAGGGCTCTCCGAGGCGCCGCTCAATGGGCGGACAGGTCGTGGATGGTCGGGTGGGCGCCGCACAGCGGGCAGTCCGGGTCGCGCCGCACCGTGATGCGCTGGAACGAGGCGTGCAGCGTGTCCAGCATCATCAGGCTGCCCGATAGGCCCTCGCCGATGCCCATGATCTCCTTCAGCACCTCGGTCGTCTGGAGCGAACCGACGAAGCCGGCCAGCGCCCCCAGCACGCCGCCCTCGGAGCAGGACGGCACCAGACCGCGCGGCGGCGGTTCCGGGAACAGGCAGCGGTAGCAGGGGTGCGGGTCGCCGAGATGGGCCTTGAAGGTGGACACCTGCCCGTCGAAGCGCAGGATCGCCGCCGACACCAGCGTCTTCTTCGCGAAGTAGCAGGCGTCGTTCAGCAGGAAACGCGTGGCGAAATTGTCCGACCCGTCGGCGACGATGTCGTAGCGCCCGATCAGGTCCAGCGCGTTGTCCCGGGTCAGCCGCGCCTTGTGCACCTCCACCGCCACGTCGGGGTTCAGCGCGCGGATGCGGGCGGCGGCGCTCTCCACCTTCGGGACGCCGAGCGACGATTCGTCGTGGATCACCTGCCGCTGCAGGTTGGACAGGTCCACCGTGTCGTCGTCGATGACGCCGATCGTGCCCACCCCCGCCGCGGCGAGGTAGAGCAGCAGCGGCGCGCCCAGCCCGCCGGCCCCGACGACCAGGACGCGGGCGCGCAGAAGCGCCTCCTGCCCGACGCCGCCGACCTCCGGCAGGATGATGTGGCGGGAATAGCGGTGAAGCTGGGTGTCGGTGAAATCCATGATCCGCAGAATAGCGCGGAACGCCCCGTGCCGCGCAAGTCCCCTCGCTCAGGACCTCGCCGCGGCGGGCGGCGTCAGGCGAGCAGGCTCATCTTGTAGGGGGTGGTCTTCGCCTTGCTGGACGACTTGTTCGCGTCCTCCGCCGCCCACTGCTTCAGCCGGGCCTCGCGCTCCCGCATGATCTTGTCGAACGGGCGTTCCTCGGTCGATTCGGGCGCCTTGGCGACCTTCTGGATGAAGTTCAGCTGGTAGGGGATCTCGCCGATCACGTTCTTCGGCGGGACGATCACCAGCTCGTACTGGCCGGGCTCGATCTTGAAGCTGGGCTTCTTCAGCATGTCCTCGCCCGACTTCGTCGGGTCCATCGTGTCGCCGGAGGCCACGACCTTGCCCTCCTTGCTCATGACGGCCCAGCGCGTGTAGGGCAGGGACATGTTGCCGACGAACTCGCCGCCCTGGGCGACGGTCAGCGAATGCTTCTGGACGCCGCTGTCGTTGCCGACGACGGCGCGGGCGATGCCCTTCATCTGGGCGCCGTTCCCCACCATCATGACGCTCTGGCGTTCGGTGATGTCCAGCGTGTACTCGCGCTCGTTCACCCCGCGCACGGCCTGGGAGATGACCGCGGTGTAGGTGCCGGGGCCGAGCTTCGCGCTGGTCTGCGCCGCCTCGTTCTTCGCCTTCGCCTCGGCGACGACCTTGTTGTTCTGGTCGACGATCTTGATGTTGGTGTTGATGTCGGCGATCTTGAAATTGAATTCGCCGGTCTTCGACACCGTGAACTGGCGGTAGTCGGTGGACGCGAGGTTGGAGTCCAATTCGTTGGTGATGCCGCGGAACTGGAACCAGTTCATCGTCGAGGCATTCGGAATCGCGACGCCCATGGTGGCCTCCCCCGCTGGTCCTGTGCCGTCAGCTCCGCATCGTCGGGCGGCCGCGCCGCAAGCCGGGCCGTCGCCTGAAACGGCGGAGCCGCGCCGGCTGAAACTCCCGGCGCCGACAGGTTAGATTACTAAAATCCAATCTTTTTGTCAAAGCGCCGACCGGTGCGATCGTCGCGCAAAAAGACCGGACGGATCCCACTCTACAGCAGGATGCGCGACGGCGCAATATTCGCCGCCCGGTTGCGCAAGAAAGTGCGCCGGACATCCCTCTCCCACACCCGTGACGAATGTGGGAGAGGGGAGGCCGGTTTACTCCAGCCCTTCGAACAGAGCGGTGGAGAGATAGCGCTCGGCGAAGGACGGCAGGATCACGACGATCAGCTTGCCCTCGTTCTCCGGACGGGAGCCGATCTCCAGCGCCGCGGCCAGCGCGGCACCCGAGGAGATGCCGACCGGGATGCCTTCCAGCTTCGCCACCTTGCGGGCCGTCTCGAAGGCGCGCTGGTTGGAGATGCGGACGACCTCGTCGATCAGGTCCTTCTTCAGGACGTCCGGCACGAAACCGGCGCCGATGCCCTGGATCTTGTGCGGGCCGGGCATGCCGCCGGACAGGACGGGGCTGTCCTCCGGCTCCACCGCGATGGTGCGGAAGCCGGGCTTGCGGGCCTTCAGGACCTCCGACACGCCGGTCAGCGTGCCGCCGGTGCCGACGCCGGAGATCAGGAAGTCGGCCTTGCCGTCGGTGTCCTTCCAGATCTCCTCCGCCGTGGTGTTGCGGTGGATCTCCGGGTTGGCAGCGTTCTTGAACTGCTGGAGCATGTAGGCGTTCGGATCGGTGGCGACGATCTCGTCGGCCCGGCGGATGGCGCCCTTCATGCCTTCCGCGGCCGGCGTCAGCACCAGTTCGGCGCCCAGCAGCTTCAGCATCTTGCGGCGCTCGACCGACATGCTTTCCGGCATGGTCAGGATCAGGCGGTAGCCCTTGGCGGCGGCGACGAAGGCCAGCGCGATGCCGGTGTTGCCCGACGTCGGCTCGACCAGGGTGGTGCGGCCCGGTTCGATGGTGCCGGCGCGTTCCGCGGCGTCGATCATCGCGAAGCCGATGCGGTCCTTCACGCTGGCCAGCGGGTTGAAGAACTCCAGCTTGCCGACGATCTGGGCCTTGGCGCCGGCGTCATCGGCCAGCCGCTGGACGCGCACCAGCGGCGTGGCGCCGACGGTGTCGAGAATGCTGTCGTAGATCTTACCGCGAAACTCGGAACCCGGCATTTTTCACTCCTCCGGTATGTGGTATTTTCCCACTTTCTACAGCATGTGTAGAATTTAACCGTTTTCCGGGTGGGATCAAATCGTAAAATCGATGCGGTCTTCGGTCTCGCTCTCCACGCCGGCGGTGCGGGCGCGCAGGCAGAGATCCTCGATGGTGATGTCGTCGAGCTTCTTCATGCATTCCTCCTGAAGCTCGTTCCACAGCGGGCGGACCACCTTGTGCCCCAGGATGGAGCCGGCCGGCTCCTCGATGGGGTCGGTCGCGGTCTCCATGGAGCGGACGACCTTCACGATCTCGCCCAGCGTGATCCGCCGGCGCTCGCGGGCCAGCCGGTAGCCGCCGCGCGGCCCGCGCACGCCGGCAAGGACGCCGTCGCGGACGAGCTGCTGAAGGACCTGCTCCAGATAGCGCTTGGGGATGCCCTGGCGGCGGGTGATCTCGCCGGACTGCACGGGTTCGGTGCCGGCGTTGTAGGCGATGTCCAGCACCGCCTCGATCGCGAACATCAGCTTCTTGGAAATGCGGAGCATCAGTGCGACTCCTGCGCGGGGGAGGACGTGGCGAACTGGCCGGTGGAGCCGAAGCCCCCGGTGCCGCGGGCGCTGTCGGGCAGGGCGGCCGACTCGGCCCAGGCGGCGCGCTCGTAGCGGGCGATCACCAGCTGGGCGATGCGCTGCCCGCGCTCCACCGTGAAGGGCTGGTCGCCGTGGTTGATCAGGATCACCCCGACCTCGCCGCGGTAATCGGCGTCGATGGTGCCCGGGCTGTTCAGCACCGTGACCCCGTGCTTCAGCGCCAGGCCGGAGCGCGGCCGCACCTGCGCCTCGTACCCGTCGGGCAGGGCGAAGGCGACGCCCGTGGGGATCAGCGCGCGGCGGCCCGGCTCCAGGACGACCGGCTCGGCCAGCGCGGCCAGCAGGTCCATGCCCGCCGCGTGTTCCGTCGCGTAGGCCGGCAGGTCCAGCCCCGCGGCGTGGGCGAGCCGGACGATGGGAACGGGAATGGCGGATGCCGTTGCGCTCACGGAATGGTCTCCTGGGGGGCGGGGGTGGGGGGCGGGTTGAAATGCCGGGCGATGGCCTCGGCCAGGCGGGCGGCCACGGCGTCCTTGCCCATGGTGGGCCAGTCCTCCGTGCCGTCGGCGCGGATCAGATGGACGGTGTTGTCGGCCCCGCCGAAGGTCGTGGTGCCAGGCGACACGTCGTTGGCGACGATCCAGTCGCAGCCCTTGCGCGCGCGCTTGGCGGTCGCGTAGTCCACCACGTTGCCGGTCTCCGCGGCGAAGCCGACGACCAGCGCCGGGCGGCGCGGTCCGGGCTGGGACAGGGTCGCCAGGATGTCGGGATTCTCGGTCAGGGTCAGGCTCGGCGGGCCGCCGCCGTCCTTCTTCAGCTTGCGGTCCGATTCGCCGGCCACGCGCCAGTCGGCGACGGCGGCGGCGCAGACCGCGATGTCGGCGGGCAGGGCCGACTCGCAGGCCGCCAGCATCTCCCGCGCCGTCTCGATGGGGCGCACGGTGCAGCCAAGCGGTTCGGGCAGGCCGGTCGGGCCGGTGACCAGCGTCACCTCGGCGCCCAGCCGCCGCAACGCCGCGGCGATGGCGTGGCCCTGCTTGCCGGAGGAACGGTTGGCGATGAAGCGCACCGGGTCGATGGGCTCCACCGTCGGGCCGCTGGTGACCAGGGCGCGCTTGCCGGCCAGCGGCCTGGGCGCGTCCAGCTCCTCGAAATGGGTGGCGATGGCCTGGACGATCTCCATCGGCTCGGCCATGCGCCCGAACCCGTACTCGCCGCAGGCCATCTCGCCCTTGTTCGGGCCGACCCGGCGGACGCCGCGCTTCTCCAGGAGCGCGAGGTTGTCGCGGGTCGCCGGATGCTCCCACATGCGGACGTTCATCGCCGGGGCGACGAGCACCGGCTTGTCGGTGGCCAGCAGCACGGTGGCGGCCAGGTCGTCGGCCATGCCGGCGGCCATGCGGGCCAGCAGGTTGGCGGTGGCCGGGGCGACGACCAGCAGGTCGGCGTCGCGCGACAGCTGGATGTGCCCCATCTCCGATTCGTCGGTCAGGGACCACAAATCCTGGTAGACGGTGTCCTCGGTCAGCGCCTGCACGGACAGGGGGGTGACGAACTGCGCCCCCGCCCGGGTCAGGACCGCGCGCACGCGCACGCCCCGCTCCTTCAGGCGGCGGATCAGCTCCAGGCTCTTGTAGGCCGCGATGCCGCCCGCGATGACGAGCAGGATGCGCTTGCCGGACAGCACGGATGTTTCGGCCACGGGGGTCCGCCGCTCCTTGCTATGGATTGTGTGGGCGATGGATTTTGTAGAATTCAGATATTCCATCATGGCGTCCAGTACAAGCGTCCTTCGCTCATCCTCACAGCAAATCCGGTGTGAAATGCACATCCATGGCCGGGGTGTGAAACCATGGATGGGATATTTCGTTGCGCGGCCGCATTCCAGGTCTTTCGCCCACGGCCCGTCATCGCGTAGAGTGGATTTTTAAGGATTTGCTGATAACCAGTGCAATCCGACCACTCCGCCGTGATTTTCTTTCGAATCCATACGGTCCATGCCCCCGCGCTCCACACCGATCCTTCTCGTCGAAGACACGCCGTCGCTGGCCCGCGTCTATGCGGAGTTCCTGAAGAAGGATTGCAGCGCCGTCACCACGGTGGAGACCGGAGCCGCGGCGCTGGAGCAGCTCGCCGACGGCGTGCCGCGGATCGTGCTTCTGGACCTCCAGCTTCCCGACATGCACGGGATGGAGGTGCTGAAGCGGATCAGCGCCCAGGCGCTGCCCTGCGCGGTCATCATCATCACCGCCCACGGGTCGGTCGGGGTGGCGGTGGAGGCGATGCGCTACGGCGCCTATGATTTCCTGGTGAAGCCCTTCTCGGCGGAGCGGCTGACCGTCACCGTGCGCAACGCCATGGAGCGGCTGCGCCTCGCCCAGCTCGTCGACAGCTTCGAGAAGGACCTGGGGCGTAGCCGCTACCACGGTTTTCTCGGCTCGTCGCTGGCGATGCAGGCGGTGTACCGGATCATCGACAGCGCCGCCTCCTCCCGCGCGACGGTCTTCATCACCGGCGAGTCGGGCACCGGCAAGGAGGTCTGCGCGGAAGCCATCCACCGCCAGAGCCCGCGGGCCGACCGGCCCTTCATCGCCATCAACTGCGGGGCCATCCCCAAGGACCTGATGGAGAGCGAGATCTTCGGCCACATGAAGGGCTCCTTCACCGGGGCGGTGGCCGACCGCGAGGGCGCGGCGGCGCGGGCCAACGGCGGCACCCTGTTCCTCGACGAGATCTGTGAGCTGGCGCCCGACCTCCAGACCAAGCTGCTGCGCTTCATCCAGACCGGCACCTTCACGCCGGTCGGCGGCAGCCGGCTGGAGAAGGTCGATCTGCGCATCATCTGCGCGACCAACCGCGACCCCCTGCGCGAGGTCGAGGAGGGGCGCTTCCGCGAGGATCTCTATTACCGGCTGCACGTCATCCCCATCCACCTGCCGCCGCTGCGCGAGCGCGAGGACGACGTGCTGGAGATCTGCCGCCAGTTCCTGGCCGATTACGCGCGGGAGGAGGGCAAGGGCTTCGTCCGCTTCTCCCCGGCGGCGGAGCAGGCGCTGCGCACCTACCACTGGCCGGGCAACGTGCGGCAGGTGCAGAACGTGGTGCGCAACATCGTGGTCCTGCACGACGGCGACACCGTGACGCCGGCCATGCTGCCGGCTCCGCTCGGCACCCCGGCGGGGACCGCGGCGCCGCTTCCCGCCAACGGCGGCGGAAACGGCCAGGGCGCAGGCCATGTCCACGCCCAAGGCGCCGTGGCCCAAGCGCCATCCCCGAAGGCGGTGAAACCGCTGTGGGAGGTGGAGCGCGACGCCATCGAGGAGGCCATCGCCGCCTGCGACGGCAACATCCCCCGCGCCGCGGCCCTGCTGGAGATCAGCGCCTCGACCATCTACCGCAAGCGCCTCGCCTGGCAGGCCGAAGGAAAACTCTGAATCCCGGCCGCCCCGGGAATTCCATACCCCGTTCCCGCCCGCCCGCCGCTGGTCCTGCCGAAGCATAGGCTTCGTGTGCGTTCAATTCACGCAAGACCATCGAAAGTCTTGCCGTGCCGGGACCTGCCGCCATCGGCTTATTTCCAAATGACCGGTTTGGCCACATTGGGCATATGCCGTGAAGCCGCCTTGCCGGTACCGGTGCCATCCGGCTAGCCTCCCCTCGCGTTGCTTTGCTTGCGCTTCCGCGTGGCGCCACAGCGGACCGCCGCACATGACCGCCGCACAGCCCATTGTCCTTCGCCGGCCCCTTGCGCCCCGCGGCGCGGACCGGCGGCGGCCCCCGACCGAGGAGCAGGAGTTCGCCTTATGACCACCGGCACCGTCAAATGGTTCAACACCACCAAGGGATATGGCTTCATCGCGCCGGAGGCTGGCGCCAAGGACGTGTTCGTGCACATCACGGCCGTGCAGAAGTCGGGTCTTCACGCCTTGTCCGAGGGCCAGCGCGTCCAGTTCGAGGTCGCGCGCGGCAACAACGGCAAGGACGCCGCGGTCAACATCAGCGTCATGGAGTGAAGCGGCGTCATGACGTGACATAGCCGCGGAGCCGGTAGGCCTCCACGGCTTCCCGGGTCAGGCGGGGGATGTCGCGGCACAGCGACGTCACCTCGCTCACCGCGTTGCTCCGGCAGGCCAGCTCCAGCGCCCGGGCGGCCGCCGACAAGTCGCGGGCGCCGAAGGTCCCGGCGGTGCTCTTCAGCGTGTGGGCCTCCTTCGCCAGTCCGGCGAGATCGGCCGGGCCCCCCTCCGCCGCTTCCGCCCCGCCGCGGGCGATTCTCTCGGCCCGCTCCAGCGTCTCCTCCACGAACTGCCGGATGACGTCGGCCAGAAGCTCCGCGTCGAGATCCTGGGCGAGTTGCTGCAGCACCTCCATGTCCAGCACGTCCATGCCCAGAGCGTCCATGCCCAGAACGTCCATGCCCAGAACGTCCATGTCCAGAACGCCCGCCGCGGTCTGGGCGGGGCTGTCCAAAGACGCTGCGGGCGCGGCGGTCTCCAACGGGGCGGCCTCCAACGGGGCGGCCTCCAGCCAGCGGGCGACGGTTTCCAGCAGATGCGGGCGGTCGATCGGCTTGGCGACATGCCCGTTCATCCCGGCGGCTAGACAGCGCTCGCGGTCGCTGTCCATGGCGTCGGCGGTCATCGCGATGATCGGCACGGTGCCGGCCGGCGCCGGCAGGGCGCGCAGCCGGTGGGTGGCGGTCAGCCCGTCCATCTCCGGCATGGCGAGGTCCATCAGGACCAGCCCGTAGGGCGACGGGCCGGACGCCGCGGCCTCCACCGCCTCCAGCGCTTCCCGCCCGTTGTTGGCGATGTCGACCCGATGGCCGGCACCGCGCAGCAGCAGGGCGGCGACCATCTGGTTGGTCGGACTGTCCTCGACCAGGAGAATCCGCCGGCCCGTTCCGGCGGGGGGCGGAACGGCCGCGCCGTGCGGACGCGGCTCCGCGGTGGGCGGTGCCTCCACCAAGCTCCGCCCGGTCACGGCGGCGAGCAGGCGGGAGGGCCGGGCCGGCTTCGTCACCGTGGCGTCGGCGCCGTTGCCATCCCCGCCCACGGTCCGGTGCGGCAGGGTGAGACGGACGATCCGCCCGACGCCCCGCGCGCGCAGCCGGTCGGGCAGCGAGCCGGCGACCGGGGTCTCCACGCTGCCGATCACCGCGGCATCGGCGGCGGGCAGGGTGCCGGCGTCCAACCCCGCCACCATCGCCACCACGTCCGGCGCGCTGACCGTGGCCCCCCAGGAGCGGAGCTGTTCGGCCAGGGCCCGCCAGGCGACGGGGTTGGATTCCAGAAGAAGGACCGTCTGCCCGGCCAGAGGCGGCGGCTCCGCGCCGGCGGTCCGCAGCGTTCCGGGCTCCAGCGGCAGGGTGAACCAGAAGCGGCTGCCCTGGCCGGCGGCGCTGTCGAAACCGATGCTTCCGCCCATCATCTCCACCAGCCGCTTGGAAATCGCCAGCCCCAGCCCGGCGCCGTCGTGGCGGCGCGACAGGCGGGGATGCACCTGGGAGAATTCGGTGAAGAGGTCGGCCTGGGCGTCCTGTGGAATGCCGATGCCGGTGTCGGTCACCTCGAAGCGCAGGCGCGGCGGCGCCTGGCCGTCGCCGTCCTGGTCCGACACCACCGCCGACAGGGTGACGGCGACACCGCCGCGGTCGGTGAACTTGACGGCGTTGCCGACTAGGTTCAGCAGGACCTGCCGCACCCGGCCCGAGTCGCCGCGCAGCGCCGCGGGCAGGCCGCCGGGGATGCAGACGGCCAGCTCGATCCCCTTGGCGAAGGCGCGGGCGGCCTGAAGCTCGGCCACGCTCTCCACCACCTCGGCGGGCGAGAAGCGGCCCGACTCCAGGGTCAGCTTCCCGGCCTCCATCTTGGAGATGTCCAGGATATCGTTGAGCATGGACAGAAGCGCCTCCGCCGACTCGCGGGCGGTGTGGGCGTAGGTGCGCTGCTCCTCCCCCAGCGGGCCGTCCAGCAGCAGCCCCAGCATGCCCAGGACGCCGTTCATCGGGGTGCGGATCTCGTGGCTGATGGTGCGCAGGAATTCCGACTTGGCGCGGCTCGCCAGCTCCGCCTGCTCCTTGGCGAGGCGGAGCTGCGCCTCGGTGCGGCGGTGGGCGGTGATGTCGCGGAAGGACACCATCGCCATCGTCCGCCCGCGGTAGGGCACGTAGCGGGTCTCCCCCTGCACCGTCAGCCGTTCGCCGTTGCGGCGCAGGCAGACGGTCTCGAAGGGAGTTTCGTCGCGGGCGCGGATGCGCAGCCAGGTGAGTTCGCGGTCCTCCGGCGCCATCATCGCGGTGACGGACTGCCCCGTCAGCTCGTCCGGCGCGTAGCCCAGGATGGCGGCGGCGGCCCGGTTTGCATCGGCGATGATTCCCTGATCATGCACCAGGATGCCGTCCATGGCGGCGTCCGACAGTTTGCGGAAGCGGTCCTCGCTCTCGCGCAGCGCCCGCTCCGTCCGGCGGTGGTCGGTGATGTCCGTGTAGGTCATCAGGACCGAGCGGTCGGGCAGGAAGCTGGCGGTGATCTCCAGCACCCGGCCGTCGGGGCGCGTGCGCTCGATGCGGCTGACGCCCTCGGGGCGCAGGTAGGCCAGGTGGCGGGCGACGATCTCCGCCGTATCGCCGGGGCCGAACTCGCCGCGCTCGGCCATGAAGCGCAGGAAGCCGGCCATGCTCAGGCCGGGATGGAGCGCGTCGTCCGGCAGGTCGAGCATCTCCCGCAGGCGCCGGTTGCAGGTCAGGAAATGGCCGTCGGCGCTCCACACCACGAGGCCCTGCGACATGGCGCTGAAGGTGGCCTCCAGCAGGTCGGACTTGTAGGCCAGCTCCTGCTCGCGCCGTTTCAGCTCGCTGATGTCGGTGCGCAGCCCGACATAGCCGCCGTCGCTGGTCCGCCGCTCCTCGATCTTGAACCAGCGCCCGTCGCCGATCCGCGTCACCTGCGGGCCTTGCGGGTTGCGGTGCCGCTCCATCTGACGCTCGATCCAGCGGTCGATGTCGCCGGTGCCGCAGTCGGGATAATGGCCGGCCTCCGCGCCGCGGCGGATCAGCGACTCGAAGGTGATGCCGGGCTCCAGCGGACCCAGCGGGGCGTAGATCTCGCGGAAGCGGGCGTTGCACTGGACCAGCCGGTCGTCGGCGTCGAACAGCGCGAAGCCCTCGTTGACGACCTCGATGGCCTCGGACAGGCGGCGGTGGGCGTCGGCCGCGCGGCTGTCGGCGGCGCGGGCCTCCGCCTGGGCGCGCCGGGTGGCCTCCCGCTCGCGCAGCACCGCCAGACCCATCACCGCGCCGGCCAGCCCGATCCCGAAGAAGGGCCAGATCAGCTCGTCGGTCCCATGCTCCACAAGATGCTGCAGCGTGTGCAGCGCGCTCGCCATCAGAAGAAGGAGCGCGACCAGGGTGAGCCAGCTCCAACGGCGCAGCCGGCGGTGGGGGAACGGCATTCGACGCTCCGCATGGGACGAGGCGGAAACGTTACGGCTTTTGCGCCTCCGGAGCAATGAATCCGGGGGCGGCGCGCAGCCGGCCGGCGGCGCGGCGCCGGCCCAGCAGGCCGTGGCGCGGCCCGAACAGGACGGCCAGCGCCAGGATCAGCCCGGACGCCACCGCGATCATCCCCGCGGCGTTCAGCGAGTGGGAGGCCCCGAGCAGCATCGGCCCGAAGGCGGCGACGCCATAGCCGGCCAGCGCCGCCAGAACCCCCAGCGCGACGCTGAGCAGTATCTGCGCGGCCAGCCGGTCGGTCAGCAGGCGCGCCGCGGCGGGCGGGGCGATCAGCATGGCGATGACCAGGATGGAGCCGACCGCCTCGAACGCCGCGATGGCGGTGGCGGCGACCAGAAGCACCACCCCGTAATGGAACAGCCCCGCCGGGATGCCCAGCGTGGAGGCCAGCGCCGGGTCGAAGGTGGTGATCTTCAGCTCCTTGTAGAACAGCCCGACCAGGGCGACGCAGAGCGCGAAGACCGCGGCGAGCGTCAGCACCTCCCGCGGCAGGGCGGCCCACACCGCCGGGTCGGCGAGCGACGCCCAGCCCTTGGGGGCCAGCCAGAGGATCGTCTCCAGCTGGCCGTAGAGCACGCAGTCGGCGTCCAGATCGACGCCCCCGGCGGACGCCTGCTCGATCATCACCACACCGGCGGCGAACATCACGGTGAAGACGACGCCCATGGCGGCGCCGGATTCCAGCCGGCCCAGCCGCCGCACCGCCTCGATCAGCAGGCCGGCCAGCGCCGCCGCGGCCAGCGCGCCGAGCATCATCGGCAGCGTCTCCCGCGTGCCGGCGACCAGGAAGCCGCCGACGATGCCGGGCAGGATGGCGTGGCTGACCGCGTCGCCCATCATCCCCTGGCGCCGCAGGACCAGGAAATTGCCGACCAGCGCGCAGGCGGCGCAGGCCAGCACCGCGGCGAGCAGGGCGGGGGCGTCGATCTGCAGGAATTCCTGGACGTCGGGCATCATGACGGGGCGCTCCGCTCCTCCAGCAGCCGGACCATGTCGCCGGGCAGGACCGAGTCGATGGGGTCCACGCCCCAATTGGCGTGGGCGGGCAGCAGGGCCGGATAGTCGGCCAGGAAACGCTCCCACAGCCGGCGGTCGCGCGCCGCCGCGCGGGCGGCGGTCTGTCCGGCGGGGGTCAGGGCGCCGTCATGGGCGTAACCGCGCAGGCGCAGCCAGAGCGCCGGGGCGCCCGCCACCGGCCGGCCGTCCAGAAGGTCGGTCAGGGCGCGCCGCTCCGCGAAGGTCAGGCGCAGCCGCCCCTGGCGCAGCGCGGCGGCGACCAGCCCGCGCGCCGGGGCGAACAGGAAGCTGAGCAGGAAGAAGCCCCCGGCGACCAGGACGATCACCGCCCCCGCCGGCAGCTTGGGCAGCAGGGCCGACAGGGTGGCGCCGAGCCAGCCGGACAGCGCGCCGATCACCGCGGCGGCGACGGTCAGGGCGGGCAGCCGGTCGGTCCAGAAGCGGGCGGCGGCGGGCGGGATGATGAGAAGCGCCACCACCAGGATCAGCCCCACCGTCTGGAGCCCGATCACCGTCACCAGCGTCGCCAGCCCCATCAGCGCGAGGTCGAGCGCCCCCACCGGCCAGCCCTGCACGGCGGCGAAGCCGGGGTCGAAGGCCAGCACCCGCAATTCCTTGAACAGCAGGGCGATGGCCAGCGCCGCCCCGGCGGCCAGCAGGCCGATGGCGATGGCCTCGCCCTGGGCCATGGCGGCGGTCTGGCCCAGGATGAAGGTCTTGAGACCGGCCTGCCCGCCCAGCTCCAGATTCTGGATGACGCTGAGCAGCACGACGCCCAGCCCGAAGAAGACCGACAGCACCGCGCCGATCGCCGAATCCTCGGTCAGCCGGGTGAAGCGGGACAGGACCTGCACCGTCAGCAGCCCGACCACCCCGCTGGCCACCGCCCCGGCCAGCAGCAGCGGCAGCGAGCGCTCGGGCAGGCCGAGCGCCGCCCCGACGAGGTAGGCGATGGCGATGCCGGGCAGGGTGGCGTGGCTCAGCGCGTCGCTGACCAGGGCGCGGCGGCGCAGCAGCAGGAAGGTGCCGACCGTCCCGCCGGCCAACCCCAGCGCGGCGGTCCCGGCGACCACCACGGCGCTGTTGAAGCCGGACTGGAAGGTCAGGACGCGCAACGCCTCCTCGAACAGGGAGTCGGTCATGACGCCTCCGCCCCCAATGCCCCCAATGCCGCGGGGGCCGGCATGGGCCGTCCGCCGTAGGTCCGGGACAGCAGATCGGGCGTCATCACCCGCGCGACCGGCCCCTGGGCGACCACGCGAGTGTTGAGCAGCAGGGCGTGGTCGAAATAGTCGCTGACCGTCTGGAGGTCGTGGTGGACGCAGATCACCGTCCGCCCGGCGGCGTCGAGGTCGCGCAGCACCTGGAGCACCGCGCGCTCCGTCGCGGCGTCCACCCCGGCGAAGGGCTCGTCCATGAAGTAGAGCTGCGCCTCCTGCGCCAGCGCGCGGGCCAGGAAGACGCGCTGCTGCTGCCCGCCGGACAGCTGGCCGATCTGGCGCTTGGCGAAGTCGGCCATGCCCACCCGCTCCAGCGCGTGCAGCGCCGCCTCCTTGTGGGCGCGGGTGACCGGGCGGAACCAGCCGATCTTCCCGTAGCGGCCCATCGCCACCACGTCGAGCGCCGAGACGGGGAAGTCCCAGTCCACGCTTTCCCGCTGCGGCACATAGCCGATCAGGCGGCGCTGCCTGGCGATCGGGCGCCCGAACACCTCGACCGTTCCCGACACGCGCGGGACCAGCCCGAGGCACGCCTTGATGAGGGTCGATTTGCCCGCGCCGTTCGGCCCGACCACGGCGATCAGCCCGCCCGGCGGGGCGGCGTAGTCGACGTTCCACAGCACCGGCCGGCGGTGGTAGGCGACGGTCAGGCCGCGGATCTCCAGGGGCGGCGGCCCGATGGGCGAGGCCTCCTCGGGGGCGGTGCGGCTGCCGGGGGTGCGCCAGAGATACTGCATGGTCCGTTCCTCCTCCGCCGCGTCAGCGCTGCGCCAGGGCGAGCTTGCCCTGGAAGCCGTCGGCCGGCGCCTCGCCGCCCAGCGCGCGGGCGATGGTCGTCACATTGTGGTCGATCATGCCGATGTAGGTGCCTTCATAGCTGCCCGGCGCGCCCATGGCGTCGGAGAACAGGGCGCCGCCCAGCGTCACGCGGTGGCCGCGCGCCCCCGCCCCTTCGACCAGGGCGCGGACGTTGCGGTCGGACACGCTGGTTTCCGGGAAGACCGCCGGCACGCCGCGGTCGGCGAGCAGCGCGGCCAATTCCTCGATGATCCGCAGCCCGGCTTCGGATTCGGTGCTGATCCCCTGGATGCCGCGCACCTCGATCCCATAGGCGCGGCCCAGATAGTTGAAGGCGTCGTGGGCGGTCACCAGCATTCGGGCCTTGTCGGGGATGGAGGACAGGATGCGCCGGGCGTACGCGTCGAGGCGGGACAGTTCCGCCCCGTACGCGTCGGCGTTGCGGGCGTACGTCTCGGCGCCCGCGGGGTCGAGGCGGGACAGCCCGTCGCGGATGGACGGCAGGGTGCCGGCCCAGATGCCCACATCCATCCAGATGTGCGGGTCGTGGGCGCCCTCGAACTCCGGCGGGCTGAGCAGCCGCTCCTTGGGCACGGCGTCGCCCAGCGCCACGACCGGCTTGCCGGACTCGCGCAGCCGGTCGAAGGCGGCGGTCATCTTGCCTTCCAGATGCAGGCCGCTGATGAACACCGCGTCGGCCCGCAGCAGCTTCACCGTGTCGGAGCGGGTGGGCTTGAACAGGTGCGGATCGACGCCTTCGCCCATCAGCGCCTCCACCTCCGCCCGGTCGCCGGCCACCGCCCGCACGAGGTCGGCGACCATGCCGGTGGTGGCGACGATCTTCGGGCGCTCGCCTTGCGGCCGTTCACCCTCGGCCATCGCGCCTCCCGGAAGGAGGAGAGCGGCGGCCAAGCCGATGACGGCGATAAACTTTGTCAGGCTCTTCGTCGCGACGGTTTTTGAACATATGTTCATATTCATTGATCCCGACAAAGATCGGCAAGGTTAGGGCGGGCGGACCAAGTAAACGGGGCGGAGTGCATTTGCGTTCCAAGAATATATGAACCGCCGCACCGGCCTTGCAAGGCGGCTCGTGACGATCCGTGTCTTACCGAACGGAGTGGAGTGCGCTACAGTGGCGGGATGATCGTGCTCTTTACGGATTTCGGGTTGTCCGGCCCCTACACCGGGCAGATGAAGGCGGTGCTGGCGCGGATGGCGCCGGGCCTGCCGGTCATCGACCTGTTCGCCGACGCCCCCGCCTTCGACCCGCAGCTGTCGGCCTATCTTCTGGCCGCCTACGCTCCGGAATTCCCGGCGGACAGCGTCTTCCTCTGCGTGGTGGACCCCGGCGTCGGGACCGACCGCCGCCCGCTGGTGGTGGAGGCCGACGGGCGCCGCTTCGTCGGGCCGGACAACGGCCTGTTCGAGCTGCTGCGGCGCCGCGCCGGGTCGGTGCGGGCCTGGACCATCGGCTGGCGGCCCGAGCGGCTGTCGGCCAGCTTCCACGGGCGGGACCTGTTCGCCCCGGTGGCGGCCAGCCTCGCCATGGGGAACCCGGTCGCGCTGGAGCCCGTCGCCCCGTCCAGCCTCGCGCGGCCCGACTGGCCGGACGATCTGGCGCGGATCGTCTATGTGGACGTCTACGGCAACGCCATGACCGGCCTGCGCGCCGACCGGCTGCCGGAGGACGCGGTGCTGCGGGCCGGCGGCCGCACGGTGCGCCGGGGCCGGACCTTCGCCGACGTCCCGGTGGGGGAGGCGCTGTGGTACGCGAACTCCAGCGGTCTGGCGGAGATCGCCGTCAACCAGGGACGCGCCGACCGCGACGTTGGGCGCGGCTTGGGCGGGCTTGCGGTGGGGATGCCGGTCGAACTGGTCCTATAGCCCGTCCAGGCAGCGGTCGAGCAGCGCCAGATCCACCGGGCGGGTCAGCACGGTGACCGGGCTGTTGCCCGGCTCAGCGTCCAACTGGTCGTCCGGCGCGCCGGCGGTCAGGATGATCCGGGTGTGCGGGTAGAGCATGCAGGCCAGCGCCGCGGCCCGGTCCCCCTCGTCCTCCGGCCGGCGGCGGCGCAGCAGGGCGACGGCGGGACCCTCCGCCCCGATGAGGCCGAGCGCCTCGAAGCCGCCGGACACCGTGGACACGGTGAAGCCGCGTTCGGCCAGATGGCGGGCCAGCGCGTCCCGCTGGCCGGGGTCGTCGTCGGCGACGACGGCGCGGCGGCCCCCCTGGCCGGGCGGGCGGATGTCGGCGTCGATGGAAAAGCCGGCCGTCATGGGGATGTCACCACGGGCTTCCCTTGAACCTGAAGGGCTTCTTTACGCCACGCGGGCCGCGGTTGCAAATCCCCGTGGTCGGCACCCGTCGCCCGATCAGCGGATCTTGACGACGGTGGCGCGGTCGACGATGGACAGCATCGGCAGGTCGCTGGGCCGGTTGCCGTAGCCCCAGGTCTCGCCGAAGGGGCCGTTGGCGGCGATCCAGCCGCGCACCCGCTCCAGCTTGTCCAGCCGGACGCAGTTGCCGGTGCACAGCCGTCCGGTCAGGGTGTCGTTCTCCACCTCCATCCCGGTGGCGAGCAGGTCGTCGACGTTCAACCCGCGCAGCAGGGCCGGCATGTAGATGTCGAGCGCTCCGGTCGCGACCACCACCCGGCGCCCCTCGCGCCGGTGCATCTTCAGCGTCTCGACCAGCGGGGCGTGCCAGCGGATGCGATGGACCAGCCGTTCCGCGGCGGCCAGCGCGTCGGCCACCGGGACGCCGCGCAGCGTCCGGCGCAGCAGGATGGTCTTGACCGACCCCGGAAAATCCACCCCCGGCCCGCGCCCGCGCGCGTGGCGGTGCAGGCCGGAGCGCAGGGCGTCCAGGAAGGCCAGCCGGGCGCGGTTGCGCCCGATGACCTCGCCGATGAACATCAGCAGGCTGTCGCCGTGGATCAGCGTCCCGTCGAAGTCGAAGAAGGCCACCCCCGGCGCGATGGAGGCCAGAGGACCGACGCCATGTGTGACGGGGCCCCCGGTGGAAGGGCCGGAGGCGACGGCGTCGGGAACGGGAGTGGCGCTGGTCTGCATGCGCCCTTATCCGGCGGAACGCGCCGCGTCACAAGTCAAATGCGTTGTGGTGGGCCGTCCGCCGCAGCTTAGTGCAGCGACGGGCTGGGGGAATCGTCCGAATCCTCCGCCTTGATCAGCAGCTCGCCCGCGGCGATCTCTCCGGCGCATTCCTCCAGCCCCGCCTTGACGGCGATCAGGAGGTTGATGATCTCGCCGTTGTCCTGCTCCAGGATGCGCAGGCGCTCCTCCAGCTTGTCCAGACGGCGGGTGACGCTGTCGGTCAGACGGTCGAGGCGGGCGAGAACCGGGTCGTTGTTCGTGTCGTCCATGGCGGCGGTTGGTCCGTCGATGATTCGTGTGCGTTCCTGAAGCTAGGACCACGCATCGCCTCTGGACAGACCCGCGCCCGGCGCAACCCGCAATTGATGGGATTATCGTCCGGATGGTGCCCGGAGAGTCCCAAAGGACTCAACGCCGGGCACGCCCGGGCGTTACTCCCCCTCCGATGTGGTGGTGCGGCGGCGCAACGGAACACCATACAACTCGAGCCTATGGCCGAGCAGTTCATAGCCCAATTCGCGGGCTATGACTTCCTTCAGCCGTTCGAGATCTTCATTCTGGAACTCCACCACCTTTCCGGATTCGAGATCGATCAGGTGATGATGGTGCTCCGACCCGGCTTCCTCGTAGCGGGCGCGGCCGTCGCCGAAGTCGAGCCGGTCGATGACGTTCGCGTCCTCGAACAGGCGCATCGTCCGGTAGACGGTGGCGATGGAGATGCGCGGGTCGATGGTGGATGCCCGGCGGTGAACCTCTTCCACGTCGGGGTGGTCGGCGGCCTCCGACAGCACGCGCGAGATCACCCGGCGCTGGTCGGTCATCTTCAGCCCTTTCTCGATGCAGAGCTGTTCGAGGCGCGAAGGCATGGAAGTCCCCTTGTTGTCGTCTCACTGGCGCGCGCGGTCCGGCCCCTGTGGATTGGCCCCTGTGGATTGGCCCCCGTGGCCCAGGCCGCGCGTTGGCCGCCGTCCCTCCCCGGCACGGCCACCCGAATGCCCGAGCACCATACTGTGATTCGGAACCATTCACAAACGCCGACGTTTGGTGTCGGCTTACGGAAAGGGCGCGCGCCATGATGACCCTGGACATCCACCACACCACCACCTACCGCTACGCCAACCCGGTGACCTTCGGCGACCATCGCCTGATGTTCCGGCCCCGCGACAGCCACGATCTGCGGCTGATCGAGACGGGTCTGGTGATCAGCCCGCCGCCGGCCTCCGTCCGCTGGCTCCACGACGTCTTCGGCAACTCCATCGCGGTGGCGAGCTTCGACCAGCCGGCGACGGAGCTGCGCTTCGAAAGCCACATCCGGGTCGATCACTTCCCGATGGGCGAGCTGGAATTCCCGATCGAGGAGTACGCGCGTTCCTACCCCTTCAGCTATTCCGCGGAGGAGGTGCCGGATCTGGCGCTGACCACCCAGCGGCACTATCCGGACCCCGAGCATCGGGTGGACGAGTGGGCGCGGCAGTTCGTGACGCTGGGCGAGGGCGGGCCGCCCGACACGCAGGACATGCTGGTGTCGATGACCCGGGCCATCAAGGAGACCTTCACCTACCAGGCCCGCGACCTGGAAGGCACCCAGAGCCCGGTGGACACCCTGGCGTCGAACAGCGGCTCCTGCCGCGACTTCGCGCTTTTGATGATGGAGGCGGTGCGCTCGCTCGGCTTCGCGGCGCGCTTCGTGTCCGGCTACCTCTATGATCCCGCGCGGGATGGGCAGGACGGGGCGATGACCGGCGGCGGGGCGACCCACGCCTGGGTGGAGATCTACCTGCCGGGCTGCGGCTGGGTGGAGTTCGACCCGACCAACGGCATCATCGGCGGCAAGAACCTGATCCGCGTCGCCGTCGCCCGCGACCCGTCGCAGGCGGTGCCGCTCGGCGGCTCCTGGACCGGGTCGCCCTCGGATTTCCTCGGCATGACGGTGGACGTGCAGGTCACGGCGACCGGCGGGACGGGCGGAAACGGCGCCGCGAAAACCCCGATGCCGGCGGCCGGCGCCGCCTGATACGGCAACCAATTGCAAACGAACGTCTGGCAGAATGGAGGGTCCGGGGCCGTTCCGGTTCCGGACCGACCGACCCATTCGACAGACGAGGCTGCGTCACCCCGTGCTCGATCCCGATCCGACCAGTCCCGCCCCCGGCGGCACGCCGGAAACGGAGGCCGCTCCCGTCCTGACGGCGGCCCTGCTGGCCGTCCGTGAGCCGTCCATCGGGCCGGACGCGCCCTGCCGCGCCCTGCGGGACCGGCTGACCGCCCAGCCCGGCCTGCCGGCGCTCGCCGTGACCGCGGAGGACGGGCGCGTCCTGGGGCTGGTGGACCGTCTGGCGCTGGCGGGGCTGGCCGACCCGGAGGCGCCGGCGCGGATGGCGATGGACCGGGACGCGCTGCTGGTCGAGGCGGACCTTCCGCTGTGCGAGGTCGCGCGGCGGATCATGCAGGACAAGCCCGGCGCGCTGGCCTCCGGCTTCGTCGTGCTGGAGAAGGGGCGGTACCTCGGCATCGGGTCGGGGGTGGCCCTGCTGGCGCGGACGGACGAGCAGATCATCCAGCGGACCCGCCAGCTCGACGAGGCCCGCCGCGCCGCGGAGCGCGCCAACCGGGCCAAGACCGCCTTCTTCGCCTGCATGAGCCATGAGATCCGCACCCCGCTGAACGCCATGATGGGCTTCGCCGAACTGCTGGAGCAGGAGGTTCTGGGGCCGATCGCCAACCCGCTCTACCGCGACTACGCCCGCGACATCGCGGAAAGCGGCCGCTATCTGATGGACCTCATCAATGACCTGCTCGACCTGTCGAAGGCCGAGGCCGGGCGGCTGGAGCTGACCGAGGCCCTGGTGGACGTGCCGCGCGTCGCCGTGGGCAGCGTCCGCCTGCTGTCCGACCGCGCCGGGCGGGCCGGCGTCGGCATCGACACGGCCCTGCCGCCCGACCTGCCGCCGCTGCGCGCCGACGAGCGCAAGCTGCGGCAGATGCTGCTGAACCTGCTGTCCAACGCGGTGAAATTCACGCCGCCCGACGGGGTGGTCACTCTGAACGGCCGCGTGGCGGCGGACGGGAGCCTGTGCCTGTCGGTGCACGACACCGGCATCGGCATGACCGCCGACGAGCTGGAAAAAGCGCTGGAGCCCTGGGGACAGATCGACAGCGCGCTGGGCCGCAACCACATCGGCACCGGCCTCGGCCTGCCTTTGACCAAGCGGCTGGTGGAGCTGCACGGGGGGAGGCTGGACATCGACACCGCCCCCGACCGCGGCACCACCATGACGCTGGTCTTCCCGGCGGAGCGGGTGGGCGGGTAGCCTTGCCCCCACCCCGGCCCTCCCCCGCTCTTGGCGGACCGTAGGTCCGCCTGCCGCGTCAGCACAAACCTTTGGTTTGTGCGAGAGCTTCGCAGGGGAGGGGGCAACGGGAAGCCTTACGCCAGCCCCTTCTCCATCGCGCTCGCCAGACGGCGGGCGAAGGCGGCGGGGTCGGGCAGGGCTTCGCCTTCCACGATGCGCGCCTGGTCGAGCAGCAGCCACGCCGCGTCGTCCAGCGAGGTCGCGGCACCGCTCGCCTTGGCGCGCTCGGCGAGGCGCTTGATCAGCGGGTGGGCGGGGTTGACCTCCAGGATGCGCTTGGCCGCCGGGGCGTCCATGCCGAGCTGCTTGTGCTGTTTCAGCAGGCGTTCCAGATGCATGTCCATGTCGTTCTCGTCGGCGACGAGGCAGACGGCGCTGTCAGTCAGGCGCTCGGATGGGCGGACGTCCTTCACCGCGTCCTGGAGCGTCAGCTTGAGAAGCGCCAGCAGGTCGGTCAGCTCACCCTCGGAGGCCTTCTCCTCGGCGGGCTTGTCCTCGCCGCCCTGGATCTTGCCGAGATCGGCGCCGCCGCGGGTCACCGACTTGAAGGGCTTGTCCTGGAAGCTGCCGACCGACGGCACCCAGAACTCGTCCACCGGGTCGGTCAGCAGAAGCACCTCGACGCCCTTGGCCTTGAAGCCTTCGAGCTGCGGGCTGCGCTTCAGCGTCTCGATGTCGTCGCCGCTGATCGTGAAGATGGCCTCCTGGCCCTCCTTCATGCGGCCCAGATACTCCTCCAGCGAGACCAGGCCGTCACCGGCGGTGCTGCGGAAGCGCATCAGCTTCAGCAGATCGTCCCGGTGCTCGTAGTCGTCGTAGAGGCCTTCCTTGAGGACGGCGCCGAAGTTTTCCCAGAAGGTCGCGTATTCCTCCGCCTTCTCGGTGTCGCGGGCCTTCTTGCCCAGCTCCGACAGGACGCGGCGGGTGATGCCGGCGCGGATCTTGGCCAGCATCGGGTTGTGCTGGAGCATCTCGCGGCTGATGTTCAGCGGCAGGTCCTCGCTGTCCACCACGCCGCGCAGGAAGCGCAGGTAGGGCGGCAGCAGACCTTCCGCCGAATCGGTGATGAAGACGCGCTTGACGTACAGCTTCACCCGGTGGGCGCGCTTGGGGTCGAACAGGTCGAACGGCTTGGAGGACGGCACGAACAGCAGGTTGGTGTATTCGATGGCGCCTTCGGCCCGCCAGTGCAGGGTCAGCCACGGATCGTCGAAGGCGTGCCCGACGTGGTGGTAGAACTCCGTGTACTGCTCCGCCGTGATCTCGTTCTTGGAGCGCATCCACAGGGCCGACGCGCTGTTCAGCGACTTGGCGTCCTCGCCCTCGCCGAAGAGGATCGGGATGGCGATGTGGTCGGAATACTTGCGGACGATGGCGGAGAGGCGGTGTTCCTCCAGATACTCGTCGTCGCCCTCGCGCAGGTGCAGCCGGATCTGGGTGCCGCGCGGCAGGTCGGCGACGTCGGAGATAGTGAACTCGCCCTTGCCGTCCGACAGCCAGCGCCAGCCCTGCGTCTCCCCGGCCTTGCGGGTCAGCACCTCCACCCGGTCGGCGACCATGAAGGCGGAGTAGAATCCGACGCCGAACTGGCCGATCAGGTTGACGTCCTTCTTGGCGTCGCCGTCCTTGGCGCTTTCCTTCAGGTTGCGCATGAAGGCGGCGGTGCCGGAGCGCGCGATGGTGCCGAGGTTCTCGACCAGATCCTCGCGGTTCATGCCGATGCCGTTGTCGGCCACGGTGAGGGTCCGCGCCTCCTTGTCCACGATCAGCCGGACCTTCAGGTTCGGGTCGTCGGCGGACAGTTCGGGCTGCGTCAGCGCGGCGTAGCGCAGCCGGTCGCAGGCGTCGGAGGCGTTGGAGACCAGCTCGCGCAGGAAGACTTCCTTCTCGCTGTAGAGCGAGTGCGCGACGATGTCGAGCAGGCGGCTGACCTCGGCCTGGAAGCTGAGCCGTTCCTCGGTCATGGTGTCATCCTTGATCGTTCTTGTTGGTGGTGGGCTTGTTGATGGGCTTGCCGATGGGTCCGAAGGACGGCGCAGATATGTGCGAGCGCACCGCCCCATGCAAGAGCGATCGGCTGGCGTTGTGCGGGAGTTTCGCAACCGGAGTGGTGGGTTGAGGGAAGTATTGCCCCCTCCCTGACCCTCCCCCGCTGCGCAGGGGAGGGGACTGGAATTCCCTCCCCTGCGCAGCGGGGGAGGGAAGGGGCCCGCGGCGAAGCCGTGGGAAGGGTGGGGGCGACCCGCCCCCAAGCCTCAGCGCTTCTTGCCCTGGATCGGCTCCGGCTCCGGCGCCGGCTGGCCCATGCCCATCATCGCGCTCATGTCCGCCCCGTTCAGCAGGAGCTGGCCGGTCTCGGTCACGTCGATCTTGTAGCTGCGCACATCGTTGCCGGCCTCGTCCTTGGACGCCTGCCCGAAGGCCTGGAGCATGGCGATCACGCCCAGCGCGTTCTGGGTGCTCTCGTCGGCCTTCTTGCCCGGCTTGGGCTGCATCGCCTTGGTGGCGGCGTCCAGACCGCGCAGCAGCACGGTGCTGCTGCCCACCGCGCCGAAGGCGGAGTTGGCGGCCATGCGCATGGCGCCGGTCATGGTGCCGGAGGCCGCCGGGGTGTTCACCACGAAGCGGTCGATGCGCAGCTCCGTCCCGACCTCCGCCATGGCGCCCATCAGCCGGTTGCCGATGGCGGCCACCGCCGCCTCGTCGGTCCCGTCGTCCGGCAGGGCGGCTTCCTCCTCGCCCTCGCCGTCTTCCTCGTCCTCCTCGCCCGCGGCCGCCTGGGATTCGGCCAGCGTGGCGAGGTCGGCGAAGGCCCGCCACAGCGAGGCGGTCGGCAGCTTCGCGGTGCTGATCTGGATGTCCAGCTTGTCCGGCATGAAGGCCTTCGGCGCCACCTCCGGCTCCAGCGTCAGGCCGCTGGACTCGATCCCGAAGGTGGTGGAGGCCATCGGCTTGTCCAGGTCCTCGGCGCTGCCGCGCAGGACGAGCTGGCCGAGGGCGAGGCGGGTGCCGTCCTCCGGATTCAGGGCGGTCAGGCCGGACAGGCGGACGCGCCAGCTGGCGCCGCCCATCAGGTTCTGCATCAGGGGGATCAGCTCGGCCGCCGGGGGCTGGGTGCCGGCCAGGGCGTGGGCCTGGGTCAGCCGCTGCATGGCGTCGGCGCGGGCGAGGTCGACGCGGGTGTAGGTGCCCTCCATCGTCAGGCCGCCGAGGTTCAGCACCTCCTTCTTCGTCTCGTCGAGGAAGCGCAGGTTGCTGACGGACAGGGCGCCGGGGCCGCTCCACAGCGGGGTGCCGGCGGCGGCGGTGCCGTCCGGCTTCAGCTCCCCGGCGACGGTGATCGCGCCGACGGTCAGGGCGCTGTCGTCCTTCTTGCCCTTCTTGTCCTTGCGGTCGCTGGTGACCGACAGGTCGCCAAGCTCCGCGTCCATGGACAGCGCCGTCTCGTAGGTGCCGGACCACAGGGCGCTGATGCGCTGGCGGCCCAGCTTGACGGTGGCCGACGGCTTGCCGTTGTCCAGGATGGCGACGCGGTCGGGCAGGGTGGCGGTGACGGCGTGGGTGTTGCCATCCTGCGGCGTCACCGTCAGGTGGATGGTGCCGATGTTGGCGGTGGTGCCGTCGTCCGACACCGCGGTCAGGGCGGGCAGAGCCACCTCGTAATGGTCGCCCGCGGGGGTCGCCACCGGCTCGCCGGTCCAGCGCAGCTCGGTCGCGTCCTCCGCGCCCTTGGGGAACCAGCGGGCCAGCCCGTCCTTCAGCGCGGCGGCGAGCGCCTTGGCCCCGTCCTCGGTCACCGGGGGGGCCTCCGCGCGGGCGGCGGCGGGCGGCAGCGCCAGGGTTGCGAGCATCAGCGCGGCGGCGAGCGGACGGGCGGGAATACGGCGCATGAGGAATCCCTTAGGGTGGAGCGCGCCAGGGTAGACGGGATAACCGGCGCGCGTCCATCGGCCCGAGGTTTTATACCATTCCCGGAAGAGTGCGGCCCCGGATGGTCCTTGCAGCACGGCACGGCCGCCCTGACGCTTGCATTGCCGGTCCCCAGGCCCAAAACTTACGCTTATGACCTCTGTCCTTTCTTCGTCCGGGGGCGGTCTGGGTGCGGGTGGCCGGGTGGTCGCCGTGCTGGGGCCGACCAACACCGGGAAAACCCATCTCGCCATCGAGCGCATGCTCGGCCACCGGACGGGGATGATCGGCTTTCCGCTGCGCCTGCTGGCCCGCGAGAACTACGACCGCATCGTGTCGATCAAGGGCAGGAACGCCGTGGCCCTGGTGACGGGGGAGGAGAAGATCCTGCCGCCCAGCCCGTCCTACTGGGTGTGCACGGTGGAATCGATGCCGCTCGACCGGGCGGTGGACTTCCTGGCGGTGGACGAGGTGCAGCTCTGCGCCGACCCGGAGCGCGGGCACATCTTCACCGACCGGCTGCTCAACGCGCGCGGGCTGGTGGAGACGATGTTCCTCGGCTCCGACACGGTGCAGCCGCTGATCCGTCGGCTGGTGCCGCGGGCCGAGTTCATCAGCCGCCCGCGCTTCTCGCAGCTGACCTACGCCGGCTACCGCAAGCTGACGCGCCTGCCGCCGCGCTCCTGCGTCGTCGCCTTCTCGGCGACCGATGTCTACGCGCTGGCCGAGATGATCCGGCGCCAGCGCGGCGGCACGGCGGTGGTGCTGGGGGCGCTCAGCCCGCGCACCCGCAACGCGCAGGTCGGGCTCTATCAGGCGGGAGAGGTGGACTATCTGGTGGCGACCGACGCCATCGGCATGGGGCTGAACATGGACGTCGACCATGTGGCCTTCGCCCGCATCGTGAAGTTCGACGGCTTCGCCCCGCGCCGCCTGCGCGCGCCGGAGGTGGCGCAGATCGCCGGGCGCGCCGGGCGTCACATGCGCGACGGCACCTTCGGCACCACCGACGAGGTGGGGGAGCTGGAGGCCGACGTGGTCGACCGCGTCGAGAACCACCAGTTCGAGACGATCAAGACGCTGATGTGGCGCAACAGCAAGCTGCGCTTCGACACGCCGGGCTTCCTGCTGAAATCGCTGGAGGAGCGCCCGCCGATCCCGGAGCTGCTGCGCGCCCGCGACGCCGACGACCATCTGGCGCTCCAGGCGCTGGTCCGCGACCATGAGGTGATGGACCTCGCCAAGGGCCGCGACAACGTGCGCCTGCTCTGGGAGGTCTGCCAGGTCCCCGATTTCCGCAAGGTGCTGTCGGACGCCCACACCCGGCTGCTCGGGCAGATCTTCCGGCAGCTGCGCACCGGCATCGGGCGGCTGGACGAGGATTGGGCGGCCAGGCAGATTGCCCGGCTGGACCGCACCGAGGGCGACATCGACGCGCTGGTCGCCCGCATCGCCCACATCCGCACCTGGACCTACATCTCCAACCGGCCGAGCTGGCTGACCGACCCGGTGCACTGGCAGGCGCGCACCCGCGCCATCGAGGACAAGCTGTCCGACGCCCTGCACGAGCGGCTGACGCAGCGCTTCATCGACCGCCGCTCGGCCACGCTGGTCCGCACGCTGAAGGACGGGCGGGACCTGATCGGCGGCGTCCGTGCCGACGGCGAGGTGGTGGTGGAGGGGCACCCGGTGGGCCGGCTGGAGGGCTTCCGCTTCGTCCCCGACGCCCCGGAGCGGTCGGAGGAGGCCAAGTCCCTGCTGACCGCCGCCCGCCGCGCGCTGCGCGAGGAGGTGGCGTCCCGCCTGCGCGCCTTCGAGCAGGAACCGGACGACGTGTTCGCCCTCGGCCCGGACGGGGTGCTGACGGCGGACGGGTTGCCGGTGGCCCGGCTCGGCCCCGGCCCGTCGGTGCTGACCCCGGCGGTCCTGCCCTTCGACGAGGGGCTGCTCGACCAGGGGCAGCTCGACCGCGTGCGCGTCCGGCTGGAGCGCTGGGTGAAGGACCGCATCGCCGCCCGGCTGCGCCCCCTGCTGGCGCTGCGCGACGCGGCCGATCTCACCGGCGCCGCGCGCGGGCTGGCCTTCCAGCTCGTCGAGAACATGGGGGCGATGCCCCGCGCGCCGGTCGCCCCGCTGGTCGAAGGGCTGGAGAAGGCCGACCGCAAGGCGCTGTCCCGCCACGGGGTACGGCTCGGCGTCTCGCACCTCTACCTGACGGCGCTCGCCAAGCCGGGAGCGGTGGAGCTGCGCGGGCTGCTGTGGGCGGTGAAGCACCGTCTGCCCCTGCCCGTGCCGATCCCGCCGCCGGGCCGCGTCTCGGTGGAGGCGGCGGGCGCGCCGCCCGCCTTCTGGGACGCCATCGGCTACCCGGCGGCGGGACCGCGGGCGCTGCGGGTGGACATGCTCGACCGGCTGGAGACCGAGCTGCTGACCGCCGCCAAGGAGGGCCGGGCGGTGGCCGAGCCGGCGCTGGCCCAGATGATCGGCGCCAAGCCGGACGAGCTGGGCGCGGTGATGAAGGGGCTTGGCTACACCCGCTCGGTGGCGGAGGATGGGGCGGTCTCCTGGCGCCGCCGCCGCAACCCGCGCCACAAGCCCCGCCGCGAGACCCCGGTCAACGCCGACCACCCCTTCGCCAAGCTGCGCCAGCTTTCGGGAATTGGATGAGAAACGTGATTTTTCTGGTCACGATTGCCCACACCCTGACCCTCCCCCGCTGGGCGGGGGAGGGGATAACTCCCTCCCCTGCGAAGCGGGGGAGGGAAGGGGCCCGCGGCGCCAGCCGTGGGAAGGGTGGGGGCACCGCATGACCGACCTCGACGACAACGACAACTTCTCCGACTCCGGCTCCGACCCCACCCCGGCGGGCCGGCTGCGGATCGACAAGTGGCTGTGGTTCGCGCGCTTCTTCAAGACGCGCAGCCTCGCGGCGAAGCTGTGCAACGGCGGCGGCGTGCGGGTGTCCGGAACGCTGGTCGGCAAGGCGCACTACGCGGTGAAGCCCGGCGACGTGCTGACCTTCGCGCAGGGGCGGCACATCCGCGTGATCAAGGTGATCGCGCTCGGCAGCCGGCGCGGCCCGGCGCCGGAGGCGCAGGCCCTCTACGAGGATCTCGCCCCGCCGGTGCGGGAGGAGGCGATCCAGGACCCCTACCGCGCGCCGCCGGCCCCGCGGGAGCCCGGCGCCGGGCGTCCGACCAAGCGCGACCGCCGGGCGCTCGACCAGCTCTACGGAGAGGAGTAAGCCGGAACAGCCGGGAAAAGCGGCGGTGAAGCGCGGGCGGGGCCATTGCCATTCAGGGGCCGCAACCTCATCTGCGCAAAATAATCCCGCAACGGCCGACTTTTTCGGAGCCCGCCGCCCCCATGCTCGAACTGTTCTCCGACCCGCAGGTCTGGGCCAGCCTCCTGACGCTCACCGCGCTGGAGATCGTGCTCGGCATCGACAACATCATCTTCATTTCGATCATGGCGGCCAAGCTGCCGGTCCACCAGCAGCAGAAGGCCCGGCAGTTGGGTCTGGCGCTGGCGCTGATCATGCGGCTTCTGCTGCTCGCCTCCATCTCCTGGGTGGCGACCCTGACGGAACCGCTGATCACCGTGCTCGGCATGGGCTTCTCGGGCCGCGACCTGATCCTGCTCGGCGGCGGCCTGTTCCTGCTGGCCAAGGGCACCATCGAGATCCACAACACGGTGGAAGGCCACGAGGAGGGCAGCGCCGCCCCCAAGCTCGCCAGCTTCGGCGCGGTCGTCGGGCAGATCATCGTGCTGGACATCGTCTTCTCGCTGGACAGCGTGATCACCGCGGTCGGCATGTCCAACGACCTGCCGGTGATGGTCACCGCCGTCGTCATCGCCATGGCGGTGATGCTGTTCGCCGCCCGCCCGGTGGGCGATTTCGTGAACCGCCACGTCACCGTGAAGATGCTGGCCCTGTCCTTCCTGCTGCTGGTCGGCGTGGCGCTGATCGCCGACGGCTTCGGCTTCCACATCCCGAAGGGCTACCTGTACTTCGCCATCGCCTTCTCGACGCTGGTCGAGGCGCTGAACCTGATGGCCGCCGCCCGCCGCAAACGGAAGAAGGCCGAAGCGCACTGACGCTCCGGCCTTCCCGAACGGGTCTTCCGACGGGCCGCCCCTTCGCGGGGGCGGCCCGTTCGCATTCCGGGGATCAGGTCCGCATCAGACCGTCGCGGAACTCCACCTCCTCCACCAGATGCTCGTAGGCGAGCTTGAACAGGTCGCGGATCGAGACGATGCCGACCGCGCGCTTGCCCTGGGTGATCGGCAGGTGGCGGTAGTGCTTCGACTGCATCAGGGTCAGCGCGTCGATGGCGTCCGCGTCCGGCGGCAGGGTGTCCGGGTTGCGGGTCATGATCGCCGACACCTCGGTCTCGAAGGCGTCGATCTGGGTGGAGAGCACCTTGTTGTTCAGGTCGCGCTCGGTGACGATGCCGACGAGGTCGCCGTGGTTCACCACCAGGACGGCGCCGATGTTCTTCTCCGCCATCAGCTTCGACACGGTCAGGACGGAGGTGTCCTCCGTCACCAGGATGAGTTCCTGCGACTTCACCACGTCCGGAACCAGCTTCCGCTTCATCATTTCCCCCAATTTGTAATTTGTTTACAAACTCAAGCGCTGCAGGGAAACAATAGCAAATCTCGCGGGTGCGAAACTGCGGCAGAAGACCGCACCTCGGGCGAGGTGGTCCGGATTGGGGATCGGGCGGAACGTCAGCGGCGACGCAGGACGACGGTCAGGTTGTTGGCGGGCATCTCCACCAGCTCGTCCAGGGTGAAGCCGATTGCGGCGCCCTCCACCGCGTCCAGGTCGCGCACGCCCCAGGCGGGGTTGCGGGCCTTCAGGTCGGCGTCGAAGGCGGCGTTGCTGGGCGCGCTGTGCCGCCCGCCGCGCGTGAAGGGGCCGTAGAGCAGCAGCGGCCCGCCCGCCGGCAGCAGGCGGGCGGCCCCGGCGAACAGGCCGAGCGCCGCATCCCACGGGGCGATGTGGATCATGTTGATGCAGACCACCGCGTCGGCGTTGCGGACCGGCCAGTCGGCGGCTGCGGCGTCGAGGTCCAGCGGGTCGCGCAGGTTGGCCAGCGCCGCCGCGGCGGCCCAGGAACGGACGCTGTCGCGCAGGCCCGGGTCGGGGTCGCTCGGCTGCCACGTCACGCCGGGCAGCGCCGCGGCGAAGGCGGCGGCGTGCTGGCCGGTGCCGCTCGCGACCTCCAGAACCAGCCCGCGGGGCGGCAGGACGCGGCGCAGCACCTCCAGGATGGGGGCGCGGTTGCGTTCCGTCGCGGGGGCGTGGCGGCGGGAGTCCTCGGGGTGCAGCGGATCGAACATGGCGGCAGGCTACCCGCGCCCGGCGCCCAGGGCAACCGTGGCGGGGCCGGAACGTCCGGCCATCCAGGCTCCGGCGGCGAGGAGAAGCGCGCCGGCCAGCACCGCGGCCGCCGCCCCCAGCAGGGCGGAATCGAAGCTGCCGGTGCGCGCCACCACCAGCCCCGCCGGCACCGGCCCGATGATCTGCCCCAGCCCGTAGACGGCGGTCAGCGCGCCGATGACGCGGGCCGACGCCTCGCCCGACAAGTGGCGCCCCAGCGTGAAGGACAGGGTGACGATGCCGACGAAGGTCCCGCCGAACAGCACGGCCGACAGCAGGGCCGCCGCCGGGGAGCCGGTGATGGGCAGCAGGATGCCGACGGCCTGTACGACGTGGGCGAGGATCAGCGCCCGCCAGAGGCCGAACCGCCGTCCCGCCGCCGCCCAGACGATGCCGGACGGCATGGCGGCCAGACCGGTGACCATCCAGGCCGCGGCGCCGAGCTGCGCCGTCTCCGGCATCGTCTTCAGGATGGCGACCAGGAAGGTGCCGGTGACGATGTAGCCGGCCCCCTCCAGGAAATAGGCCAGAGTCAGCAGGATCATCGGCGCGGAGGGCGGGCCGGAGGGTCGGGCGGCGGGTCGGGCGGCGGCGTGGCGGGTCTCGTGCGGCGGGTCGCTCACCCACAGCCAGGACAGGGTGCCGAAGCCCAGGCAGGCCAAGCCCAGCCACAGCCAGTCGCCGCGCCAGCCCAGCCGGTCGCCCATCACGGCGACGAACAGGCCGCTCGACGCGATGCCGAGGCCGACGCCGGTGTAGAGCCAGCCGGTCCAGGACTCCCGCCCGGCGCGGGCCAGCGCGTCCAGCGTCATGGCGATGCCCAGGATGAACAGGCCGGCGCTGGCCAGCCCGGAGACGAAGCGCAGCACGGCCCAGGCCGCCATGCCCTCGGTGAAGCCCATGCCGGCGGTGGAGGTGACGCTGGCGATCAGCGCGGTGCGGAAGACGGCGGTGCGCGCCGCGCCCTGCGGCACCAGACCGGCGCCCAGCGCCCCCAGGAAATAGCCGAGGTAGTTCAGCGAGGCGAGCAGTCCGGCGGCGTCGGTGCCCAGCCCGGTGGCCGCCTGCATCGCCGGCAGGATCGGCGTGAAGGCGAAGCGCCCCACCCCCATGGAGATGACCAGCACCAGCACGCCGCCGATCAGCACCCGGACCATGGCTTCCTCCCGCAGGGTCGTGTTTTTCGTGTGCGCCCATCCTCGCGCGGTGGAACCCTCATTTCTAATGATTTGTTTCGATGCTATGCTTCACTGTGAGTGATGGGAGATGTCCGGATCGGGGAGGGGGGCGATGGACCTCGCGGGCCTGCGGGTGGTGAAGGCGGTGGCGGACACCGGCAGCGTCAGCCGGGCGGCGGAGACGCTGAACTGCGTCCAGTCCAACGTGACGGCGCGGCTGAAGCGGCTGGAGGAGGATCTCGGCGTGCCGCTGTTCCTGCGGCTCAGCCGGGGCATGGCGCCGACGCCGGCCGGGCGGGTGCTGGCCGACTACGCCGACCGCGTGCTGCGCCTCGTCGCCCAGGCGCGCGACGCGGTGGCCGACGCGGCGGGGCGGGGCGGGCGGCTGTCCGTCGGCACCATGGAGACGACCGCCGCCGTGCGGCTGCCGCCGATCCTCGCCCGCTTCCACGCGGAGAACCCGGACGTCGATCTGACCATCGTCCCCGGCCCCACCGAAACCATGCTGGGGGAGGTGCTGGCCGGACGCATCGACGGCGCCTTCGTCTCGGGAGCCGTGGAGCATCCGGAACTGGTCAGCCAGCCCGTCTTCGAGGAGGAGCTGGTGCTGGTCGAACCGGCCAGCGGCATCACCAGCGAGTCGGGGCGGAACACCCTGCTGGCCTTCCGGCGCGGCTGCGCCTACCGCGCGCGGGCGGAGACGGCGATGCGCGAGGCCGGGCGGGTCCCCTACCGGGTGATGGAGTTCGGAGCGCTGGAGGCCATCCTGGGCTGCGTCGGCGCCGGCATGGGCGTCACCGTCCTGCCCCGCGTCGTGGTGGAGCGGGAGCCCTGGCGCGGCCTGTTCACCGCCCGTCCGCTGCCGCCGGAACTGGCGCGCATGCCCACCCGTTTCGTCCGGCGGGTGGATTCCATGGAGACGGTGGCGCTGCGCACCTTCCTGGAGGCGGTCGCGGAGGGGAATATGGAGGGTGGGGCTGCGTCGCATGCGCCCACACAACCGGCGGGGTTGATCCCGTCTCGGGCGGCGTGCTAGGCAAGCGCCGCGGTCGGGCCATGGTCCTTTCATGACCTCAGCCGCGCCCACGCGCGAGCACGTCAGTCGAAGCGTCCATCGAAGCGACTCGAACCCCGGCGCGTGAACACCGCCGGAACTGGCGAGAACAGCGGAGAACGAATCATGCCCTACGTCGTGACGGAAGACTGCATCAAGTGCAAGTACACCGATTGCGTCGAGGTCTGCCCCGTGGACTGTTTCTACGAGGGCGAGAACATGCTGGTCATCCACCCGGATGAATGCATCGACTGCGGCGTGTGCGAGCCGGAATGCCCGGCCGAGGCCATCGTGCCGGACACCGACGGCCGCGCGGAGAAGTGGATGGAGCTGAACCGCGACTACGCGGCGCAGTGGCCCAACCTGACCCGCAAGAAGGACGCGCTGCCCGACGCCGACGCCATGAAGGGCGTGGACGGCAAGTTCGACAAGTTCTTCTCCCCGAAGGCCGGCGGCTGAGCGGAGTCGGGACTATTGCTGCGCATGGCGTTGTTTTGCCGCCATGCAAAAACGACAGGTCGGCCATCGGCGGGCAACGTCAGAATCCGGACGGCTGCCCGCGCGTAGCCTTTGTAACCCGGCCGTAACATCGCTATAATACGCGCCCGGAGCCGGCCTCAGCGTCATTGCCGGATTTCCCATCGACCAAGGGCTCAGTGCAACAGTGCGCGGCGTGGAGGACCCCATCCCCACGGTGTGTCGTTGTCACCGGGCCTTTTTCGCCCCCTCCACCGGGGCGGCAAAATGGCGCGATCGCGAGAAGTGAGAGCCAACCCAAATGTCGAACAAGCTTGACTTCGAGGCCGGTGACTTCGTCGTCTACCCGGCCCATGGCGTCGGTCGGGTCGAGGGAATCGAGACCCACAGCATCGCTGGCATGGATGTTCAGCTCTACGCGATCACGTTCGAAAAAGAGCGCATGACGCTCAAGGTTCCGGTCGGCAAGGCCAAGGCCGCCGGCCTGCGCCGCCTCAGCACGAAGGACCGCATCAAGGTCGCCCTGGAGACGCTGCAGGGCCGCTCGCGCGTCCGCCGCACGATGTGGAGCCGCCGCGCCCAGGAGTATGAGGCCAAGATCAACTCGGGCGACCCGGTGGCCATCGCGGAGGTCGTGCGCGACCTGTACCGCGGCGCCGACCAGTCCGACCAGTCCTACAGCGAGCGCCAGATCTATCAGGCCGCCCTGGAGCGTCTGGCCCGCGAGCTGGCCGCCGTCGAGAAGATCGACGAGACCAAGGCCACCGAGCGGCTGGAGCTGGTCCTCAAGAAGGCCGCCTGATCCCGGTTCGGCGTCCTTTCCCACGGCGGGGACGGGAACCGGTTCCAGAATGTGATGTTGACGATGAAGGCGCGGCGCTTTGGCCGCGCCTTTGTCTTAAGTTTTCGTCTTTCGCCGGGCCTGCGCGGCGCCTACACTCCCGCCCCCGGCCTTCGCGTGGCCGGTCCGTGACCGCTGGATGGGGTGAGCGTCTCCGGCATGTCTGAAGCGCAGAAATTCATCGATCTCCGGAACCCGCGGCGCATCTGGGCCGTCGGCTCGATCCACGCGCAGACGGACCATCTCCACGCCGTGCACGAGGTGATCGCGGCGCGCTTCCTGCCCGGCGACCGGCTCGTCTATCTCGGCAACATGGTCGGCTGGGGCGAGCGGGTGCTGGAGACGGTGGACGCCCTGCTGGCCTTCCGCACCTGGCTGCTGAGCTGGCGGGGCATGGAGGCCGGCGACATCGTCTATCTGCGCGGCGCGCAGGAGGAGATGTGGCACAAGCTGCTCCAGCTCCAGTTCGCGCCCGATCCGCAGCAGGTGCTCGACTGGATGACCCGCCATGGCGCGGGGGCCACGCTGGCCGCCTATGGCGGCACGGTGGAGCAGGGCATGGCGGCGGCCCGCGGCGGCACCATGACGCTCGGCCGCTGGACCCAGGGGCTGCGTCAGGCGATGCACGCGCATCCCGGTCACGAAAATGTGTTCAACACCCTGCGCCGCGCCGCCTACTGCACCGGCCCGGAGCAGGGGCAGGGCGGCGTGCTGCTGGTCAGCGCCGGCGTGGACATCCGCCGCCCGCTCAACCACCAGGGCGACGCCTTCTGGTGGGGGGCGCCCGGTTTCGCCCAGATGTCAGAGCCTTACGGCGGTTTTGCCCGCGTCGTGCGGGGCTACGACCCGGCCCGCAAGGGCGTCGCCGTAACCGACCGCGTGGCCACTCTCGATGGCAATTGCGGGTTGGGTGGGCACCTCGTCTGTGGATGCCTGTCGCCTTCGGGTGAGATCCTGGACCTGTTCCAGGTCTGACCCATCTCCCTTTTTCCTACCCGTCCTACCCATTCCTTCGGCCTCCGCCACCGAATCCCTTCCGGTGCGGATGATCCGAAACGTCTTGTGCTGCGTATGACGTGCAACAGGGCGAGGGGAAAGGCTGTTGTCCCAACCGTCGGCACCCCATGGCGAACCGGCCGTGATGAACCGACGGATCATTGGACCTGAGGGGGCCTGTCCCTTCGGACTCCGCAGCACAGGGCACGAGCAGCCTGAAACGCGGCCGCCCAGACGGGAAGGAAGGGACGTATGGCTTACATCGACGATCCCGAGACTCAGCGCGCGAATCTGAGTTTCATCAAGGCCTCCATGCGTGAGCCTCTGCTGACGCGCGACCACGAATTCGATCTGGCCCGCAAATGGCGCGAGGGCGGCGACGAACGGGCCCTTCACGAGCTGGTCCGCGCCTACACCCGGCTGGTGGTGGCGACCGCCGCGCGCTTCCGCAACTACGGCCTCCCCATGGGCGACCTCGTGCAGGAAGGCAATGTCGGGCTGATGCAGGCGGCCAGCCGGTTCGAGCCGGACCGCGAGGTGCGCTTTTCCACCTACGCGGCCTGGTGGATCCGCTCGGCCATGCAGGACTACATCCTGCGCAACTGGTCTATCGTCCGCACCGGCACCACCGCCGCGCAGAAGTCGCTGTTCTTCAACCTGCGCCGCCTGCGCGCCCGCATCGAAAGCCTCAACCAGGGCGGCACCGGTTCCGGCAACAGCCTGACCAAGGAAGGGCGGGAGTGGATCGCCGGCGAACTCCAGGTCGACGTGACCGAGGTGGAGGCGATGGAGATGCGCCTGTCCGCCTCCGACCAGTCGCTGAACTCCCCGGTCGCCGACGGCTCCGACGAGGACTGGCAGGACTTTCTGGCCGACCAGCGCCCCTCGCCGGAGGAGGTGGTGATCGGCATGCGCGACAGCCGCACCCGCTCGCAATGGCTGGCCGAGGCGCTGGGCGAACTCAGCCCGCGCGAACGCACGATCATCCAGGAGCGCCGCCTGCGCGAGGAGGGCGCCACCCTGGAGGAGCTGGGCCGCGAGCTGGGGGTGAGCAAGGAGCGGGTGCGCCAGCTCGAACACCGCGCCCTGCTGAAGCTGCGCCAGTCGATGCTGAAGCGGGTGGAGGGGTTCGGGGATCTGCTGGCGGACGCGTAGCCGACCGCTTGCCCCCACCCCGGCCCTCCCCCGCTGTCGCAGGGGAGGGAGTTATCCGCGACGTGGCGGCAGTTCCCTCCCCCGCCCAGCGGGGGAGGGTTAGGGTGGGGGCAAGCGGTCGGCCTACGCCTTCTCTTCCTCCCGAACCGCTCCGGCGCCATCCCCTCCGCCTTTCTCTCCCTCGCCGTCCAGGGTGACCCGCCACACCTCGGTCGTGCCGGTGCGGCCGCGGAGCGTGCGGTCGCCGACGCAGTCCAGCGGAGCGGCGCCGTCGCCCTGGAAGGCGGTGGCGGCGCTGGACAGGACGATGACCTCCTCGTCCCCCTGCAGGGCGGAGGCCAGCTCCTCGATGCGGGCGGCGACGTTCACCGTGTCGCCGACGATGGTGTAGTTGATCCGGCTCTCGGACCCGATGTTGCCCACCACGACCGGCCCGGAATGCAGGCCGATCCGCACGCGGATCGGCGGAAGCCCCTCCGCCGCGCGGCGGCGGTTGCCCGCGCGCACGGCGCGGGTGATGGCGTGGGCGGCGCGCAGCGCGCGGGCGGCGTGGTCCGGCTGCTCCTCCGGCGCGCCCCAGAAGGCCATGATGGCGTCGCCGATGAACTTGTCCACCGTGCCGCCCTCCGCCTCGATGCAGTTGGCGAGCAGGGTGAAATGCTCGTTCAACAGGGCGGCGGTGTCGGCGGCCCCCATATGCTCGGCCATGCGGGAGAAGCCGCGGATGTCGGTGAACATCACCGTCACCTCCCGCTCCTCCGACTGGAAGCTGGTCAGGCCGCCGCGGCGGTGCATCAGCCGCAGCACCAGCGCCTTGGGCACATAGGTCTCGAACCAGCGCAGCCCGGCGACCATGGCGTTGAAGGCGCTGTTGGCGCGGGCCAGCTCGCGCAGGCGCGAATCGGGCAGCTCGGAAATATCGCGGAACTCGAAGGTCCGGACACGGTCGGCGGCCTCGGCCAGACGGGCCACCTGGGTGCTGATGCGCCGTCCGACGATCAGCGCCACCGCCACCGAGATCAGCAGGATGCCCAGCCCGGCGAGGCCGGTGGTGTAGAGGCGGCGGACCTCCGCGCTGGCCTCGTTGGCGCGGAAGCTGATGCCGATGGTCCAGTCCTGCTGGCCGTAGCCGGCCATGCTGCGCATCAGGAACAGGTAATCCTCGTCCAGCACGTTGACGATCCGGCCCTCCACCCGCTTCTTCAGGGCGTCCACCGGCTGGCCGGTCTGCCACAGCGCCGCCAGCGCCGGATCGGCCACCTGGTCGATGCGCGGCAGGGGCGGGCCGTCGGTCTTGGCGGAGAAGTCGAACTTCATGCCGGCCAGCGACGGGTGGGCCAGCACATGCTGCCGGTCGAACAGGACGAAGGCGTTCAGCCCCTGCTCCACATAGAGCGTGGACAGGAAGCGCGACAGGTCGCCCAGCGACACGCCGACGACCACCTGCCCCAGATAGACGCCGTTGCGCCGCACCGGCTGGAACAGGGTGACGAAGCTGGTCCCCGCCTCCTTCGACCACAGGGGGTCGGCCCAGACGGCGGTGGTGCGGTCGGCGCCGTTGCGCAGTTCGGGCGCCAGCTCCGGCTCGTGGTGCAGGTCTTCCCGCCCGATGTGGAGCTGGTTGCCCAGGCGGTCGGCGCGCAGGCCGGTGCGGTCGGGGTGGAAGAAGGCGATGCCCGTGACGTCCGGCGCCCCGGCCAGCGCGCCGCGCAGCGTGTCCTGGAGCGAGCGCGAATCGGCGGGGTCCAGCTCCCCCCGCTCCATCAGTCCGGCCACGAAACGGGCCATGTCCCGCGCGGGGTTGAGCTGGTTGCGGATGCGCACCTCCACCCCCGACAAGGCGAGGTCGGCGCGGTCGTTCAACAGGGTGAAGGTGTTCCGGCTGGCGCTGACGAGGCCGAGCACCAGCACGCTCGCCACCGCCAGCAGCATCAGCGACCCGAAGCCCGCCACCAGCACCGCCGCGATGGGCAGGCGCAGGCGCGGACGGCCCAGCGCGGGCGGGCGCGTCCGGCGCGGACCACCCTTCTTGCGCACGGCCTCCTTCAGTCCGGAGACGCGCAAGCCGGTTCGCGGAAAACGCCGTTTGGTGGGGTGGTCAGCCATGGCGCGGAGCCTACAGGACGCACGCGGCCATCGGCAATCGGCCATCGCGCCGCGTCCTGTAACGGTCACCCGCTCACCGTTCGGGACTTTGTCAGCCGGTGATGATCTTCACCGGACGTCCGGGCTGGATCGGTGTGCCCGGCGGCAGATCGTTGATGATCCGGAACAACTCCTCCGCGTAGGGCTCCCGCGGCATCTGGCGGACGAAGCTCTCCACGCTGTCGCCGGGGCGGGCGGTCTGCACGCGGATGCGCCTGGGCTGGTAGGAGGCGGCCTCCTGTTGGGTCAGCCGGCGGAAGCTGATGGCGGTCTGGCGGAAGTCGGAGTCGAAGCGCGACAGCGCGCCGCCGGGGGCCAGGAAGGTGAAGCGGTAGAGCGTGCCGGAGTCGGCGCGGATGGCGACCAGCCGCACGTCCACCGCCCCGGCGTCGGTCTTGCCCTGGGTCAGCGCGGTGGCCGCCGGCATGCCGTTGACGGTGAAGGATTGCAGGTCCCGCAACGGCGCCCCCTGCGCCCAGGTGCCGCTCAGATAGGCGGCGGGGTCGCGCACGCCCGGCGCCTTGCCGCCGTCGAAGACGGCCCCATCAAAAACAAGGGCGCCGCCGTTGGGACCCTTGGCGATCACCTGCTCCGCCCCGTTGAGCAGGCTGAAGCCCTGCGGCACGTCGAAGGCGATGCCCAGCTGCGGGTGGGCGAAGGTCCGGCCGCGGACGAAGCCGTTCTCCGGGCTGTCGCCGTAGATCACCCCGTCCATCGCCGCCATGTAGGGGGCGACGGGCCGCGCCCCGCGGGGCAGCTCGCGGGCGATGGCCGCCGCCTCGTCGACGCGCGACGCGGTCTGCGGGTGGGTGGCGAAGAAGTCGAAGCCGCCCTCTCCCGCACCCTTGCCGGAGCGCAGGCCGGTATACTGGGTGTCGCGGCGCATGGTCTCCAGGAAGGTCGCCATGGCGAAGGGGTCGTATCCGGCGCGGTGCAGATACTCGATGCCCAGCCGGTCGGCCTCCGTCTCCTGGCCGCGGGAGTAGCGGGCGAGCAGGGCGGTGCCGCCGATGTTGGCGATCTGCGCCAGCTCCGGGCTGCCCAGCACGAGGCCGATCCCGGCGGCGAGCAGCCCGGCGATGGTCTGGTTGGTCTGCCGCTCCTGGCCATGGTGGGCGATGACGTGGCCGATCTCGTGCCCCAGCACGCTCGCCACCTCCGCCTCGTCCTTGGCGAGCGCCAGCAGGCCGCGGGTGATGTAGACGTAGCCGCCGGGCAGGGCGAAGGCGTTGACCACGTCGCTGTCCAGCACGGTGAAGGTCCAGGGGCCGGAGCGGTCGGTCTGGGCGGCCAGCCGGTTGCCGATGCCGGTGATGTAGGCCTGCAGCCGCTGGTCGGGGTAGGCCCCGCCATACTGGGCGAGGATCTTGGGATGCTCCTGCGCGCCGATCGACTCCTCGCTGCCGCCGAGGAGCTGGGCGCTGGCCGGGGCACAGGCCGAAGTGAGCAGCAGGACCGCCAGCGCCGCGGCGGCGATCCGGCGCAGCGGGGATGATGACTGCATTCGCGATCCCCTCTCCCCCCTGGGGAGAGGGTCAGGGTGAGGGGCGCGCGCTTGTGCCGGACCTCCCGCCACGCGCACCCCCCTCACCGGCCCTCCGGGCCACCCTCTCCCCAGGGGGAAGAGGATTGGATCGGCCGGTTGCCTTGGCGGAGACAGGGAGGACGGCTTGCGTTCGGGCGTCGGTTCGGGCGTCATGAGTCGTCATATCGGAAGGGGGCTCGCAGAGATCAAACTCCCCATCCGCTCCGCCTGTTCCACCGCTCCATGCCCACACCCGCCATGCCGCGCCGCATTCCTTCGCTGATGCTGTCCGCCCTGCTGCTGATGGCGAACACCGCCGGGCCGCCGGAGCTGCGCGTCGCCGCGGTGACCGACGGCGCGACTCTGCTGCTGGAGGACGGGCGCAGCCTGCGTCTGGCCGGCATCGAGCCCGCCGCACCACCCATGGGGGCGGAGCCGGGCGATCCCTGGCCTCTGGCCGAGGCGGCGCGGCAGGCGCTGGCGGAGCTGGCCGTCGGGCAGCGCCTGACGGTGCGGGGGGAGGCGCGAACCGACCGGCACGGGCGGCTGCTGGCCCAGCTGGTGCGCGGCGACGGGCTGTGGCTCCAGGGGGAACTGCTGACGCGCGGCCTCGCCCGCGTGCACACCCGGCCCGACGCCCGCGCCCTGGCCGGCGAGATGCTGGCGGCGGAGGCCGGGGCGCGGGCGGCCGGGCGCGGCATCTGGCGGACCCGCGCCTACGCCGTGCGACCCGCCGACCCGGACGCGCTGCGCCGGGACCGCGACAGCTTCCAGATCGTCGAGGGGCGGGTGCTGCGGGTGAGCAAGGCGGGCGGCGACGCCTATCTGGATTTCGGCGAGGACTGGCGGACCGACGTCACGGTGCACATCGGGCGCACCGCGTTGCGCGCGTTCGTGGCCGCCGGCATCGACCCGCTGTCCTACGAGGGGCGGGTCGTCCGGGTGCGCGGCTGGGTGGGCCTGCGCGCCGGCCCGCTGATCGAGGCGACCCATCCCGAACAGATCGAGCGGCTGGACGGGGCGGCATCGCCCGCCCGCGCCGCACGAGACAATTCGTCCCCGCCGCCGGAGCCTTCCGACGACGAGGACGAGGAGTGAGCCAGTGGCGGAGGCCGGGCCGGCGCCCTACACTCGCTTGAAGGACCGGCATCGGGAATGATTGGGCCGGATTCCTTGGATCGGCTACTCTGGGGGCCGCAAGACCCGGCCCGGACTGACAGGACCTCTTCATGCCCCGCAGCGAGCTTTTCCCGCCCATCGACCCCTACCAGACCGGCTTCCTGCCCGTGGACGAGATCCACACCCTTTATTGGGAGCAGTCGGGCAACCCGCGCGGCGTGCCGGTGCTGTTCCTGCATGGCGGGCCGGGGGCGGGCGCCTCGCCGACGCACCGGCGCTTCTTCGATCCCGGCCATTACCGCATCGTCGTGATGGACCAGCGCGGGGCGGGCCGCTCCACCCCGCTGGGCGAGGTCCGGCGCAACACGACCGAGCTGCTGGTGGAGGACGCCGAACGGCTGCGCCGCCATCTCGGGATCGAGCGCTGGCTGCTGTTCGGCGGAAGCTGGGGATCGACGCTGGCGCTGGCCTACGGACAGACCCACCCGGAACGCTGCCTGGGGCTGATCCTGCGCGGCATCTTCCTGATGCGCAAAGCGGAGATCGACTGGTTCCTCTACTCCATGCGCACGATCTTCCCGGAGGCCTGGGCCACCTTCGCCGCCCACATCCCGCAGGAGGAGCGCGGCGACCTGCTGGAAGCCTACTGGCGGCGGCTCAACGCGCCGGACGCGGCGACCCGCATGGCGGCGGCGCGGGTGTGGAGCATGTATGAGGGTTCCTGCTCCTCGCTGCTGCCCTCGCCGGAGCTGATCGCGACGAGCGCGGAGGACACCCACGCGCTGGGCCTCGCCCGCATCGAGGCGCACTACTTCCGCTCCAACCGCTTCACCCCGGAGGACAGGCTGCTGCGCGACGTGCACCGCATCCGGCACCTGCCGGGGGCGATCGTCCAGGGCCGCTACGACATCGTGTGCCCGATCGCCAGCGCCGACGAGCTGCGCCGCGCCTGGCCGGAAGCCGATTACCGCGTGGTGCCCGACGCCGGCCATTCCGCCATGGAACCGGGCATCCGCGCCGCCCTGGTCCAGGCGACGGAGCGCTTCAAGGAATACCGGTAGGGGAGTACCGGTAGGGGAGTACCGGTAGGGGAGAGGCGGCCGCGCCGGGCCGCCTCATACCTCTCCCGCGATCGCTCCCCCTTGCGTTGCGGCGTGGCCGCGCGTATAACCCTGCGCTCCAACGGGCGGCGAGGCCGGGTCCGAGACCCAGGGCATGCCCAACCGTCAGTCGGGAACATCCAACGCAAGGATTGAAAATGCCCAAGCTGAAGACGAAGAGCGGCGCCAAGAAGCGCTTCAAGGTGACCGCGTCCGGTAAGGTGCGCGCCCAGGCGGCCTTCAAGCGCCACTGCCTGGAGCAGAAGAGCCCGAAGATGAAGCGCAACGCGCGCGGCATGATGACCCTGGCCGAGCCGGACCAGAAGATCGTGCTGAAGAACTGGCTGCGCAACGCTTGATATCGTAAGGGAATCTGAACCATGGCTCGTGTTAAGCGCGGCGTCACCACGCACGCCCGTCACCGCAAGATCCTGAAGCTCGCCAAGGGCTACCGGGGTCGCAACTCCAAGAACTTCCGCATCGCGATTGAGAAGGTCGAAAAGGCCCTTCAATACGCGTATCGCGACCGCCGCAACAAGAAGCGCGATTTCCGCGGCCTGTGGATCCAGCGCATCAACGCCGGTGTGCGCCAGTACGGCCTGACCTACTCGCGCTTCATCAACGGCATCAAGCTGGCCGGCATCGAGATCGACCGCAAGGTCCTGTCGGATCTGGCCGCCCGTGAGCCGGAGGCCTTCAAGGCCATCGTCGATCAGGCCCAGGCCGCTCTCGCCTCCAAGGCCGCCGCCTAAAGGGTTCGCCGCGAAAGCGGAAACCCCGGTCCGGCGCCGGACACGAAAGAAGGGAGCCGTGCCTCTGGGCCGGCTCCCTTTTTCTTTACGCTCGCACTTCCTTATGGCTCGCGGGAAATGACATGCTCGATGCGCTGAAAGACGAACTCCTGTCGCAGGTCAACGCCGCTGGCGACCTCGCGGCCCTCGAAGAGGTGCGGGTCACCGCGCTCGGCAAGAAGGGGCGCATCACCGGCTTCATGAAGGAGCTGGGCGGCCTGTCGCCCGACGAACGGCGCGAGCGCGGCCAGCAGCTCAACGCGCTGAAGGACGAGATCGCCGCGGCCATCGACGGCCGCAAGGCCGACCTCGCCCGCGCCCATCTGGAGGCCCGCCTCCAGGCCGAGCGCATCGACGTCACCCTGCCGGTCCGTCCGGAGACCGAGGGGCGCATCCACCCGATCAGCCAGACCATCGACGAGATGGTGGCGATCTTCGCCGAGATGGGCTTCAGCGTCGCCGAGGGGCCGGACGTCGAGGACGACTTCCACAACTTCACCGCCCTGAACTTCCCGCCGGGCCACCCCGCCCGCGACATGCACGACACCTTCTATCTGCCGGACGCCGGGGACAAGAAGATGCTGCTGCGCACCCACACCAGCCCGGTGCAGGTCCGCACCATGCTGAACAAGAAGCCGCCGATCCGCATCATCGCGCCGGGCCGCACCTACCGGTCCGACTACGACATGACCCACACCCCGATGTTCCACCAGATCGAGGGGCTGGTCATCGACGAGGCGACCCACATGGGGCACCTGAAGGGCTGCCTGATCGAGTTCTGCCGCGCCTTCTTCGACGTGGACGACCTGCCGCTGCGCTTCCGCCCCAGCTTCTTCCCCTTCACCGAACCGTCGGCGGAGGTGGACATCGGCTGCTCCCGCAAGGGCGGCGAGCTGAAGCTCGGCAACTACGGCGACTGGCTGGAGATCCTGGGCTGCGGCATGGTGCACCCCAACGTGCTGGAGGCCTGCGGCATCGACAGCACCAGGTACCAGGGCTTCGCCTTCGGCATGGGGATCGAGCGCGTGGCGATGCTGAAATACGGCATCCCCGACCTGCGCACCTTCTTCGAAGCCGACCTCCGCTGGCTGAAGCATTACGGCTTCGTGCCGCTCGACGTTCCCAGCATGGCCCAGGGCCTGACGCGCTAAAGGAGCCGGACCCATGAAGTTCACGCTGTCCTGGCTGAAGGACCATCTGGAGACCGACGCCACGCTCGACCAGATCGTGGAGAAGCTGACCGCCCTCGGCCTGGAGGTCGAAGGGGTGGAGGACCGCTCGAAGGAGCTGAAGCCCTTCCGCGTCGCCCACGTCGTCTCCGCCGAGAAGCACCCGGACGCCGACAAGCTGCGCGTCCTGGTCGTCGACACCGGCACCGAGAAGCTCCAGGTCGTCTGCGGCGCGCCCAACGCGCGGGCCGGCCTGAAGGGCGTCTTCGCGCCGGAGGGGGCCTACATCCCCGGCTCCGACATCACGCTGAAGAAGGGCGTCATCCGCGGCGTCGAGTCGAACGGCATGATGTGCTCCGAGCGCGAGCTGAAGCTGTCGGAGGAGCACAACGGCATCATCGAGCTGCCCGAGGACGCGCCGGTCGGCGTCGCCTACGCCGAGTATGCGGGGCTGGGCGACCCGGTCATCGACATCAGCCTGACGCCCGACCGCGCCGATTGCGCCGGGGTGCGCGGCATCGCCCGCGACCTCGCCGCCGCCGGTCTCGGCACGCTGAAGCCGCTGGCCGCCGAGCCGGTCAAGGGCGCCTTCGCCAGCCCGTTCGGCGTGACCATCGAGGCGCCCGACGCCTGCCCGATGTATGTCGGCCGCTATTTCCGCGGCGTGAAGAACGGCCCGTCGCCCAAGTGGCTGCACGACAAGCTGGTCGCCATCGGCCTGCGCCCGATCTCCGCGCTGGTGGACATCACCAACTTCATCACCTTCGACCTGTCGCGCCCGCTGCACGCCTTCGACGCCGACAAGGTCAAGGGCGGCATCGTCGTCCGCATGGCCCGCGAGGGCGAGACGCTGGCGGCGCTGAACGGCAAGGAATACACGCTCGACCCGAGCATGACGGTCATCGCCGACCATGAACGGGCCGAGGCGCTGGGCGGCATCATCGGCGGCGAGGCATCGGGCTGCACCGAGACGACGGTCAACGTCTTCCTGGAGGCGGCGATCTTCGACACCGTGCGCACGGCGCAGACGGGCCGCAAGCTCGGCATCGAGTCGGACGCCCGCTACCGGCTGGAGCGCGGCGTCGATCCGGCGGCGGTCGTGTCGGGGATGGAGCGGGCCACCCGCCTGATCCTGGAGATCTGCGGCGGCGAGGCCTCCGACCTCGTGATCGCCGGCGAGGAGCCGCAGTGGCGCCGCACCCTGACGCTGCGTCCGGGCCGCGTCGCCGCCCTGGGCGGCGTCAACGTGCCGCGCGACGAGCAGACCCGCATCCTGATCGACCTCGGCTGCGAGATCGTCGGCGAGGAGGTGGACGGCACGCTGCGCGTCGTCCCCCCCTCCTGGCGCGCCGACATCCACGGCGAGGCCGATCTGGTCGAGGAGGTGCTGCGCATCCACGGCTTCGACGCCATCCCGGCCACCCCGCTGCCGCGCGACAGCGTGCTGACCCGCCCGGCCCTGACCACCAAGCAGCGCCGCGTCGGGCTGACCAAGCGCACGCTGGCCGTCCGCGGCCTGTCGGAGGCCGTCACCTGGTCCTTCATGGCCGGTCCGGTGGCCGAGCTGTTCGGCGGCGTCGGCGAGGGGCTGACGCTGGTCAACCCGATCAGCGCCGACCTGGACGTGATGCGCCCGTCGATCCTCGGCAACCTGATCCAGGCCGCCGGGCGCAACGCCGACCGCGGCTACGCCGACGTCGGCCTGTTCGAGGTCGGCCCGGCCTTCCGCAAGCCGTCGCCGGACGGGCAGGACATCGTGGCCGCCGGCATCCGCGCCGGCAACGCCGTGCCGCGCCATTGGGCGGAGAAGGCCCGCGGCGTCGACGCCTATGACGCCAAGGCCGATGCGCTGGCCGTGCTGGAGGCCGCCGGCGCGCCGGTGACCAACCTGCAGGTCACCACCGACGCGCCGGGCTGGTACCATCCGGGCCGCTCGGGCGTGCTGCGCCTCGGCCCGACGGTGATGGCCCGCTTCGGCGAGATCCACCCGACCGTTCTCGGCACGCTGGGCGTGAAGGGGCCGGTGGTCGGCTTCGAGGTGTTCCTCGACGCCATCCCGCTGCCCAAGAAGAAGGGCGGCACGGCGCGTCCGCTGGTCCAGCTCTCGCCCTTCCAGCCGCTGGAGCGTGACTTCGCCTTCGTCGTCGGCAAGGACGTGGAGGCCGACAAGCTGATCCGCGCCGCCAAGGGCGCCGACAAGGCGCTGGTCAAGGACGTGACCGTCTTCGACGTCTACCAGGGCGCGAACCTGGAGGAGGGCAAGAAGTCCGTCGCCCTCTCCGTCACGCTCCAGCCGACCGAGCGGACCCTGACCGAGCCGGAGATCGAGGCCATCGGCCAGAAGATCGTCGCCGCGGTCGCCAAGGCCACGGGCGGCAGCCTGCGCAGCTGACGTCGGCGCATCCAAAGGCTGCGGATCCGGAAAAGGATTCAATTTCGTAAGACAAAGTTCGGGCCTCCGCCGCAAGGCGGGGGCCCTTTGTTTTTCGATGTCCAGATGGAACGGCTTCCGATCTGGACAGTTCAAAGGATTGTTCCGGCCCCGACATGTCTGGATTCGCGGGACACGCTGCGGCCCGTTGTTTGGAATGCAGCCCGGCATGGCATCCGAGCGTGCTTCATATGCGCTTTTTCAGAGTTGAATAGAGTTTGTCCATCAGATAAAGCGAATGAACATAGGTTTGCAAAGCATGCGTCCGTATTGACGCGATGTTGCGCATCGCGGTCTATAAATTTCAAAAATGGAATGTTTTCTTTCTGCGATACATGGCAGCGATTTCAAAAAGTTTGTTGCGCTGATATTTCGACTTTTTTAATATTTTTCATTCTTTTTTGAAGCGGACATGTTGGAAACGGCGCGGGGGTGCTCTGGCCCCGCCGCCCTCAGACCGGGTGAAGAATCCGATGGTGAGCTTAACGAACGACGACGGCAAAACCGCTCCCGTCCTCGTCATGAACGGGGATGCCGGTGGTGGTCCGGCGGGCGGCGACGGCGCGTTCCGCGACGAGGCCGGTGACGGGGGGACGCCGGGAGAGGCCAGCCGGCTGGTCATCGTGGTGGACGACGACCGGTCGATCGTGGAAGGGCTGGCGCTGCTTCTGGAGGCTTGGGGGTACGACGTTCTGACCGCCCTGTCGCTGGACGAACTGGCGCAGCGGCTGCCCCAGGCGCCGGATCGTCCGGGGCTGGTCCTGGCCGATCACTTCCTCCCGGCGGGGGGCACGGGCGCCCAGGCGGTGGAGATGGTGCGCGCCCATGTCGGCGCCCCGGTGCCCGCCCTGATCCTGACCGGCGACACGATGCCGGAACGTCAGGCCGAAGCCGCCGCCCTGGGCTGCCGGCTGCTGCACAAGCCGGTGCAGATCGGTCCGCTGAAGGACATGGTCGACACGCTGATGAGCGGCGCCGGCTGATCCAGCGTCCGCCCCGAGGCCGCTGGCGTCACTCCCGACGCAGGCTGGCGGACACCGCCAGGAAGGCGTCCACCACCAGAGGATCGAACCGGCTGCCCGACAGGCGCCGGATCTCGGCCACCGCCACGTCATGGTCCAGCGCCTTGCGGTAGGGGCGGTCCCGGGTCATGGCGTCGAAGCTGTCGGCCACCGCGACGATGCGGGCGCTCAGCGGGATGGCATCGCCCCGCAGGCGGTCGGGATAGCCGGTGCCGTCCCAGTTCTCATGATGCGACCGGGCGATCTCCGCCCCCAGATGCAGATGGGTCCGTCCGTCGGAGCGCCGGCTGGCGCGGTCCAGAAGGTCCCAGCCCGTGGTGGTGTGGGCCTGCATGACGGCCCGCTCCTCCGGGGTCAGCGGTCCGGTCTTGCCGAGGATGGCGGGGTCCAGCGTGGCGTTGCCGACGTCGTGGAGGATGGCGGCCAGACCGACCGACTCCAGGAACACCGTGTCGAGAACCGACGGATAGCGCCCCTCCTCGGCCAGCCGGCGGGCGATCCGGTCGGTCACCAGGGCGATGCGCGGGCCGCTTTCGGCCTCCACGCTCGGATGACCGGCGCGCTCCGCCAGGTCGGCCATGGCGATGACCGTGTGCTCCTGGCTGCGCCGGAGCTGCTCGTACAGGTGCAGATTGTCGAAGCCGACCGAGATCTTGCGGCAGAACACCTCGATCAGGTTGCGGTCGAGGTCCGACAGCGGCCGGTCGGAACTCAGATAGACCACATTCTCGCGGTCGTTCGGCGTGCGGATGTAGAGCGTGCAATGGTCCGCGGCGTAACGGTTGCTGCGCGACTCCAGACAGCGCTTCACCTCCGCCAGGACGGCGGGCTCGACATGGTTGGCCGCCGGCTCGTCGATCAGCGTCTCGAACCGGCCGGACCCGGCCAGCACATACAGCCCGTCCGCCGCGCCGCTGATGACCGGGCCGCGCTGCACGCACAGGATGGCGTCCGGCCCGACGCCCAGGATGCCCGAAAGCTGCGTCAGCACGCCCGCGGCGAACAGCTTCATGGAGCGCGCCTGGAACAGCGACGACGACGCCTCGATGATCTTCTCCAGCCCGCGCCGGTTCATCTCGATCGCCATGATGTCCTCGTAGGAGCGCAGGGCGGCGACCGTGGTGGTGAACAGCTGCTGGGCGGTGAGCTGCGTCTTGGCCTTGTAGTCGTTGATGTCGTAGTCGAGGATCACCGCGCGCTCCGGCGCCTGGCCGGGCTGGCCGGTGCGCAGGATGATGCGGACGTGGCGGTTCTTCAGCTCCTCGCGGATGTGGTGGACGAGCTGCAGCCCGGCGTCGTCGGTCTCCATCACCACGTCCAGCAGGATGATGGCGATGTCCTCCTCCCGCTCCAGGATCGTCCGCGCCTCCGCGGCGGAATAGGCGGAGATGAACTGGGCGGAGCGGCCCTTGTAGGCGAAATCGGCCAGAACGAGCTTGGTGATGGAGTGCACCTCCGGCTCGTCGTCCACGATCATCATCTTCCACCGGTTCCCGGTGGCCGGCGACCCGGTTTCGCCGTTGCCGTCGCCGTCCTGGTCGTCCAGAAAGAGGAACTCGTCGTCGGAGTCGGTCATGGGCAGGGCCTGGGGCGGAGCGGGCGGGGGTAACAAAGATTAACACGGCACGGCCGTGCCCGCCTACCGCCACGATCGATGCATTTTCGACGAGAAAGCCCAACAATTTACAGAGATCGCCGGGGTCCTTCCGCTTGGCGGAAGGCGGTGCGGGGATCAGAAGGTCTCCAGCTCGATCACCCAGCAGTCCATGGAGCGCTGCGCCAGCGCACCGCAGACATTGTCCACCTGCGTCCGGGTGAAGGGGCCGACGCCCATCTGGTAGGTGGTGCGGGCGCCGCGGAAGACCGGCCAGACCATCGGCGGCAGGTCGCGGTAGGCCGTCCCCGGGCCGTAGGTGAACTCCTGCCACGCCCGCAGCCCCTCGGCGTGGCTGACATACTCGCCGAGGCGCGCGGCGAACAGCGCCCCCGGCTCGATCGGCGGCATGCCCGGCAGCGGGTAGGGGGCGACCACCCCGATCAGCCCGTCCGCCGTGGCGACCGCCCGCGTCCGGCCGGGCATGCCCAGCGTCACCCGGCCGTTCGCGGAGTCGATCAGGCTGACCACGTCGCCCTTGCGCAGGGTGAAGCTGCGCCGCTTCTTGTTGTCGAGGATTTCGGTCGCCTTGATGGCGTCGGCGGCGACGACATAGCCCTGGGCCGGCACCTGGGCGGCGATCTCCCAGGCGCTGCGCGGCACCACGGCGGCGCTGCGGTGGATGACCGGCGGCTTGCCGGTCGAGGGGGGCGATCCGCCGGCGTTGGCCCCGGCAGCGGTGGCCCCCATGGCGGCGGTGATGGAGCGCGACACCATCAGCGCCGGGTCCAGCGAGTCGGAGGGGACATAGCCGATGGGCTGGCCGCCGATGGCGACCTCCGTCCAGCTGGTGCCGCGCGGCGTGCCGAGCGCGTTCAGCGCCTTGCCGCGCGGCAGGGTCTGGATGATCCGGGCGTCGGCGTTGGGGCCGATGCGCACCTCGATGTCGCGGTTGAGGACGACCTCGCCGGTCAGCGGCGCGCCGATGGCGACGGGGCTCTGCGCCAGGGCGCCGTCCGGGGCGAACCACATCGTCGCCGCGGCCAGGATCAGCCGCAGCGCCAGGGCGCGGAGGGCGGTGGTGGAACGCGTGCGCACGGCGGTGGACCCCGATGGAGGAGCGCCCATTCTGCATCGGTCCGGCCCGCCGGGGCAACCCGGCGCGCGCGCGCCGGCGCGGATGTCACGAAACGGCCGTTACGGAACGGTTGTCACGGAACGGCAGGGCCGGTCAGGCCGCGCGATCGCCACCCTGGCCCCCGTCCCGGCCGCCGCCCACCAGATCGTGGATCGCCTCGGCCAGCAGGCGGACCGGCTTGGCGGCCATGCCGGGGGCACGGTGCAGCGCGATGTCAATGTCCGGCAGGTCGGGGAAGCCGTCCGCCGCGGTCAGCCGGCGCAGGCTGGGCGGGACCGTGCACTCCTCCATGGCGGTGACCCCCAGCCCGCCCAGCACGGCGCCGTGCACCGCCACCACGCTCTTGCTGATGAAGGCGACGCGCCAGCCGCGCCCGATTCCCTCCAGTGCCGCCACGGCGAGGTCGCGCACCACGCAGCCCTTGGGGAACAGGGCCAGCGGCAGCGGGTCCTCGCGCTCGATGGGGGTGGCGCCGGGCGCGGTGGAGCGCGGCGGGGCGACCCACGCCACCGGTTCCCGCCGGACCAGCTCGCCGCTGCGGCTGTCGGGGTGGCGGGTGACGAGCGCGAGGTCGTAGCGGCCCTTGTCGATCTCCGCCACCAGATCGGGGCTGTTGTCGCAGATCACCTCCACCGGCACGTCGGGATAGGCGGCGGCGAAGCGGGCCAGCACGCCGGGCAGCAGCATGGTGGCGTAGTCGTCCGGCGTGCCGATGCGCACGCTGGCCACCGTGGCGGGCCGGCGCATCAGGGCCAGAACCTCGTCGTTCAGGGTCAGCATCCGCCGCGCGTAGGTCAGCAGAAGCTCGCCTTCCCGGGTCAGGTGGACGCTCTTGGTGTCGCGCTGGAAGACGCGGGTGCCCACCACATCCTCCAACCGGCGGACCTGCTGGCTGACGGCGGCCTGGGTGCGGCCCAGCGTGTCGCCGGCACGGGTGAAGCTGCGCGCGTCGGCGACGGCGACGAAGGCGCGCAGAAGGTCGGTGTCGAGGTTGGCCGGCATGGTCACGCATTCAAGCAGAGAGGGCGCGCGGGTTCAACGCGCGGAAGGACCATCACGATCTGTAATGAACCTCATAAAACCTATTCGTTTCCAAGATTTTCCACGCGGGCGCAGGGTGCCCTCCAACGCGACGGAGGGAATGGCGATGGGCGTGTTCGAGGCGATGACGACGGTGGTGCTGGAGGCCGGACGGCTGGACCGCAGGGAGGAGCGCCGCCCGGCGGCGGTGACGCCGCCGCGGCGCTTCCGTCTGCCCCGGATGCCGGCGCTGCCGGTGCTGCTGCTGACGATCCTGGCGGCGTGAGCGCCGGGTCAGGTGGCGGGCGCGCCATCGGCGGGCTTGTCCGCCGGGGCCTCGGCGGCCGGCGCCGGCTCGGCAGCCGGTGCCGCGGGCGGCGTGAGGCGGATGGGCGCCGGCCCGGCGCTGTCGGGAGCCGAGGCCGCCGGAGCTTCCACAGGGGTCTCCACAGGGGGCTCCACTGGGGTCTCCAAGGGGGTGGTTTCCGCCGGGGTGGGGGCGGGAAGCTCCTTCGCCTCGATGGCCTCGGCGGGCTTGGCCTCGCTTTTGGGGTTTTCCTTGGCCGCTTCCTTCACCGCGTCCTTCGCGGCGGGGGCGGGCTCCGGGTCCGTGGAATAGTCCGCGACGATGCGGGCCTGGCTGCCGGCGATGACCAGCACCTTCTGCCCGATCTCGATGGGCTTCTCTTCCCGCTGGGTGACCGACAGAAGCTCGCCGTCCGGCTTGCGGACGATGTATTCCCAGCCCGTGGTGTCGCCGGTCACATGCTCGATCGAGGTGCCGATCAGCCCGCCGATGGCGGTGCCGCCGACCGCGCCCAGCGCCGAATTGATGCCGAAGGTGCCGGACTGCGAGCCGAGCACGCCGCCCGCGGCCCCGCCGGTGACGGCGCCGACGGTGCCGCTGGTGCTGATCTTGACCTGACGGAATCCGATGACGACCGCCCGCTCCACCTTGTTCGCCTGCTGGGTCGCGGTGGCGGCGTAGGTGTTGGGGGAGTAGTTCGGGGTGCAGCCTGCGAGAATGCCGACGACCAGGGCGGCGGCGGGCAGGCCAAACATGACAGTGCGCGTCACAGGACATCATCCGTTTGGAAGCCTGTCCGGGTGATAGGCGATTCCGCGCGGCGAGTCATTCGACTTTTTGTGGGCTCCGGGATGCGTGGACAAAAAGAAAGCGGGTCTTTCCGGACCCGCTTTCCATCACACGGCCGTGCCGCCGGGGCTCACTCGTCGCCCATCTTGAGGGCGGCGATGAAGGCGCTCTGCGGGATTTCGACCTGGCCGAACTGGCGCATGCGCTTCTTGCCTTCCTTCTGCTTGTCCAGCAGCTTGCGCTTGCGGCTGATGTCGCCGCCGTAGCACTTGGCCGTCACGTCCTTGCGCAGCGCGCCGATGCTCTCGCGGGCGATGATCTTGCCGCCGATGGCGGCCTGCACGGCAATCTTGAAGAGCTGGCGCGGGATCAGCTCCTTCAGCCGCTCGCAGAGCTGGCGGCCGCGGCGCTCCGACTGGGAGCGGTGGACGATCATCGACAGGGCGTCCACCGGCTCGGCGTTCACCAGGATCGACATCTTGACGAGGTCGCCTTCCTCGTAGCTGTCCATCTGGTAGTCGAAGCTGGCGTAGCCGCGGCTGATCGACTTCAGCCGGTCGTAGAAGTCGAAGACCACCTCGTTCAGCGGCAGCCGGTAGACCAGCATGGCGCGGGCGCCGGCGTAGGTCAGCTCGATCTGCTGGCCGCGCCGCTCGGTGCAGAGCTGGAGGATGCCGCCCAGATATTCGTCGGGCAGCATGATGGTGGCCTTGATCCACGGCTCGTCGATGCGGTCGATCTTCATCACGTCCGGCATGTCGGCCGGGTTGTGCAGATCCATCACCGTGCCGTCGGTCATGTGCAGCTTGTAGACCACCGACGGCGCGGTGGTGATCAGGTCGAGGTTGAACTCGCGCTCCAGCCGCTCCTGGATGATCTCCAGATGCAGCAGGCCGAGGAAGCCGCAGCGGAAGCCGAAGCCCAGCGCCGCCGACGTCTCCGCCTCATAGTGGAAGCTGGCGTCGTTCAGCTTCAGCTTGCCCAGGCTGTCGCGCAGCCGCTCGAAGTCGGCGGCGTCGACCGGGAACAGGCCGCACCACACCACGGGGATGGAGGGCTTGAAGCCGGCCAGCGGCTCCGCCGCCGGGCGGCGGTCCTCGGTGATGGTGTCGCCGACCTTGGTCAGCGTGATGTCCTTGATGGCGGCGGTGATGAAGCCCATCTCGCCCGGCCCCAGCTCGCCGGTCAGCAGCGCCTTCGGGGTGAAGACGCCGACGCGGTCGACCTCGTGCGCGCTGCCGGCAGCCATGAAGCGGACCTTCTGGTTCACCTTCAGCCGGCCGTCCACCACGCGCACCAGGATGACCACGCCGAGATAGGGGTCGTACCAGGAATCAACCAGCAGGGCCTTCAGCTCGCCGTCGGCGTTGCCCTTGGGCGCGGGCAGGCGCTGCACCACGGCTTCCAGAACGGCGTCGATGTTCAGGCCGGTCTTGGCCGAAATCTCCACGGCGTCGGTGGCGTCCAGGCCGATCACGTCCTCGATCTGCTGCTTGACGCGGTCGGGCTCCGCCGCCGGAAGATCGATCTTGTTGAGGACCGGGATGATCTCGTGGTTGTTGTCGATCGCCTGATAGACGTTGGCGAGCGTCTGCGCCTCCACACCCTGCGAGGCGTCCACCACCAGGATCGAGCCCTCGCAGGCGGCGAGGCTGCGGCTGACCTCGTAGGCGAAGTCGACGTGGCCCGGCGTGTCCATCAGGTTCAGCGTGTACTGCTGCCCGTCCTTGGCCTTGTAGAGCAGGCGGACGGTCTGCGCCTTGATGGTGATGCCGCGCTCGCGCTCGATGTCCATGCTGTCGAGCACCTGTTCGCGCATCTCGCGCGAATCGAGGCCGCCGCACTGCTGGATCAGACGGTCGGCAAGGGTCGACTTGCCGTGGTCGATGTGCGCGATGATCGAGAAATTGCGGATGTGCGAAAGGTCAGTCATCGGTGCCCGGAGCCCTGGTTTGGGGCGGAACATAGGGCGGACGGACGATGCGCGCAATGGAGAAGGGTGACGGCCCGGCTTCGGCCGACGTCGGTCGCGGCTTGCGGCGCGGCTCCTCTCGCGCCCCTTCCCATGGTCCGCCGCGCGACAACCATGCCGCGCGCCGGCCGTGGGCGGTGCCGCCCGGGGCACGGTGCGGCGTCCGGCCTTTTCCCTTTACCGTCCCGCGCCGGCCATGGACTATGGCGGCGCGAAGCGCCGCCTTGGGAGGTCATTCATGAAATGCGCGGTGATCATCCCGGTGGGGCCGGGGCACGATGGGTTGTCCGAGGAAGCGGCAGCCTCCGTCGAGGCGGCGTTCCGGGCCGACCAAGGACCCTTTTCGGACGTGATGATCCTGCGCATCCCCGACCCGGACGGTGCGATCGGCCGTTCGCGGTGCCGGAATTTCGGCGTCGAGCACGCCATCCAGCACGACGCGGAGTGGGTCTTCTTCCTGGACGCCGACGATCTGATGGATCGGAACTGTTTTGCGGCGGTCCGCGACCGTGTTGCGGACTTCGACGCCGTGTTCGGGATGATCGCCGAGCAGTGGTTCGGGTCGGACGCCGTGGCGTTGCGCGAAAGGCAGGTGGGGGCGACCACCCTTCTGAGCGACATCCTCCTGAACGACCCGTATCTGACGCTGCAGATGGGGCATTTTGTCCGCGCGCGCGTGGCGCGATCCATCCCGTTCGACGAGGCCATGGATACCGGCGAGGACTTCAAATACTACCTGGAGCTCTGGCGGACGCACCGATGCTGCAAGATCGGGCAGCCGCTCTTCATCAACCGGCGCGGCGCCCACTCCACCGGGCCGCGCTCGGCCGACGGCGGCGGGTGGCGCCAGGCCGTGACGCGGGTGTTCGGCGCGTTCTTCCGGAACCACCCCATCGTGATCAACTTCGTGGTGTCCGGGGTGAAGGTCGGCTTCGCCATCGCCAACCCGTTCGACATGATCCACCGCAATTACCTGCGCCGCGTGTTCTTCGAGCAGGAGGAGCTGGACTATCTGCGGGGTCTCGTGCCCGCCGGATCGTCGATCCTGGAGATCGGCGCCAATGTCGGGAACCACGTCGTCTATTACGGCCTGTTCATGGCGCCGCGCCGCATCATCGCGGTCGAGCCCAACCCGGCGGCCCTGCATTTCCTGAAGAAGAACGTGGAAATCAACCGGCTCGACCCGGCGACGGTCACCGTCCTGGAGTGCGGCGTCGGGGAGCGTGCCGGCTCCTTCGACCTGTGCATCGCCGATGAGGCCAACCTGGGGGCGGCACGCCTCGTCCCGGCGGAGGGCGGGCGCGTCGCCGTCCACCCCATCGACGATCTCGTCCAGGAGCGCGTCGACTTCATCAAGATCAACGCCGAGGGCATGGAGATGGACGCGCTGTCCGGCGCCCGGAACACGATCGCCCTCCACCGGCCCATCCTGTTCATCGAGGTCGGGAACGCCAACAGGAACGCCTTTTTCGATTGGGCCGGACGGAACGGTTACCGCATCGCCAAGGAATTCCCGTGCGCCGACGCCTCGAACTGCGCGGCCGTGCCGGTGTGAAGCCGCCCGGCCGGGGGCGGGGCGGCCTCGCATCGCCGGCGCGGCCGCCGGACGGGGATCACGGGATGTCCGGCCCGACTCCCACCGGGATGACGCGGACGCCGTCCTGATCGGTTGGGATGTAGCGCCAGGGATCAAGGACCACCGAGCCCGCCGGAAAGCGCAGACTGGCAAAGACGCTGTGCTTCGCCCCGATCAGGTAGGTGGCGACGGGCAACTCGTCCTCGACGAGAGGAGCGGAGTCCATGTGGGGGTCGATCAAGGTGACCGGAACGCCCCGCTCCTCCAGGATTGCGCGCAACAGCAGGGCCGGGCTGCCCGTGGCCATGTCGCAGTCGGACTTGAACGCCCAGCCCAGGATCACCTTGGGCGGCTCATGGGCGCACATCAGGTCGGCAAGCCATTCGGTTTGCTTCTCGCGCGACCTCATGACGGCGTCGAAAGTGTCGAAGCTGAGATCCAGCTCGCGCGCCAGCCAGGACATGGCGATGTTGTCGCGGGGGTGGCATCCGCCGCCGTCGCCCATGCCGCCCCTCAGGTAGCTTGGGCTGATCAGCCGCCGGGACGCCAACGCCAGACAGTCCGTCACCGCGTCCACGTCGGTCCCCGGCAACTTGTGGCACACCTCCATCATCGTGTTGGCGAAGGCGATCTTCATGCCGATGAAGGTGTTGTAGGACACCTTGATCAGTTCGGCGTTCTCGAGGGCGGTGGCGTAGAACGGAGCGTCCGTGATGGTGCGGTAGAACGTTTCGGCGAGCGAGGCGGCTTCGCGATCGTGGCGGCCGAAGAGAACGAACTCCGGTTGGAGAAAGTCGCGCATGGTCGTGCCCATGGCGATGAAGAACGGATTGTAGCAGAGCTTGATGCGGGGCGTCAGGACGGGCAGGACATGGCGGCGGATGGTCCCCGGCAGGACGGTGGAGATGATGACGACCACCGTGTCGCGCGACGCCACCCGCGCCACGTCGCGGCAGGCGGCCACCAGATGCTCGTAGTGGAAATCGGTCCGGCTGTCGGGAAGGCGCGTGATCCCTTCGTACAGGGGATCGTGGGGGGTCTGAACCGCGATGAAAAGAAGGTCGGCGTGGTTGACGACCTCCTCCAGCGTTCCGAACCGCAAGGTGCTTGTTTCGAGATAGGGATCGAACGGTTCGCAGCCGTCCGGACCGGTTTCGGTGTAGGAGCGCCGCCCCTTGTTCATCACGTCGGGACGGACGTCGAATCCCATCACGTCATGGCCCTTCAGCGCCATCGCCACCGCGCAGGGCAGGCCCAGCTTGCCCAGGCCGATCACGCCGATCCTCATCGGGCTTCTCCCGTTTCGACCGGACTGTTGCCGCTGGAACGGATGATGGCCGCGAGCCGGTCGGCGTCGCGCTGCCGCACCGGCCCCGTCCGATCCAGTATCAGCATGTCGCGGGCGATCCTCTCGCGGTTCTCCCCCGACCGATGGCGCAGGTAGGTTTCGTCGAGTTCCGATTTCCCGACGGAGAAGTGGCGATGCTCCACCGTCACGTCGCTGATGAAATGCAGCCGCTCGACCCGCTTGGCCACGTCCATGATCCAGGTGTCGTTGGCGATGAACTCGAAGACGCCGGGGGTGAAATAGCCGAGGGTCTCGTACCAGCGGCGGCTGACGATGGGAAAGGCGCAATGATTCTCGCCATTGATGCCGTCCTCGAACCACATGCAGTAAACGTCGTCGGGGAACTTGGCGATTTCCTGGTCCAGGCGATGGTCCCATCCTGACTGGACATAGACCTGATCGTCGTTGGCCATCATCAGGACATCGCCGGTGCAGGAGGCGGCGAGGTCGTTCCAGGAGAGGGAGACGCTTTTCGGGGGGCCGACCAGCGCCGTGAAGCGGCGCAATTCGACTCCGACTTCGGCCAGCGCCTCGAACATCCGTTTGTAGTCGGGCAAAGCGGGGTCGTCGGAGTCGACATAGGCCAGGACTTCGACCCGTTCCACCGCCCCCGCGGTCGCGGCGACGCTTTCGATCAGCCGCTGCAGCCCATCCGGCCGCCCGCGGGTGGGACAAAGGAGAGAATAATTCAAAAGCCGCATAGGACCGTCCCAGATGTCGCTGTTGCCAGGGTCAGTTAAATTTTCCGGCAACGTTCTGCTGTTTCATGCAAGGACCGACGTTTGGATGGAAGGGAGTGGCTCGCCCTATGGTTGAATGAGGTTGCGAGCGGCCCGACGACCTTAGGGTGTGATCCAATGCAGGTTCCTTGGAACGCACAATAGACCAGGGATGTCCCAACCGGGAAGGGAAAGCGTGGCGGGTTTTATGCCTTCCTGGCGATGTCACGCGCTCTGTCGCTTCGTCGGCTCAGGCGGCTGAAGCGCGGCTCGGCTCGGACCGCGGCCGACGCGATCCGGCGTCACCGATCCTCAACCAACCGGGAAAGCGCGCTGTGGCGTCTTGCCCATTCTCCCCCGTCCCTTGAACGCTCCGTCACCCCACCAGAACCGGCGCCACCGCGCGGTACAGCTCCATGTACTCCTCCGCCGGGCCGTGCCAGCCGAAGTCGCGGGTCATCGCATGCTGCTGCATGGCGTGCCAGCGCTCGGGCTTGCGGTAGAGGGTGGCGGCGCGGCGCAGCGACCAGGTCAACTCCTGGACGGTGGCGTTGACGAACTGGAAGCCCGTCGCGCTGCCGTCGTTCACCGCCGCCGGGTTGGCGTCCACGATGGTGTCGGCCAAGCCCCCGGTGCGGCGGACCAGCGGCAGGGTGCCGTACTTCAGCGCGTACATCTGGGTCAGGCCGCAGGGCTCCGACCGCGACGGCACCAGGAACAGGTCGGCGCCGGCCTGGATGCGGTGGGACAGCGCCTCGTCATAGCCGATGCGCACGCCGACCGACTTCGGGTACCAAGTGGCGAGGTGGCGGAAGCCGGCCTCCAGCGCCGGTTCGCCGCTGCCGAGTACGGCGAGCTGGCCGCCCCAGGCGATCCATTGCGACGCGGCCTCCAGCACCAGATCCAGCCCCTTGTGGCCGGTCAGGCGGCTGACCACCGCGGCCAGCGGGGCGTCCGCCCGGCGGTCCAGGCCGAAGGTCGCCTGGAGGTCGGCCTTGCACAGGTCCTTGCCGCCAAGGTCGGCGGCGCCGTAACGGGCGGCGATGTGCGGGTCGGCGGCGGGGTCCCAGATCTCGTAATCCACGCCGTTCAGGATGCCGGTCAAAGCCTCCGCCCGCGTGGCGAGCAGCCCCTCCAGCCCCGCGCCGTGCTCCGCCGTCTGGATCTCGTGGGCGTAGGTCGGGCTGACCGTGGTCAGGCGGTCGGAATAGAAGCAGCCGGCCTTCAGGAAGCCGACGCCGCCGTAATACTCCACCCCGTCGATCCGGAAGGCGGCCGACGGCAGGCCGAGGTCGCTCATCATCCAGGCGCCGAACAGGCCCTGGTAGGCGATGTTGTGGATCGTCGTCACCGTGCCCGGACGGAACGGCCCGGCAAAGCGGTCGGGACGCAGCTCCAGATAGGCCGGGATCAGGCCGGTCTGCCAGTCGTGCCCGTGAAGCACGTCGGGACGCCACCAGGGATCGAGGCCGTCCTCCGCCGCGAAGCCGGCGGCGCACCAGGACAGGGCGGCGAAGCGCTCCGCGTTGTCGGGCCAGTCCTTGCCGTCCGGCCCCAGATAGGGGTTGCCGGGCCGGTCGTAGAGCGCCGGCGCGTCCAGCACATAGGCCAGCACGCCGTCCGGCATCCGTCCGATGCGCAGCGTCGCCGGGGCGCCGCCGGGCAGGTCGTTGAGCGGCTTGCCGACCGGCTGCAGGTCGCTCAGCCCGTTCAGCACCGCCGGATAGCCGGGCAGCAGCAGGCGGACCTCGGCTCCGGCGCGGTTCAGGGCGGGGGGCAGGGCGGCGGAAACGTCGGCCAGCCCGCCGGTCTTCACCAGGGGGTAGCATTCCGGCGTGACGAACAGGACGCGCATGGAGGCGGGGTCTTTCCGTTTCTTCTTGGTCTTGGTCCATCCTCTCTCCCTCTCCCCTCCGGGGAGAGGGGCGGGGTGAGGGGGATGTCGAGGGACCGGACGCGCAGGCGGCGCAGGCCCCCCTCACCCTAACCCTCTCCCCGCTTTCGGCGGACCAAAGGTCCGCCTGTCGCGTCAGCGCAAACTTCGTTTGCGCGTGAGCGGAGAGGAGAGGGGATTTATCGTCAGTCCTTGGGCAGACGGTCGATCATGTCCTGGGTGATCAGGCAGACGCCGCCCTCGCTGCGGTGGAAGCGCTTGGCGTCCAGCTCCGGGTCCTCGCCGACGACCAGCCCCTCGGGGATCACCACGCCGCGGTCGATCACCACCTTGGTCAGGCGGCAGTGGCGGCCGATGTCGCAATCCGGCAGGACCACCGCCTGATGCAGCTCGCTGAAGGAGTTGACGCGCACCTCGCTGAACAGCAGCGAGTTCTTCACCAGCGAGCCGGAGATGATGCAGCCGCCCGACACCAGGCTGTCCACCGCCATGCCGCGCCGGTTCTCGTCGTCGAAGACGAACTTCGCCGGGGGAAGCTGCTCCTGGTAGGTGAAGATCGGCCACTCGCGGTCGTACATGTTGAGCTGCGGCGTGACGTGGCAGAGGTCGAGGTTGGCCTCCCAATAGGCGTCGATGGTGCCGACGTCGCGCCAGTAGGGCTCGGACTCATGGCCGTTCAGGATGGCCGAATCGGCGAAGTCGTGGGCCATCACCCGCGCCCCGCTGGTCACCAGATGCGGGATGATGTCCTTGCCGAAGTCGCGCGACGAGCCGGGCTCGTTGAAGTCGCGCTCCAGCTGGTCGTAGAGGAACTGCGCGTTGAAGACGTAGATGCCCATGCTGGCCAGCGACTTGTCCGGGTTGCCCGGCATCGGCGGCGGGTCGGCGGGCTTCTCGACGAAGTCGATGACGCGCTGCGTCTCGTCCACATGCATCACGCCGAAGCCGGTGGCCTGGGCGCGCGGCACCTGGATGCAGGGGATCGTCACGTCGGCCTTCTTGGCGATGTGATCGAGCAGCAGCGCGCCGTAATCCATCTTGTAGATGTGGTCGCCGGCCAGGATCAGGATGTATTCCGGCTCGTGGTCGCGCAGGATGTCGAGGTTCTGGTACACCGCGTCGGCGGTGCCCTGGTACCAGGCGGTCTCGCTGATGCGCTGCTGGGCCGGCAGCAGGTCGCAGAACTCGTTCATCTCGCCGCGGAAGAAGTTCCAGCCGCGCTGCAGGTGGCGCAGCAGGCTGTGCGACTTGTACTGCGTCAGCACGCCGATGCGGCGGAAGCCCGAATTGATGCAGTTCGACAGGGCGAAGTCGATGATCCGGAACTTGCCCCCGAAATAGGTGGCCGGCTTGGCGCGACGGTCGGTCAGCTGCTTCAGCCGGCTGCCCCGGCCACCGGCCAGGACGAGGGCCACGGCGCGGCGCGGCGCCAGCCGCAGATCCCGTTTGTCGAGCATGTGTCTCCCCTTTCGGTTCTCTTTTTTGCTGTCGGCCATCCGGAAGCGTCCGGCGGACCGGTTCGGGCGGGGACCGCTTGTCGCCGGCCCCGTCCGGCTCCGCCGGTTGAGAGCGTGACCGTGCCACATTTCACCGGGGCGGGCCAATAGGCCGAGGGGAACAGGCCGGAAATAGAGGGGGCTGCCCAACGGTTGTGCGGAATTCGGGCGCATCTTTGTGCACAAAAAGCAGGCAAGCGCGCGGGAAACGAGCGCGCAGCGCCCGAACGGGCGGCAGCCGGCCCACAATCCACGGACGAATCACGCTGCACTGCAAGGCTTTGGGTGCTCCGATTTTCTGCTCAATTTCTGAGCAGCATAGGTCCGCGACTCGGGGCCTATGCTGCCTTGCGGTCATCCGAAAGGCCGCAACCACCGCGATTCCTAGCCCTTTTGGGTTGGCACGCTTCTTGAAGACAATTCGGCGTACACGGCCCCCTCCCGCCGCCCCGTCTGTACCGGGGACGGGGCGAAACGGGCCAGAAGCATTCGAATAAAGAGGAGCCTCGATGAGCCGTCTCTTCACCCTCGCCGCGCCGACGATGGCGGCGATTCTGGGCTTGGCCGGTCTGCCTGCCGCCGCCCTCGCCCAGGAAGCGGCCGCCGCCGCGGCCGAACCCACCCTGAGCAGCGGCGACACGGCTTGGATGCTGGTCGCCACGGCGCTGGTTCTGTTCATGACCATTCCGGGTCTGGCGCTGTTCTACGGCGGCATGGTCCGCAAGATGAACGTGCTGTCGGTCGTGATGCAGAGCTTCGCGATCTGCTGCCTGGTCAGCATCCTGTGGTTCTTCGCCGGTTACAGCATCGCCTTCACCGAGGGCACCCCGTATTTCGGCAGCCTGTCCAAGTTCATGCTGGCGGGCATCACCAAGGACAGCCTGACGGGCGTCATTCCGGAGACGGTCTTCGTCGTCTTCCAGATGACCTTCGCCATCATCACGCCGGCCCTGATCACCGGCGCCTTCGCCGACCGCATGAAGTTCTCCTCGATGCTGGTCTTCACGGGCCTGTGGTCGCTGATCGTCTACGCGCCGATCACCCACTGGGTCTGGGGTCCGGGCGGCTATCTGGCGGGTGACGGCGTGCTCGACTACGCCGGCGGCACCGTGGTGCACATCAACGCGGGCGTGGCCGGTCTCGTCGCCGCCCTCGTGCTGGGCAAGCGCAAGGGCTACCCGAACGAGAACTTCGCTCCGCACAACCTCGTGCTCAGCCTGATCGGCGCCTCGATGCTGTGGGTCGGCTGGTTCGGCTTCAACGCGGGTTCCGCCGTGGCCGCCGACGGCCGTGCGGGCATGGCCATGCTGGTCACGCAGATCGCCGCCGCCACCGCCGCCATGTCCTGGCTGCTGGTCGAGTGGGCCACCAAGGGCAAGCCCTCGGTCCTCGGCATCATCTCCGGCGCCGTCGCCGGTCTGGTCGCCATCACCCCGGCCTCGGGCTTCGTCGGTCCGACCGGCGCCCTGGTCATCGGTCTGGTCTCCGGCGTGGTCTGCTACTGGGGCGCCACCGGCCTGAAGCGCGCCCTCGGCTATGACGACTCGCTGGACGCCTTCGGCGTGCACGGCGTGGGCGGCATCGTCGGCGCCATCCTGACCGGCGTCTTCGCCCAGGAAGCCATCGGCGGCACCGCCGGCGCCCTGGAAGGCAACGTCGGCCAGATCTGGACGCAGGTCTACGGCATCCTCGCCACCATCGCCTACTCGGCGGTCGGCTCCTTCATCATCCTGAAGGTCATCGACGTGGTGATGGGCCTGCGCGTCGACGAGGACGTCGAGCGCGACGGCCTGGACCTCGCCCTGCACGGCGAGACCATCCACTAAGCACCCTTTTGCAGTCTGGTTGTTTCCTCCATGAACTTCCGCCGCCGGGGCCTCCCGGCGGCGGATTTTTCATTTTGGAGCCCCGACGTCGGAAGCCGTGACGCGCTCAGCGGCGCAGATACATCTTGCCGACGCCGTTCAGCGCCGCGAAAAGCTGGGCGAACTGCGCCAGGAAGGCGTCCCAGGCCAGCGGGCCGGCCTTCTCCGCCACCGCCTGATGGATGGCGCCCAGGCTGGTCCGCCCGTCCACCCGCGCCAGGATCGGCCCGGCCAGACGGGGCAGGGGCAGGGGGACGACGGCACCCATCAGCTCGGCCTCCAGAACGCCGCCGGGGGGCAGGCCCTTGGCCACCGCGGCGCCGTCGAGGTCGCGCAGCACCGGCACCACCTCCGGCCCGTCCGGTCGGGCGACGGCGCCCTCCGCGTCCTCGGGACGGACGAGATAGGCGATGTGCTTGGTCATGCTGCCGGTGACCTGCTCGGCCCAGGCGGCGCGCTCCAGCCGCGACAGCCCGTCCAGCCGCTTCAGCACGCGGGGGTCCTTCACCCAGACGGCGGGGTCGTAGCGGTAGGGGTCCACCAGTGCTGCGACGGCGAGACCGCCCGCCGCGGCCAGCTCCGCCAGCTCCGGCACGGTGAAGGGCCGGTCGCAGGAGTGCAGCAGCAGGTCGTAGAGGTCGGCGTCGGCCTGTTTGTGGTCGTTGATGAAGGGGTTGCGCAGCAGCCAGTTGGACGTCGGCAGACGCTCGATCAGCCGGCGGGCCAGCGCCACCTGCTCCTTCGGCGGCAGGTCCGCCGCGATGGTGCGCAGCGCCGCCTGCATGGGATAGACGCCGGTGCGCCCGTACGGCGCGTAGACCATCAGCCCGATCCCGCCGCCGGGCTTCAAGGCCCCGGCCAGCGAGCGGATGCCCGCCGCCGGCTCGTCCAGATGGTGCAGCACGCCGCAGCAGTCTATGTAGTCGAACGGCCCCCCCTCCTCCAACAGCCCGCCGAGGTCGAGAAGCGAGCCGCGGCGGAAGTCGATGTTGGTCAGTCCGCGCGCCTTGGCCCGCGCCTCGGCGACGCCCCGCGCGGCGTCGGAGAGGTCGAGGTAGGTGACGCGCCCCGGATTGCCGGCGTCGGCCATCTGCTGGGCGATCATGATCGTCCCGTCGCCGGTTCCGCCGCCGGCCACCAGCACCCTGAGGGGCTTGGCGTGGTCGAGGCGCCCGCCGAAGACGTTGTGGTTCACCTCGTCCAGATGGCTGGGCGATCCGGTGATCAGGCGCTTCGTCTCGTCGGCGGGGTTGCGCGCGGGATAGGGGAAGGCTTCGTACTGGGCGCGCAGGGTGTCGATGCTCATGGATCGGGCAACCGGTCAGGTGGACGGGTGCCGGACCATAGCATCAATGGAACGGGCTTGGGGGTGGGGAGGAAGGCCTCCCCACCGCCTCTCAGACGGCCAGCGCATGAACAGGTCCATGATCGGCCGGCCGTATCAGGGCTCCGAACTCAGGTTCATGTTCGGCTCGCCCTGCATCGAATAACCCTCTCCCCTCCGGGGAGAGGGTGGCCCGGAGGGCCGGTGAGGGGGAAACGCCGCCGCTTTGCAGGGCTGATCCGGCCTTCGGCCGCCCCCTCATCCTAACCTTCTCCCAGGGGGGGAGAAGGAATGAGCGTCGTCTCGATTGGCGTTGTTCACCTGAGTTCGGAGCCCTGCCGGCCGTATGACCCTTTCGCACATGGCTGCGCCATGTGCTGTCGGGTTTGAACTGAAGGCGTTTGATGGAAGCCATCAAACGCCTTCGGCATCACGCCAAAGGCAACCGGATCTCGGTCAGCCACTCCTCGGGGGGAAGGGCGCGGGGATTGTTCAGATACTCCTCGACACAGGGGCGGTCGGCCGGCGCGTGGCCGCTCGATGGCAGCCAGTCGCGGTAGAGCCAGCGGTAGGGGCGTTCCAGCTCCGCATAGGGACCCTTGTGGACCAGCACGGCGTGGCGGCCCCCGGCGACCTCCAGGGCATGGACGGCGCCGTCCTCGGGGATCGGTCCGTCGAGCAGCAAGGCCGCTTCGGAGCGGAGTTGGTCGGCGGGAACGGATTCCGGGTCGTCGTAATAGACCGCGAAGGCGCGCACCCGCGGCCCCATCAGCCCACGGGCCGCGGCCCAGGCGTACAGCCGCTCGAAGACCGTGCCGATGTCCATGTAGGGGCCGCTGTGGGCCATGGCCGCAAGACGCAGCGGCGGCAGGTCGCGGATGGTGACGTCGTGCATGTTTCGCTCCTCGTCCGGTCGTTGATCGGGTGGAGGAACCAGGCGGCCTTGCCGCCGGTAGGCGCCGGGGCTCAGGCCGTAGACCTGCCCGAAGGCGCGGGTGAACGCCTCCACGCTGCCGTAGCCGGCTCGCCGCGCGACCTGCGCCATGCCGTCGCTGCCGCCCTGCACCAGATCCCCCGCGGCGCGGTGCAGGCGCAGCCGGCGCAGCGTGTCCGCCACCGTTTCCCCCGCCATGGCGCGGTAGATGCGGTGGAAATGATAGGGCGAGAAGCAGGCGACGGCGGCCAGCCGCTCCAACTCCAGCGGCTCGTCCAGATGGGCGGCGATGTGGTCGATGACACGCTCGATGCGGCGGCCGTAGTCCAGCAGGGTGTCGGGCTTGGTCATGGGTCCTCCATGCCCGACACTCTAGCCGGGGGCCGCTTGATCGCGCTTGCGGACCTTCAGCCCTCCGCCGGGCGGACCACGCCGACTTCCAGGCCGTTGCGGTTGGTCACCGGCTGGTTGATGAGCTGGCCGGCCCGCGCCCACTGCTCGTCCGACAGGACCTTGGTGGCGCGGATCAGGGCGGCCAGGGCGACCTCGCGGGCGCGCGGGGTGCCGTCGTCGATCTTCAGGGCGATGCCCAGCCCCTGCTTGGGCAGGACGGCGCAGCCCACGCCCTCGGCGCCGCCCTTGACCAGGACCAGACCGCCCGCCGCCTGCATCATGCCGGTGTCGAAGCTGTCCTTGCCGGCGATCAGGTGCGGGTGCGACCGCCAGGCGCGGCGGATGCGGGCCACCGCCTCGGCGCGGGAGTCGGGCAGATCCTTCGGGTCGCCGATGCGGGCCATGGCGTAGGCGATGGCGCCCAGCGGGATGCCGATGGTCGGGATGGCGCAGCCGTCGACGCCCCAGGGGGCCTGCGACAGGTCCTGGCCGGTCATCTGTTCCATCACGCCGAGGATGCGCTGCTGCACCGGGTGGTCGAAGCGGACATAGCCCTTGGTCGGCTCGCCCTTGTGCAGGGCGGTGGTCAGGAAGCCGGCGTGCTTGCCGGAGCAGTTGTTGTGGAAGGCGGTCGGCGTCTCGCCGTGGCGGATCATCTCGTGGGCGGTCTCGGTGTCGGTCGGCAGATGCGCCCCGCACTCGTAATCGTCCACGGTCAGGCCGATGCGCTTGATCCAGGCCTCGGCGATGCGGGTGTGGCGGATCTCGCCATGGTGCGAGGAGCAGGCCAGCGCCAGCTCCTGGTCGCCCAGCTCATAGGCGTCGAGCGCGCCGGTCTCGACCAGCGGGATCGCCTGGATCGCCTTGACGGCGGAGCGCGGGTAGACCGGCGCCTGGATGTCGCCCCACTGGGCCAGCACACGACCGTCGGAATCGACGATGCAGGCGCGCCCGCGATGGACGGATTCCACCATGCCGCCGCGCGTCACCTCGACGAGGATCGGCGCCTCCGGCGGTCCGGAGAGGTCGGCGTGCCCCTCGGCGGGGGTGTGCCCCTCGGCGGAGTTGTGCCCCTCGGCGGAGTTGTGCCCCTCGGCGGAGTTGTGATGGTCGGCGTGGCCGTGGTGGTCACCGTGGCCGCCGCAGCAGGAGGAATGGTCGTGGCTCATGGGTGGAGAGCTTGCCTCTGTCCGGGTCGCGAGGCAAGGTGTCGCACCGTCGGACCCGCCGGATCATGGCCGTTTCGCGGTCGATTCGCGGCCGACCCGCGGTGTGTGCGGGCCGAAACTACGAGTGATTGTGCAGCCATGCGTGGATATTTCGCCATCGGGGTGGAGCGGATCAGCAAGCCGGGCAATGTCGGCAACCTGATGCGCTCCGCCCACGCCTTCGGCGCCTCCTTCTTCTTCGCCATCGACCCGGAGCCCGACCTGCACGAGGCGCGCATCGTGGACACCTCCGGCGCGTCGGAGCACCTGCCGCTCTACGTCTACGACCGGGTGGCCGATCTGGCCCTGCCCAAGGACTGCCAGCTCGTCGGCGTGGAGCTGACCGAGGACGCGGTGGAGCTGCCCAGCTTCCGCCACCCGACCCGCGCCGCCTATGTGCTGGGGCCGGAGCGCGGCAGCCTGTCCGAACCGCTGCTGGAGCGCTGCGACTTCACGGTGAAGATCCCGATGAAGTTCTGCATCAACGTCGGGGTGGCCGGCGCCCTGGTGATGTACGACCGGATGATCAGCCTGGGCCGCTTCGCCGAACGCCCGGTGCGCGTCGGCGGCCCGACCGAGCCGCTGCGCGATCACCAGCACGGCCGCCAGATCATGCGCAACCCGGAACGCCGCCGCCGCATGCGCGGCATCCAGAAGCCGGTGATCGTCCGCGACGACGAATGATCCGGAACACCGCTTCATAGCCCCGCGAAACGCCCCCCGCCCCGAACCCGAAGGAGACGCTCGATGTCCGACCCCCAGACCGGTTCTCCGCCGGGACCGCTGTACGACGACCGCTTCTACGACATCCAGGAGGAGGGGTCGCTCCGGTCCGCGCGGGTCATCGCGCCGCTGGTGCTGGGCTGGGTGGATGCGGGGTCGGTCCTCGACGTCGGGTGCGGGGTCGGCACCTTCCTCCGGGCCTTCGCCGAGACGGGGATCACGGACGTCCAGGGGCTGGACGGCGACTATGTGCGCCGCGACCGTCTGCGCATCGATCCGTCCCGCTTCGGCGCCCACGACCTATCGCAGCCTTTCGATCTGGGGCGGCGGTTCGGCCTCGTCCTGTCGCTGGAGGTCGCCGAGCATCTGCCGGAGGAGCGCGCCGAGGGCTTCGTCGACGATCTCTGCCGCCACGGCGACGTCGTGCTGTTCGGGGCCGCCATCCCCGGCCAGGGGGGCAACGGCCATATCAACGAGCAGTGGCAGAGCCATTGGGCCGGGAAGTTCCTCTCGCGCGGCTACGAGGCCTTCGACATCCTGCGCCCCGTCCTGTGGGCCGACCCGTCCGTCGAATTCTGGTACCGCCAGAACACGGTGATCTTCGCCAACCCGGATGGCATCGCCGCCCATCCCGGTCTGGCCGCCATGCGGGGGAAAGGGCTGCCGCTGTCCTGCATGGGGCTGGTCCATCCGGAGCTGCTGGCTCTCCACGCCCGTCAGGCCGCCCGGTCGAGGCGGGTGGTCGAGGTCTTCAACCAGATGGCCGCGCAGGGCGGCAGCTACCGTTTCGACAAGGGCGCGGACGGGTCGGTCAACATCGTGCGCATCGAGTGACGCGGTTGGACGGTGAGCGCTTCCATCGCTTTTCGGCGGTGACCCCCGGCCATCGGACTCACCGGCCGGGAGGCGCGCTCAGAACTTCACGAAGGGGTTCAGGATCAGCCCCAGCGCCCCGGTGAAACGAAGCGGCGCGTCGGTCACCGCCAGGCACAGGCAGCCCTCCTCGTCGGCCACCGGGCGGTGGCGCACGGAGTCGTCGGCGACGGACAGGTCGCCGCGGGCGAACTGGCCCAGATCGTCGGTGAAGCCGCCGTCCAGCACCAGGGTCAGCTCGATCCCCCGGTGGGTGTGGTGGGGCGGCCCGACGCCGCTGGCCAGCCGCATCAGCCGGGCCTTGCCGCAGCGTGCAGACTCGTAGCCGGAACCGGAGCCCAGCGGAATGTCGTAGCAGTCCATGCCGCGCATCAGCCGCTTCCAGGGCAGGCGCGACAGGTCGTTGCCGATGTAGCGGCGCAGCGGTTCGGGAAGCAGCGGCACCTCGGCCGGCCGGCAGACCAGCTTCGGCTTCGGCGCGCGGGGCAGGGGCGGCAGGTCGTCCAGCCGGGCCAGGACCGTTTCCAGGCAGGCGGGATCGACCTCCTCCGGCTCGATGCTTTCCAGCAGGGCGCCGCCGACCGCCTCCATCTCGGCGACGTTCAGGCGGCAGCAGGGGCACAGGGCCAGATGGGTCGCCACGATCAGCGACGCCGCCTCGCCCAGGGCGCCGCCGGCATAGTCGATCAGCAGGGTGTCGCCGGGATGGTGGGTGGGCACGGTCATCGGGAGTCCCTCATGGCCTTGCGCAGCCGTTCCATGGCCAGACGCAGGCGCGACTTGACGGTGCCCAGCGGAATGCCCTGCTCGGCGGAGATCAGGCTGTGCGGCTTGTCCTCGAAATAGGCCAGCCGCAACAGGTCGGCCTGCTCCGGCGGCAGGGTCTTCAGCGCGGCCTGCAGGCGGCCGGCGGTTTCCCGCGCCGCCACCCCGTCGTCGGCGCTCTCCACCGGGTCGGGCACCAGCGTGGGGTCGGCGGGGTCGATCTCGGGCCGCTGCTCCCGCCGCAGCGCGTCGATCCGCCGGTTGCGGGCGATGGTGAACACCCAGGTGGCGGCGGAGGCCTGGGTCGGGTCATAGGTTTCCGCGCGGCGCCACACCAACAGCATCACGTCCTGCACCAACTCCTCCGCACCGCCCGCGTCGCAGCCCTGGCGGCGCAGGTAGGCTTTCAGCCGCGGGGCGAAATGGCCGAACAGCGCCGCGAAGGCCGCGCGGTCGCGGTCCCGCCCGACCGCGGTCAGCAGCTCTTCGAACGTCCGGTCGGCGCCGGCGGCTGGGGAACCGAGATCCTGCATCCACGTCTTCGGGCACGTCTTCGGGGGCGCCGTTTCCGCACGCATGGGCTTCGCGCTCGCAGGCAAGCCCCGCAACACATGGTGCGCGGAGCGTCCCGCTGCAAAGCGTGTTTGGCGCTTCTCGGCATCCTGCGCACCGTCATGGGATCTTGCGGCCAGGGGAGTCATGGGTGTGCTGCGGCGTTCGGTCCGGCGTTGGATCGGGGTTCGATGGGCCTTCTACGCGCCCGGCGCTCCGCCGGATCACCGGCTTTCGATGCGAAATCGAGCGATCGATTGCAGGACCGGTCTTTGGAACAACCCGTGACTTCGCCGCCGGGACGGGGCGGCGGCCCTGGAAAGCCTCCCCGAATTGGGGTAGGGTCCGACCCACTCCCGAACCCGTCCGCGAAACCATTCGAGCCTTCGCCAACCGATGTTGCCCATCCGCACCATCCGTCGCACCGCCGGCGCCGCTCTGCTTCTGGCCGGTCCGATCCTCGCCGCCGCCGTCACCATGGGCACCGCCACCACGGCCGCCGCCGCCGACCCGCGCCTGCTGGGGACCTTCAAGGACTGGAACGCCTTCGCCTTCGACGAGGGCGGGCACAAGGTCTGCTACATGTCCAGCCAGCCCAAGAAGAAGGAACCCGCCGCGGCCAAGCGCGGGGACATCCATGTGCTGGTCACCCACCGCCCGGCGGAGAAGGCGCTGGACGTGGTCAGCTTCATCGTCGGCTATCCCCTCAAGAAGGACAGCGAGTCGACGGTCGAGGTGGGCGGCAAGACCTTCAAGCTGTTCACCGACGGCGAAACCGCCTGGGCGCGCGACGCGGACACCGACAAGGCCGTCACCGCCGCGATGCGCGACGCCAAGGGCAAGTCCATGGTGGTGAAAGGGGTTTCGGGCCGCGGCACGAAGACCACCGACACCTACAGCACCGACGGCTTCGCCCAGGCTTACGACGCCATCAACCAGGCCTGCGGCGTGAAGCGCTGAGCAGCGCTGCCCGTTTCACTTGCCCGTTCCTCGTTTCGTCTTTTGACTCCGGACGCTCGTGGCCCTATTTAGGGGGCCATGAGCGCCTCCAATCACGCTGCTGCCTTTGCCCTGCCGGCTGTTGACGCCGACGGGCGCAAGAACCTTGTCGGCCTGTCCCGCGACGAGCTGGAAGCCGAAATGCTGTCCGTCGGCCTGGAGAAATTCCGGGCCCGCCAGCTCTGGCACTGGATCTACCACCGCGGAGCCACCGACTTCGCGGTGATGACCACGCTCGCCAAGCCGGTGCGCGAGAAGCTGGCGGAGAGCTACGCCGTGGCCCGCCCGACGGTCGTGCGCGACCTGAAGTCGGTGGACGGCACGCGCAAGTGGCTGCTGCGCATGCCCGACGGGCAGGAGGTGGAGAGCGTCCACATCCCCGAGGAGGACCGCGGCACGCTCTGCGTCTCCTCGCAGGTCGGCTGCACGCTGACCTGCCGCTTCTGCCACACCGGCACGCAGCGTCTGGTGCGCAACCTCGACGCCTCGGAGATCGTGGCGCAGGTCATGCTGGCCCGCGACGCGCTGGGCGAATGGCCGGCGCCGCCGGACGGGCGGATGATCTCCAACATCGTCATGATGGGGATGGGGGAGCCGCTCTTTAACTACGAGAACGTCGCCAAGGCGCTGAAGATCGTCATGGACGGCGACGGGATCTCGATCTCGAAGCGCCGCATCACGCTCTCGACCTCCGGCGTCGTCCCGGCCATGAAGCGCTGCGGCGAGGAGCTGAACGTCAACCTCGCCGTCAGCCTGCACGCCGTGACGGACGAGCTGCGCGACCTCATCATGCCCATCAACCGGAAATACCCGTTGAAGGAGCTGATGGACGCCTGCCGCAACTACCCCGGCCTGAACAACGCGCGGCGCATCACCTTCGAATACGTGATGCTGAAGGGCGTCAATGACAGCCCGGCGGACGCCCGCGCCCTGGTGAAGTTGCTGGAGGGCATCCCGTCGAAGATCAACCTGATCCCCTTCAACCCCTGGCCGGGCGCCCCCTACGAGCGTTCGACCGACCGGGCGATCCAGGTCTTCGGCGACATCGTCAACAACGCCGGCTACGCCAGCCCCGTCCGCACCACCCGCGGCGAGGACATCATGGCCGCCTGCGGCCAGTTGAAGAGCGCGTCCGTCCGCCTGTCCGCCGCCGACCGCGCCGCCATCGAGAAGGTGCTGGCCGAGAAGGACGCGGCGCTGGCCGGATAAGGCCGGACCTATCCCTGGGAGTGCTCCGTGCCTGAGTTCGCCGTCGACCCCGGCCTTGTCCTGTTCCTGTTCAACGCAGCGGCGGTCTGGCCGCTGATGCGCATCTTCCGCCGGGCGGGCTTCTCGCCCTGGTGGGCGCTGGTGATCTTCGTTCCGGTGATCGGGCTGGTCGGCGTGCTGGGGCTGCTGACGATGCGGCGCTGGCCGGCGCGCGTCCTGGTCGACGGGCCGGCGCGGCCGCGCAAGGCGCGGAGGGCCGCGTGATGGAGATGCTCGAGTCCGTCGTCGCCCTGCTCAACGCCGTCTACTGGCAACCCTGGGCGGCGATCATGTCCACCGACCCGTGGACGGCCAACCTCGTCATGGCGATCCTGCTGATGCTGAAGCTGATCTTCGGCGGCTGGGTGCTGGCCAAGGGGGGGCGCAGCCCGCTGTGGGCGCTGGTCCTGCTGATCAACGGGGCGGACATCCTGGCGATGTGGCTCTACGCCTACATCCGCTGGCCCTTCGTGGACCGCCCGCCCGCCCGCCCCGCCGCGGAAAGCACCGTTGCGGCCGACGCCGGGACGGATTGAGCGGGACCGATTGATTCGCACCGGTCGTAGGGCTACTGTCCGGCACCGATATTTTTCCCCATCCGCGTGAGTAGTCCCATGAGCGGTGCGTCCGGCAAACAGATCAAGAAAGTGGTGCTCGCCTATTCGGGCGGCCTCGACACCTCGGTGATCCTGAAGTGGCTCCAGGAAACCTATCAATGCGAGGTGGTGACCTTCACCGCCGACCTCGGCCAGGGCGAGGAGCTGGAGCCGGCGCGCAAGAAGGCCGAGCTTCTGGGCATCAAGCCGGAAAACATCTTCATCGACGACCTGCGCGAAGAGTTCGTGCGGGACTTCGTGTTCCCGATGTTCCGCGCCAACACCCTCTATGAGGGCACCTACCTGCTCGGCACCTCGATCGCCCGGCCGCTGATCGCCAAGCGCCAGATCGAGATCGCCAACCAGGTCGGCGCCGACGCCGTGGCCCACGGCGCCACCGGCAAGGGCAACGATCAGGTCCGCTTCGAGCTGGGCTATTACGCGCTCCGCCCGGACATCAAGATCATCGCCCCGTGGCGCGAGTGGGATCTGAACAGCCGCACCCGGCTGATCGACTACGCCGAGAAGAACCAGATTCCGATCGCCAAGGACAAGCGTGGCGAGGCCCCGTACTCGACCGACGCCAACCTCCTGCACATCTCCTACGAGGGGAAGGCGCTGGAGGACCCGTGGGTCGAGCCGTTCGAGGACATGTACACCCGCTCCGTCGCCCCGGAGAAGGCCCCGGACACCCCGACCTACGTCGAGGTCGAATTCAAGCGCGGCGACGCCGTGGCCATCGACGGCAAGGCCCTGTCGCCGGCGGCCCTGCTGACCGAGCTGAACCGTCTGGGCGGCGAGAACGGCATCGGCCGCCTCGACCTCGTCGAGAACCGCTACGTCGGCATGAAGTCGCGCGGCGTGTACGAGACGCCGGGCGGCACCATCCTGCTGGCCGCCCACCGCGCGATGGAGAGCATCACGCTCGACCGCGGCGCCGGCCATCTGAAGGATGAGCTGATGCCGCGCTACGCCGAGCTGATCTACTGCGGCTACTGGTTCAGCCCGGAGCGTCTGGCGCTCCAGGCCCTGATCGACCAGACCCAGGAGCCGGTGAACGGCGTGGTCCGCCTGAAGCTGTTCAAGGGCAACGTCACGGTTGTCGGCCGCAAGTCGCCGAACAGCCTCTACCGCATGGACTATGTGACGTTCGAGGAAGACAGCGTCTACAACCAGAAGGACGCGGAAGGCTTCATCAAGCTGAACGCGCTCCGTCTGCGTCTGGGCGCCATGGCCCGCGCCAACGTCAAGTAAGCGCGAGACCGTTTTGGATGTGGAACGAGGGGGCTTCGGCCCCCTCGTTTCGTTTTGGGCAAAGGCTGTGTGGCGCGCCCGGTCACGCCGCCCGGATGTTGACGAGGAAGCGCTCGACCTCCAGGCGGAGCGTTTCCGCCTGCCGGCTGAGTTCCTCGGCCGACGACAGAACCTGGGAAGCGGCCGACCCGGTCTCCACCGCGGCCTGATGGACCTGGACGATGCTGCCCGACACCTCCGTGGTGCCGTGGGCGGCCTGCTGGACGTTGCGGGCGATCTCCCCCGTGGCCGCCCCCTGCTCCTCCACCGCGGCGGCGATGGTGGTGGCGATGCCGTTGATCTCGCCGATCGTTCCGCCGATGGTCTTGATGGCGCGGACGGTTTCGGTGGTCACCCCCTGGATCGTCTGGATCTGGGTGGCGATCTCCTCGGTCGCCCTGGCCGTCTGGTTGGCCAGCGACTTCACCTCGCTCGCCACCACGGCGAAGCCCTTGCCGGCCTCCCCGGCGCGCGCGGCCTCGATGGTGGCGTTGAGCGCCAGCAGGTTGGTCTGGTCGGCGATGGCCTTGATGAGCCCGACCACCTCGCCGATCTTCTGACCGGCCTCGGCCAGCCCCTGGACCGTCCGGTCGGTGCGGGCCGCCTCCTCCACGGCGTTGCCGGCGATGGATGTGGAGGTGGCGACGTGGCGCCCGATCTCGGTGATGGAGGCGGACAGCTCCTCGGTGGCCCCGGCGACCGCCTGGACGTTGGTGGTCGCCTGCTCCGACGCGGCGGCGACCGTGGACGCCTGCCGGCTGGTCTCCTCCGCGGTGGACGACATGGACTCCGCGGTGGCGCGCATCTCGGTGGCGGCGGAGGCCAGCATCTTCAGCGTCGCGTGCACCGTGCTGTCGAAGCCGACGATGTATTTTTCCACGAGCGCCTGTCGGGCCTCCTTGCGGGCCTGCTCCTGGCGCTGCTCCTCCTCCATCCGGCGGTTCGCGACGGCGGAGTCCTTGAACACCGCCAGCGAGCGGGCGAGCGTGCCGACCTCGTCCATCCGGTCCGTTCCGTCGACGGTGATGCCGAGATCGCCCTTGGCGAGGCGCTGCATGAGTTCGGCCATGGCGCGCAGCGGGCCGACCACGCGGAACAGCGTCGTCGTCACGGCGAAGGCCGCGGCCAGCACGCCGAGCAGCACCGCGATCCCCAGGATCCAGCGGGAGCTGTCGTAGGCGGCGTTGGTCCGCTCATACTCGGCCTCGGCCTCCTTCAGCTGCAGGTCGACCAGCTTTCCGACGGCCGCCGCCACCGGATCGATGCTGGGATAGAGCGTGGACACCGCGAAGGCGTCCAGCGCCGCCTGATCCTTGGCCTGCATCAACCTGCGGGCGGTCGTCGCGGCGTCGCGCGCCTTGCCCATGTGGCGTTCGGCCTCGTTCGCCAACTCCTTTTCGCGGGCGTTCATCGAGGTGGCCGTGAAGGCCGACCAGCGCGTCGCGATTTCGCCGAGCGCGGCATCGATGGACTTGAGACCGCTCTCCCACGTCTCGGCGCCCCCGCGCACCTTGTGCGTGGCATCGACGATGTTGACGGCGAACATGTCGGAGACGACCTTCAGGTCGCGCAACGGGACGACGCGGTCCTTGAACACCGTTTCCATGCCCTGGTGTGCCTGCCCCAGGGCCAGCCAGCCGGTGGCCGCAATCGCTAAAAGAAAGAAGCACAGAACAGAGAGGGCAACCGAAAGGCGTGCTTTGACCGTAGACATCGGCTTGTTCCACGATGCGTTGACGTTGCAGGTCATGGCATCGTGGGTGAAACATATTAATATTAAGCTACATTTTAACGAAAATATATTTCGCCTGAAAGTTACAACTCTCATCAATAAGCGACACCGCCATGACGGTCATGACGGTGTTTTGCTCTGATCGGCGTCAGACGCCTCCCACATCTGTTCGAGCAAAGATTGCAGGGGGCGATGTCTTCCTCACCCCTCCAGCCGGAAGCTCCCGTCCTCGCCCAGCGCGGCGAAGGGGTTCCAGGCGACTTCCCAGGGGTGGCCGTCCGGATCGGCGAAATAGCCGCTGTAGCCGCCCCAGAACACGTCCTGTGCCGGCTTCAGGATGCGCCCGCCGGCCCGTTCGGCCTGGGCCATCACGGCGTCCACCTCCGCCTTGCTGCGCAGGTTGTGGGCCAGCGTGATGCCGCCGAAGCCCGACGTCGGGCCCGACTCCGCCAGATGCGCGTCCTCGGCCAGCGCCTCCCGCCCGAAGAGGGCGAGCGCGACGCCGCCCAGCTGGTAGAAGGTGATGGCGTCCTGGCTGACGGGGGAGGGGGTCCAGCCCAGCCCCTCCTCGTAGAAGCGGCGGCTGCGCGCGAGGTCGGCGACGCCCAGCGTGATCAGGCTGACTCTCTGTTCCATCTCAGCTTCCCTTCCGTTCGGCGGGCGGCATGGCGGCGGGCGGCATGGCGGCGGGCGGCGTGGCGGCGGGCGGCGTGGCGACCGGCAGGCCGGCCTCCTTCCAGCCCTTGAAGCCGCCCTCCAGGTGGCAGACGTTCTCCAGCCCCATCGCCTGCACGGTGTCGGTGGCGAGCGCCGAGCGCCAGCCGCTGGCGCAGTAGAAGACGAAGCGCTTGCCCGACGCGAAGACCGGCTTGTGATAGGGGCTGTCCGGGTCGACCCAGAATTCCAGCATGCCGCGGGTGGCCGGGAAGGCGCCGGGGATCATGCCGTCGCGGGTCAGCTCGCGCGGGTCGCGGATGTCGACGAAGACCACATCGGGGTCGCCGTGCAGGGACAGCGCCTCCTGCGGCGTGATCGCCTGGATGCGGGCGTTCGCTTCGGCCAGCAACTCCTTGTAGCCCTTCTTCATCGGCATGGCGGTTTCCTCCTTCTGACCCTTTGGCCGTAGTCGAACCCTTGGCGGGACCGTTGGCGCGTCTGCGCTGTTATCGCTCTACGCAACTGTGCAACAGGCCGCCCCGCCCGGTCCACCGGGAAGGGCGGCCGGTGCAGGGGGAGCCTGGGGAAAGCCATGCAGACTGCCACCGACGGACCCACCGAAGCCGCCGCCGCTTTGCCGACCGTCATCGATCCGGTGCGCGTGGAGCGGAACGAGCGCTACGTCCGCCGCCGCTTCTGGAACACGCTGCGCGCCAACCTGCACCGCATTCCCTTCCTGGAGCAGGCGCTGGCCGCCTTCTTCTGCGCGACCGACCCGCAGACGCCCTTCAAGGCGAAGGCGATCCTGATGGCGGCGCTGGCCTATTTCGTGCTGCCCGCGGACTCGATTCCGGACTGGCTGATCGCGGTCGGCTTCGTGGACGACGCGGCGGTGCTGGCCACGGCCGTCCATGCGGTGCGGAGCAACCTGAAGCCCGAGCATGAGGACCGCGCCCGCGCCGCCCTGCGCAAGGAACAGCAGATGAAGCCCGCCGCGGACCGTTGAGGTCTTACGCCTTGGCCGCGGTTCCCCGCTCGGCCCGCGACTGCGCGGCGTCGCGGTGCGCGGTGTAGAGGGCGGAGGCCGCGATCACCCCGGCGCCGACCCAGCCCCACAGGTCCATGGCCTCGCCGAACAGCGGCCAGGCGAGCAGGGCGGTGAAGGGCAGGCGGGCGTAGTCGTAGGGCATCATCGCCGAGGCCGGGGCCAGCTTGAAGGCGCGGGTCATCGCCAGTTGCCCCAGGGTCAGGACGCCGCCCAGCAGGACGAGCCAGCCGAGCGCCGTCCAGCTCGGCCACTCCCACACGAAGAGGGCCGGCACCAGGGCCATCGGGGTCAGGAACAGCCCCATGTAGGCGACCACCACCATCACCCCGTCGGAGGTCGCCAGCGCCCGCACCTGGAGCGTGGTGACGGCGGCGGCGACGCAATGCAGGAGCATGACCAGGATCGCCGGGTCCAGGGTGGCGTCGTCGGGGCGGATGACGATCATCACCCCGGCCAGCCCGACCAGAACGGCGGCCCAGCGCCGCGCCCGCACCGTCTCGTTCAGGAACAGCGCGGCCCCGGCGGTGACGAACAGGGGAATGGTGAAGCTGAGCGCCGTGGCGTCCGGCAGCGGCATGTGGGTGACGCTGTAGAACCAGCACAGCATCGCCACCAGACTGGTCGCCGAGCGCGAGGCGTACAGCCCCGCCCGCCCGGTGCGCAGCCGCCCCAGCCCCACCACCGCGATCCAGGGCAGCATGAACATCAGGCTGAACAGGTTGCGGAAGAAGACGATCTCGAAGGGGTGGATCTCGCCGCTGACGTGGCGGATCATCGCGTTGCCGATGGCGATGAACAGCGCCGCGCCCAGCATCCAGAAGGCCGCCTCCAGCGGCTTGCCCGCCATGCCGGGGCCGGAGGCGGGACCTTTGGCGGTGAGCGCTTGGGTGGGCAATCGGTCGCGTCCCTGGCGGATCGGGTCTCTGGCGGATCAGCCTGCGGGTGGCGCGCCTGTCCGGACGCGCCACCCCAGCGTGCATCTCTATCCTGCCCTTCGGGCGCGCCGGGTTGCAAGGGACATTCGGGAGAGGATCAGCCGCCGGCCTTCAGCGAGTCGAGGCGGGCGCGAATCAGCGTGTACTCCGGCTCCTCCGGCTTGAACTGGGCCAGCAGGCGGGTCCACAGGTCGGTGGCCTCGGCGGTCTGGCCGATGCCCGCGGCGTTCAGGCCGAGCAGCCAGAGCGCGTCGCGGTTGTCGGGCTCGGCCGCCAGCGCCTGACGGAGCGAGGCGACGGCCTCCTCCGGCATCGGGCCGGGCTTGCTGCTCCGCGGCTCCGCCGACAGCAGGGCGGAGGCGTAGGCGACCAGAACGTCGGGCCGCTTGGGCGCCTGCTCCCGCGCCTTGCGGGCGGCGTCGATGGCCTTCGCCGACTCGCCCAGCACGCCGTAGGAGCGCGACAGCCGCATCCAGCCGTCCACGTCGTCCGGGTTGGCCTCCAGCCGGGCGGCCAGCCCGTCGACCATGCCGCGGATCATCTGCTGCTGGTCCCCGCCCTCGGTCTGGCCCTGCGCCTGGCCCTGGTTCTGGCCTTGGCCCTGGTTTTGGGCGACCGGCGGCTGTTGCTGCGCGGGCAGGGGCTCCGGCGTCACCTTGGCCGGGTCGAGGTTCAGCGCCCTGGCCGCCTCCGCGATCTGCGTCCGCACGATGGGCACCCAGGGGGCGTCGGCGTGGGACTCGGCGAGCAGGGCGCTCCAGCGCTCCAGCGCGTCCCTGGTGTCGCCGGCCTGGAAGCGGGCCAGCGCGGCGTAGAAGCGGGCGCGCGGCTCCGTCGGGTCCTTCGCCAGCACGCGGTCGAAGGTCTTGCGCGCCTCGTCCGGCACGGTGCCGCCGTTGGCCGAGATCAGGACCTCGCCATAGCTGCCGAGAAGCTCCAGATCGTCGCCGGCCAGCGCCACCGCCTTGCCCAGCGCGTCGGCGGCCTCGGGCAGGCGGCCCATCTTGGCGTAGGCCTGGCCGAGGATGGCCCAGCCCTGCGGGTCGTCGGGGGTCTCGGCGAGCTGGGCCTTCAGCTTGTCCATCGCCGCCAGCACGTTCTTCGGCGGCCCGCCGCGCTCATGGTCCAGGTTGCGCGAGGCCAGCGGCTGGGCCGGCAGTTCCGGACGGCCCAGCTTGCCGTAGACGGCCAGCGTGCCGAGCGGCAGCAGGACGGCCAGCAGGGCGGCCAGCGCCATCGCGCTGCGCGGCGCGCGGACGGCGGGGGCAGCCGCCTTGCCCTTCGCGCCACCCTTGGCGCCGGCCTTGCCGTGGTCGGCGATGGCCAGCATGCGGCGCCCGATCTCGGCGCGGGCGGCGGCGGCCTGCGCCTCGCTGATCAGGCCGCGGCCCTGGTCGCGCTCCAGCTCGCCCAGCTGGTCGCGGTAGACCTCCAGGTCGTAGGCGGCGCGCTCCTCGGCGGCTCCCTCGGGCTTCCTCAGCAGCGGCGGCACGATCAGCAGCACCACGGCCGCCGTCATCGCGGCGGCGACGATCCAGAACAGCATCAGGCTTTGTCCTTGCGGAGCAGGGCGTCCAGGCGCCGCCGCTCGTCCTCAGTCAGCGGGGCGGTGTCGCCGCCGGCAGCAACGGCGGCACCCTTGCGCCCGCGCAGGTACAGGGCCGTGGCGACGCCGCCGATGGCCAGGATCACGAAGGGGCCGATCCACAGGAACAGCGTCGTCGCCTTGAAGGGCGGGCGCAGCAGCACATAGTCGCCGTAGCGGTCGGTGACGAAGCTCAGCACCTGCTGGTTGCTGTCGCCGGCGGTCAGCCGCTCGCGGACCAGCACGCGCAGGTCGCGGGCGAGCGGCGCGTTGGAATCGTCGATCGACTGGTTCTGGCAGACGAGGCAGCGCAGATCCTTGCTGATCTCCCGCGCGCGGCCCTCCAGCGCCGGGTCCTTCAGCACCTCGTCGGGCTGGACGGCGAAGGCCGAGACGGGAGTCAGGGCGAGCAGGGCGGCCGTCAGGGTCGCGGAAAGGAGGGCTCTCACGACGCGCTCCGCAGATGCTTGACCATGGGCAGGATCTGCTCCTCGACCACCTGCGGGGTCAGGGGGCCGACATGCTTGAAGCGGATGCGGCCCTGGCGGTCGAGCAGGAAGGTTTCCGGCACGCCGTAGACGCCCCAGTCGATGGACACGCGGCCGTCCAGGTCGACGCCGATGCTGGCGTAGGGATCGCCGTTGCGGTTCAGCCAGGCGATGGCGTCCTCCGCCTTGTCCTTGTGGTTGATGCCGCGCACCGTCACGCCCTGCTCGCGGGCCAGCCGGGTGATGATCGGGTGCTCGGCCTTGCAGGGGATGCACCAGGAGGCGAAGACGTTCACCAGCGTGACGTCGCCCTTCAGCGTCGCGTTGGACAGCCCTTCCTTGTGGCCCGGCAGCGGCGGCAGCGAGAATTCCGGCGCCGGCTTGTCGATCAGGGCGGAGGGGATGTCGCGCGGGTCGCGGTCGAACCCGCGCAGGAAGGCCACGCCGACACCGACGAACAGCAGCAGCGGCAACAGATAGATCAGGCGGCGCATCGTAGGCTTGTCCTTACTCGGCGGGCTGAAGGTTGCCCTTGGCGGCGCGGCGGCGCTCCGGGGCGCCGACGCGGAAGCGGCGGTCGGACAGGCTGACCAGCCCGCCCAGCATCATCCCCAGCGAGCCGATCCAGATCCACGGCACCAGCGGGTGATGGTACAGCCGCACCGTCCAGGCCGTGCCGTTCTGCGTCGGGTCGCCCAGCGCCACATAGACGTCGGACAGCCAGGTGGTGTGGATCGCCGCCTCGGTCGTCGTCATGCGGGTGACCGGGTAGCTGCGGCGCTGCGGCGTCAGGGTGGCGATGGTCTTGCCGTCGCGGGTGACGGTGAAGACGCCCTGCTCGGCGCTGTAGTTCGGCCCCTGCACCGTGCCGACGCGGTCGAAATGCACGGCGTAGGCGCCGACCGTGGCGTTGTCGCCCGGCTTCATCGCCTTGATCGTCTCGCTCTGCCACGCCGAGGTGCCGGTCATGCCGGCGATGGCGATGCCCATGGAGGCGTGGGCGATGGTCATGCCCCAGGCGCTGCGCGGCAGGTTGACCGCGCGGTTCCAGCTGTCCTTCGCCGGGATGCGGAACAGGCGGATGCGCTCGGCGAACTCGGCCAGCGAGCCGAAGAAGGACCAGGCGGCGAGCGCGACCCCGACCAGCGCCAGCAGCGGCCCGCCGCCGTTGGTCACGTAGGCGGCGATGGCGACGCAGGCCACGGTCGCCACGGCGGCCGTCCACAGCCGGGTCAGGGCGCCCAGCAGGTCGGCGCGCTTCCAGGCCAGGAAGGGGCCGACCACCATGGCGATCACCATCGGGATGGCGACCGGGATGAAGGTGGCGTTGAAGAAGGGCGGGCCGACCGACACCTTGCCGAGGTCGAGCACGTCGAGGAACAGCGGGTAGAGCGTGCCGATGAACACCGTCGCCGTCGCGGTGGACAGCAGCAGGTTGTTCAGCACCAGCGAGCCCTCGCGGCTGACCGGGGCGAACAGGCCGCCGGTCTTCAGGCTGGGCGCCCGCACGGAGTAGAGAAGCAGCGAGCCGCCGGTGGCGATGGCCAGCAGGACCAGGATGAAGACGCCGCGCGCCGGGTCCACCGCGAAGGCGTGGACCGAGGTCAGGATGCCCGAGCGCACCAGGAAGGTGCCCATCAGCGACAGCGAGAAGGTGATGATCGCCAGCAGGATGGTCCAGGTCTTCAGCGCGTCGCGCTTCTCCACCACGATGGCGGAGTGCAGCAGCGCGGTGCCGGCCAGCCAGGGCATGAAGGACGCGTTCTCGACCGGGTCCCAGTACCACCAGCCGCCCCAGCCCAGCTCGTAATAGGCCCACCAGGAGCCGAGCGCGATGCCGGCGGTCAGCGTCGACCAGGCGGCCAGCGTCCAGGGCCGCACCCAGCGCGCCCAGGCCGGGTCCACGCGCCCTTCAATGAGCGCGGCGACCGCGAAGGAGAAGGCGACGGAGAAGCCGACATAACCCGCGTAGAGGAAGGGCGGGTGGAAGGCGAGGCCGGGGTCCTGCAACAGCGGGTTCAGGTCGTTGCCGTCGAGCGGCGCCGGAACCACGCGGATGAAGGGGTTCGACGTGATCAGGATGAACAGCAGGAAGCCGACGCCGATCATGCCCTGGACGGAGATGACGCGGGCCTTCAGCGAGGGCGGCAGGTTGCGCCCGAAGATGCCGACCGCCGCGCCGAACACCGTCAGCATGACGACCCACAGCATCATCGAGCCTTCGTGGTTCCCCCACACGCCCGACACCTTGTAGAGCATCGGCTTCATCGAGTGGCTGTTGGCGACCACGTTCGACACGCTGAAGTCCGACACCACATGCGCCCAGGTCAGGGCGCCGTAGGCGACCAGAACCAGCAGCATCTGGGCGATGGCGGCGGGGCGGGCGACGCCCATCCAGGCGGCGTTGCCGGTGGCGGCACCCACCAGGGGGACGCCGGACTGCACCAGCGCCACGAACAGCGCCAGCACCAGCGCGTAATGGCCGAGTTCGGGAATCACGGGCCCGATGCTCCCTTGAAGAACGGAATGAGGAGGAGTGGGGAAGCCGCCAGCGTCACGAGCTGGGCTTCTGCTCCTTCGAGTTCGCCTTGAAGTGCTCCGCCTCCTTCAGCGCGGCGGCGACCTCCGGCGGCATGTAGTTCTCGTCGTGCTTGGCCAGCACCTCGCGCGCCTGGAAGACGCCGTTGATCATGCGGCCTTCCGTGATGACGCCCTGGCCCTCGCGGAACAGGTCGGGAAGCTGGCCGCGGTAGCTGACGGCGACGGTGTGCACCGTGTCGGTGACGCGGAACTGCGTCGTCACCCCGTCGGGCATCTTGCTGACGCTGCCCTCCTCGACGAGGCCGCCCAGGCGGAAGTTGCGGTCGCCGATGTCCTGGGTCTGCAACTGCGTCGGGCTGAAGAAGAAGACGATGTTGTCCTCGAACGCCGTCAGCGTCAGGGCGGTGGCCGCGCCAAGGCCCAGCAGGGCGAGGCCCAGCATGTAGAGGCGCCGTTTCTTGCGGGTCATCCTTCACCAACCTCCGCCGCGGGCGACGCCGCGGCTCCGTTGCGCGCCCGGCGCCGCCGCGGCGGGCGGCTGCCTTCCAGCGCCTTCAGGGTCGTCTCGGCGCCGCGCAGCGCCTTCAGCGTGGCGACCAGAAGGCCGACCATCACCAGCGCCGCCAGGGCGTAGGACGACCAGACATACGCGGCGTAGCCGCCCATCGCGAAAAACTCTGCCATCCTTGCCTCCGGCCCAGCCTGTTCCCGTGCCTCAGCCCTGCGCCTCGGTCAGGCGCATCGTCTGGATCTTGCGTTGCACGATCTCCGCCCGCAGGCGCAGCAGGACCACCGTGATGAAGTAGGCGGTGAAGCCCAGCGCCATGACCAGCAGCGGGACCAGCATGGACCCGTCGATGGTCGGTCCGCCCATGCGGATGACGCTGGCCGGCTGGTGCAGGGTGTTCCACCAGTCCACCGAGAATTTGATGATCGGCACGTTCACGATGCCGACGAGAAGCAACACGTTGCCCGCCCGCGTCCCGCGCTGCGGGTCGTCGAAGGCGTTCACCAGCGCCATGTAGCCGAGATAGAGGAAGAACAGGATCAGCACGCTGGTCAGCCGCGCGTCCCACACCCACCACGTTCCCCACATCGGCGCGCCCCACAGCGAGCCGGTGACGAGGCAGATGAGGGTGAAGCCGGCGCCGACCGGGGCGGCGGCCTTGGCGAACAGGTCGGCCAGCGGATGCTTCCACACCAGCCCGCAGGCGGCGGCGATGGCCATGTTGACGTAGACGAACAGGCTCATCCAGGCGGCGGGCACGTGGATGTACATGATCCGCACGGTGTCGCCCTGCTGGTAGTCGCGGGGCGAGCCGACCAGCGCGATGTAGAGCCCGACGATCAGCAGGATCACGGTCGCCCCCGCCGTCCAGGGCAGGATCGCCGCCGACAGGCGCTGGAAGCGGGCAGGATTTGCAAATCGATGCATAGGACCTATGGGCCTCTGGTCGTGCTGCGGACGATATAAGCTCAGTGATGCCCCAGCGCGAGGGGTTTCGCCTTGATCTTGGTCAGGAAACATGGCCGCACACCGTGGTGTTTTCAGGACGGTGCGGCGGCCTGTCGCACTGACGGTACGACGGGTTGACGCGGCCTTTCCATGCTACGTTGGTGCAGGGCGGGTGAAAAAGTCCGGCAGGCCCGGCCGAATGGGCGAAGCCGCGCTCAATGGGTGTGCGCGTGGTGGGCGTCCGGAAAGTGGGGGTGCCGGTGCCGCAGGCGTCCATGGCGGTGACGGTGGCTGTGCGGTTCGCTCACCGGGCCGTCGTGATGGTGCCGGTGGTGCTCGTCATGGATGTGCGGGTGGTCGTGCTCGATCTCGTCATGGTCGTGCTCATGGTCGTGGTCCTCGGTCAGGTGCAGCCAGACGCCGACTCCCATCAGGACCGCCGCCGCCGCCAGCCCGAGCGTCACGGGCTCCCCGAAGATCGCCAGGGAGGCGATGCCCCCGACGAAGGGGGCCGTCGAGAAATAGGCCCCGGTGCGTGCGGCGCCGATGTGGCGCAGGGCGACCACGAACAGCACGAGGCTGACGCCGTAGCCGAGCAGCCCGACCAGCATCGCCGCCGCCGCGGTCGGCAGCGCGGGCGCGCCGTCGCCGAGCGCCAGGGCGATCCCGACAGTGACGGTGCCGGCCACCAGACCCTTGATCATGGCGATGTCCGCCGGGTCGGCCAGCGACACCTTGCGGGTCAGGTTGTTGTCCACCGCCCACATCAGGCAGGCGGCGGCGACCGCGGCGGGTCCCCAGCCGGCGGCGAGGTTCGCTCCGTCCAGGCTCACCGGTCCGCCCCAGGACAGCACGACCGCCCCCGCCACGATGGCGGCCATCCCGGCGACGAGGCGCCGGTCGACGCCCTCGCGGAAGACGAACCACGCCAGCAGGGCGGTGAACACCCCTTCCAGATTGAGCAGGAGCGAGGCGGTCGATGCCGGCGTCGCCGCCAGTCCGGCCATCAGCAGAACCGGCCCGGCGACTCCCCCGGCAGCAACGGCGGCGAGCAGCCAGAGCCACTCGGCGCCGCGGAGGCCGCGTTCGCCGCGCTTCCGCGTTCCCGTCAGCCCGCGGACCAGCCGGACCAGCCCCAGCCCGATCCCGGAGCCGAGATAGAGCAGGCCCGCCAGCATCCAGGGGGACAGGTCATGGACCAGCAGCTTCGCCAGCGGCGTGCTGAGGCCGAAAAGGGCCGCGGCCAGGATGGCGGTCGTCGCGCCGGTTCGGGGCATGAGCGCCTCGCACGCCTGTTGAGTGAGGGAACCCTTGCCCCCACCCTAACCCTCCCCCGCTTCGCAGGGGAGGGGACAGACGCCGCTTCGCAAAATCTCCCTCCCCTGCGTCAGCTCTCGCGCAAACCAAAGGTTTGCGCTGACGCGGCAAGCGGACCATAGGTCCGCTGAGAGCGGGGGAGGGCCGGGGTGGGGGCCGGCAGCTACCCCCGCGCCCGCAGGTACGGCGTCATGCGCCACTCCGCGTAGCGGATCAGGCGCGAGGCGATGAAGTTCAGCAGCAGATAGATGCTGCCCGCCACGATGAACACCTCGAACACCGCGAAGCTCTGCGCGATGATCTTGCGGGCGATGCCGGTGATCTCCAGAAGCGTGATGGTGCTGGCGAGCGAGCTGGCCTTGACCATCAGGATCACCTCGTTGCCGTAGGCCGGCAGCATCTGGCGGATCGCCACCGGCATCACGATCCGGCGGAACAGCAGCGTGCGCGACATGCCGCAGGCCCGCGCCGCCTCGATCTGGCCCTGCGGCACCGACAGGATGGCGCCGCGCAGGATCTCGCTGGTGTAGGCGCCGGTGTTCAGCGTCAGCGCCAGGATCGCGCACCAGAAGGGCTCGCGCAGGTAGATCCAGAGGAAGCTGCTGCGCACCAGCTCGAACTGGCCCATGCCGTAATAGATCAGGAAGATCTGGACGAGCAGCGGCGTGCCGCGGAACACGAAGACGTAGGCGGCCATCAGCCGCTCGGTGACGCGGTTGCCGTACAGCCGCAGCAGCGCCACCGCGAAGGCCACGCCCGCGCCGAACAGCAGCGCCAGCCCGACCAGCTGCAGGGTCACCGGAACGCCGCGCAGGAGGGTGGGCACGCTGTCCCACATCAGTTCCCAGTTCATGGGTCAGGCCCTCCGCACGCCGCGATTGGCGTAGCGTTCCGCCCGCTCGAACGCCACCGTCGATACGGTGGTGAGCAGGAGGTAGAGCACCGCCGCGGTGGTGTAGAACAGGAACGGCTGGCGGGTCGACCCCGCCGCCACGTGCGACACGCGCATGATCTCGGCCAGCGCCGTCACGGAGATCAGCGCCGTGTCCTTCAGGGTGAGCTGCCAGACGTTGCCCAGCCCCGGCAGGGCGTAGCGCAGGGTCTGCGGCACCAGGATGCGGCGCAGGATCAGCCAGCGCGACATGCCGCAGGCGCGCGCCGCCTCGATCTGGCCGTGGGGCACCGCCTGGACCGCGCCGCGGATCACCTCCGTCGAATAGGCGCCGGAGATCAGACCGACCGCCAGCACGCCGATGGAGAAGGCGTTCAGCTCGATGTAGCCCTCGTAGCCGAAGACCCGGCCGACGGCCATGACCGCGCCGCTGCCGCCGAAGAACAGCAGGTAGATGACCAGCAGCTCGGGCACGCCGCGGACGACGGTGGTGTAGACCTCCGCGATGCCGGTGAGGGCGAGGTTGCGGCTGAGCTTCGCCGACGCGCCGAGCGATCCGAAGACGAGGCCGAGGACGAAGGCCGACACCGACACGGCGACCGTCATCGCGGCCCCGCCGAGAAGCTGGCCGCCCCACCCGTTCGGGCCGAAGGAGAGAAGTTCGAACATGCGCTCCGAAAGGGCTCCGAAAGGGCTCCGAACCGGGTTCCCCTCCCCCCGCGACGGAGGAGAGGGGGACATCCCTTGCTGCGATAGGGCTTTACTTGATCGAGATGTCGTAGCCGAAGTGCTGGGTGCTCAGCTTGGTGATGGTGCCGTCCTGGTTGGCCTCGGCGATGGCCTTGTTGAACAGCTCCTTCAGGTCGCCGTCGGCCTTGCGCAGGCCCACGCCCACGCCCTTGCCCAGCACGCCGCGCGCGAAGGCCGGGCCGAACAGGGTCATGCCGTTGCCGGCGTCCGCCTTGAGGATGGCGTCCACCGCCGAACGGTCGCCGAAGATGGCGTCGACGCGGCCGGCGGCCATGTCGATGCCGGCGTTGTCCAGCTTGTCGTAGGTGCGGACCGCCACCTGCGGCAGGAGCTTCTCCATGAAGTTCGCCTGGATGGTCGAGGTCTGCACGCCGACCGTCTTGCCCTTCAGCGCGTCGGCCAGGGCGGCGATGGCGGCCTTCGGGTCGTCCTTGGACAGGTCGTAGCGCTCGCCGGGGAAGGTCGCCTTGGCGAGCGGCGAATTCTTCATGGTGCCGAACATCGACGGCTCGGTGCCGTAGGGGCCGGCGAAGGCGATGACCTTCTCACGCTCGTCGGTGATCGACATCGCCGCCATGATGGCGTCGTACTTGCCCTGCTGGATGGCCGGGATCATGCCGTCCCAATCCTGGGCGACGATCTCGCACTCGGCCTTGATCCGCTTGCAGAGCTCCAGGGCGAGGTCCGGCTCGAAGCCGACCAGCTTGCCCGACGGGTCCGTCGCGTTCCAGGGGGCGTAGGCGCCCTCGGTGGCGATGCGGATCTTCTTCCACTCCTTGGCCTCGGCAGCGGTGCCGGCGACCGCAACGATGGCGCCGAGCGCCAGGGCCGCAACGATCTTCTTCACGGGAAAACCTCCTCTGTTCTGATGCCCTTATGGATGGCTCTTATGCTCGGGCAGGCTCTGAGGTTTACGGTTTTACAGCGCCAGTCAAGGGAATTGAGCGGGCCGTCCTCGCGCGACCGATTCAGCCGCCGCCGGACAGGTGACGCGACAGGAACTGTCGCACGCGGTCCGATTCCGGATTGACCAGAACCCGGTCGGGCGGCCCCCGCTCCTCGATCCGGCCCTGGTGGAGGAACACCACCTCCGACGCGACCTCGCGGGCGAAGCCCATCTCGTGCGTCACGAGAATCATGGTGTTGCCCTCCTCGGCGAGCTGGCGGATGACCAGCAGCACCTCGCCCACCAGTTCGGGGTCGAGCGCGGAGGTCGGCTCGTCGAACAGCATCACCTTGGGCTGCATGGCCAGCGCGCGGGCGATGGCGGCGCGCTGCTGCTGCCCGCCGGACAGCTGCACCGGGTAGGACTCGGCCTTGGCCAGGATGCCCACCTTGTCCAGCAGCTTGCGGGCGCGGTCCACCGCCTCCGCCTTCGGGACGCCCAGCACATGGACCGGCGCCTCGATGACGTTCTCCAGGATGGTCATGTGGGTCCAGAGGTTGAAGCTCTGGAACACCATGCCGAGCCGGGTGCGGATGCGGTCCACCTGCCGGGAATCGGCGGGGACGGTCTGGCCGCCGCGCGCCTTCTTCAGGCCGATGGCCTCGCCGCCGATGACGATCCGCCCCTCGTCCGGCACCTCCAGCATGTTGATGCAGCGCAGCAGCGTGCTCTTGCCGGAGCCGGAGGAGCCGATCAGCGTGATGACGTCGCCTTCGCGCGCGGTCAGGGAGACGCCCTTCAGCACCTCCAGCGGGCCGAAGCGCTTGTGGACATTCTCGACGAGGACGGCTTCGGGGGCGTTGGGATTCGTGGGCGGGTGTCGGTGCATGCGGGGCTTGCTGGCGGGGAACGGGGACGGGGCGGGGAACGGTCTGGACCGCCCAACCCTGGACGGTGCCGCTAGGCTAGACCGCCGGACAAACTCCCGCAACGCGGATTTTACAGGCCGCGGGGCAACCGCGCGATGGGGCAAGCCGGCGGGTTTTTCACCACAGCATCAGCACCAGAAGCTGCGGCGCCAGGATGCGCAGGCACATGGCCAGCGGGTAGACGGTGGCGTAGGCCAGCGCCGGCGCCTCCGACGCGACGACCGCGTTGGCGTAGGCGAGGCCCGGCGGGTTGGTCTGCGCCCCGGCCAAAACGCCGCAGATGCTGAGGAAGTTCAGCTTCATCACGCCGCGCGCCAGCAGCCCGGTCAGCAGCAGCGGCACGATGGTCACCAGCACGCCCCAGGCCATCCAGGGCAGCCCGGCGCCGCTCGCCATCGTTTCGACGAAGCGGTCGCCCGAGGCGATGCCCAGCACGGCGAGGAACAGGACGATGCCGATCTCGCGCAGGGCGAGGTTGGCGGCGGGCGGCATGAACCAGACCAGCGGCCCGATATGCCCGATGCGCGCCAGCACGATGGCGGCGATCAGCGGCCCGCCGGCCATGCCCAGCCGCAGCGGCGCCGGCATGCCCGGCAGGAACAGCGGAATGGCGCCGAGCAGCGCGCCCAGCGTGATGCCGACGAAGACCGGGATCATCTCCACCGTCTGCAGCCGCCGTTCCGAATTGCCGATGATGCAGGCGGCGGCCTTGAGGTCGTCGGGCTTGCCGATCACCGTCAGGATGTCGCCGAACTGCAGCTTCAGCGCGGCGTTGGGCACCAGCTCCACACCGGCGCGGTTGACGCGGCTGACCACCACGTCGCACGCCCCCTTGAGGTTCAGCGCGGCGATGGACCGGCCGAGCACCGGGTTGGCGGTGACGACGATGCGCTCCCACCGCAGGTCGCTGCCCTTGGTGGTCAGCCGGACGTCGGCCTCCCGCCCCATCAGCAGGCGGACCTGCTCCAGCCTCGGGCGCGGGCCGACCACGTGCAGCACGTCGCCCTCCTCCAGCCGGGTGTCCTCGCCGGGCACGCGGAGCTGGCCGCCGCGCAGCAGCCGCGACGCGCAGACCCCCAGGCTTTGCAGCATGGTGAGGTCGCCCAGCCGCACCCCGCGCAGGGCCGGGTTGGTGACGGCGATGTCCATGGTGTCGAGCGCCGCGACCTCGGCGCGCCGGGCGGCCTCGAAGGCCCTGGCCTCTTCCTGCGGGTCGATGCGGAAGGCGATCCGCACCACCGCCATGGCCAGCAGGTTGCCGGCGATGCCGAAGGGGTAGGTGACGGCGAAGGCCAGGCCGGGCAGGGCCATCACCGCGGCGTCGGCCCCGACCTCCTTCAGCACCTGCTGCGAGGCGGCCAGCGCCGGGGCGTTGGTCACCCCGCCCGCGAAGACGCCGAGGCCGGAGCCCAGCGGCACGAGGTCGAGCAGCACCAGAAGGGCGGTCAGCAGGATGCTCGACCCGACCATCAGCAGCGCCAGCCCGTTCAGCGCCAGCCCGGACTTCTTCAGCGCCGCGAAGAAGCCGGGGCCGACCTGGATGCCGATGGTGTAGACGAACAGGATCAGGCCGAAGTCGCGGATGAACTCCATCATCTCGCCGTTCAGCGTCACCCCCGCCTGCTTGGCGAAGTGCCCGACGGCGATTCCCGCGAACAGCACGCCGCCGATGCCCAGCCCGACCCCGCGCAGCCTTATGTGGCCGAGCGCCAGCCCCAGGGCCGAGGTGACGCCCAGCATGAACACCACGCGCGCGATCGGCGGCATGGCCAGGAAGAGGTCGATGAGCGCGTGCATGGCCGCGTCTCCTCACGCGAGGACAGACCGCCCGCCGATCCCGTGGGAGGCGCCCCCGCCGGGCCGCCCCTTACCAGAGGAACAGGACGATCAACTGCGGCGCAAGGATACGCAGAAACATAACCATAGGGTAAACAGTGGCATAGGCGAGGGCGGGAGCCTCCGATGCGCTCATTGCGTTTGCAAAAGCGAGCGCGGGCGGGTCCGTCATGCTGCCGGACAGCAGGCCGCAGATCGTCAGGTAGTTCTGCCGGGCGAAGGCCCGCGCGATGAAGCCGACGACCAGCAGCGGGATCAGCGTCACCAGCACGCCGCAGCCGATCCACAGCAGCCCGTCGCCGTGCACCAGCGTCTCGACGAAGCGGTCGCCGGACATCAGCCCGACCACCGCCAGGAACAGGACGATGCCGATCTCGCGCAGCGCCATGTTGGCCGCCGGCGGCATGAACCAGACCAGCGGCCCGATGTGCCCGATGCGCGCCAGCAGGATCGCCGCCACCAGCGGCCCGCCGGCCAGCCCCAGCTTCAGCGGCGCCGGCATGCCCGGAATGTAGAAGGGGATGGAGCCGAGCAGCACGCCCAGCAGGATGCCGATGAAGACCGGCACGAACTCCACCTGCTGGAGCCGCCGCGCCGAGTTGCCCATCAGCGCCGCCACCCGCTGGAGGTCCGACGGCTTGCCGATGGCGGTCAGGATGTCGCCGAACTGGAGGTGCAGGGCCGGGCTCGGCACCAGCTCCACGCCGGCGCGGTTGACCCGGCTGACCACCACGTCGTAGGCGTCGGCGAGGTCGAGCTGGCCGATGGCCTTGCCCAGCACATGCTCGCTGGTGACGACCAGCCGGTCCCAGCGCATGTCCGTGCCCTTGGTGGTCAGCGTCACCTCCGCCGCCTCGCCGAGCAGGCGCTTCGTCGCCTCCAGCTTGACGCGCGGCCCGACCAGATGCACGACGTCGCCGGCCCGCAGGCAGGTGTCCGGGTGCGGCACCTGGAGCCGCCCCTCGCGCAGCAGGCGGGAGACCATCACCCCCTGGTCGCCGAACAGCTCCATGTCGCGCAGCGGCAGCCCCATCGCCGACCGGTTGCGCACGGCGACGTCCAGCGTCTCCAGCGTCTCGACCTGGGCGCGGCGCTTGCGCTCGAAGGCTTCGGCCTCCGCCACCGGGTCGATGCGGAAGACGACGCGGATCAGCCCCATGGTGATGAGGATGCCGACGATGCCGAAGGGATAGGCGACGGCGTAGCCGAGGCTCGGCGTGTTGATCTCCGCCGCCGAGGCCCCGACCTCGCGCAGCATCTCCTGCGCCGCACCCAGCGACGGCGTGTTGGTGACGGCGCCGGAGAAGATGCCCAGCACCGCCGGCAGCGGCACCCCGCCGATCTCGTGGATCGCCACCGCCACCAGCACCCCCAGCCCGACCAGCGAGGCGGCCAGCAGGTTCAGCGTCAGGCCCGACCTCTTCAGGGCGGCGAAGAAGCCGGGTCCGACCTGAACGCCGATGGTGTAGACGAACAGGATCAGCCCGAACTCCCGCATGAAATGCAGGACGTGATGGTCGAAGGTCAGGCCCAGCGCCTTGGCGACGTGCCCGGCGGCGATGCCGGCGAACAGCACGCCGCCGATGCCCAGCCCCACGCCGCGCAGCTTGATCTGCCCCAGCGCCAGCCCCGACGCCGCCACCACGCTGAGCATCAGCATGATGCGGGCGATGTCGGGAAGGCCGTTGAAGAGGTCGATCAGCACGGTCATGGCAGGCACCCGGTCCGGTTGAGCCGCGAAGGGCGAAGGCGCCTATGAATGCCCGCTCCGCTCCGCCCGGGCAATGCCCTGGAATGGAAAGGGACATTCCCCGGATCAAAATTTCGCCACTTTCTGGCCCTAAACCGGACGGAGCCTTACGGCATGAAGTGGCTGGCCGGACCTGTGAACCCCTGCGGTCCGGCCCCTAAGCGACGATCAGGGCTCCGGTTTTCCGGCGCCCCCAGCCAGGCCCCGGCTGGATCGGCGGCCATCGCAAGAACCCCCTTGCGATGGCCGTTTCTTTTTTGGGGCCGTTTCTTTTTGGCGCCCGGACGGGCTGTGCTATAGCTCCCCCCGCCCCGTCCACCGCAAGAGCCCGCCCCGCCGCCATGCCCGTTTTCGCCGGTTCCGCGCTGACCTGCCTCCGTGGCGACCGGCTGGTCTTCACCGGGCTGGACTTCCGGATCGCGCCGGGGGAGGCGCTGTTCCTGCTCGGCCCCAACGGCAGCGGCAAGTCCAGCCTGCTGCGCGTCATGGCCGGGCTGCTCAAGCCGATCCGCGGCCAGCTCTCCTGGGATGGCGTGCCGGTGACCGACGATCCCGACGCCCACCGCGGCCGCATCCATTACGTCGGCCATCTCGACGCGGTGAAGCCGGTGCTGAGCGCGGTGGAGAACCTGTCCTTCTGGGCCACGCTGGGCGGCGCCGCCGACCCGCGGGGCAACGCGCTGAAGGCGCTGGAGCGGCTGGGCGTGCCGCACATCGCCAACGTGCCGGGGCGCTACCTGTCGGCGGGGCAGAAGCGGCGCCTGAATCTCGCCCGCATCATCGCCGCCCCCGCCGCCCTGTGGCTGCTGGACGAGCCGACCGTGGCGCTCGACCGCGCGGCGATCGCCCTGTTCGAGGAGATCATCGCGGAGCACCGGGCCGCCGGCGGCATGGTCGCCGTCTCCACCCATGTGGACATCGCCATGCCCGGCGCCGGCGAGCTGCACCTCGACGACTTCACCCCCGTCCTTCACGGTGAGGACGATGGGGGCGAGGACGACGATCTTCCGGACGAGGAGGACGCGGCATGACCCGCTTCCTGCGCCTGATCGGGCGCGACCTGCGGCTGGCGCTGCGCCAGGGGTCGGACGCCAGCATCGCCGTGATGTTCTTCGTTCTGTGCGTGGTGCTGTTCCCCTTCGGCGTCGGGCCGGAGCCGAACATCCTCGCCCGCATCGCCGCCGGGGTGATCTGGGTCGCCGCCCTTCTGGCCTCGCTGCTGTCGCTGGAGCGGCTGTTCCAGAACGACTACGAGGACGGTTCGCTGGAACTGCTGTCGCTGTCCACCCTGCCGATGGAGGCGGTGGTGCTGGCCAAGACGCTGGCCCATTGGCTGGTGACCGGCCTGCCGCTGATCGCCGCCGCCCCGCTGCTCGCGCTGCTGCTGAACATGGACGCGGAGGGGTTCGGGGTGCTGGTGCTGACTCTTCTGGTCGGCACGCCGATCCTCAGCCTGATCGGCAGCATCGGGGCGGCGCTGACTCTGGGCGCCCGGCGCGGCGGCGTGCTGCTGTCGCTGCTGATCCTGCCGCTCTACATCCCCGTGCTGATCTTCGGCGCCGGGGCCATCGACGCCGCGCTGAACGGCCTGACCCCGCGCCCGCATCTGCTGCTGCTGGGCGGCCTGTTGGCCGGCGCCCTGCCGCTGGCCCCCTGGGCGAGCGCCGCCGCCCTGCGTCAGGCGGTGGAGTAGGGGAGTCTTACGGGGCGCCGTCGTGATCTGGAACGCCATTGCCTGCCGCACCCGGTCTGATAGAGTGCCGCCGCCCTGCACACTTTTGAAGAGACGTTGGGCTTGCGATGGGTATTCCCGATTTTCAGACCCTGATGCTCCCCGTGCTGAAGACCGCCGCCGGGGGTGGCGAGGTCCGCATCCGCGACGTGGTGGACATTCTTGCGGATGAGTTTGCCCTGACCGACGAGGAGCGGGCTCATCTCGTGCCGTCGAAGCAACAGACGACCTTCGGCAACCGCGTGAGTTGGGCGAAGAGCTATCTTAGCAAAGCCGGGTTGGTCGAACTGACCCGACGGGCACATTTCCGCATCACCGAGACCGGCCGGCAGGTGCTGAATTCGCCCCCTGACCGGATCACCGTCCGGTTCTTGGAGCAATTCCCGAGCTTCAAAGGTTTCCGCGATGGCGAGGCTGGGGCGGTCGAGGCGGCCGAGGTCGTGCTTTCGGTTGCCGAGAGTTCTCTGACCCCCGATGAGGTGATGCGGCAAGCCCATGTGCGGATTGAGGCATCATTGGCGGAGGAAATCCTCCAGCGAGTGAGATCCGGGACGCCGGCTTTCTTCGAGAAGACCGTGGTCCGCCTGCTGATCACCATGGGCTACGGCGGGTCGGTGACGGAACTCGACAAGGCTTTGGTCGGCAAATCGGGTGACGATGGTGTGGACGGCATCATCGACCAGGACCCGCTCGGGCTGGATCGGGTCTATGTCCAGGCCAAGCGTTACGCCGACGGGAACACCGTCGGAGCCGGGGCGATCCGTGATTTCTTCGGCAGCCTGAACCTGTTCAAGGCGACCAAGGGGCTGTTCGTTACCACCTCCGCCTTTACCACGTCAGCCCGGGAGACCGCCGACCGGCTCGGCACCCGCATCGTGCTGATCGACGGCATCCAACTGGCCAAGCTGATGATCCGGCACGAGGTCGGCTGCCGGATTGAGGAGACCCTGCACATCAAGCGTGTGGATGAGGACTTCTTCGAGTAGCCAGCGGTTCTATGCCGGGAAATTCTATGCAGGGATGGAGGCGATTCGGTCAAAGCCGTCGTACGACAGAGCGGTGTCACACCGCGGGGAATTCCGCCGCTTCCAGGCGAATTCCTGTGTCGCATCACTGTCTTGGGGGGAATTGGTGGAGCCGAGGAGGATCGAACTCCCGACCTACGCATTGCGAACGCGTCGCTCTCCCAGCTGAGCTACGGCCCCACACACCGTTCCCGGCGTGCGGCGGATAATGGTGATGCTGAGGGGGCCTGTCAAGCCCTCTGAACGCGCCCGATCACGGGCATCGGCGGTTGCGCGCAAGGGGATGCCCAAGGGCATGGCGGTGGACCGCCGCGCAGCACTGGACAGCACTCGCCGCTTGTGCTTAGGGTGCCCCGCAAAATCGGACAATAAAGGGACGGGCCGGGCATGATTGCGCTCTACCTGCTGATCGACACCGTTCTCAGCCTCTATGTCTGGCTGCTCATCGCTTCGGCGGTGCTGAGCTGGCTGGTGGCCTTCAACGTCGTCAACACCCGCAACCGCGCGGTCTATGTCATCGGCGACTTCCTCTACCGCATCACGGAACCGGTGCTGCGCCCGATCCGCCGAGTCCTGCCGAACATGGGCGGCCTGGACCTGTCGCCGATCGCGCTGATCCTGCTGATCTTCTTCATCCGCAACCTGATGGCGGAATACTGGCCGCGCTTCTGATGACGGGACCTTTCGAGGCCGCTCCCTTCGAAGCGGTGGCGGACGGCGTCCGGCTGGCGCTGCGGGTGACGCCCAAGGCGTCGCGCAACGCCATCGCCGGGCTGGCCGCCACCGCGTCCGGAGGAACGGCCCTGAAGGTGACCGTCACCGCCGTGCCGGAGAACGGCAAGGCGAACGAGGCGGTGGTGAAACTGCTGGCCAAGGCGTGGAAACTGCCCAAGACCAGCCTGACGGTGGTGGCCGGCGCCACCGACCGGAACAAGATTGTCCATGTGGCCGGCGATCCGGCCGACCTGATGCGCCGACTGACGGCGCTGGTGGAAACCTCGACCGGCGAGCCGGTGAGCAGCAATGGTGGGAAGAGCGATGGCTGAGGCGAGGATCATCGACGGCAAGGCGTTCGCCGCGGGGCTGCGCGCCCGCGTGGCGGAGGGTGTGGCCGCGCTCAAGGCCAGCCACGGCGTCACCCCCGGCCTCGCCGTCGTGCTGGTGGGCGAGGACCCGGCGAGCCAGGTCTATGTCCGGTCCAAGGAAAAGGCCCTGGCCGACCTCGGCATGAACAGCTTCGACCACCACATGCCGGCCGACCTCGGCGAGGCGGAGCTGCTGGCCCTGGTCGACCGGCTGAACGCCGATCCGGCGGTGCACGGCATCCTGGTCCAGCTTCCCCTGCCCAGGCACATCGACACCGCCCGCGTGCTGGCCCGCATCGTCCCGGAAAAGGACGCGGACGGCTTCCACGTCGTCAACGCCGGCCTGCTGGCGACCGGCGGCGCCGGCGCCATCGTGCCCTGCACGCCGCTGGGCAGCCTGCTGCTGCTCCGCGACACGCTGGGCAACGACCTGAAGGGCAAGCGGGCGCTGGTGCTGGGCCGCTCCAACATCGTCGGCAAGCCGATGGCGCAGCTGCTGCTCCAGCAGGACTGCACGGTCACCGTCGCCCATTCCCGCACCCAGGACCTGCCCGGCGAATGCCGCCGCGCCGACATCCTGGTCGCCGCGGTGGGCCGTCCGGAGATGGTGCGCGGCGACTGGATCAAGCCGGGCGCCGTGGTCATCGACGTCGGCATCAACCGCGTGCCGCACCCGACCGAGCCGGGCAAGACCAAGCTGGTCGGCGACGTCGCCTACGACGAGGCGGTCAAGGTCGCCGGCGCCATCACCCCGGTGCCGGGCGGCGTCGGGCCGATGACCATCGCCTGCCTGATGCTGAACACGCTGGCCGCCGCCTGCCGCGCCGCCGGCGCGCCGGTCCCCGCCGAGGCCCTTGCATGATCACGGTCCACGCCCGGGTGGGCGGCCGCGTGGTCGAGCAGCCGCTCGCCCTCGGCGAGCCGCTGCCGCCCAACACGGTGTGGATCGACCTCCTCCGCCCCGACGAGGCGGAACGCGCGCATGTCGGCGCCGTCACCGGCTGCGACCTGCCGACACGCGAGGAAATGAAGGAAATCGAGGCGTCGAGCCAGCTCTACACCGAGGGGGAGGCCGTCTACCTCACCTCCTCGGTGATCGCGCGGGCCGATTCGCCGATGCCGGAGCAGGGCGAGGTCACCTTCGTGCTGACCCCCCGGCACATGATCACGGTGCGCTTCACCGAGCCGCGCTCCGTCGCCACCTTCGCCGCGCGGACCAGCCGCCAGCCGGAGCTTCTGGCCAGCGCGGAGGACGCGCTGCTGGGCATCCTCGACGCGGTGATCGACCGGGTGGCCGACGTGCTGGAGCTGATCGGCGCCCGCATCGACGGGCTGTCCGCGCGCATCTTCACCGACTCGCTGAACAGCGGCGGGCTCAGCGGTGGCGGCGGTGGCGGGCGGGCCGCCAAGAAGCCGGACGAGCTGCAGGACGTGCTGCGCGGCATCGGGCGGGCCGGCGACCTGACGCACAAGGTGCGCGACAGCCTCGCCGGGCTGGACCGGCTGGTCGCCTTCCTCTCCTCCGTCGCCGCCGGGCGGCTGACCAAGGAGCAGAAGGCCGCGCTGAAGACCCTGACGCGCGACCTGCGGTCCCTGAACGAGCACGCCGGCTTCCTGGCGCACGAGGCGAACTTCCTGCTCGACGCCACGCTCGGCCTGATCAACATCGAGCAGAACGCGATCATCAAGATCTTCTCGGTCGTCTCGGTGGCGCTGATGCCGCCGACGCTGATCGCGTCGGCCTACGGCATGAACTTCCATTACATGCCCGAGCTGGACTGGAGCTTCGGCTATCCCATGGCGATCGTGCTGATGGTGCTGTCCGCCGTGGTGCCGCTCTGGTACTTCCGCCGCCGCGGGTGGCTTTAACCGGAAAAAGGAACCGCCGATGATCGTCCTGTCCGATGCCGCGCTCGACGCGCTCCTCGCCCAGGACGTTCCCTACGGCGACCTGACCACCGACTCGCTGGGCATCGCCGCCGCCCCGGCGCGCATCCGGTTCACGGCGCGCGGCGCCATGGTGCTGGCCGGGACCGAGGAAGCCGCCCGCCTGATCGAGAAGGCCGGCGGCACGGTGACGTCCGTCCGGCCCAGCGGCACGGCGGTGGAGGCTGGGGCGCCTTTCCTGGAGGGGCACGGCCCGGCGGGCGCGCTGCACCGCGGCTGGAAGGTGGCCCAGACGCTGGTCGAATACGCCTCCGGCATCGCCTCCCGCGCCCGCCGCATCGTCGAGGCCGCCCCCGGCGTGACCGTCGCCTGCACCCGCAAGAACTTTCCCGGCGCCAAGGACCTGTCTATCAAGGCGGTGCTGGCCGGTGGGGCGGTGATGCACCGGCTGGGCCTGTCGGAAACCATCCTGGTCTTTCCCGAACACCGCGCCTTCCTGTCCGGCCCGCCGGAGTCCTGGATCGCCGACCTGCGCCGCCGGGCGCCGGAAAAGAAGATCGTGGTCGAGGTCGACACGGTGGCCGATGCCATCGCCTTCGCCCGGGCCGGGGCCGACGTGCTTCAACTGGAGAAGCGCACGCCGGAGGAGGCCCGCGCCGTGGTCGAGGCGACGCGCGGCCTGCCGCGCCCGCCGGTCGTCGCGGCGGCGGGCGGCGTGACGGAGGACAACGCGGCGGCCTACGCCGCCGCCGGCTGTCCCCTGCTGGTCACCACCGCGCCCTTCTTCGGGCGCCCGGCGGACGTGAAGGTGGTTCTGGAACCGGCGTGACGCGCTCCGGACGCGTGGAGATCAGCGCTCGCGGTTCGGGGCGATCTGGTCCACGCGGTGGGCGAAATCGACGTCGGCCTGGGTCAGGCCGTCGGCGCTGCGGGTGCACAGGATGATCTCCACCCGGCCCATGTCGTTGAACCATTCCGGATGGTGGTTCACCCGCTCCGCCAGCAGCGCGACCTGGCTCATGAAGCCCCAGGCGGTGGGGAAGTCGGGGAAATGGTAGGTCTTGCGGATCGCGTCGCGCTCCAGCACCTCCGCCCAGCCGTGCAGTTCCTTCAGCGCGGTCTGCCGCTTGGCACCCACCAGCTTGTCCGACATTCCTTCCCCCCGTTGTTGGTTGACCACTGCAAGGCGTAACGGACACGGATCGATTGTGGATCAAATCCGTCTTCCGGTTTAGCGCCGCTTGGCCTGGGCGGCAAGCGGCGCTACCTTCCCCCGTATGATGCGCAAACCGGCACACACCCATACCGTTCCCCCCTCCACCCCCGACCTCGAGCGGATGGCCGAGGACGCGCTGGAGACGATTCCGCGGGAACTCCTGGCCCCCATCGCCAATCTGTCGATCCATGTCGAGGATTTCCCCGACGAGGAGACCGAGCGCGAGATGGAGCTGGAAAGCCCCTTCGACCTGCTCGGCCTCTACCGGGGCGTCGATATGACGCGGCAGAGCGTCGCCGACCTGCGCAGCGGGCCGGACATGATCTTCCTCTACCGCCGCCCGATCCTGGACTACTGGTGCGAGACGGGCGAGGACCTGTTCGCCATCGTCCGCCACGTCCTGATCCACGAGATCGGCCACCATTTCGGCCTGTCGGACGAGGATATGGAGCGCATCGAAGCCATGGAGGGGTGAGTCACCCGTCCAGGGCGTCCAGGGCATCCAGGGCGTCCGCCACGCGGCGGCGCAGCGCGGGGACCAGCTCCGCGTCGAACCAGGGATTCGTCTTCAGCCAGGCGGTGTTGCGCCAGCTCGGGTGGGGCAGGGGCAGGAACTCCGGCAGATAGTCCCGCCACGCCGCCACCGTGTCGGTCATCGTGCGCCGGCGGCGGTTGCCCAGATAGCGGGCCTGGGCGTAGCTGCCGACCAGCAGGGTCAGCCGCACCCCGGTCAGGGCGGCGCGCAGCGGCGGGTGCCAGAGCGGGGCGCATTCCGGACGCGGCGGGTAGTCGCCGCCCTTCGGCGCCGTGCCGGGGTAGCAGAGCCCCATGGGGACGATGGCGATGCGGCTCTCGTCGTAGAAGGCCGCGCGGTCCATGGCCAGCCACTGGCGCAGCCGGTCGCCGGACGGGTCGTTCCAGGGAATGCCGCTGGCGTGCACCCGCGCCCCCGGCGCCTGCCCGACGATCAGCAGGCGGGCCGACGGGCTGCCGCGCAGGACGGGGCGGCAGCCGTGCGGCAGGACGGCCTCGCACAGCCGGCAGGCGCGGGCCTGCTCGAACAATTCCTTCAGCTCGTCGCTCAAAGGCTCAGCAGCTCGGTCACGAAGGCCGGGACGATCTCGGTCGCCGGGCCGTTGACGGAGTCCGCGAACAGGCTGGCGCCCGCCGACGGCTCCAGGTTCAGCTCCACCGTCAGGGCGCCGGCGTTGCGCGCCTCGGCCACGAAGCCGGCGGCGGGGTAGACGTTGCCGGAGGTGCCGATGGACACGAACAGGTCGCAGGCCCCCAGCGCGCGGTAGATCCGCTCCATCTGGTAGGGCATCTCCCCGAACCACACCACGTCGGGGCGCATCCCGCCCTTGCGGGCGCAGGACGGGCAGATGTCGGCCACCGACAGGTCGCCGGTCCAGTTTTCCACCTTGCTGCGGCAGTGGCGGCAGAAGACGGCGTTCAACTCCCCGTGCATGTGGATCAGCGTCTGCGACCCGGCGCGCTCGTGCAGGTCGTCGATGTTCTGGGTGACCAGCAGCAGGTCGCCCTGCCAACGCCGCTCCAGCTCGGCCAGCGCCCGATGGGCGGCGTTCGGCTGCACCGCGGGGTCGCGCAGGCCGCGCCGCCGGTCGTTGTAGAAGCGGTGGACCAGCGCCGGGTCGCGGGCGAAGCCCTCCGGCGTGGCGACATCCTCCAGATCGACCTTGGCCCAGATGCCGTCGGCGCAGCGGAAGGTGTCCAGGCCGGACTCCTTGGAAATGCCGGCCCCGGTCAGGATGACGATGGAGTCGCTCGGCTTCAGATGGTTGGTGATGGTCGTGATGGCGGCGGTCATATTGGCGATGGTCATGGCGCCCTGGCGGGTTCGGGGAACGGCTGCTAGATCTCGGGCCGGGAAAGCACAGACGGAAACCAAAGAGGAGGAGGCCGGGATGGTCAAGGTCCTGTTCGTCTGCACGGGCAACATCTGCCGGTCGCCCACCGCGGAAGGTGTGTTCCGCGACCGGGTTCGGCAAGCCGGTTTGGAGAACCGCATCGGCACCGATTCGGCGGGCACCCACAGCTATCATGTCGGGGAGCCGCCCGACCCGCGCAGCCAGCGCGCCGCCAAGGGCCGCGGGGTGGACCTGTCGGACCTGCGCGCCCGCAAGGTGACGGCGGCGGACTTCGCCGACTTCGACTACATCCTGGCGATGGACGGCGGGCATCTGGCCCAGTTGCGGCGCATGGCCCCGCCGGACAGCCGGGCGACGGTCGCCCTGTTCCTCGACTACGCCCCCGACGTGCCGACGCGCGAGGTGCCCGATCCCTATTACGGCGAGGGGATGCATTTCACCGAGGTGCTGGACCTCTGCGAGGCCGGGGCCGCGGGGCTGCTGGAGGCGATCCGGCGGGACCGGCTGTGATCCGCCCGCCGGACCTGCGGGCCGAGCTGGAGCAGGCTCTGGGCAGCTCGGTGCGGACGCTCGACCGGCTGGCCGAGGGGCACAACGCGGCGCTGTGGGCCGTGACCCTGGCGGACGGCCGGCGGCTGGTGGCGAAGGTCGCCTCCGGGACCGGGACGGGGCTGGAGCCGGAAGGCTTCATGCTGCGCCATCTGGCCGAACGCTCCGCCCTGCCGGTGCCGGCGGTGCATCACGCGGACGACCGGCTGCTGGTGATGGACCGCATTGACACCGCCGGCGGCATCACCCCGGCGGTCGAGGAGCACGCGGCGGAGCTGGTCGCCGCCCTGCACGGCGTCACGGCGGACCGCTACGGCTTCCCGCGCGACACGCTGATCGGGCCGCTGCCGCAGCCGAACGGGGAGGCGGAGGACTGGATCGCCTTCTTCCGCGACCGCCGCCTTCTGCACATGGGCCGCAAGGCGCTGGAGGAGGGGCGGATCGACGCCGGTCTGATGGCCGGGCTGGAGCGGCTGGCCGCCCGCCTGCCGGAGCTGATCGGCGAGCCGGGGCCGCCCTCGCTGATCCATGGCGACCTGTGGGGCGGCAATGTGCTGGCCCGCGGCGGGCGGGTGGCGGCCTTCATCGACCCGGCGCTGCACCACGCCGACGCCGAGATCGAGCTGGCCTTCACCACCCTGTTCGGCACCTTCGGGGACGCCTTCTTCCGCCGCTACGGGGAGATCCGCCCCCTCCGTCCGGGCTTCTTCGAGCGGCGTCGGGATCTCTACAACCTCTACCCGTTGCTGGTGCATGTGCGGCTGTTCGGCGGCTCCTACGTCGGGTCGGTGGAGCGGACGGTGCGGCGTCTGGTGGGATGAGAATCAGCGCCGGAGCGGTTTGCGCGCCTCGGTGACGGCGTCGTAGCGGGTGATGCCGATGTCCCGCAACTCGTGATCAGACAGGGACAGCAGTTCGGCGCGCTGGCGGCGCTCCTCCCGGATGCGGGCGATCCAGGCCAGCAAGGTGCGGAGGCGGCGGCGGGCCGGCGACGGAGCGGTGCGGGGGAGGACGTGCGGCGTCATGGTGGCCTCCGGCGGGTGCGATGGAGGCACCAGCATCGGGCCGTCCCCGCCGCTCCGGCAAACGGGACCTTTTCATCGTCGGGTGAGCGGATGTCACCCGAAGCGGGTCACCGCCCCTGGGCGAACTCCGCCCGCATCCAGGCGCGGAAGGCGGCGACCTCCGGGCGGCGCAGGCTGTCGCGGGCGGTGACCAGCCAATAGGCGCTTTTCGCGCGCAGGCGCGGCCCCATCACCTCGACCAGCTGGCCGGACTCCAGTTCCGGATCGACGGTCGGGCGCCGCCCGATGATGACGCCCAGCCCGCGCACCGCGGCGTCCACCGCCATGTGGATCGCGTCCAGCCGCAACCCGCGCTTCAGTCCGCCGTCCAACGCGGACGGCGGCAGGCCCGCGGCCTCCGCCCAGGCGGTCCAGTCCTCCGACACGTCGGCGACGTGGAGCAGCGGAACGGTGGCGAGGTCGGCGGGGCAGGCGATGCGCGCCGCCAGGGTGGGGGCGGCCACCGGGACGAGGTCCTCCTCCATCAGCTTCAGCGCGGCCAGACCGGGCCAGTCGCCGCGGCCCAGCCGGATGCCGGCATCGATGCCGTCGCGGGGGAACTCCACCACCCGGTGGGCGGTGTCCAGCGCCACCGTGATGGCCGGGTGACGTTCCTGGAAGGCCGGCAGGCGGGGCATCAGCCAGCGCAGGGCGAAGGTCGGGGCGACGCTGACCGACAGCCGCCCGCTGGGCGCGCGGCCCGGCACGCTCTCCGTCGCCAGCGCCAGGGATTGCAGCGCGTCGCGCACGCGGGGCAGGTAGGCCTGGCCGGCGGGGGTCAGCGACAGGCTGCGGTTGCCGCGCAGGAACAACTCCACCCCCAGCCATTCCTCCAGCGTCTGGATGCCGTGGCTGACCGCGCTGGGGGTCAGGTGCAGTTCCTCCGCCGCCGCCTTGAAGCTCTGGTGGCGGCCGGCGGCCTCGAACAGGCGCAGGGTGTTGAGGGGCGGCAGTCGGTAGGCCATGGCCCGCGCAGTCTGCGGTGCCGACGGGTTGGCCGCAAGGGGGATGTCCCGCGACCACCGGAGCAAAAAGCCCTCGCCCCCCTGGGGAGAGGGAGGGGACCCGCGCCGTAGGCGTGGGGAGGGTGAGGGGGCTGGTGCGCTTGCCGCGCACCGCCAAGGGGCATGCTGCCCCTTGGCAATCCCCTGGCGTGGGCTTGATGCCCACGCTGCCCCCTCACCCTGACCCTCTCCCCGGAGGGGAGAGGGGGTTGGTCTTGCGGTGCCCAAACAAAAAGCCCCGCCGGAGGGGCGGGGCTTTCCGATCGTCCGGGGACGGTGGCTCAGAGAGCCTCGTCGACCCACGAGAACAGGGCGGTCTTCGGCAGGGCGCCGATCTTGGTGGCGGCGACGTTGCCGTTCTTGAACAGCATCAGCGTCGGGATGCCGCGCACGCCGTACTTGGTCGGGGTGCCGGGGTTGTCGTCGATGTTCAGCTTGGCGACGGTGACCTTGCCGCCATACTCCTTGGCGAGGTCGTCGAGCGCGGGAGCAATCATCTTGCAGGGGCCGCACCACTCCGCCCAGAAATCGACCAGGACCGGACCGTCGGCCTTCAGCACGTCCTGCTCGAAGCTGTCGTCGGTGACCTTGATGGGATCGCTCATGTGACCTCTATGCCTGGGTTCAGGGGCACCGCCGCGCCGATTTTCCACCGGCGGCGGACCCATCCCTCATCGGTGGAATTTGGCAAAATGTATGACCGACCCCCCTCGCCGGTCAAGCCGGGGCGCGAATGCGGTCTCGTCAACCCAATCCGCCGTCCCGTGCAACGCGGCCGGGGGTGAAAAGTTCCAGAGGCGGACTATCGCGCGCGCCTCACTCCGGAAGCTCCATCAGGGCCGGGGTGTCGGTCCACAGCAGGACGCAGCGCACGGCCTTCTCCGGGTAGATGGCGCGCAGCGCCGCGCGGTAGGCCTCCATCTGGCGGACATAGACGGGCGGCACGTCCTCCGCCCGGACGGGCGGCGGGCGGTTGGTCTTGTAGTCGACGATCCACACCGCGTCCTCCTCGATCACCAGCCGGTCGACCCGGCCCGACAGGGCGCGCCCGGTCACCAGACCGACCACCTCCACCTCGGCGCGGGAGTTGGGGCCGAACAGCCGGGCGAAGCGCGGGTCGGTCAGGACGCGCATCGTTTCGGTTGCGATTTCATCCTGGCGCTCCGCCGTCAGCTCATGACCGGGGCGGGCGAGGTAGCGGCGGGCGGCGGCCTCCCGCGCGTCGGGCGGCAGGTCGGGCAGGGTCTGCATCAGCCGGTGGATCAGCAGGCCGCGCTTGAAGCGCGCCCCGTCGTCCTCGCCGAGCGGCGAGCGCATCGCCGGCTCGTCTCCGTCCGGGCGGGAGGGGGTGAGGGGGCGCGACGGCTCCGGCTCCTCCGGCGCGGCGGCGGTCAGCCAGGGCGGGGCGGCCTGCGCCGCCAGCACGCGGCCCGCCCCGGCGCCGTCCGGCTTGGGAACGGATGTCTGCGGGTCGGCCAGCCGCCAGCCCTCGCCGCTCCAGCCGTCCGGGCAGAGGGTGGAGAAGTCGAAGGGGTGCGGCACGCCGATCTCCCCCATCGCGGCCTCGACCAGCTTGTACCAGCAGGCGTCGGACGGCTCCTTCCTGCCCTGGTAGCCGCAGACGTACAGCCGGTCCTCCGCGCGGGTCAGGGCGACGTACAGCAGGCGCCTGTACTCCTGGTCGCGGCGGCGGTTGGCGCGGGCGCGCGCCTCGGCGCACAGCGCGTCCTCCTGGGAGCGGCGGGCGGCGAAGAGCGGCACGGCGCAACCCTCGTCCGGCCAGAGGATCGGCGGGCTCTGGGTCGGCGTGCCCAGCGTGTCGGGGAGGAAGACGATGGGCGCCTGGAGCCCCTTGGAGCCGTGCACCGTCATGATGCGTACGCGTCCGCCGCCCTGCTCCAGCTCGCGCTTGATCTCCGCCTCGCTGGCCGCCAGCCAGGCCAGGAAGTTCTGGAGGGACGGCGGTTCGGTCTTCTCGAAGGCCAGGCATACGGCCAGGAACTCGTCCAGCGGGTCCTGCGCGTCGGGGCCGAGCCGCTTCAGGATGGCGCGGCGGCCCGACCCGTCCGGATCGGCCGGGCAGGGGGCGGCCAGCAGCCCGGCGAACAGCTCGTAGGGCGCCAGGAAGTCGGTGCGGGCGAGCTGGGCGCCCAGATAGCGGCGGGCCGGGCGATAGGCCGGGTCGTCCTCCGCCTTCGCCACCAGCGCCCGCCACAGCGTGCCGCGCCGCCCGTGGGCGAGGTCGAACAGCTGGTCCTCGGTCAGGCCGATCAGCGGCCCCTTGAGGACGGTGGCCAGCGTCAGGTCGTCCTCCGGCAGCAGCAGGAAGTCGCACAGCGCCATCAGGTCCATGACCGCCAGCTGCTCGGTCAGAACCATGCGGTCCACGCCGGCCACCGGAACGGCGCGGTCCTTCAGGGCGCGCACCAGCTCCGTCACGAAGGCGGTGCGGCGGCGGACCAGCACCATGACGTCGCCGGGCTGGATCGGGCGGCCGCGCGACTCGAGCGACTCGCCGCGCTGGGTCCAGTCGCGGATGGTGTCGGCGATGACCGCGGCCAGCCGGGCCGACGGCGAATCGGCGGCCTCGCGCTCCACCGGCGGCGCCCAGGCGGGCGGGTCGGCGGCCTCCGCCGGCTTCACCGGGGGCCACAGCTCGACCAGCCCGGCATGGCCGCGGCGGAAGGCGCGGTGGCGGATCACCGGGCTCGTTTCGGAAGCGACACCATCCTTGGCGCTGTCCAGCCGGAACACCGCGTCCACGGTCTGCAGCACGGTGGCGGTGGAGCGGAAGGAGATGTCCAGCTCCACCGCGTGCCAGTCGCGCTCCGCGGCCTTGGCGCGGGTCTGGAAATGGCGGCGCATCCGGGTGAATTCGGCCGGATCGGCGCGCTGGAAGCTGAAGATCGACTGCTTCTCGTCGCCGACGGCGAAGACGGTGCGCGTAGTCTCGCCCCCGTCCCGCGCGCTGAGGCCGGCGAAGAACTCCTCGGCGATGGAGCCGACGACCTGCCACTGCTCCGGGTTGGTGTCCTGGGCCTCGTCGATCAGGATGTGGTCCAGTCCGCCGTCCAGCTTGAACAGCACCCAGGGCACGGCAGAAACATTATTATCATCATCGCCATTGAGAAGCTTGTTCGCTGACAGGATCAGGTCGTCGTAGTCGAGAAGCGCCTTGGCCTTCTTCTTCGCGCCATAAGCGTGCAGAAGCGCCTCGGCCAGAGTCAGCAGGGCGGTGGTGGAAGCCGCGACCCCTGCCGAGCGAACCCGTTTCATCAGCGAAACGAGCCGTTCCGCCTCACGCTCCAGCGCCGTCAGGGCGGCGGGGAAGGATGTCGCCGGCTTCTTGGTGATCAGGGTCTTGCGCGCGCCGCCCTCCGCCGTCAGGAAATGGCGGGCGTAGATCTGGAAGGCGCGGACGCGGCTGTCCGCGGCGTCCAGCCAGCTCTGGATGCCGACTCCGCGCTCCTCGTCGGTCTTGCTGCCGGTGGACAGCGCGCGGCAGGCGTCGCGCAGGCTCGTCCCGTCGAAGGCGTGGTCGGCGCAGGCGTCGCGCAGGATCGCGGCCTCGGTGATGCCCGGCGGCACGCCCAGCGCCTCGTGAACCGCGTCCACCGCGCCGTTCACTCCGCGGAAGCTCTTGAACAGGCGTTGGATTCGCCCGCGCTCGCTGGCCAGTTCAGCCAGGATGTCGGCGAACTCCTCGGCGTTCAGCTCGGCGGTCAGCCGGGCCATCGCCTTGCCGAGCGGGCTGTCGGGGGCGGCGCGCCCGGCGTGCAGCACCTCGTCCCGCGCCTCGGTCAGCAGGCCGGCGGCGGTGCGCTCGTCCATCACCTCGAAATGCGGGGCGAGCCCGGCCTCCAGCGGGAAGCGGCGCAGCAGCGACTGGCAGAAGGCGTGGATCGTCTGGATCTTCATGCCGCCCGGGCAATCCACCACCTGGGCGAACAGCCGCCGGGCGATGGTGCGGGTCTCGGCGCTCGGCCGCTCGCCGCAGAGGTCGGCGAGCCGGTCCTCCAGCGCCTCGTCGGGCAGGGTCGCCCAGATGCCCAGCGTGCGGTTGATGCGGATGGACATCTCCGCCGCCGCCGCCTTGGTGAAGGTCAGGCAGAGGATGCGCGCCGGCGCGGTGCCGGACAGCATCAGCCGCAGCACGCGGTCGGTCAGCACCTTCGTCTTGCCGGACCCGGCGGAAGCGCCCACCCACACCGACGACAGCGGATCGGAGGCGAGCCGCTGCGCGACGTTGGGGTCCAGCGGGAGTTCGCGGACGGGGAAGTCGAGGACGGTCATGGGCGGGTCGTACGGTGTGGGGCGGTTTGGTGCTTGGCCCCCACCCTCCCGCTTCGCGGGTCCCTCCCTCCCCCGCTACGCAGGGGAGGGGCTTGATTCCCTCCCCTGCGTAGCGGGGGAGGGTTAGGGTGGGGGCAATGGTTTTCCCACATCACCCCTCACCCCCATCGCCGCCCGCCGACCATTCCTGCACCCGCGCGAGGTGGGCGTAGTCGGTGTAGCGCGGGGCCATGGCCGGGCGTGGGCAGGAGCGGTAGGGGGTGGCGGGATCGTCGAAGTGGCGGATCAGCTCCTCCAGGCCGGCGCGGGCCTCGGCGGCCAGCGTCGCCGGGTCGCCCTTCACCGCCTTCTCCTCGCCCGGCGGGTCGCCGCCGGACAGGCGCCAGAAGGCCAGCTCGGCCACCCGGTTCTTCGCCACCCCGGCGAAGCCGCCGGCCTCGGCCATGGCGGCCTCCAGCGGCAGCTGCGGGGCGAAGCCCAGCTCGATCTCGCGGGTCGAGGGCGGGGTGCCGGTCTTGTAGTCGATCAGGACCAGCCCCGCGCCGCCCGAATCGATGCGGTCGGCCTTGGCGGTCAGCAGGAAGGGGCCGGCGGGGCCGTTCAGCGCCAGCTCGCCCGACACTTCGGTGGCGAGCGGCTTCAGGGTGCGGCGGCGGTCGCGCTCCTGCCCGACGAACCACTCGGCGATGCGCTCGAAGCGCGGCCACCAGAAGGCCCAGACGTCGGGATGGCTGTGCAGCAGCGGGCCGAAGGACTCGCGCCCCATCGCCAGCAGCCGGTGCAGGGCGTCGTCGGGCAGTTGGCCGGAATGGGCCTTTACGAAGGCGTCCAGGGCCGCGTGGATGAACTGGCCGCGGTCGGCGGCGCCGGGATCGGCGGCGATGGGGTCGAGCTTGCGCAGGCGCAGCACATGCTCGGCGTAGATGGCGTAGGGGTCGCGCATCCACTTCTCGATCTTGGTGACCGACAGCTTGCGCGGGCGGGCGGCGACCGGCGGGCGCGGCTCCGGCGGGGCGACGGGGCGCACGGCGTCCGGTTCGTCCAGCCCGCGCGCCCAGGCCAGCCAGGGCTCCCCGGCCAGCTCGATCCGCCCGTCCAGACCCAGCGCGCGCAGCACCGTCTCCAGCCGCAGCAGCCAACGCGACGGGACGGTCGGCGTGCCGTCCACCCGCTCCGCGCGGGTCAGCACGACCTCCTCCGCGCCGCAGGCGTGGGTGAAGTCGTGGGCGGACAGGCCGACCATGCGCTCCGGGCTGGGCAGGCCGAAATCCCGGCGCATCGGGCGCGACATCCAGGGATCGGCACCGGGGTCGGGCGGCCAGGTCCCCTCGTTCAGCCCGCCCAGGATCAGCAGGTCGAAATGCTGAAGGCGGGCTTCCATCGGGCCGAGGATGTAGAGGCGCGGGTGCAGGCCGAAGCGCGGGCGCACCGGGCGCATCGCCATCAGCGCGTCGAGCAGCGCCGGATAGTCGGTGCCCGGCACGGCGGGGAAGCCCTCCGTCGCCTCCAGCAGCTCATGGACGAAGGTCGCGGCCTCCTCGCCGTCGTCCTGCCGCCACAGGAACTCCGACCCCGGCGCGTCGGTGCGCGAGGCCAGCGCCTCCGCGAAGGCGACATGCGCGCGGACGAGGTCGCTGAGCGGGGCCTCGCTGAACAGCACCTCCATGAAGGGGGCGGCGAGCGTCTCCAAATTTTCCAGCCAGCCGAGCAGAGTGGCCTGCTGGTCCGGGTGGTCGAAGCGGTCGGTGGCCTTCAGCGCGGCGATCAGCCCGGCGAAGCCCTCCGCCGGGCGGGGGCCGCGCAGCACGGTGCGCTCCAGCGCGCGGGCGGAGCGGCGGAACTCCGCCGGGTCGTGCCCGCCGGCGGCCAGCGGGTGCTTGGCCAGCGCCAGCAGGGCCAGCGGATGGGCGCGGCTGGCGGCCAGCTCGGCGGTCAGCCGCAGATAGGTGCCGACCGCGGTGTGGACCAGCGGCTGGCCCGCCGAGTCGTTGACCGCGATGCCCCAGCGCGTCAACGCCATGGCAACCCGGCGGGCGAGGTTGCGGTCGGGGGAGACCAGCGCCGCCGTCTTGCCCGGCGTTTCCAGCGCGTGGCGCATCAGCAGCGCGATGACCGACGCCTCCTCCTCCGCGGTCGGGGCGTCGATGCGGGTCAGCCCGTCCAGGGCCGCGGCGTCCAGCCCGTCCAGCTCCCGCCAGCTTTCCGTGGTGGCGGCGGGGCGCATCGCCTCGGCCAGCAGGCGGGCGCGGGCCGCCCGCGGCTCCTCCGCGTCGTTCCAGCGGCGGACGGCGGCGCGGCCGACCGACAGCCGGTCCAGCAGATGGGCGAGGCCGTATTGCGGGTGCGATTCGTCGGCGCGGATGGCGTCCCAGCTCGCCTCGTCGGCCTCCAGGTCCAGGCCGGGCAGCACGACGGCCCCCTGCGGCAGGGCGGCGACCACCGCCAGCAGGTCGGCGGAGGCCGGGATCGAGCCGGTGGAGCCGGCGGCGATGACCAGCCCCTGCGGCGGCTCCGCCCGCCAGAGCGCGGCCTGCGTCTCCAGCACGAGGTTGCGGCGCTGCGCCGGGTCGGTCAGCGCGCTGGCTCCGAGGATGGCGGGCCAGTGCTCGGTGACGATCTTCAGGAACTCCAGCGTCACCTGCCAGTGCTGGGCGTAATCCTCCGGCACCAGCGAGGCCAGCCGGTCGAAGGCGACGTTCTCCGTCCACACCGCGTCGATCAGCCGCCCCAGGTCGGCGCCCAGCCGCACCGCCTGCGCGGTGGTGGCCGACACGCCGGTCGCCTGGAGGATCAGCCGGGCCAGCATCATCTGGCGCTTCAGCCCGCTGATCGGGTCGGGCAGCTCCAGCGGCACGCCGGGCAGCTCCTCCGCCGAGGTCAGGCTGAGCGAGGCGGCGTCCAGCTCGCCCAGCGGGCTCATCCGTGGCAGCAGCATCGGCTGTCCGCCGGAGCGGCGCAGGAACGCCTCGCGCAACGAGCGGCAGGAGCGGCGCGTCGGCAGCAGGACGGTCACCCCGGCCAGCGCCAGCGGGTCGTTCCCCACACGGTCCAGGATGCCCGCGGCGAGCTGGTCCACGAAGGACACGCCGGTGGGAATCGAATAGACCTTGGGCTCCGCCCTGCCGCTCATGCCTGCCCCGGAAGCTGTATCGTCAGACGCGCGAGGATACTAGATGTGGGGCAATGAGACCACAAAGCGTCAAGGAATACAAAAATTCTCACAAAGGGCCGGCCGGGTGGCCGGTCAGGTGGTGACCACCGACACGTCGCTCATCGACAGCATCTCCTCCGTCTCGGCCAGCGCGTCGGGGGTGCCGATGTGGAACCACAGCCCGTCATGGGCGAGGCCGTAGAGGCGCCCGGCTTCCTGCGCGCGGTCCCAGACGCGGTTGGTGGAGAAGGCGCCGTCGGGGGTGTCCTGCCCGAACAGCTCCGGCTTCACGATCTGGACGCCGGCGTAGACGAAGGGGGCGATCTCCATCTCGCCGCGCCGGGTCAGCCGGCCCAGCGGGTCCATGTGGTAGTCGCCGCGCCCCTCGTAGCCCACCGCCTTGGTGGTCGCCATCAGCAGCAGGAGCGCGTCCATCGCCTCCGGGTCCCAGTGGCGGGCCAGCCGCGCCAGCGTGGGGGAGGGGCCGTCGAGCCACAGGATGTCGGCGTTGACCACATAGACCGGGTCGGCGCCCAGCAGCGGCAGCGCCTTCTTCACGCCGCCGCCGGTCTCCAGCAGCGTGTCCTCCGGCGACAGGGTGATGGCCGGGGCGGTGCGCCCCGCCAGATGGGCGGCGATCATGTCGCCTTTGTAGTGGCTGTTGACCACGGCGGCGGTCACGCCGGCTTCCTCCAGCCGGTCGAGCGCGTGGTCGAGCATCGGCTTGCCCATCACCGGGATCAGGGGCTTCGGGCGCTCCAGGGTCAGCGGGCGCATCCGCAGGCCCAGCCCGGCGGCCATCACCATGGCCTTGGCGGGGGCGGTGGTCACAGGCGGCGTCTTGGTACGGGTCTTCTTCGAGACAGGCGACATAATCAATCCGGCTCCGGAACGACAAGCTCCGCGCGGGTTCCCGGCGGCAGATGGCGGGCGAACCAGTCGGCGACCGGGGCCAGCTCGGGCTTGGCGAGCTGGCCTTCCAGAAGCCGCCAGACGCGCGGCAGGTGTAGGAGATAGCCGCGTCGGCGCTGCAACGCCAGACGCACGAAGATGGCGACGATGCGGGTGTGCCGGATCGCGCCCAGAACGGCGAAGGAGCGGCGGAAGGCGTCCCAGTCGCGATCCGGGAAGGCCGCGCGGTAGCGGTCCAGCAGCACGCCCTCCAGTCCGGCGGGCAGGTCGCGGCGGGCGTCCTCCAGCAGCGACACCAGATCGTAGGCGACGGGGCCGAGCCCGGCGCTCTGGTAGTCGATCAGCCCCGCCGCCCGCAGGCCGGGCCGGGGCAGCCGCATCACGTTGTCCACATGGTAGTCGCGCAGCAGCAGCGACTGCGGCCCGGCGCAGGCCCCCGGCACCACCGCGTTCCACGCCGCGTCGAAGTCGGACCGGGCCTTGTCGGACAGGGGCTTTCCCGTCGCCGCGGGCATGTAGACGTCGGCGAACAGCGCCACCTGCTGCGTGAACAGGGTCGCGTCGTAGAGCGGCAGGTTCAGGCAGGCCGCCTCCTCCACGGGAAAGCGGCGGTGCAGTTCGATCAGCGCGTCGGTCGCCAGCTCGTAGAGCGGGCGCGGCTCCTCCCCCGCGTTGAGCAGGCGGGTCAGGGTGCCGTCGCCGAAATCCTCCTGGAGGGCGAGGCCCGCCTCGACCTCCGCCGTCCGGATGGCGGGGACCGAGAAGCCCAGCCGGTCCAGCGTCGCGCCGATGGCGATGAAGGGCACCAGATCCTCCGCCGGGGCGGGGGTGTCCACCAGGATGAGCGTCCCGCCGTCCGGAGTCGTCAGCCGTTCGTAGCGGCGTGCCGAGGCGTCACCGGCCAGCGGCTCCCGCCTGGCCCCCTCCAGCCCGTGGCGGGCGAGGAAGGCGGCGATCTGCGATGCGCGGTCGGTCACGGCCGGTCCAGTGCGGTGAGGTCCAGTGCGGAAAGGTCGAGTGTGGTCAGGCGCGCCCCCCAGGCGCCATGGCCGGTCAGGCGGGCGCGGCGCTCGGTCGGCCCGGCGAAGCTCATCTCGATGTCGAGGCGGTCGGCGGGAAGCAGCGGACCCAGCCGGTCCGGCCATTCCACCAGCAGAACGGCCTCGGCGCGCGCCTCGTCCCAGCCGAGTTCCGTCACCTCGTCGGGGCCGGACAGGCGGTAGAGGTCGAAATGCCAGACCGGGCCGATGTCGGTGTCGTAGGTCTGGACCAGCGTGAAGGTCGGGGACGGCACCTCGGCGTCCTCCTCCGTCACGGCGCGGATCAGGGCGCGGCACAGGGCGGACTTGCCGGCGCCCAGATCGCCGCGCAGGGCCACGAGGTCGCCGGGCGCCAGCGCCGCGGCCAGACGGCGGGCCAGCGCGGCGGTCGCCTCCTCGCTCGGCAGCGCCACGGCGCGCGTGTGGGGGGAGGATTCGGTCTGGGTCATCGTGTTGGATAGGGCCAAGTCAACGTCGGGAGGCGGCCTTGCGCGGCACCGGGCCGGGGGCGGGGGCAGGGGCGGACTCCGCCGCCTCGACCCGGTCCTCCACCAGACGCGGGGGCTTCTTGAAGTTCATGGTGATCATCAGCGTCAGGGCACCGTTGATCAGGTGGATCATCTTGTCGGATTCGACGGGCAGGGGGATCTTGCGCCCCATGCAATAGGACACCAGCGCCGCCGCGACCTCGGACTCGTGCAGGGTCATGCTGCGGTCGTCGCCCTCGTCCCCGGTCACCTGGATCAGCGTCTCCACCCCGCCGCCGCCGGGCTGGCCGGGGCGGTAAGTGACCTTGCCGACCGTGCCGTTGGGCAGCGGCTCGCGCATCCGGCGGCGGCGGTCGAGCACGGCCTTCACCACCTCCTGGTCGGTGAACACGAGGCAGCGCAGTTCCTTCATCGCCAGTCCTTCATCGCGGGCGCTCCGGCACGGTGGAAACGCGCAAATCCTACCCCACCGCAACCGCACGCCCAGAAGGAAATCGGCAGGTCGTCCCCCATTTTGCGCGGGCCGGCCGTTCCCGGCGTGCAGGGCGGGGCTGACGGCGGGGTTGACCGGGCGCGCGAAACCGGACAATTGAAGGCTTCATCGTTCCCCCCGTTTGCACAAGGCAGCGCGTCCCATGTCGCACACCGTCCATCGCACCGACGTCGTCATCGTCGGCGCCGGCCCCGTCGGTCTCTTCGCCGTGTTCGAATGCGGCATGCTGAAGATGCGATGCCATGTGGTGGACGCGCTGGACATGGTCGGCGGGCAGTGCACCGCGCTGTACCCGGAGAAGCCGATCTACGACATCCCGGCCCACCCGTCCATCGAGGCCGCCGACCTGATCGACAAGCTGGCGGAGCAGGCCGCCCCCTTCAGCCCGGTCTATCATCTGGGCCAGCAGGTCGAGAAGCTGACCCGCACGGAGGAAGGGCGCTGGCTGGTGGAGACCGGCATCGGCACGCAGATCGACACCCAGGCGGTGATCATCGCCGCCGGCTGCGGCGCCTTCGGCCCCAACCGCCCGCCGCTGGACGGGCTGGAGAAGTTCGAGGGCACGTCGGTCTTCTACATGGTCCGCCGCAAGCAGGACTTCGCCGGCAAGCGCGTGGTCATCGCCGGCGGCGGCGATTCCGCCGTGGACTGGACGCTGTCGCTGGCCGACGTGGCGGAGAAGGTCTACGTCGTCCACCGCCGGCCCAAGTTCCGCGCCGCCCCGGAAAGCGTCGCCCGCATGGACGTCCTGGTCCGCGAGGGCAAGGTGGAGATGGTGGTTCCCTACCAGCTCTCCGGTCTGGTCGGCGAGAACGGCCAGCTCTCCGCCGTGCGCGTCGCCACGCTGGACGGCGAGGAGAAGGACCTGCCGGCCGACGCGCTGCTCGCCTTCTTCGGCCTGTCGATGAATCTGGGGCCGATCGCCGAGTGGGGCCTGAACCTGGAGCGCAGCCACATCGGCGTCAGCCTGCCCGGCTGCGCCACCAGCGCCCCCGGCGTCTACGCCATCGGCGACATCGCGACATATCCCGGCAAGCTGAAGCTGATCCTCTGCGGCTTCTCCGAGGCGGCGCAGGCGGCCCACGCCATCCACCCGCTGGTCCATCCGGGCGAGGCGCTGCACTTCGAATACTCGACCTCCAAGGGCGTCCCCGGCGCCGAGTAACCGTCCCGAAAACGGAAACGGGCCGCCGGGGAAACCGGCGGCCCGCTCCGTCAGCGGCTGGCGGGAGGCGGGAGATCAGCCGCCGCGGGGGCCCTTGTCGGGACCGGGACCCGGGCCATGGCCGGGGCCGTGGTGCCGCATGCCAGGACCGCCCATGCCACCGCCCATCATGCCGTGCCCGGCGCGGTCGAGGAAGCGGTCGGCCTGCTTCTGCTGGTCCGGGGTGAGCTGGGCGTAGAGGTCGGTCGCCGCCGGGCGCACCTGCTGGAGCTGGGCGAGGCGGGCCGACATCATGGCCTCCATCCGCTCAAGCCGGGCCGGGGCGGCGGCGGGCATCGGCTGGTCCTTGTACTTGGCGCAGAGGTCCTGGGTGGGCTTCTGGCTCGCCTTCGCGGCGTCGGCGAACTTGGTCCAGGCGGCGCGCTGCTGGTCGGTGATGTTCAGCTTCTTCTCGGCGTAGGCCAGCATGCCGGCCAGCCGGGCGTCCTGATCCTCGCACATCCGGGAGAAATGCCGGCCGCCGTCCGGACCGGGGCCAGGGCCGGCGCCGGGACCCGGCTGCTGCTGGGCGAAGACCGGCACGGCGAGGCCGAGACCGAGAACCAGCGCGGCGGTGGTCATCATAGCGCGTTTCATGGGGATGCTCCTTGTTATCGACGGGGTCTTGCGTTCCCGATGACCCCGATGATGGGCCGGCAACGTATCCGGTTGATGTCCGGCCTTCGGTGAATTGGTAACGCTGTGTAACAGCCGGCCGCCCCGTAACGTGGCGTTACACATTTCTTCTTCACCCCGGCGCCCGCGCGTCGGATCATGCGTTCCATGGACCGCACACCTCACCTGCTGGTGGTCGACGACGACCGCGAAATCCGCACCCTCCTGTCGCAGTTCCTGACGCGGCACGGCTTCCGCGTCACCGGGGCCAAGGACGGGGTGGAGATGATGCGCACGCTGGACACCGCGCGCGTGGACCTGATCGTGCTCGACCTGATGATGCCGGGGGAGGACGGGCTGAGCCTGTGCCGCCGCCTGCGCGCAGCACCCGAGACGGCGCAGACGCCGGTCATCATGCTGACCGCGATGGGCGAGGAGACGGACCGCATCGTCGGGCTGGAGATGGGCGCCGACGACTATCTGGCGAAGCCCTTCAGCCCGCGCGAGCTTCTGGCCCGCGTCAAGGCCGTGCTGCGCCGCGCCTCCGGCCCGCCGGTGGCCGGCGGTGCCGTGGGCAAGACGCTGGGCTTCGAGGGCTGGACGCTCGACCTCGCCAAGCGGGAGCTGCGCTCGCCCGACGGGGTGCTGGTGCAGCTCTCCGCCGGGGAATACGACCTGCTGGTCGCCTTCGTGGAGCATCCGCAGCGGGTGCTGACCCGCGACCAGCTGCTCGATCTGGCGCGCGGGCGCTCGGCGGTGCCCTTCGACCGCTCCATCGACGTGCAGGTCAGCCGGCTGCGCCGCAAGATCGAGCCCGACCCGGCCGACCCCACCATGATCAAGACGGTGCGCGGCGGCGGCTATCTGTTCACCCCGGCGGTGACGGGAGGCTGAGATGACCCGTCCTGGCTTGGAGGCCGCCCGCAAGAGCCGCCTGCTGGTGGCCCGGCGCTGGCTGCCGGACAGCATCGCCTCCCGGCTGGTGCTGACCGTGGTGCTGGCGCTGCTGCTGACCCAGGCGGTCAGCGCGCTGGTCTATCTGACCGACCGCCCCCCGGGACCGCCGGCCCACAGCATGCGCGTCCTGGTCCAGCGCGTGACCGCCATCGTCCAGCTGGTGGAGAGCACCCCGCCGCAGGAGCGTCGGCGGCTGGTCAAGGCGATCGACGACCCCGTGCTGCGGGTGGACTGGAATCCCGAGACGCCGCGCTTCGCCAACCAGCGCGAGGGCTTCCCCTTCGACCGGCTGCGCCGCGCCATCCGCGGCGAACTGGACGATCCCGACCGCGCCGTGGTGGTCGAGGTCCGGCGGGAGCGCCCGATGCCCGGTCCCTTCCCGGTGGACGAGCACCGCTGGGGCGCCGACGTCCGGCTGTCGGTGGGGCTGAAGGACGGGTCCTGGCTGACCTTCGTCGGCGGCGACCCGCTGGAGGGGCCGTTCCGGCTGCTGCGCTTCGCCCTGTGGATGGCCGGCATCGTCGGGGCGGTGGCGCTGGTCTCGGTCTGGACGGCGCGCCGCATGACCGCCCCCATCGCGCGCTTCGCCGACGCGGCGGAGCGGCTGGGCGTGGACGGCGAGGCGCCGCCCCTGCCGGAAGCCGGCCCGACGGAGCTGCGCGCCGCCACCCGCGCCTTCAACCGGATGCAGGCGCGTCTGGCCCGCTTCGTCGCCGACCGCACCCAGATGCTGGCGGCGATGAGCCACGACCTGCGCACGCCGCTGACCCGCCTGCGCCTGCGCGCCGAGCTGGTCGAGGACCCGGAGATGCAGCGCAAGATGCTCGCCGACCTCGACGAGATGGCGGCGATGATCAACGCCACGCTGGCCTTCGCCCGCGACGACGCCAAGCACGAGCCGCGCGGCCCGCTCGACCTCGCCGACCTGCTGCAGAGCCTGTGCGACGACCGCGTGGACGCCGGGCACGAGGCCGCCTACGAGGGGCCGGCGCACGCGACGGTGGACGGGCGCCCGGTGGCCCTGCGCCGCGCCTTCGCCAACCTGATGGACAACGCCATCGCCTACGGCGGCGGCTTCACCGTCCGGCTGCGGCCCGCGGACGGGGAGCTGCAGGTGGAGATCGAGGACGGCGGCCCCGGCATCCCGGAGGCCGAGTTCGAGAAGGTCTTCGCCCCCTTCTACCGGCTGGAGCGCTCGCGCTCGCGCGACACCGGCGGGGTGGGGCTGGGGCTGGCCACCGCCCGCACGGTGGTGCGCGGCCACGGCGGCGACATCGCGCTCTCCAACCGCCCGGAGGGAGGGCTGCGGGTGACGGTGACCCTGCCGCGGTGATGGCAGGGTGCGTCAAAGCCCTCGCCCCTCCGGGGAGAGGGTTGGGTGAGGGGGCGCCCGAAGGGCGGAAACGCAGCCTCATTGCAGAGCCTTTCCGGCCTGCGGCCGCCCCCTCATCCTGACCTTCTCCCCAGGGGGGAGAAGGGATTATGCACCGCAACATCGGCGGCGCATCGGCGGTTATCGGTGCAGGACCGTCCTGACCGGAGACCCGCCGTGCCGCCGATCGACCGCACCCCCTCGCCCGTGGACAGCCGCCCCCATGTCGTGATCGTCGGCGCGGGGTTCGGCGGGCTGGCCTGCGCGGAGGCTTTGGGCGGGACGAACGTCCGCGTCACCATCATCGACCGCAACAACTACCACCTGTTCGTGCCGCTGCTCTATCAGGTGGCGACCGCCGCCCTGTCGCCCGCCGACATCGCCGAGCCGATCCGCCGCATCGTCAGCCGCCATCCCAACATCGACGTGGTGATGGGCGAGGTGACCGGCGTCGATCGCGCCGCCAAGCGGGTGGAGTTGGCCGACGGCGGCTTCGTCCCCTACGACCGGCTGGTGCTGGCGACCGGCTCCTCCTACAGCTATTTCGGGCACGACGACTGGGCGGAGATCGCCCCCGGCCTGAAGACCATCGAGAACGCCCGGCGGATCCGCGCGCGGCTGCTGCTGAATTTCGAGCAGGCCGAGATGTGCGGGGACCCGGCCCGGCAGAAGGCGCTGATGACCACCATCGTGGTCGGCGGCGGCCCCACCGGCGTGGAGATGGCCGGGGCGGTGGCGGAGCTGGCCCGCTTCACGCTGGCCCGCGACTTCCGCCGCATCGACCCGCGCACCGCCCGCGTCCTGCTGGTGGAGGCCGGGCCGCGCATCCTGTCCACCTTCCCCGACGATCTGGGCCAGTACGCCCTCCGCAAGCTGGAGGAGCTGGGCGTCGTCGTGCTGACCGGGCAGGCGGTGGAGAGCATCACGCCGGAGGGCGCCACGGTCGGCGGGCGCTTCATCCCGGCGGGGGCCATCGTGTGGGGCGCCGGGGTCAAGGCGTCGCCCGCCGGGTCCTGGCTGGGGGTGGAGACCGACCGCAGCGGGCGCATCCCGGTCAACGCCGACCTGTCGGTGCCGGGCGTGCCGGACGTCTACGCGCTGGGCGACACGGCGGCGCTGGCCGGCGAGGACGGCAAGCCGCTGCCCGGTCTGGCCCAGGTCGCCAAGCAGCAGGGCGAGCATCTCGGCGGCGGGCTGGAGGCCAGCCTGCTGCGCGGCCAGCCGCTGGAGCCCTTCCGCTTCCGCAACCGCGGCAACACGGCCATCGTCGGGCGCAGCGCCGCCGTCTTCGATTTCGGGACGCACAAGCTGAAGGGCTGGTTCGCCTGGGTGCTGTGGGCGATCGTCCACGTCTATCTGCTGGTGAACTTCCACAAGCGGATGCTGGTCACCATGCAATGGCTGTGGCGCTGGGCCACCTACCAGCGCGGCGCGCGGCTGATCACCACCGACCGCCCGGTGTCGGCGGCGGAGTCCGTCACCGCTCCGCATGGCGGGAGCGCCGAGCCCTTTCGGGGAATGAAGCGCGGCCAGGGCTGAGGGGGCGGGTCAGGAGGGCTTTGGATCGGATGCGGGCGGGAGCGGCAGGACGCAGCGGAAGCGGGTGCCGTGGCCCGGCCACTCCTCGACCTCCAGCCGCCCGCCGTGCAGCTCCATGACGTTGCGCACCAGCGACAGGCCGAGCGCCGCGGCGCCGCGCGGGTCGTTGCGGTCGTAGCGCGAGGGCGGGGCGGCCTCGCCCGGCCCGGTGCCGCTGCCCACGGTCAGCACCAGGGCGTCGGCGGTCCGCTCCCCGGACAGCAGGATGCGGCGGTCCGCCGGCGGGTGGCGGATGGCCCCGACGACCAGGGTGAACAGCGCCTGCTTCAGCCGCCGCTCGTCGCCCTCCGCCTCGCCCAGCGACGACGGGGCGGCGAGGTCGAGCCGCAGCCCCTCGCGCCGCGCCCATTCGCGCGTCAGCTCGCCCACCGTCTCCAGCAGGTCGGGCACGTCGACGGTGCCGCGGTCCAGCGTGGTCACCCCGGCGCCCAGGCTGGTCATGTCCACCACGTCGTCGATCAGCTCCAGCAGCCGCTCGCCCGCGTTCAGAACGCCCTTCACATACTCGATCTGGCGCGGGTTCAATTCGCCGAAATACTGGTTCGCCAGCACCTCGGCGAAGCCGATGATGCCGTTCAGCGGGTTGCGCAGATGGTGGGAGACGTTGGCGATGAACTCGCTCTTCAACTGGTCGGCGGCCTCCAGCGCGGCGTTGGAGGCGCGCAGCGCCTGTTCCAGGCGGGCGCTGTCGGTGACGTCGAGGTAGCTGTTCAGCACGGCCCCGTCGGGCAGCGGCAGGGTGGAGAACTCCACCACCGAGCCGTCCGCCCGCTCCAGACGGCCCGAGCGCACGGCGCGCTCCAGCGTCGCGCCGATCATCTCGTCCTTCAGGCTGTCCCAGTCGCCGCCATTCTCCAGGAAGGGCCGCATCCGCTCGAACAGGCCGGAGATGTGCGGCTCGCCCAGCAGGTCGTCGTCGTCCAGGTCCCAGACGCGCGCGAAGGCCGGGTTGGACAGCTTCAGCCGCCCGTCGCCGCCGAACACGGCGATGCCCTCGGCCAGATTGTCCAGCGTCTCCTGCTGCACGGCGATCAGCGTGTTGTAGGAGGATTCCAGAGCCAAGGTGTTGGTCACGTCCTCCAGAATCTGCATCAGCCCGCCCAGCGGGTGGGGGGCGGCGAGGCTGCGCAGCGTCGTGCCGTCCGGCAGGTGCATCAGCTCCTCGACCGGCTCCAGCAGGCGGGTGTAGCGGCTCAGCCGCTCGCGCTTGTAGCTCTGGTAGTCGGCGTATTCGGGCAGGCGGCGGCGGGTGCGCAACTCCTCCAGGATTTCGCCGTGGGTGGGCTGGCTGCGCAGCCAGGACTCCTCCAGGTCCCACAGCCGGGCGTAGGCCTGGTTGAAGAAGGTCAGCCGCGTGTCGGCGCCGAAGATGGCGATGGCGGCGCCCAGCCGCTCCAGCACCTCGCCGTGGGCGGCGAGGTGGCGGCTCAGCTCGCCGCGCATCTCCTCCACCGCCGTGACGTCCAGCGCGTAGCCGACGACCAGCGTGCCGCCACCCTCCGGGGCGGGCAGGGGGGCCTCGGTGACCTCCAGCAGGCGCCGCTCGGCGCCGATGACGGTGGAGACCCGCTCCGACTGGGCGACCCCGCTGTCAAGTGCCCGCTGCGCCAGGGCGCGCCCGGCGCCGTCCGCGGCCAGTTCCCGGCCGCTGTCCGGAACGGCGGCGGGGTCGGAATCCACGGCGCGGGCGTAGGCGCGGTTGCACCAGGACAGCGTCCGCCCGGCGCCGCGCAGCCACACCGGCAGCGGCAGGGCGTCCACCGCCGCGCGCAGCTCGGCCAGCGCCGATTCGGCGTCGCGCCGCCCGCGGGCCAGCTCCTCCTGCTCGGCGCGACGGTCGGTGACGTCCTCCAGCCAGACGACGTCCTGGTATCCGGTGGCCTGATATCCTGTTGCCTGACGCGCGGTGGCCTCACGCGCGGCGGGCTGGGGCCCGGCGTCCGGCGTTGCGGCGGATGGTGCGGCGGCCCGCCGCCCGTTCAGCAGCAGGCGTCGCCCGCTGCGGGTCGTCGCCTCGATCCGGAAGCCCTCGCCCCCGGCGCGCAGGCGGCGCAGCGCTTCGGCGACCCGGGGGGCGTCGGCGTCGGCGAAGGCGCCCGCGATGTCCTGGCCCGGCGCCACGCCGAGCAGCTTGGCGCAGCCCGGCGCCGCGCTGACGGCGCCATCGTCGCCCCAGGCGCACCAGGGGGTGGGAGAGGCGGCCAGCAGGGCCTCCAGGCGCGCCACCTCGGCCGCCAGCCGGTCGCTGCGGCGGCGCTCCCTGCCGGTCCAGAACAGCCCGCCGAAGCCGGCGGCGCCGAGGACGCCGGCGAAGCCCAGCATGGCGGGCGAGCCGGAGGGTCCGGCCATCAGGCCGACTCCCACTGCCAGCCCCAGCGCGGCAAAGGCGTATGATCGGGTCAGGACGCTCACGCGGGTGAGACTAGTCCACGCCTCCCGGCGGAGCAAGGCGGGCCGGCGGTGGTGCCACTTTCGGGGTGGTGCGGCCCTTTCTCCCGGCTAGACCGCTTCCCCGACCCGCAGGGCGCGGATCGCCGCCTCGACCGCCGGATAGGCGGCGCGCACCGCCGCCAGGGCCTGCGCCGCCCCGTCCGGGTCGCCACGGTGGGCGGCGAGTTCCAGGGCGGAGGCGCTGCGGCCCAGCCACTCGGCCCCCGCCGTGCGGGCGGCCCCGGCCAGCGTGTGGGCGGCGCCGCGAAGGGCCTCCAGGTCGTTGCGCTCCAGGGCGGCGGCGGCCTCGTCCAGCAGCGGGCGGGTGGTCTCCAGGAAGAAGTCCAGCATGTCCAGCGCCATCCCGTCGAGCGCGCCGAAGGTGGTGCGGACATGGTCGAGGTCCAGCGTCCGCTCCGCCGTCCCGCCCGCCTCCGCCGCGGGCGGCTCGTCGGGGGCCGCGGCGCTGCCCGCGCCCAGCGCCCGGTTCAGGGCGGTGGCGAGCTGCTTCAGGGTCACCGGCTTGGCGATGTAGTCGTCCATCCCCGCGGCGGTGCAGCGTTCCATCTCCCCGGCCAGGGCGTTGGCGGTCATGGCGATGATGGCGGTGCGCGGGCGGGGGCCGAGGGCCGACCCGGGGGCCGACCCGGGGGCCGAATCGGGAGCCGACTCGGCGCTGCGGATCTGGCGCGACAGCTCGTAGCCGTCCATGCGCGGCATGTGGCAATCGGTGATCAGCAGCCGGTAGGGCCGCGCCCGCCAGGCGGTCAGCGCCTCCAGCCCGTCACCGGTCAGGTCGGCCTCGAAGCCGAGCTGGCGGAGCTGGCGCAGGATCACCTGCTGGTTCGTCGGGTGGTCCTCCGCCACCAGGATCATCGGCGGGGCCGCGGCATCGTCGGGGGCCGCCATGTCGAGGGTGGCCGGACCGCCGTCCGCCACGGGAGGCGGGGCGTCGGCGTGGCGCTCCGGGGGAACGGCGCGCCCGGCCAGGGCGGCCAGACGGCGGAACAGGGCGTCGCGGCGGATCGGGCGGCCGAGATGGTCGTGTCGCGGCGGTTGTCCGGCGGGCGGGGCGCCGTCCTCGCCGGTTTCCGGCGGGCAGTCGCTGGCCTGCTCCCGCCCGTCCACGAGATGCAGCGTGGGCGGCGGGCGGACCCCGGCGGCGGCGATGAGGCTCAGCACCGCCGGAGCGGACAGCCGCGGGTTGGGCGCGCCGGGCGCATCCTCCGGATGGTGCTCCAGCAGCCCGTCGGCGAGGACCAGCAGGTCGGCGTCGGCCATCGTCAGCAGTTCCACCGCCTCGTCCGCCGTGGTGGCGTCGGCGACGGCGGCGCGCTTGTCCTCCAGCGCGCGGATCAGGACGGCGCGCTGCACCGGGTCCGGCTCGGCCACGATGATGGACAGGCCGGTCAGGTCGGTGTCGTCGCCGGGGACCGTGCGCGGATCGCCCGGCGCCAGATCGACCGTGAACCAGAAGGTGGAGCCGCAGCCCGGGGCCGACTCGACCCCGATGCGCCCGCCCATCATCTCCACCAGACGGGCGCAGATGGCCAGCCCCAGCCCGGTGCCGCCGAAGCGGCGGGTGGTCGAGCTGTCGGCCTGGCTGAAGGGCTGGAACAGGCGGGCCTGGCCGGCGCTGCTGATGCCGATGCCGGTGTCCTCCACCGCGAAGCGCAGGCGCAGCCGGTCCGACCCGGCGGCGGCGGGCTCCAGCCGGGTGCGCAGCACGACCCGGCCGGCGTCGGTGAACTTGATGGCGTTGCCCGTCAGGTTGAACAGGATCTGGCGCAGCCGCCCCGGGTCGCCGCGCACCGCCGCCGGCACCGCGCGGTCGAGGTCGCAGACCAGCAGCAGCGCCTTCTGGTGGGCCTGCGGGGCCAGCAGCTCCGCCACCCCCTCCACCAGCTCGCGCGGGTCGAGGTCCATCTCGTCGAGGTCGAGCTTCCCGGCCTCGATCTTGGACAGGTCGAGGATGTCGTCGATGATCCGCAGCAGCGCCGTCGCGCTGTCGCGCACGGTGGTGACGAGTTCGGTCTGCTCCGCGTCCAGCGGAGTCAGGGCGATCAGCTCCAGCATGCCCAGCACGCCGTTCATCGGGGTGCGGATCTCGTGGCTCATGGTCGCCAGGAACTCCGACTTGGAGCGGGCGGCGACCTCCGCCTGATCCTTGGCGTGGCGCAGATCCTCCTCGGCGCGCTTGCGGCCGGTAATGTCGTAGCTCCAGGCGAGGATGGCCGGTTCCCCCTCGAACTCCGTGCGCTGCAGCGTCTGGAGCGCCCAGACGCGGCTGCCGTCGGGCCGGTCCACCGCCACCTCGACGTCGCGGGCGACCAGCCCGGCGCCGTCCTGCGGGAGGGCGCGTCCCTGCAGGGTGGCGCCGGGCAGGGCCAGCGCGTGGCGGCGCCCGATGAAGGCGTCCAGCGGCAGCCCGGCCAGCTCCGCCGCGCGGGCGTTGGCGAAGGCCACGGAGCCGTCGGGCCGTCCGATCGACACGCCGACCGGGCTCTGCTCCAGGATCGCGCGCAGGCGGCGCCCGCTCTCCGACAGGGCGTGCTCGCGCGAGCGGATGGTGGCGACGAAATAGTGCAGGGCGCGCGCCATGTCGGCGATCTCGTCCTGCCCGTGGGTGGGGATGGCGACGGACCGCCCGGCGGCCGACGCGGTCATGGCCGTCTGAAGCCCGCGCAGCCGCCGCACCACGTTGCGGTGGATGTAGAGGAAGATGCCGAGGGCGCCCAGGATGGAGACCACGGCCATCGCCAGGATGGCGTTCTTGCCGTCGCGGATCACCCGCTCGAACTCGCCGGAGCGGGCGGCGATGTCCTGCTCGATCGCCAGGAAATGGTCCGACACCGCGCCGACCAGCCGGTCGGAGACGTTCTGGTTGCGGGTGATCGACCCCTTGATGGCGCGGGCCAGCCCGATTTCCGTCAGGCGGCTGGTGAACAGGTTGTGCTCCCCCAGCCCCAGCGCCTCCAGCTCCCGGTACAGCGGCTCCAGGTCGAAGGCGGGACCCGGAGGCAGGCCCGACACCGCCTCCGCCGCGCGGTCCATCGCGGCGCGGTAGTCCTGCCGCAGCCGGTCCACCCGCGCCTCGTGGTCGGCACGGGAGGCGGCGACCATCAGCAGGATGGCGTGCTGGGCCTCCGCCGTCCACAGGTCGATCCGCCGTTCGGTGTCCCGGGACTCCTCCCATCCCGTCTGGTTCCGGGGAGCGGCGGTCTTGTCGCGCAGCGATTCCTCGGCGTTGCGGATGCGCTCGGCGAGCTGGATCAGGCGGTTGACCAGCCCGCCCGTCTCCGCGGCGGCGGCGAGCTGGCGTTCCACCTGGGTGTTCAGGGTCATCAGGTTGGCGACCAGCTCGTTCTTGCGGCGCTGCAGCTCGGCCACGTCGGCCACGTCGGTGCCGCGCTCGCGCAGCCGGGTCATCAGGTCCTCCAGCAGGGCGATCTGGTCGCTCAGCCGGGCCATCACCGATTCGCGCACCGACTGGCTCTGCACTGCCACCAGGGCCGGGGCGTTGGCGGCCAGCGTGCCGCTCTGCTGGGCGAGCTGCGAGGCGTTGACGAGGCCCGGCACCTTGGCCGTGGCGATCTGCTCGAACCCCTGGTGGAAGCGGCCGAAGAGGGACACGGCCACCACGCCGGTGGCGGCGGTCAGGCCGGCGATCACGGTCAGCCCCGCGAGGATGCGAAACGCCACGCCCAGCCGGGGAAGCCGCATGCCCGTGCCTCGCTTTCTTGTCGTCCGCTTGAGATAACACGGGCAATCGGCCGGGCGCAATTCACACCCCTTCAGCGCAATCGGACGCTGCGCGATCGGACGCTGCGGAATCAGGCGCCGGGCGGGCTTGACCCGCGCCGGTTGCCGGGCCGAAGCTGACCGGGGGTGGCAGAGGGGAGAGTGGCCGATGGGCTTGGTCCGGTCTTTCGCGCGGGCCGCGATGGCCGCCGCGGTTCTGGCGGCGGCTTTGGCCCTGCCGTGCCGCGCCCCGCAGGCCGAAACGCTGGAGGACGTGCGGGACCGCGGGCTGCTGCGCTGCGGCGTCTCGTCCAGCGGGGCCGGTCTGGCGGCGGTGGACGACAGCGGCAACTGGCGCGGCTTCTTCGTGGACATGTGCCGGGCGCTGGCCGCCGCCGTCGCCGGCAGCGCCGACCGGGTGGAGTTCGTCGAGACCAATTCCGAGAACCGTTTCGCCATCCTGCGCAACGGCGAGGTGGACGTGGTGATGGAGGGGACGACCTGGACGCTGCAGCGCGACGCCACCTTCGGCATCGACTTCCCGGCGGTCTACCTGTTCGACGGCCAGGGATTCATCGCGCACCGCGCCCAGGGCGTCGCCCGCCTGTCCGACGTGCCGCCCGGCGCCTCGGTCTGCGTGATCGAGCAGACCACCACCCTGCGCAACCTGGAGGACTGGATGGCCCGCACCGGCGTGCGCTTCCGTCTGAAGCGGGTGCGCTCGACCGAGGGGGCGCTGTCGGCCTTCTTCAACCACCATTGCGACCTCTACACCAGCGACCGCATCGGCCTGCACGCCCAGCGCCTGCTGAAGGCGCCCGAGCGCGACGATTACGTCATCCTGCCGGAGGCGATCTCCAAGGAGCCGCTGGGGCCGATGGTGCGCCCGGACGAGCGGCGGTGGTTCGACATCGTGCGCTGGGTGTTCCTCGCCACCGTCCTGGCCGAGGAGAAGGGCATCACCGCCGCCAACGCCGCCCGCCTGAAGGAGGAGACGCAGGACCCGGAGATGCGCCGGTTCCTCGGGGCCACCACCGGGGTCGGCTGGGGGCTGGGGATGGACGACGACTGGGCCTTCCGCGTGGTCACCCAGGTCGGCAATTACGGCGAGATCTTCGACCGCCATCTGGGCGCCGCCTCGCCGCTGGGCATCGACCGCGGGATGAACGGGCTGTGGATGAACGGCGGCCTGCACTACGCCCCGCCGCTGGGGGGGTGAGCAGGGCGGGGGCGTGCGAGGGCGGGCGGCGGCGCTCTGCCATGCCGTCCCGCCGGATTGCCTTCGCGGCGGCTTTTCCCATCTTGTGGGCATGTTCGGCGAAAGGTTCGGCGAACGCTTCAAATCCGGGCGATCCGCCGCTATGGTGGCGCCTTCCGGGCGCCGCGCGGCCCGCTTCAGGCAGTTTCCCAGGCCATGACCAGACCCAACACCTACCGTTCCGGTCCCGACGAGCGCGGGCATTTCGGCATCTATGGCGGACGCTTCGTCGCCGAGACGCTGATGCCCCTGATCCTTGAGGTTGAGAAAGCCTACCGCGAGGCCCGGGCCGATCCCGCCTTCGAGGGCGCGATCCGCGAGCATCTCAAGCAGTATGTCGGCCGCCCGAACCCGCTCTATTACGCCGAACGCCTGACGGAGAAGCTCGGCGGCGCGAAGATCTACTTCAAGCGCGAGGAGCTGAACCACACCGGCGCGCACAAGATCAACAACTGCATCGGCCAGATCCTGCTCGCCCGGCGCATGGGCAAGAAGCGGATCATCGCCGAGACGGGCGCCGGCCAGCACGGTGTCGCGACCGCCACGGTCTGCGCGCTGTTCGACATGCCCTGCGTCATCTACATGGGCGAGACCGACATCGCCCGCCAGCAGCCCAACGTCTTCCGCATGAAGCTGCTGGGGGCCGAGGTGGTCCCGGTGACCTCCGGCGCGCGGACGCTGAAGGACGCGATGAACGAGGCGCTGCGCGACTGGGTCACCAACGTCGCCGACACCTACTACCTGATCGGCACGGCCGCCGGCCCGCACCCGTACCCCGCCATGGTCCGCGACTTCCAGTCGGTGATCGGCGACGAGGTGCGCGTGCAGATGCAGGAGCTGGAGGGCCGCCTTCCGGACAGCCTCGTCGCCTGCGTCGGCGGCGGCTCCAACGCCATCGGCCTGTTCCATCCCTTCCTCGACGATCCGTCGGTGCAGATGGTCGCGGTCGAGGCGGCCGGCCACGGCATCGACAAGGGGCCGCTGGCCCACGCCGCCTCGATCACCGGCGGGCGCCCCGGCGTGCTGCACGGCAACCGCACCTACCTGCTCCAGGACGAGGACGGGCAGATCCTGGAGGGCCACTCCATCTCCGCCGGTCTCGACTATCCGGGCGTCGGGCCGGAGCATTCCTGGCTGCACGACATCGGGCGCGTCGAGTACGTCTCGGCCACCGACCAGGAGACGCTGGACGCCTTCCAGCTCTGCGCCCGCACCGAGGGCATCATCCCCGCGCTGGAATCGGCGCACGCGCTGGCGGAGATCGTGAAGCGCGCCCCGAAACTGCCCAAGGACCACCTGATGGTGCTCTGCCTGTCGGGCCGCGGCGACAAGGACATCTTCTCCGTCGCCCAGCATCTGGGAGTGAAGCTGTGAGCGCCCTCAACGACAAGGCCGTCGACAACGGCCGCATCGCCTGGCGGTTCGCCGCGCTGAAGGCGGAGGGCCGCGCCGGCCTCGTCACCTTCATCACGGCGGGCGACCCGGATCTGGAGACCTGCCGCGCCGTCCTGCACGGCCTGCCCGCCGCGGGCGCCGACCTGATCGAGCTGGGTCTGCCCTTCTCCGATCCGATGGCCGACGGCCCGGCGATCCAGGCGGCCAGCCTGCGCGCGCTCCACGCCGGGACGACGGCGCGCAAGACGCTGGACCTCGTGCGCGGCTTCCGCGCGACGGACGCCGACACGCCGATCATCCTGATGGGCTATTACAACCCGATCCACGCCTATGGGGTGGACCGCTTCCTGGCCGACGCCGTCGAGGCCGGGGTGGACGGGCTGATCGTCGTCGACCTGCCGCCCGAAGAGGACGAGGAGCTGTGCATCCCGGCGCTGAAGGCCGGGGTGAACTTCATCCGTCTGGCGACGCCGACCACCGACGAGAAGCGCCTGCCGGCGGTTCTCCAGAACACCTCGGGCTTCGTCTATTACGTGTCGATCGCCGGCATCACCGGCGCCGCCAGCGCCGACAACGCCGCGGTGGGCGCCGCGGTGGAGCGTCTGAAGAGCCGGACCGACCTGCCGGTGGCGGTCGGCTTCGGCATCAAGACGCCGGAGCAGGCGGCCGATGTCGCCCGCGTCGCCGACGCGGCGGTGGTCGGCTCGGCCATCGTCACGCGGCTGGCCGGCGGGCTGGATGCGGACGGCAAGGCCCGTCCGGGTCTGGCCGAGGATGTGCTGGGCTTCGTCCGGGAACTGGCCGGCGGCGTGCGCGGCGCGCGCGCCTGAGAGCGCTGGCTGAGCGGGATATCAGGAAGAATTCGATGAACTGGCTTACCAACTACGTCCGCCCCAAGATCCGCGCCCTCTATGCCCGCAAGGAGGTTCCCGACAACCTCTGGCACAAGTGCCCGAGCTGCGAGGCGATGCTCTTCCACCGCGATCTGGAGGAGAACCTCAACGTCTGCCAGCATTGCGGCTTCCACATGCGGCTGGACCCGATCAAGCGGCTGGCCTCGATGTTCGACGAGGGCGACTACCAGTCGGTCGAGCTGCCGAAGTCGGTGGTCGATCCGCTGAAGTTCCGCGACCAGAAGCGCTACACCGACCGCCTGAAGGAGGCCCAGACCAAGACGGGCCGGCATGACGCCATCGTCGTCGGCTCCGGCCTGATCGGCGGGCAGCCGGCGGTCGTCGCGGCCTTCGACTTCGGCTTCATGGGCGGCTCGATGGGCATCGCGGTGGGCGAGGGCATCCTGGCCGCCGCCCGCACCGCCATCGCCCAGAAGGCGGCGCTGATCGTCGTCCCGGCCTCGGGCGGGGCGCGCATGCAGGAAGGCATCCTGTCGCTGATGCAGATGCCGCGCACCACCATCGCGGTGGAGATGGTCAAGGAAGCGGGCCTGCCCTACATCGTGGTGCTGACCGACCCGACGACCGGCGGCGTCACCGCCTCCTTCGCGATGATCGGCGACATCCACATCGCCGAGAAGGGCGCGCAGATCGGCTTCGCCGGCGCCCGCGTGATCGAGAGCACGATCCGCGAGACCCTGCCGGAGGGCTTCCAGCGCTCCGAGTATCTCCAGGAGCACGGCATGGTGGACATGGTCGTCCATCGCCGCGACCTGCGCCCGACCCTGTCGCGCGTCCTGACCCTGCTGATGCAGCCGGTCCTGGCCGTGGCGCCGGAAGCGCTGCCGGCCGTGCCGGCCGCCGTCCAGGCGGACGAGCCGCGCAGCCAGGCCGAGGCCGCCGACGAGACGCCGTCCCAGGCGGGCGCCGAGAGGACCGGCTCCGAGCAGCCGGCCTGATCCCGCCATGCCGCTCGCTGAGTCGCTCGCCGATCCGGTTCTCGACCGGCTGAAGGGGCTGCACCCCAAGGTCATCGACCTGTCGCTGGACCGCGTGCACCGGCTGCTCGCTGCCCTGGACCATCCGGAGCGGCGCCTGCCGCCGGTGGTCCATGTGGCGGGCACCAACGGCAAGGGCTCCACGCTCGCCTTCCTGCGGGCGATGCTGGAGGCCGCGGGGCTGCGGGTGCATGTCTACACCTCGCCGCACCTCGTGCGCTTCCACGAGCGCATCCGGCTGGCCGGGACGCTGATCGACGACGACCGGCTGGCCGCCCTGCTGGAGGAGTGCGAGGTCGCGAACGGCGGCGGACCCATCACCTTCTTCGAGGTGACGACGGTCGCCGCCCTGCTCGCCTTCGCGCGGGAGCCGGCGGACGTGGTGCTGCTGGAAACCGGGCTGGGCGGGCGGCTGGACGCCACCAACGTGGTGGACCGCCCGGCGGTCACCGCGATCACCCGCATCTCCTACGATCACCGCCAGTTCCTCGGCGACACGCTGGAGGCCATCGCGGGCGAGAAGGCCGGCATCTTCAAGCCGGGCGTCCCCGCCGTGATCTTCCCGCAGCCCGCGGAGGAGGCGGCCCGCACCCTGGCCATCCGCGCCGAGACGGTGGGCGCGCCGATTCACGGCTGGTCGGTCACGCCGACCGATGGCGGGTTCCGCTTCGAAAGCGCCCGCCGCCGCATCGAGCTGCCCCTGCCGGGGCTGGCCGGGGCGCACCAGATCGTCAACGCCGGGGTGGCGCTGGCCTGCCTGGACCATCTGCCGGCCGTGGTGGCGGAGGCGGTGGACGACGCGGCGGTGCGCCGCGGCCTCGCCGCCGTGGAGTGGCCCGCCCGCCTGCAACGGCTGACCCGCGGCCCTCTGCCCGAGTCCCTGCCCGCCGGCTGGGACCTGTGGCTGGACGGCGGCCACAACGATTCGGCGGGCGAGGTTCTGGCGGTCCAGGCCGCGCGTTGGGCGGAGGAGGAGCCGGAACGGCCCCTGCTGCTGGTCTACGGCATGCTGGCGAGCAAGGAGCCGGAGGAGTTCCTGGGGCCACTCGCGCCCTTCGTCACCGCCGCACGCACCGTCGCCATCCCCGGCGAGGAGGCGTCGCTGACAGCGGAGGACACCGCCGCGGCCACCCGTGCCTGCGGCATCGCCGACAGCGCGGCGGCGGCGGACGTGGCGGGTGCATTGGAAAGCCTGACGGGGCGGATCGATGGACCGGCCCGCGTGCTGATCTGCGGCTCGCTCTATCTGGCGGGCACGGTCCTGGCGGAAAACGGCTGAAGCTGAAGGATGGGCAAGCGGGGCTTCAGCGCCCCTGCTTGCCGTCCAGCTCCAGCATGTTGCGCAGCGCGGCGAGGGTCTTGCCGAGCGTCCCCGACTCGTCCTTGGCGGCCTTCTTGCCGGGCTCGTTGCTTTCGGCCCGTTTGCCGGCGCCGGGCTTGGGTTTGTCTTGCTCGTTCACCGGGACCGGCTCCACGAGGTCCAAAGGCTCATCGTCCTCGTCGTCCTCTGGTTCCGGCGCGCGGCGCGGCAGCGGCTTGAAGCCGGGCAAGCTGTCCGCGTCGGGGCGGGCGGGCGCCTCGCCTTTCCAGGCCGGGCGGGGCGGGTCGTCCAGATCGCTTTCCGCCTCGACGAGCGCGCGCAGGGCGCGCAAGGCGTCTTCCATCTCCTGTTCCTGGGCGGACTTGCGCAGCACCGGAGCGCCGTCGTCCCGCGGCGCGTCGTCCCTGTCCGCATCATCGTCCAGGTCGTCGCGGATCCAGAAGGCAGCGTCGGCGTCGGCTTGCCGGTCCTCCGCCTCGTCCTCCTCCGGAGCATCGTCGGCGTCGGGATCGCCATCGACATCACTGTCGGCGTCGTCGACCGGCTTGCGCGACCGGCCGAACAGGGGAGTCACCACGCCGCCGTCGCGGCCCTCGCCGTCCTTGTCGCCGTCCTCACCGCCATCCTCGTCACGGTCGGCGGCGGCCTTCTGGACCATGCTGCGCAGGGCGGCGATGGTGCGGTCCAGCGGTTCGCCGCCGGCGGGCGCGGGGGCGCGGTCGCGCTCCCAGGGGGGCGGGGCCTTGTCCGGATCGCGGATGGCGAAGCCCAGGATGTCGTCGTTGGACGGCTCCGCATCGTCGGGGTCGTCGTCGGGGTCGTCATCGGGGGCGTCGTCGAGCTCGGCTTCGTCCGGATCGTCGGCCTGCGAAGCTCCGATGGCGTCCCGGATCGAAAAGGCCGGCGGCGTGGCGGGCGGCGGCGGCGCTGCCTCTTCCGCGCGGGCGCCGTCGCCGCGGCCGTCCAGGATGCTGCGCAGCGCGGCGATGGTGCGGTCGAAGGAGCGGGAGGCCTCGTCGTCCGCCTCGTCCCGGGCCGCCGGGAGGGTCGTGCGGGCGGGCGGAGCGGGCGGCGGGGCCGTGGCCTCGACCCGATCCGCTTCGCCGTCCTCCTCGTCCGCGTCCCGGTCCGCAAGGGTCCAGCGGCGCGGGTTCCAGTCCTCGTCGTCATCCTCATCCGGGCCGTCGGCGTCCGGCCCGGCGTTGTCCGCCGCGTCGTCGTCGTCATGGCCGGCGAGGTCGGCCAGCGACACCGGTTCCCACAGCGGGCGCCGGCCCGACTCGGGGGCGGCATCGCCATCCGCGACCAAGCGTTCCAGCTCCAGATCCAAATCCAGAGCGGCAGGGGCAGGGGCGGGGGCAGGGGGCCGCAGGACCGGCGTGGCGTCCTCCGCGTCCGGCTCGTCCGCCGCATCGCCGCGGGTCCGCATCGCGTCGAGCAGCCCCTGCAGGGCGGCCAGCGGCCCGGCGAAGGACGGGGCGTCCTCCTCCATGGGCGCCGCGGTCACGGGCGTGGCGAAGGGCGGGGGCGCCGGGCGGCTTTCGGTGTCGCGGGAACTGCAGCGCGAGCAGCGGTAATGGGGGGCGATGGACAGGACGGGGTAATTGGGGCCGAAGCGCCTGTTCATGTCCGCGCGCGGCAGCACGCCCTCGTGGCCGCAGGCGCGGCAACGGACGTGCACATCGACCTCGATGTCGCGCAGGTAAAGCATGCGTGCCATGGGCGCAGTATACGCAGCGGCGTGCCCAAGCCCAGCGGATTCGCCGGCCGCGCCGCGCGGCGCGGCGGCGGCGGTGACCTTTTCGGCATGCCGACCCGGCGCATCGCCGCGGGTGGGCCGCAGATGGGCTGGGGACGGGCCGCAGACGGGCCGCAGACGGGCCGGAGACGGATGGTTGGCAAGTCGCGGCGGAGCCGCTATGTTCAGCGCCGTGGCCCCGTAGCTCATCTGGATAGAGCGACGGTTTCCTAAACCGTAGGCAGCTGGTTCGAGTCCAGCCGGGGTCACCACCTCCTTCCGCGCCCGGTTCCGCCGTCCACCAGCCGGCCATCTGCCGAAGGTCCTGCCCATGACCACCGCCCTGTTGCAGGACGCCGTTCTCGTCACCGGCGCGGGCCGCCGCGTCGGGCTGCATCTGGCCGAGCGGATGATGGCGCTGGGGCACCCCGTCATCGCCCATTACCGCACGTCCACCGAGGACGTGGAGCGGCTGCGCGCCGCCGGGGCGGTCTGCCTGCCGGGCGATCTCGCCGACCCGGACGGCGGGCCGCGGCTGGCCGAGGCGGTGCGGGGCGTGGCGGGCAGCCTGCGGGCGGTGATCCACAACGCCTCCGCCTTCGCGGTGACGGCGGCGGACACCGCGGACGCGTTGCGGCAGCTCGACGTCTTCCACGCCGTTCATGTCCGCGCGCCCTTCGCCCTGAACCGCGAGCTGGCGCCGCTGCTGGGTGCCTGTTCGGCGCGACGGGCCGACATCGTCCACATCACCGACATCTACGCCGACAACCCCAACCCGGTCTTCGACGCCTATTGCGCCAGCAAGGCGGGGCTGCAGAACCTCGCGCTGTCCTTCGCCAAGCGGCTGGCGCCCAAGGTGAAGGTCAACGTCGTGCAGCCGGGGCCGATCCTGTTCAAGGAGTGGCACGGCCCCGAGGCGCGGGCGCGCGTGCTGTCAGAGACGCTGCTCGGCGAGGAGGGCGGGGTGGAGGCCATCGGCATCGCGGTCGAGGCCATCCTGCAGAACCACTATCAGACCGGCGCCGTCGTCGCGGTGGACGGCGGCCGGCGCCTCGCCTAGCCGGTGGGAGCCGCCGCGGCAGCCCGGCATGGCGGCGACGCACAGCTCGCCCTGTGGCGGTGGGACGGGGCGCCCGGTGAGCAGCGCGGCGATCTCCGCGAAGGGGGCGGCCAGATAGGCGTCCGGGCGCAGGGCCGTCAGGCGCTCCGCCGGGAAGGAGCGGCCGACCCGCCCGAGCAGGTCGATGTCGGCGGGGCGGTCGCGCGTCTTGCAGCCGGGATGGTCGCGGTCGCGGCCCAGCGCCAGCTCGATCCCCACGCACATCCCCTTGCAGCAGACGGGGTCCAGCGCGCTCGGCACATAGGCGCAGTAATTGACGAAGGAATGGGCGCTCGCCATGCCGACCGGCGCCGTGCGGTAGAAGCGGCTGAGCAGCACGCCGCCGAAGGCATCGGCCAGATGGGCGGCGATCCGCGCCGCGTTCCGGTCCGGGTCCAGATTCGTTCCGATTCCCAGGACATAGCCGGTCGGCGGCAGCGAGGCGGGGGGAATCGGACTCAGGGCGTCCATGGGCGTTCCGTCGGTCGGGATGTGCGTTGGAGAGATGTGAAATGCCGGAGGAAACGGTGACGCCGTATCATTACAGACGGATCATGGTTGGAGAGAAAAATGAACGAATTTTGGTACACCTTTCCGTATGTAAAAATTAAGAGGGTGATTTTTACAGAATTTTCGTTGGAACGTTCGTGGAAAGCAATCATGATAAAGGTTGCATGGCCGAATTGCCGACGGTTAGCCGATATGGTGAATGGAGTTCTTTGCCGTTTTGTCGCCCTGGCGTTGTTTGTACTTGCCGGCACGGCCAGCGCCGAGACGCTGCCGGAGCCGACGGAGAAACCGATCCTGGTCGTGTCGGGCCTGATCGGCGCGACCAACCGTGACGGCATGGCGGTCTTCGACCGTCCCATGCTGGAGGGGCTGGGCATGGTGTCCTTCACCACCGCCACCCCCTGGTACAAGGAGACGGTGACCTTCGAGGGCGTGCCGCTGGCCCGCCTGATGGAGCGTGTGGAGGCGCGCGGCGAAACGCTGACCGCGACGGCGCTGAACGACTACACCGGCGAAATCCCCATGGACGACGTGCGGAACCGCAAGGTGATCCTGGCGCTGAAGCGCGACGGGGCCTACATGCCGGTCAGCGACAAGGGGCCGCTGTTCATCGTCTATGATTTCGACCATGATCCGGAAGCCAACCGGCAGAAATATTTCGGACGTTCGGTCTGGCAGGTCGCCCGGCTGACCGTGAAGTGAAGGCATCCACCGTGAGTCCGCCGACCGAGACCGCGCCGAAAGGGATCACGCGGCTGTCCCGCCTGCTGGGCTGGGCGTCGGAGGACCGCACGCGCCGCCTGGGGTTCTGGCTGGCCATCCTGACCGGCGGTTTCGGTCTGGCCGCCGCCTATCTGTCGCTGCTGGTGGTGAATTACGGCGAGGCGCTGCGCGGGGCCGCCCCCTACAACTTCGCCTGGGCCGCCGGCCAGACGGTGGGCGAGGTGACGCGGCTGGAGCAGCGCATCCTGGCCAGCGCGCTTCCGGGTGCCAAGGTCGATGCGGAGGAGGTGCAGCTCCGCCTGGACATCGTCCGCAACCGCATCGCCGTGCTGGGGCGGGGGCAGGCCTCCCTCTTCATGGACCGCTACCCGCAGCATCGCCGCACGGTGGCGCAGCTGGAGCAGGCGCTGGACAGCGTCAGCACGATCCTGGCCGGGCCGCTGCCGCCGGCGGAAAAGGCGCTGGCCGCCCTGGCGGTTCTGGAGCCCGTCGACCGCGAACTGAACGCCTTCGCCTCCGTCGCGTCCCAATTCGGCGGGGAACTGGTGGACGAGGGGCACGACCAGCTGCTTCACCTGCATGGGCTGTTCTCCATGCTGGCCGCCGGTCTGGCGGTCTGCGGCGTTCTGTTCATCTCCGTGCTGCTGATCCAGAACCGGGCCATCCGGCGGGCGCACGACCGGATGGAGGCGATGGCCGGCGCCCTGCAAACGGCCATCGCCCAGGCGGAGGAGGCCAGCCAGGCCAAGACCCGCTTCCTGGCGACCATGAGCCACGAGCTGCGCACCCCGCTGAACGCGATCATCGGCTTCTCGGAGCTGATCCGCGATGATGGCGGTTTGCAGGGCGGCGGGCAGCAGGGCGAAGGCCGTTCCTCCGGCGCCGGCGCGCCGGGGGCCGCGAAGGAGAACACCCGCCGGGAGCACGCCCAGTATGCGGGCTACATCCTGGGCAGCGCCCGGCACATGCTGAGCCTGGTCATCGACATCCTGACGGTCGCCCAGATGGAATCGGGCCATGCCAACCTGACCTTCGAGTCGGTGGATCCGCGCAAGGTGGTCGGCACCGCCATCGCCACGGTGCTGGGCACCCAGGCCGGGCGCGGCCGGACGATCCGGACAGCGGCCGGGGCGGTCTGGCCGGTGCTCCAGGCCGACGAGCGGGCGGTGCGGCAGATGCTGCTCAACCTGCTGTCCAACGCGGTGAAGTTCAGCAGCGCCCCGTCGCCGATCGAGGTGCAGGCGTGGCTGGACCCGCAGGGCGGATTCGTCATCGCCGTGCAGGACCAGGGGATCGGCATGACGCCGGAGCAGATTGAAAAGGCCGCCCAGCCGTTCTATCAGGCGGAGGACGGCGCGACCCGCCGTTTCCAGGGGTCGGGGCTGGGGCTCAGCATCGTCAAGAGCCTGATGGAGGCGCATGGCGGCCGGCTGCTGCTGGAGGGTGCAGCGGGGGCCGGCCTCCGGGCGTCGGTTCATTTTCCGGCGGAACGGGTCGGCGGGCCGATGCCGCGCGCGGAGCCGGCCAGCCAGCTTTGAGACCCAGCTTTGAGAAGGCCGGCGCCAGTCTCGCCGGGTGTGGGAAGAAAAAAGAAGGGATCGGGTTTTATGACGGTGCAGGCAAATGTTCTCGCCCTCGTGCAGGAGGCGATGGAGGCGCGCCGGTCGAACGAGGCGCTCGACACGCCGCTGGACGCCGCGGGCGAGGCTGCCATGATCGACTCCGCGGCGCGGAAGGTCGAAGAACTGCTCGACGTGCTGCGGATCGACCATCGCAACGACCACAACACCCGCGACACGCCGCGCCGCGTCGCCAAGATGCTGGTGCGCGAGCTTCTGAAGGGCCGCTTCACGGCGCCGCCCGAGCTGACCGAGTTCCGGAACGCCGAGGAGTTCGACCATCTGATCGTCACCGGCCCGATCGCCGTGCGCTCCACCTGCGCCCACCATCTGATGCCGATCTACGGCACCGCCTTCATCGGCATCCTGCCGGCCAAGGGCGGCAACATCCTGGGCCTGTCCAAGTACGACCGGATCGTCGACCATTTCGCCGCCCGCTTCCAGATCCAGGAGGAGCTGGTCAAGCAGATCGGCAACTTCATCGTCGAGGCCACGCGGCCACGCGGGCTGGCCGTGCGGATCAGCGCCGTGCACATGTGCAAGACCCACCGCGGCGTGCGCGCCGGCCATGACAGCCGCATGGTCAACAGCTCCTTCCACGGCGAGATGCTGGAGTCGCGCGAGCTGCGCGAGGAGTTCCTGAGGGAGTGCGCGACGCTTGAGCGGTCCGCCCGCTGAGCGGACCGTCCCGCCCGCCCGGACCATCCGGACGGGCGCCGAGCGGCGGTCCGGCATCGCGGGGGCGGCGCTGCTGATGGCGGCGTCGCTCGCCCTGGTGCTGACCGCCGGGGCGCTGGCCCGCGAGCTGGGCGCCCGCTACGGCGCGGCGGAGGTGCTGTTCCTGCGCTTCCTGCTGTCGCTGCCGGTGGTCGCCCCGGCGGCCATCGCGATGGCCGGCCGTCGCGCCCTGTCCGTCACCCGGCCGGGCGGCCACGCGGTGCGTGCGCTGAGCGGCGTCGGGGCGGCGCTGATCTTCTACGCGGCGACCCAGCACCTGCCCTTCGCCGATCTGGTCGCCCTGTCCTACGCCGCCCCGCTGTTCGTGGTGCTGCTGTCCGGCCCGGCCCTCGGGGAGCGGGCGGGGGCGGCCTCCGCCGTCTGCGTCGCGCTGGGGATGGCCGGAGTCTTCCTGATCGCCCCGCCGACGCGGCTGGAGCCGTGGAGCCTCGCCATGCTGGGCATGGCCTTCCTGAACGCGGTCTGCATCCTGGCGACCCGGCGCACGGCCCAGGCCGACGGGCCGGCGGCCACCGGGCTGGTCTTCGTGCTGGCGGGGTGCCTGCTGACCGCCCCGGCGGCCCTGCTGAGCGGTTTCCGGACGCCCGACGCGGCCGACCTGCCGGCCTTCCTGCTGCTGGGCCTCGCCGCGGGGGCGGCCATCCTGCTGAACGCCGCCGCCTTCCGCCGGGCGCCCGCGGCGGTTCTGGCGCCCATCGATTATCTGGGAATCGCCGCCTCGGCGGCCATCGGCTTCCTGTGGTGGGGCGAAAGCCCGTCGCCCGCGGTGCTGCTGGGCGGGGCGCTGATCGCCGCGGCCGGGCTGGGCACGCTGTGGGTCGGGGCGCGGCGGCCGGGCTGACCCGCCCGTTCGATCACAGCTCGATCAGCGCGTAGGGCCTCCCCGACTCCTTCTCGATGGTCTGGGCGACGTTGTAGACCGGCGTGCCGCGCAGGGTCTTGCCGGCGTAGCTGCCGTGGTGGGCGTGGCCGTGGACGACCGCCTGGACGTGGAAGCGGTCGATGGTCTCCGCCAGTCGGGAGGAGCCGAGGAAGGGGTAGATCTCGGTCGGCTCGCCGCGCACCGTCTCGGCGATCGGGGCGTAGTGCAGGACGACCATGGTCCGCTCCGTCTCCAGCTGGCGCAGGGCGCTTTCCAGCCGCATCGCCTCGTTCACCGCCTCGTGCACGAACTGCTTGATCGCCGGTTCGCCGAAGGCGTCGAGCATGCGGTTCTCGAAGCCGCCGCCGAAACCCTTCACCCCGGCGAAGCCGACGCCGCGGATCTCCACCGGGTTGCCGTCGAGGAAGCGGACGCCCGCCTGCTCCAGGATGCGCTGAAGCTCCTCGACATGGCCGCATTCGTGGTCGTGGTTGCCCAGCACGGCGACCACCGGGATGCCGATGGCGCGCAGGTCCTCGGCCAGCACCTCGGCCTCGCGCGGCTTGCCGTGGTTGGTCAGGTCGCCGGCCAGCGCCAGGACGTCCGCCCGGTCGGCGATCTCCTGGAACAGCTCGCGGTAGGGGTGGGTGGAGGTCTCCCCCACATGGATGTCGCCGATGGCGGCGACCTTCAGGGTTGCATCAGCCATGCTTCGTTTCCTCGCCGACGACGTCGGCGAACCCCCAGTCCGTGACGTCGATCCGATAATCCTCGCGCGAGAACAGCCGCCCCCGGCAGATGCGGGTCTGCGGCACCGGCAGCTTCGCGCGCTCGTTCAGCCGGTCCAGAAGCTCCTGCAACAGCCAGGCGGGGATGTGGTCGCGCTCGGTCGGGTAGATGAAGCGGAAGTTCAGGACGTGCATCAGCAGCACCTCCCAATACTGCTCCATGTGGCCGAGCAGCCGTTTCCAGTCGATGTGGGCGTGCTGCTTCAGGATCATGTGGACGACGTCGGGACCGTCGTGCTTGTGCCGCATCTGCACGAAGGCCTTGGAGAAGACCATTTCCGTCGGCGGGATGAGCTGGACGTCGGCGCCGCAGACCAGCGCGCGATGGTCCTCCTCGAACCAGCGGTCGTTGACCGGGTTGATGGCGGCGGCGGAGTTGAAGATCACGTCGAAGAACAGGTCGCCGTGCAGGACCTTGCCGATCCAGCGCTCGTCCTCGATCTCCGTGCCGAAGCCGCGGTCCTGGAAATGGGCGAGGATGCGCGGGAAGTCGCCGCCCCGGCAGAAGATGTCGATGTCCTTGGTCGGCCGGGTGATGCCGGTGTAGGCGCTGAGCGCAAAGGTGCCGCCCAGCAGGAAGGGAATGCCGGACTCCTTCAGGACCTTCAGGCTTTCCGTGTAGAAGGCCTCGGCCTCGGCCGAGACATCCGCACGGCCTTCGCGCCCCAGGCTTTCGCGCCCCAGGCTTTCGCGCCCCAGGCTTTCGCGCCCCAGACTCTCGCGCCCCAGACTCTCGCGGTTGCCGTCCATCGCACCCCCTCTCCCCCGCCGTTGTCCGTCGCGCCTTCAACAGGAGGAGCGGGCGAAACGGCACCACCGGACGGTGTCCATGGCGGGAAAAAGGGTCCATGGCGGGAAAAAGGCGGACGGAACCGCCGCACCGCTACACCGGTTGAGGGTGGTATTGCTGATGGGGAGGCAACCGATGGCACGACATCCGATCCCACAGGGCCTTTTGCTCGCCGCCGGCCTCGTGCTGTGCGGTGCCGGTCCCGCTCTGGCGCAGGGAAGCTGCGCCGCGCTGGTCGACCGCTTCGCCGCCGAAAACAACCTGTCGGCCAGCCCGCCGCCGGTCGCGACGCCGCCGGGCAGTTCCGGCTCCACCGCGGGGGACGGGTCTTTGCCGAGCGGCAGTTCCGGCACGACGCCGGACCAGCTCGCCCGCTCGGGCGGGGTGGTGACGCCGCCGGCCTCCGGCGATCAGGCGGTGATCGAGCCGCCGCGCACCGGCGCTCCCATGCCCACCGCTCCGGCGGTGCGGCCCGACGCCGCACCCAACAGCGGCTCCTCCATGGAAAGCGGGTCGATGGGGCAGGCGGCGCGCAACGCCCAGATCGACTCGCTGGTGACCGCCGCGCGCTCCGCCGCGAAGGACGGCAACGAGCAGCTCTGCATGGAGTCGCTGGACAAGGCGCGCGGCCTGACCCGCGCCGCGCCGGGGGCGACCGGCGGCACCATGGGCGGGGGCGGCTGATGGCGACGGCGCGGATGATGGCCGAGCTGATGGCCGCCGACCTGAGCGTTGCCGGTCCCCTTCCTCCCTCCCCGCCGACCCCCGACATGCCGGTGCCGCCGCCCGGCATGCCGGACATGCCCGGCGACCCGTCGCGGCCTCCGATCAAGGAGCCGCCGGACGCCATCCCCGTCCCGCCGGAGGAGCCGCCGCCGAACCCCGAGCGGCTGGCCTGACACCACCCGCCGGGGAGAAAAATGGCACCAGGGCCGCGGGCGCGCGAAACGGCGCGCCTGCGGTCTTGTGATTCGCGCGGGGAAAGGCGATGTGTTCTGTCGGGCACCGAAGGCCGGTGCCGAGTCGCCTTTTGGAGTTCAGTGGGTCTCATGCACCGTCAACCCCCGCGCCAGCACGTCTACCGCCAGCCTGTCGTCCTCGGCACCCAGGTTCAGGCCACCGTCAAGTGGTACGATCCCAACCGCGGCTTCGGCTTCGTCAAGTTCGAGGACGGGTCGCCCGACGCCCTGATCCCCGCCGCCATCGTCGCCACCGCCGGCCACGACTCCCTGCCGGACGGCGCCACCGTCGTGGTGGACATCGTCGAGGGGCGCAAGGGCAATCAGGTTTCCGCCCTGCATTCCGTGGACACCTCCACCGCCGTCCCGGCGCGCCCGGCCCGTGCCCAGGGCCCGCGCCCGTCCTTCGGCGAGCGGGGTGGCTTCGGCGACCGCAACGACCGCGGGGGCGACCGCGGGGGTGATCGCGGGTTCGGAAATCGTGGTTTCGGCGACCGCGGCTTCAATGACCGAGGTGGGGACCGGGGTGGGGACCGCGGGTTCGGCGGCCGGGGAGACAGCCGCGGCTTCAACGATCGCGGTGGCGACCGTGGCGGCGATCGCGGCGGTGACCGGGGCGGCTTCGGCGGCCCGCGCCGTCCGGCGGCGGGCGGCCCGGCCAGCCAGACCGAGGGCACCGTGAAGTGGTTCAACGCCACCAAGGGCTTCGGCTTCATCGCCCAGGACGGCGGCGGCCAGGACGTGTTCGTCCACATCAAGGCGGTGGAGCGCTCCGGCCTTCAGGGTCTGAACGACGGCCAGCGCGTCCGCATCTCCGTCCGCCAGGGCGACAAGGGTCCGGAAGCCGTCTCGGTCGAAGAGGCGTAAAGCGCCGGCCCGCCGAAGGTGGGCCTCCGAAGGTAAGGTGTCGTTCGGCCCGGTTGAACGGCGGCGCAAAGCCGCGCATCGTGGCGGAGCGGGGCGGCGGCGCGACGGCACGCCGCCCCGGCCCGACACGACCAAGAGAGGACGTCCAGTGGTTCCCGTCACCTGTCCGACCACGCCCTTCGACGGCCAGAAGCCCGGCACCTCCGGGCTGCGCAAGGCCGTGAAGGTCTTTGAGCAGCCGCGCTACCTGGAAAACTTCGTCCAATCCATCTTCGACTGCGTCGACGGCCTGTCCGGCGCCACGCTGGTGATCGGCGGCGACGGGCGGTATCACAACCGCACCGCCGTGCAGACCATCCTGCGCATGGCCGCGGCCAACGGCGTTGCGCGCGCGGTGGTCGGGCGCGGCGGCATCCTGTCCACCCCGGCGGCCTCCTGCGTCATCCGCAAGCGCGGCGCCATCGGCGGCGTGATCCTGTCGGCCAGCCACAACCCCGGCGGCCCGGACGGCGATTTCGGCATCAAGTTCAACGCCGCCAACGGCGGCCCTGCGCCGGAATCGATGACCGACGCCTTCTTCGCCCGCTCCAAGGCCATCACCGAATACAGGACGCTGGAGTCGCCGGACCTTGACCTCGACCGGCTCGGCGAGACGACGCTCGGCGGCATGGCGGTGGAGGTCATCGACCCGGTGGCCGATTACGCGGAGCTGATGGAATCGCTGTTCGACATGGCGGCGATCCGCAAGCTGTTCGCGTCGGGCTTCCGCATGGTGTTCGACGCCATGCACGCGGTCACCGGCCCCTACGCCACGGAGATCCTGGAGCGCCGGCTGGGCGCCCCCGCCGGCACCGTCATCAACGGCACGCCGCTGGAGGATTTCGGCGGGCACCATCCCGACCCGAACCTCGCCCACGCGGTGGAGTTGGTGGAGCGGCTGTTCGGGCCGGACGCGCCGGATTTCGGCGCCGCCTCGGACGGCGACGGCGACCGCAACATGATCCTGGGCCGCAACGTCTTCGTGTCGCCCAGCGACAGCCTCGCCGTTCTGGCGGCCAACGCCACCCACGTCCCGGCCTTCAAGGGAGGTCTGGCGGGGGTCGCCCGCTCCATGCCGACCAGCCGGGCGGTGGACCGCGTGGCGGCGAAGCTCGGGATTTCCTGCTACGAGACGCCGACGGGCTGGAAGTTCTTCGGCACGCTGCTCGACGCCGGGCGCATCAACCTGTGCGGCGAGGAGAGCTTCGGCACCGGCGCCGACCATGTGCGCGAGAAGGACGGGCTGTGGGCCGTCCTGATGTGGCTCAACGTCCTGGCCGCCCGCGGCCTGTCGGTGGCCGAGCTGATGGACGAGCATTGGGGCACCTACGGGCGCACCTATTACGGCCGCCACGACTACGAGGCCATCCCGCAGGAGGCCGCCGACGCCCTGATCGCCGAGCTGCGCGGCACGCTGCCCTCGCTGGCCGGCACGGACCTCGGCGGGCGCAAGGTCGCGGCGGCGGACGAGTTCGCCTACACCGACCCGGTGGACGGCAGCCGGTCCGAGCGGCAGGGGCTGCGCGTCGGCTTCGAGGACGGCTCGCGCATCGTCTACCGCCTGTCCGGCACCGGCACGTCGGGCGCCACCCTGCGCGTCTATTTCGAGCGGTACGAGCCGGTCGGCGGCGAGCATGGGCTGGACGCCCCGGTCGCGCTGAAGCCGCTGGCCGATCTGGCCGCGGAACTGGCCGGCATCGAACGCCACACCGGCCGCACCAAGCCGGACGTCGCCACCTGATCGAAGACGGTTGACGGACAAGGCCCTTCCTCCCGCGACGGGGAAGGGCCTTTTCCTTTTTAGAACACCGCCTGGAGCAGGCCGAGCGTGCGCCGCTTGGCCAGGGCGGCGCTCGCCGCGTCGTAGCTGGCCCTCTCGTCGCAGTTGAAGCCGTGGCCGGCGGGGTAGAGGTGCGTGATGGCGGCGGGATGGCGCTGGCGCACCGCCTCGGCCACCGTCAGGGGGATGGCGTGGTCCGTCTCCCCGAAATGCAGCAGCACGGGCGCGCGCGGAACCTCGTCCAGCCGGTTGCCGATGCCGCCGCCGTAATAGGCGACCGAGGCGCGGACCGGCAGGCGCGAGGCGGCGGCCCAGGCGATGGTGCCGCCCCAGCAATAGCCGGCGACGGCCGCACCCTCCGCCCCGCCGAGATGGGCAAGTCCGGCCGCCACATCGGTCAGCGCGTCCTCGACGCTGACCGCGCCCATCAGGTCGCGGCCGCGCTGGACGCCCGCCTCGTCATAGGGCAGCTCCACCCCGCGCTCCGCCCGGTCGAACAGGGCGGGGGCCAGCGTGTGGTAGCCGTCGGCCGCGTAGCCGTCGCAGACGCGGCGTATGTGGCTGTTGATCCCGAAAATCTCCTGGACGATCAGAAGCCGCCCCTTCTCCGGCCCGACGGGCCGGGCTTCGTAGGCGGTCAGCCGGTGCCCGTCGGACGCCGTCAGGTGCGTCCAGGCGCTGCTCGTGCCGGTGGTCGTTCCGGTCATGGCTGGTCTCTCCCTCCATTCCTTCCGTGCAGGGAAGATAGCAGCCTGACGCCGGGTGTCATCCGCGACCGACTGGCCCATATCCCCTAGGACCGTCATCCCGTCACTGGAGCCGCCCGATGTCCGCCCCCGCCGACCGTTCCCCGACCGCTGGACCCTTCGACCTGACGCCGCCGACGCCGGACCAGCGCGCGGTGCTGGTGGAGCGCCTGTCGGACGAGGAGCGGCACGTCCTGCTCAGCCACGGGACGGAGGCGCCCTTCTGCGGCGGCCTGCTCGACAACAAGAAACCGGGCACCTACGCCTGCCGGCTGTGCGGCCTGCCGCTGTTCCGGTCCGGGACGAAGTTCGAATCCGGCACCGGCTGGCCCAGCTTCACCGCGCCCTACGAGAACGCGCATCTGAAGCTGGTGCAGGACAACAGCTACGGCATGGTGCGGGTGGAGACGCTGTGCGCCCGCTGCGGCAGCCACCAGGGCCACGTCTTCCCGGACGGCCCGCCGCCGACCGGCATGCGCTTCTGCATCAACTCCGTCTCGCTGGCCTTCCTGCCCGAGGGGCAGCCGCCGGCCAGGAGCGTTCAGGATTGGGTGGAGGAGGGGGCGGCGTTCTAGCGGCCGCTTGCCCCCTTCCTAACCCTCCCCCGCTTGGCGGGGGAGGGGACCCGATTCTCCCTCCCCTGCGAAGCGGGGGAGGGCCGGGGTGGGGGCAACAGCACCTCCCCCGATCCTCCCGTTTCATTGGAAATCCCCTGTCATGCCCACCGACCACACCGTCCGTTCTCCCCTCTCCGTCCTCGACCTCGCTCCCGTGCCGGAGGGCAGCACGCCCGGCGACGCGCTGCGCAACACGCTGGACCTCGCCCGCCACGCCGAGCGGCTGGGCTACCGCCGCTACTGGCTGGCCGAGCACCACAACATGACCGGCATCGCCAGCGCCGCGACCTCCGTCGTCATCGGCCATGTGGCGGCGGGCACCTCGACCATCCGCGTCGGCGCCGGGGGCATCATGCTGCCCAACCATTCGCCGCTGGTCATCGCCGAGCAGTTCGGCACGCTGGAATCGCTGTTCCCCGGCCGCATCGATCTCGGGCTGGGCCGGGCGCCCGGCACCGACCAGATGACGCTGCGCGCCCTGCGCCGCGACCCGTCGGTGGCGGAGCAGTTCCCGCAGGACGTGCTGGAGCTTCAGGCCCTGCTCGGCCCCGTCCAGCCGGGCCAGCGGGTGCAGGCGGTGCCCGGCGCCGGCACCGAGGTGCCGCTGTGGATTCTCGGCTCCAGCCTGTTCGGCGCCCAGCTGGCGGCGGCCTTCGGCCTGCCCTACGCCTTCGCCTCGCACTTCGCGCCGGACGCGCTGATGCGGGCGCTGCAGGTCTACCGGGAGAATTTCACGCCCTCGGCGCAGCTCGACCGGCCCTACGCCATGGTCGGGGTGAACGTCGTCGCCGCCGAGACCGACGCGGAGGCGCGGCGGCTCTTCACCTCCGCCCAGCAGAGCTTCGCCCGTCTGATCCGTGGCACCCGCGGCCAATTGCCGCCGCCCATCGACGACATCGAGAGCTTCTGGTCGCCGATGGAGAAGGCGCAGGCGATGAACATGCTGTCCCGCTCCTTCGTCGGCTCGGCGGAGACGGTGCGGCGCGGGCTGGACGCCTTCCTGGAGGAAACCGGCGCGGACGAGATCATGGTGGCCTCGGCCATCCACGACCACGCGGCGCGGGTGCGCTCCTACGAGATCCTTGCGGAGGTCCATGGGGCGCTGCGGGCCGCGGCCTGACGGGCTCCAAATTGGGGGAACGGTCCGGCGCAACCGCACAGCGCGCTTCGCGGACTGCGCCATGGACCGCGCCGGAGGAGAGCCCTATCGTCTGTGGCCCGGCGTCGCGTGACGCGGTTCACAGAGATGGAGAGGGGATATGGCCGAGTTTCCCCACGCCAGCAGGGTCAACGTGACGCTTGATCTGCCGCTCGATGTCTATCGGCGTCTGGAACAGCAGGCGCGCTACATGAGCGTTACCGTCGAGGCTCTGTTGAAGACTATCCTGGCGCAGCAGCTCTACGATTCCAGTCTTCGCAATATGGATTAGTTCATTGTCGTGAGGCGGCGCGCACGGCGGCCTCAAGGTCGCCGTGGCTCTCCAGCAGCGCCGCCAGCCCGGCCTCCTCCAGAACGCCGCGGATCGGGCCGGGCACCGCCGCCAGCACGATGCGCACCCCCGCCCGCGCGCCGGCGTTTCCCGCGCCGGGCCGCGCCTGCCGCACCGCCAGCAGCAGCGAGCGCAGCCCCGCCGGGGTCAGTTGCGTCACCGCCGACAGGTCGAGCACCAGCCCGGCCGGCGCCTTCGCGGGCTCGTCCGGGGCGGCGGGGGCCAGTGCGGCGATCAACCGCGCCTCGAACCGGGGGGCGGCGGCGCTGTCGATCGGCCCCACCGGGCGCAGGATCGTCACGTCGCCGCGGGCCTCTTCCGCGATTTGCATCAAACCCTCCGATTTCCCCATCCGGCCGGGCCTGCTATACCTCCTCCGGCGGGGAAGTTCCCATCACACGGATCATCATACAGCAGAGCGGCGGCGGGGGCATGGAATCGGACGGACGCTTCGGCGGCGGGGCGGGCCTGCGGGACGGCGGGGAGTTTTCCGCGGAGTCCGGCGGTGGGCCGCGCGCGCTCCCGGCCTTCCTCGCGGCGGGGCCCGCCGTGGCTCCGGAGGACCGCCCGCAGGCGGAGGCGCCGCCGGAGCAGCCGGCGCGGCTGCGCGGCGCGCTGAACCCGCTGCTGGCCGCCGCCGGGCCGCTGCTCGACCTCGCCGGGTCGCTGCGCGAACGCTCGGGGCACGAGAATCCGGAGGCCTTGCGCGACGTCATCCTCGCCGAGGTCCGCCGCTTCGAGGAGGAGGCCGCCGCCATCGGCGTCCCACCGGAGGAGGTGCGCGTCGCCCGCTTCGCCCTGTGCACCATGCTGGACGACGTGGTGCGGGCCACCCCCTGGGGGGCGCGCTGCCGCTGGGCGCGCGAGGGGCTGGCGGTGGTGGTCGATCCCGGCGCCGGCGGGCCGGACCGCTTCTTCGACCTGCTCGACACCATGCTGAGCGACCCGCGCCTGCACCGGCTGGAGCTGGAGCTGTTCTACGCCTGCCTGTCGCTGGGCTTCGAGGGCAAGTTCCGCGACAAGCCGCGCGGCGCCCATGACCTCGCCCACCTGCGGGACGAGCTGTTCCGCGTGCTGCGCCGCCTGCGCGGCGAGCGGGAGCGCGCGCTGTCGCCGCAATGGCGCGGCGTCGCCGAACGCTTCCGCCCGCTGGGGCACGTCCTGCCGCCCTGGCTGGCCGCGGTGGCGGTGGCGACGCTGCTCGGCGGGCTGTTCCTGAACCTGTCCGCATCGCTGGGCGGCCGGGCGGACGCGGTGGTGGGCCGGCTGGGCGCGCTGCTCCCCGACCGGCCGCTGGAGCTGGTCCGCGCCGTCCCGCCGCCGCCGCCCAGCGCGGGTCCGGCGCTGGCCGTCCGGGTCACCGCTCTGCTCCAGCCGGAGATCCGCTCCGGCGCCGTGGCGGTGCTGGCCGGCGACGACGGGGCGCTGGTCATCCGCATCGAGGGGGCGGGCATGTTCGCCACCGGCAGCGACGCCATCCGCGCCCGCTACCGCGCGGTGGTCGACCGCGTCGGGCAGGCGCTGGGTCCCGAGGCCGGGCGCGTGGTGGTGGTCGCCCACACCGACGACCAGACCCCGCGCGGCGGCGGGCTGCCGACGCCGGAGGCGCTGACCGAGGCGCGGGCGGTGGCCGTTCTGAAGATCCTGGAGCGCACGCTGGGCGCCGAGCGCCTGACCGCCGAAGGGCGGGGCGAGCGCGAACCGCTGGCCCCCAACACCACGCCGGCCAACCGGGGCGCCAACCGGCGCGTCGATGTCCGCCTCTACCCCGAATAGGCCGCGGTCCATGAGCGAACCGTCCCCGCGCACCCGCCCCGACTCCCATTCCCACAACCGGGCCCACAACCGGGCCCACAACCGGGCCCGCAACCGGTCCCGCCACGCCGACCCGGCGATGGCGCCGCGCCTGCGCTGGTGGACCACGCTCGCGGTCGCCCTGTCGGTCGGGCTGCTCGGCTGGGCGGTGATGCCGCTGCTCGGGTTCGGCGGCCTGGCCCGCCTGCTGCCGGCGCTGTTCCTGCTCGGCCTGTGGTACGCGCTGAACCGGCACGAGGACGGCCGGCAGAGCGCCGCCAACGCCCGCTTCGTGGAGGCGCTGGCGGCGTCCCGCGATCCCGAGCTGAAGGCGTCGCTGGACGAGCTGGGCACGGTGCGCGAGCGGCTGGACGCGGTGATCGACCGGCTGAAGACGCAGCGCTTCGGCGCGCGCTGGGGCGGCCAGTATCTCTACCAGCTTCCCTGGTATCTGGTGATCGGCGCCCCCGGCTCGGGCAAGACCACCGCGCTGGCCAACGCCCGGCTGGGCGCGGCGCTGGGCGGCGGGCTGGACGGCATGCCGGTGCAGAATCTGGGCGGCACCCGCAATTGCGACTGGTGGTTCACCGACGAGGCGGTGCTGATCGACACGGCCGGCCGCTACACCACCCAGGACAGCCGCCGGGCCATCGACGGGCGCGTCTGGTCCGGCCTGCTCGACCTGCTGAAGGAGCACCGCCCGCGCCAGCCGGTGAACGGCGTTCTGCTGACCATCAGCCTGACCGACCTCGCCGGGTGGAGCGACGCGGAGCGGCACAACCACGCCATCACCATCCGCCAGCGGCTGGGCGAGCTGCGCGCCCATCTCGGCATCCGCGTGCCGGTCTATCTGCTGTGCACCAAGGCCGACCTCGTGGACGGCTTCACCACCTATTTCGACCCGCTGGACCGGGCGGAGCGCGCCCAGATCTGGGGCATCACCTTCCCGGTGGAAGATGTGCCGCCCGGCCCGCTGGCCAGCTTCCACGCGCAATACGCGGCCCTGCTGCGCCGGCTGGAGGAGCGGCTTCCCGAGCGGCTGCACCAGGAGCCGGACATCCAGCGGCGCGGCGACGCCTTCGCCTTCCCGCTGCGCATGGCGGCGTTCGAGGCGGCGCTGGCCGACCTCGTCGACACCGCCTTCACCGCCGAGGCGGAGGAGGCGGTGCCGCTGCTGCGCGGCATCTACCTGACCAGCGCCACCCAGCCCGGCGCCTCTGCGGAATCGCCGGCCCAGACCTTCTTCCTGGAACGGCTGCTGCCCGAGGTGGTCTTCCCTGAGGCCAACATGGTCGGGGTGGACCGCGCGCTGGAGCGGGCGCGGCGGCGGCGCCACGTCTGGGCGCTGGGCGGGACCGCGGCGGCGGGCCTGCTGCTCGGGCTGGCCGGGCTGAGCAGCCACCGCGCCAACGAGGCGCTGCTGGCGCGGGCGGAGGCCGCCGTGGCGGTGGCGGAGGAGCGGCTGCGCGTCCTCGACACCCCGCCGCGCTCGCTGACGCGGGTGGAGGATTCCGATTTCCTGGCCGTGCTGCCGGCGCTCGACGCGCTGCGCGCGCTGCCGGCCGGCTGGACCGAGCGGGCGGAGCGGCGGGCGTCCCTGCTCGGCTTCGGCCTGTCGCAGGGGGAGCGCGTCGGCCTTCCCGCCGAGGACGTCTACCGGCGCGCTCTGCGCAGCGTGTTCCTGTCGCGCATCGTGCTGCGGCTGGAGGAGCAGCTCCGCACCGGCTGGGCGCGGCCCGACCTGCTGCGGCAGAGCCTGCGCGCCTACGCGATGATCGGCGGGCGGGAGCCGCTGGACCCGGCGGTTCTGGCCGAATGGCTGGCCGCCGACTGGCAGCGCACGCTCCCCGGCCCGGCCCACGAGGCGGAGCGCCGGGCGCTCGGCGACCATCTGGCCGCGCTGGTCGAGGCCGGCTTCGCCCCGGTGCCGCCGGACGAGGCGCTGGTGTCCCGCGTCCTCGACGTGCTGGGCCAGCCGGCCGCTCCGATGCCCCGCGTTCCCAACAACGGCGGGGCGGGCTGATGAGCCCCGGTTTCGCGGTGGGCTTCCACGGGAAGGTGCCGGCGCGCGGCGATTTCGTGGGCTACGGCCTGCCGCGCGGCGTGCTGCTTCCCTGGGACGCCTGGCTGACGGAGGTCCTGGACGCGGCGGTGCGCCAGCTCGGCTCGCCCTGGGAGCGGCTGTTCCAGTCGGCCCCGGTCTGGCGCTTCGCCCTGTCGCCCGGCCTGTGCGGGGAGCCGCCGCTGGCCGGCATCATGATGCCCAGCGCCGACCGGGTGGGGCGGCAGTACCCCTTCACCATCGTCGGCACGCTGCCCTACGGCACCGACCTCGCGGTGGTGCCGGTGGCCTGCCTGCATTGGTTCACCCGCGCCGAATCCATCGCCGCCGACGCCTGCCGCGCCGGGGCCGACGTGGACGCGCTGCCGGCCCGCATGGCGATCCTGGGCCGCCCGGAACCCAACGGGGCCGACCCCACGGTCGCCACGGTGGTCGAGGAGCGGGTCGGCCCGCTGCCGCCCCGCGCCAGCCTGTGGTGGAGCCGCGGCGGCGGGCGGGTTCCGCCCTCGGTGCTGACCTGCTGCGGCCTGCCGCGCTCGACCCGCGCCGCCGCCTTCATCGATGGCGCCTGGGAGCGGCGGGGCTGGGACGATCTCGACGGGTAGGGGGCGGAGGAAAGCCTATCCTCCCAGATTGACGATCTCCACCCGCCGGTTCTCCGCGGCCTTCGGCTTTTTGGGCAGCAGCGGTTCCCGCGCGCCCATCCCGGCGGTGTCCAGCCGGTCGCGGCGCACGCCGTGCCGTTCCGCCAGATAATCCGCCACCGCCTCGGCCCGGCGCTGCGACAGCGTGAGGTTGGCGGCGTCGCCGCCCACCGCGTCGGTGTGGCCGACGATGCGGAAGCGGGCGGTGGCCGCCTCCGGCGCCGTCATCACCGCGCCGATGCGGTCGAGCACCGCCCGCGATTCCGGGCGGATGCGCGCCGAGTTGAAGTCGAAGCCGATCCGGAAGGCGGCGCGCAGCCCGGCCTTCAGCGCCGCGACGGGCGGGTCCGGCGGCGGTCCCGGCAGGGCGGGCACCGCCACCGGGGCGGGGGCCGATGCGGGAGCCGGGGCCGAGGGCGATGCTGGGGGCGATGCCGGGGGCGATGCCGGGGGCGATGCCGCCGCGACGGGCGGGGGCGGCGGGCGCTTCATCACGATGGGCGGGCAGCCGGGCCCGGCGGCGCCGAACAGGGCGGCCTGGATCTCGCACTCGCTGGGGTTGGGGCCGAGCGGGACGGCGGGCGGGGGCGCCGATTGCGCCAGGGCCGGACCCGCGGAAAGGGCCAGCCCGCCCCCCAAAAGCCCGCCCCCCAAAAGCCCGCCCCCCAAAAGCCCGAACGCCAAAACCCCGATTGTTGGGAACATCCGCATTTGCATGCCCGCATTGTCCCAGGCTTGGGGGCGGGCCGTCAAATTCCGCGTGGAACAGTCGTGCGTGCCTCTGTACGATCCCGGTCCGATCTTTCGTTTGCGGTATGCGGGAGGAAACAAGAATGAAGTCGATGAAGGCGCTGTTCGCCGGTCTGGCGCTGGCCGCCATGGTTCTGCCGGGCGTGGTCGCCAGCGGCGCCGCGGCGGCGGACTACAAGGCCGAATACAAGCTGTCCACCGTGCTGGGCAAGCCGTTCCCCTGGGGCATCGGCGGCGACCGCTGGGCCGAGCTGGTCAAGGAGAAGACCAACGGGCGCATCAATGTGAAGATGTATCCCGGCTCCGCCCTGGTGAACGGCGACCAGACCAAGGAATTCACCGCGCTGCGCCAGGGCGTGATCGACATGGCGGTGGGCTCGACCATCAACTGGTCGCCGCAGGTGAAGGAGCTGAACCTCTTCTCGCTGCCCTTCCTGATGCCCGACCACAAGGCGATGGACGCGCTGACCCAGGGACCGGTCGGCAAGCAGCTGTTCGACCTGCTCGCCACCAAGGACGTGGTGCCGCTGGCCTGGGGCGAGAACGGCTTCCGCGAGGTCTCCAACTCCAAGCACGCCATCACCAAGCCGGAGGACCTGAAGGGCCTGAAGATCCGCGTCGTCGGCTCGCCGCTCTACCTCGACACCTTCACCGCGCTGGGCGCCAACCCGACGCAGATGAGCTGGGCCGACGCGCAGCCCGCCCTGTCCACCGGCGCCGTCGACGGGCAGGAGAACCCCGTCGCGGTCTTCACCGCCGCCAAGCTGCCGACGCTCGGCCAGAAGCACCTGACCCTGTGGGGTTACGTCGCCGACCCGCTGATCTTCGTGGTCAACAAGGAGGTCTGGAACAGCTGGTCCAAGGAGGATCAGGAGGCGGTGCGCGCCGCCGCCGTCCAGGCCGCCGCGGAGGAGGTCGCCATCGCCCGCAAGGGCATCACCGCCCAGGACGACAGCCTGCTGAAGGAATTGGCCGGCCAGGGCGTGGCGGTCGTGCAACTGACGCCCGAGCAGCAGAAGGCCTTCCAGTCCGCCACCCGCGCCGTCTACGACAAGTGGGCCAAGACCATCGGCCCCGACCTCGTGAAGGCCGCCGAGACCTCGGTCGCCGGCCGCCAGTAAGCCCGCCCGGCGCCCGTCCGCTCCCGCTCCGGCGGCGGGCGGACGGGCGCCCGTTCCTTCCCCAGTCCGCTCCGGCCCGCCCGTCCCCGTCCAGAGACCCCGCTCATGACCGAAGACCCCGAACTGACGCGGCGCGAAGAGCCGCGCCCGCGCGTTCCCATCCGGATCGAGGAGGCGCTGGCGGCGCTGGCCATCGCGGCGATGGGGGCGATCACCTTCGCCAACGTGATCACGCGCTATCTGACCAACATCTCGCTCGCCTTCACGGAGGAATACGCCATCGCCCTGATGGTGGTGATGACCATGCTCGGCGCCTCGGTCGCGGTCGTGCGCAACCATCACATCCGCATCACCTATTTCGTGGACCGGCTGCGCCCGGTCATGCGCCGCCGGGCCGAGCTGTTCGCCATCGCCATCACGGCGCTGGTCTTCCTGGGGCTGGCCGTCTACGGCTCGCGGATGGTCTGGGACGAGTACCGGTTCGAGGAGACGTCGCCCGGCCTGGGCGTGCCGCAGTGGATCTACTCGATCTGGCTGCCGGTCCTGTCGGTGGTCATCGTGCTGCGGGCGCTGGGCCGCGGCATCCGCGTCGCGCGGGGGGACGAGCAATGACCACCGCGCTGCTGTTCGGCGGATTCTTCGCGCTGCTGATTGCCGGTGTGCCCATCGGCGCGGCGCTGGCGCTGGCCGGGGCCGTGGTGATCGGCGTCGCCGGCCTCGGCATCATGTCGCTGCCCACCACCGTCTACACCGGCATGGCGAAGTACCCGCTGCTCGCCATCCCCATGTTCGTCCTGACCGGCCTGATCTTCGAGCGGTCGGGCGTGGCGGAGCGGCTGGTGAAGTTCGCGCTGGCCGTGATCGGCAAGCGGCAGGGCGCCCTGCCGGCGGTCGCCATCATCGTGGCGATGTTCATGGGCGGCATTTCCGGCTCCGGCCCGGCGACCTCCGCCGCGGTGGGGGCGGTGATGACCGCGGCCATGCTGCGCGAGGGCTACCCGCGCGCCTTCACCGCCAGCGTCATCGGCGCGGCGGCGGCGACCGACATCCTGATCCCGCCCTCCATCGCCTTCATCATCTACAGCGTGATGGTGCCGCAGGCCTCGGTGCCCGCCCTGTTCGCGGCGGGCATGATCCCCGGCATCCTGGCCGGTCTGGCCCTGGTCATCCCGGCGGTCTGGATGTCGCGGCGCAACGGCTTCGGCGAGGTCGCGCGGGAAGGCGAGAAGCGCCCGTCGATCTGGAAGGCCTTCAAGGAGGCGATCTGGGGCCTGATGGCGCCGGTGGTCATCCTGGGCGGCATGCGCGCCGGCCTGTTCACCCCGACCGAGGCGGCGGTGGTGGCCGCGGTCTACGGCCTGTTCGTCGGCTTCTTCATCTACCGGACGCTGACCCTGCGCACGGTCTACGACGTGCTGGTGGAGTCGGCGGAGATCTCCGCGATCATCCTGATGGTGGTGGCCCTGGCCGGCGTCTTCGCCTGGGCGACCGGGACGCTGGGCGTCATCGACCCCATCGCCCGGGGGATCGTCGATCTCGGCATCGGGCAGTACGGCGTTCTCGCCCTGCTGATCGCGGCGCTGGTGGTGATCGGGATGTTCCTGGACGGGGTGTCCACCTTCCTGATCCTGCTGCCGATCCTGGTGCCCATCGCCAACCACTTCAATTGGGACCTGGTGTGGTTCGGCGTGATCCTGACCATGAAGCTGGCCATCGGCCAGTTCTCGCCGCCGATGGCCGTCAACCTGATGGTCACCTGCAAGATCGCCGGCACCACCATGGAGGCGACGGTGCGCTGGGTCGGCTGGCTGATCCTGGCCATGTTCCTGGCGCTGGCCGCGGTGGTGGTCTTCCCCGGTCTGGCGCTCTGGCTGCCGCGCAGCCTGGGCTACTGAGCGTGACGGACGCGGGGGCGCCTTCTGCGTCCCCGCCTCAGCCTTTCCGGCGGGTCGCCAACAGGATGCCCGCCGCGATCAGGCCGATGCCGGCGGCGTGGTAGAGGTGGGGCTGCTCGCCGAGGAACAGGATGGCGAGAATGCTCCCGAACACCGGCATCAGATGGATGCACATCCCCGCCGTGTTGGCGCCGACCAGGGCCACGGCGCGGTTGAAGCAGAGATAGGCGGCGATCGACGGGAACAACGCCACGTAGGCGACCGCCCCCAGCGCCGTCGGGGTGATCGGCATGGGGTTTCCGCCGATGCTTTCCCACAGGTAGAAGGGCAGCAGCATCGCCGCCCCGCCCGCGAAGGTGACGGCGATGAAGCTGAGGCCGTGCACCGTCGGGCGGCGGCGCAGCAGGGCGGTGTAGGCGGCGTAGCCGAGCACCGCCGCCAGCACCCACAAATCCCCGGCGTTGAGCTGCAGCCCGATCAGCACCGCCGGGTCGCCCCGCGCGATCAGCGTCAGGGCGCCGGCCAGCGACACGGCGATGCCCACCCCTTGCAGCGGGGTCACGCGGTCGCCGAACAGGGCCAGGCTCATCAGCACGATCAGCACCGGCATGGAGGACTGCATCATCACCGCGTTCAGCGCCGTGGTGGTGTGCAGCCCGACATAGAGGAAGGTGTTGAAGACGGCGATGCCCAGCGCCGACAGCAGCAGCACGACCGGCCATTGGGCGGCCAGCGCCCGCGCGTCGTGCCGCAGGTGCCGCCACGCGAAGGGCAGCACCAGCAGCATTCCCAGCGTCCAGCGCCAGAAGGCCAGCCCGACCGGCGGGACCTCGCCCGACACCGCGCGGCCCAGGACGGCGTTGCTGGCCCAGAACAGCGGCGGCAACATCATCAGGAGCCACGCCTGATCGAACAGACGGCGGCGGACGGGACTGGCGTTTTCGCTCACGGCTGGCGACTCATCGGTCTGGACGCGTCAAGGGAGGTTCCGCGGCTCAGCCGCGGCGGCGCGGGGAGGCGAAGGGCGAAAGCGGTCCATCGCCACGCGGACCGTCACCGCGCGGGCCATCCGACCGGAAGCTCTCGCTGCGGGAGAAACCCTCGCGGCGCGGGCGGTCGCCACGGGGACCATCACCACGGGGGCCGCGCCCCTCGCCACGGGGACCGTCGCCGCGGCCTTCGCGCGGCGGCTTCGGCGGCTGGCGCATCTCCACCTCCAGCTCGGCGATGCGCTTCATCAGCGCTTCACGGATCGCCGGGGCCGCGTGGGACTTCAGGGTGGCGAGCTGCTCCTTCAACTGCTGGAGCTGAAGCTGCTTCTGCTCCCGCGTGCGCTTGATGGCGACGTTGTCGGAATGCTGGCCGTCGAAGGCGCGCATGAAAAGGTCCTCGTTGCAGAAAATAAGACACCCGCCGTGGCGTCCCAGCGGACGCCCGGTCGGGGAGCGCGGAATATTGGAAAGGCACCGGCGCCAAAGCAAGCCGGGAGTTTGCTTTGCCTGTGCGATAAAGCGGTTGACGGCGCCGGCCCGGATCAATCCTTCCCCGATCCCTCCGTCGAGGGCCGCCGGTCGCGGAACAGCGCCGCCGCCTCGTCGAGATAGCGCGACAGGTCGGCGGCGGCCTCCTCCGGCCCGGTTCGCCGCGACCCTTGGACGCGGGCCTCCGCGGCGGCGGCGGCCAAGGCGGCGGGATCGGCGGCCAGAGCGGCCAGCCGCTCGACGAAAGCGCCATAGTCGGGATGGGTGAAGCGCGGGCCGACGACGCTGGCGACGTCGCCGCCGGGAAGCGACAGCGGCACCGCCCCGGCGGCCAGGGCCTCGGCGGCGCTGGCGCCCCCGCCGGTCCGCCGGGGATTCACATAGGCGTCGCAGACCGCCAGCAGGGCGCCGATGTCCGACACATAGCCCAGGCAGCGCAGCCGCCCGGCGTGGCGCGCGGCGGCCAGCCGCCGGGGCAGTGTGTCAGCCTGCCCGGCGAAGACGGCGACAGCGCGCGGCACCCGGTCGAGCAGAGCCTCCAGCATGGCGAGGAAGGCGCCGTCCGCCTCCGCGTCCAGCCGGTTGCCGACGACGGCGCAGACGAAGGCGCCCTCGTCGAGCCCGAAGGCGGCGCGCGCGGCGTCCGCCCGCGGCGCCGCACCGGCCAGCGAATGCAGGAAGCGGAAGGGCCGCCAGGACCGGGCCAGCGGCCCGTGAGCGGGGGCCGCGCCGCCGCCGAAATCCAGCACGATGTCGGCGAGCGACAGGGTGGCTCCGGTGGTGGTCGGGATGCACAGGGTGGGGCGCGCCCCGGCCATCAGGTCGGCCACGACGCACGACCCGCCGAGCGACAGCACCGCGTCGGGGTCAAGGGCTGCGATGGCCTTCAGGAACCAGGCGATCTTGCCGGGGCTGACGCAAGGCTCGACGGAGGACAGCATGCGAAAGGCGCGCCCATCCGCCTCGATTCTTTGATCTCCGGAGAAGGCGGGTTCCACCGACGCCGCGAAGGACGGCACGAACAGGCTGTGGACCTCCGCGGGCATGATGTTGGTGTTGAGGATCACCACCTCCCGCCCGCAGCGGTCCTCCAGGAGGGCGGCGTAGGACAGCAGGTCGCGCGACGGCTGGTGGCGCAGCGACAGGAACTGGTTGGTCACCAGCACGACCCGCCCGCTGTCCGCTCCCCCGGCCCGGCGGGCGGGCGGGACGATGGCCTGACGGCGGCGGATCTCGTCGAGGATGCGGCGGTAGAAGGGGAACTGCCGCTCCTCGAAAAAGCCGGGACGGCTCTCGGGGTTCATGCGCATCAGAAAGAGCTGGCGCCCGATGCCGGCGTGGATGTGCAGCAGTCCTTCCAGCCCGGATTGCGCGATGTTGCCCTCCACCGCGTCGAGCAGCTCGTCGTAATAGCGCAGGTCGCCCGAGACGGCGGCCATGACCGACAGCAGCAGGACGGTATCCGCTCCCCGCGACAGCCGGGGCAACTCGCGCGCCGCCCGCGCCCGCTCGGCCCTGGGCCGGTCGAGAAAGGCCGCGCAAAGGGTTTCGACGGCCTTCAGGTCCCGCCCGCTCGTCACAGGCCGGCGCAACACGGCGGCGAGGTCGGTGATGAGGGCGGTTGTGGGCGGTTGGGACATCGGCCTTGCTGGGAAAAGGGCGCGATGAAGTCATGCCACATATGGAAAGGCCCCGGAAGGCGTTACCTTCCAGGGCCTTAGAGTGGTGCCGCAGCAGGGATTTGAACCCCGGACCTACTGATTACGAATCAGTTGCTCTACCCCTGAGCTACTGCGGCGCCGACGTCGGTGCGTCGTGGGCGCGGAAATTAACCGGGGGGGCGGACCGGTGCAAGCGCTTTTTTGGGAGATGGATAAAATTATCCTTTCTGGCGGATGACGTCCAAAAAGGGGTCGGCATAACGCTCCAGCTTGCGGGCGCCGACGCCGGGCAGGCGGGCGAAAGCGGCGCGGTCCATCGGGCGCGTCGCGACCATCTCCAGAAGCGTGCTGTCGTGGAAGATCACGTAGGGCGGCACCCCCTGTGCGCGGGCCAGCTCGGTGCGGCAGTCCTTCAGCGCGTGCCACAGCGCGTCGTCGGCGGGCGACAGGGCGCCGCGCGCACCGGCCCGCGACACGCCCTCGCCGGACAGGCCGGCGGCCAAGCTGCTGGAGGAGGCGGAGCCGCCGCGGGAGACGTGGCGGCGCAGCGCGTCGTGGACGCCGCGGCGCTTCTCCACGACGGGGTCCTTGCGCAGCTTCACCGTCTGCTGGCCCTTGATGACCGGGATGCCGGCGTCGGTCAGGCGGAAGCCGCCGTAGCCCTCGAGGTCGACCGTCAGATAGCCGGCGGCGACGAGCTGGCGGTAGACCGACTGCCATTCCGCCTTCGACAGCTCCTTGCCGCAGCCGAAGGTCTTCAGCGCGTCGTGGGCCTGCTGCGCCACCTTTTCCGTGGCGTTGCCCAGCAGCACGTCGATCAGGTGCCCGGCGCCGTAGCGCTGGCCGGTGCGGTAGACCGCCGACAGGGCCTTCTGCGCGGCGACGGTGCCGTCCCAGGTCTCCACCGGCTCCAGGCAGGTGTCGCAGTTGCCGCAGGGCGCCTCCAGCGTCTCGCCGAAATAGTTCAGCAGCACCTTGCGGCGGCAGGCGGAGGTCTCGCAGAAGCCGAGCAGCGCCTCCAGCTTGGAACGCTCGACGCGGCGGTGGGAATCGCCGGCCTCCGACTGCTCCAGCATCTGGCGCAGGCCGACCACGTCGGCCATGCCGTAGCTCATCCAGGCGTCGGCGGGCAGACCGTCGCGACCGGCGCGGCCGGTTTCCTGATAATAGGCTTCCAGGCTCTTGGGCGGGTCGAGGTGGCAGACGAAGCGCACGTTCGGCTTGTCGATGCCCATGCCGAAGGCCACCGTCGCCACCATGACGATGCCCTCGCCCTTGATGAACAGGTCCTGGTTCGCCTCGCGCACCTCCGGCGGCAGGCCGGCGTGGTAGGGCAGCGCCTCCCGCCCCTGCTGGTTCAGCCAGTTGGCGGTGTCCTCCACCTTCGCCCGCGACATGCAATAGATGATGCCGGCGTCCTCGGGGTGGTTCTCCCGCAGGAAGGCCAGCATCTGCTGGCGCTCGCTCTTCTTCGGGACGACGCGGTAGGTGATGTTGGGCCGGTCGAAGCTGGACAGGAAGACGCGGGCCTCGGTCAGCCCCAGCTTGTCCTTGATCTCCGCGCGGGTCTGCGCGTCCGCCGTGGCGGTCAGCGCGACGCGCGGCACGGTCGGGTGCCGCTCGTGCAGGATGGAGAGCTGGAGATATTCGGGCCGGAAGTCGTGGCCCCACTGGCTGACGCAATGCGCCTCGTCCAGCGCGAAGAGGGCGAGCCGGGTGCGGTCCAGCAGGTCGAGGAAGCGCGGGGTGACCAGACGCTCCGGCGCCACGTAGACGAGATCGATCTCGCCGCGGACCATGGCCCGCTCCACCTCGCGCGCCTCGGCGGCGTCGAGGGAGGAGTTGAGGAAGGCCGCCCGAACGCCCAGCTCGCGCAGCGCCGTCACCTGATCCCGCATCAGCGCGATCAGCGGCGAGACCACCACCGTCACGCCGTCGCGCACCAGCGCCGGCACCTGATAGCACAGCGACTTGCCGCCGCCCGTGGGCATGAGGACGAGCGCGTCGCCGCCACGGATGACGTGGGCGATGATGTCGGCCTGCTGCCCGCGGAAGGCGGAATAGCCGAAGACCGACCGCAGCACCTCCAGGGCGGGGTTGCCGTCAGGGTCCTGGGCCGGCTCCGCCGGAGGGGCCTTGAAATTGAAGAGCGAGTCCACGCCGATGCGGTTCAGATGCGGGTCCGTCTCTGGACGATTCAGAATCTGGTGGTCGGGTCAAAATCTGGTGGCCAGGATGCGATCCCGAACACGACGGCTATGATGTGGCACAGATCGCCCGATTCGTGAAGACGCAATCCGGAATGGGTATGGGGACAAGGGTGGCGCATCGCGCGATGCGGGAAAATCTGTGGAGCGAATGCATCCGATCGTGTGTAAGGTGAAAACGGCGGGTGGAATCGGCCACCCGCCGTTTCAAAAGGAGAAAGAGGCATGCCCAAAATGCCCTTTTTCCTGGTGCTCCAGTGGCGGCGATGGCGGATCGAAATCCGCATCACCGTGCGCTAAGCACTAGGAGCGTGCCGGTGGGTGTTCACAGCACCTGCCGGCCACTCCCGACAAGGTAGCGCAATTCCTCGGCGTTGCAAATCCCCAACCGGCTACAACAGGTCGCGCAGCATCGCCACCAGCGGCACATCGGCGGGGGGCATGGGGTAGTCGCCCATGCGGTTCGGGTAGACCCAGGCGAGCTTTTGCCCCTCCCGTGCCGTCACGTCGCCTTCCCAGACGCGGCAGACGAACAGCGGCATCAGCAGGTGGAACGTTTCATAGCTGTGCGAGGCGAAGGTGAAGGGGGCGAGGCAACTCGCCGCCGTGTCGATGCCCAACTCCTCCTTCAGCTCGCGGACCAGGGCGGCCTCCGGGGTTTCGCCCGCGTCGACCTTGCCGCCGGGGAACTCCCAAAGCCCGGCCAGCGACTTGCCGGGTGGGCGCTGGGCCAGCAGGACGCGGCCGTCGGCGTCCACCAGGGCCACCGCGACGACCAGCAGGGTCGGCAGGGAACCGGGCGCCGGGGTGGAGGAGGGATCGAAGCAGGCCGGCATCAGGCGGTCTCCCGGGTAAGGAACCGCCAGCGTCCGGCGGTCAGTTCGTAATGGTCGGCAACGCCCTGCGGCGTGAAGCCGACTTTCTCCAGCACGCGGCGGGAGCGGTGGTTCTCCGGGGCGATCCGCGCCCACAGGCGGGGCAGGCCCAGCGCGAAGGCGGCGGGGACGACGGCCCGCAGCATCTCCGCGCCATAGCCGGCCCCCTGGTGCGGCCGGCCCAGCCAGTAGCCGACCTCGCCGTCCGCCAGGATCACGCCGATGCCGCCGACCGGTTGCCCATCGTCCTTAAGGACCGCCAGCAGGTCGAGCGACGCGCGCTCCGCCCGGTTGCGGGCGGCCAGGGCGACCCAGGCGCGCCCGTCCTCCGGGCCGTAGGGATGGGGCACGCGGGCGAGCCAGCGCGCCACCTCCCAGTCCCCGATCAGCGGCACGAAGCGCTCCACGTCCTCCGCGCGGAAGGGGCGGAGCGTCAGCCGCGCCGTGTCGAGGCGGTCGGGCAGGGGCGCGCCGGTCATGGCGTCAAGGCCGGTCTCAGCTGCGGTAGGAGCCGTTGATGTCGATGTAGCCGTGGGTCAGGTCGCAGGTCCAGACGCGGGCCTTGCCGGTGCCGATGCCCAGGTCGATGTGCACGTCGATCTCCTGGCCCTTCATGTGGGCGGCGACCGGCGCCTCGTCGTAGCCCGGAACCTCCATGCCCTCGGCGCAGATCAGCGTGCCGCCGATGGTGATCTTGATGAGGTCGCGGTCGGCCCGCTCGCCGGCCCGCCCGATGGCGGCGACGATGCGGCCCCAGTTGGCGTCCTCGCCGGCCAGCGCGGTCTTGACCAGCGGGGAATTGGCGACGGTGAGCGCGATGCGCTTGGCGGCGGCGTCGCTCTCGGCGCCGACCAGCGTGATGGAGACGAACTTGGTCGCCCCCTCGCCGTCGCGCACGATCTGCAGCGCGAGGTCGAGCATCACCTCCTCCAGCGCCTTGCGGAAGTCGGCCAGCTCCGGCGCCTTGGCGTCGGTCACCGGAGCGTTGCCGGCCTTGCCGGTGGCGAACAGCAGCAGCGTGTCGCTGGTCGAGGTGTCGCCGTCCACGGTGATGGCGTTGAAGCTGCGCTCGGTGAACTCCGACAGCATGGACTGCAGCGCCGGGGCGGCGATGGCCGCGTCGGTGAAGAGGAAGCCCAGCATGGTCGCCATGTCCGGGGCGATCATGCCGGAGCCCTTGGCGAAGCCGCTGATCGTCACCGTCGTCCCGCCGATGGCGACCTGACGGGTCGAGCCCTTGGCGAAGGTGTCGGTGGTCATGATGGCCCGCGCCCCGGCCTCCAGCGCCGCCGAGTCGGCCTTCAGCGCCGGGACCATGCCCGGCAGCACCTTGGCGATGGCGTCGGCGGCCAGCGGGATGCCGATCACGCCGGTGGAGGCGACATAGACCTCGTCGGTGGCGCAGCCGGCGATCGCGGCCGCGGCCTCGACCGTCGCCTTGACGGTGGCGTCGCCGGCCTTGCCGGTGAAGGCGTTGGCGTTGCCGGCGTTGACCACGACCGCGCGGGCCGAGCCGCGGGGCAGGCTGTCGCGGCACCAGATCACCGGGGCGGAGCAGGTCAGGGACTTGGTCAGCACGCCGGCCACCGTCGTGCCCTCGTCGAGCACGGCCAGCATCAGGTCGTCGCGGCCCTTGTATCGGATGCCGCTGTTGGCGGTGGCGATGCGCACGCCCGCCACGGGCGGGAGCGTCGGGAAGCCGGCGGGTGCCAAGGGGGAGACGGTCGTGGCCATGGGGACGGGCTCTTGGGGCTGGTGTGCGGGGGTGGGGGTGTTGGAGTGTGGGCGCTTGCCCCCTCCCTGACCCTCCCCCGCTGACGCAGGGGAGGGGATTGGCTCCCTCCCCTGCGTCAGCGGGGGAGGGCCGGGGTGGGGGCAAGCGTTGCCGGACCTCAGTTCTTCTTCGGCTCTTCCGCCTTCGGGGCATCCGTGGCCGGGGCCGGCTCTTCCTTCGGCATCGGCGAGCCGTCGAGCTGGAAGGTCTCGACCTTGGCGACCTTGCGCAGATCGTCGACGACGTTGGTCACGATGTCCTTGCTCAGCTGCTGCTCAAGCTGCGGCTTCACCTCGTCCAGGGTCGGCTGCGGCTGGGTGCGCTTGTCCTCGACCTTGATGATGTGCCAGCCGAACTGCGTCTTCACCGGCTCCTTGCTCACCTCGCCCTTCTTCATGGCGAAGGCGGCGTCGGCGAAGGGCTCGACCATCGTGTCCTTGGTGAAGTAGCCGAGATCGCCGCCCTGCTCGGCGGCCACCGGGTCCTTCGACTTCTCCTTGGCCAGCTTGGCGAAGTCGCCGCCCTTCTTGAGCTGGGCGATGATCGCCTTGGCCTCGTCCTCCTTCTCGACGAGGATGTGGCTGGCCTTGACCTCTTCCTGGGCCGGATTCTGCTTCAGGAAGGCCTGATAGGCCTCGTCCAGCTTGGCCGGGGTGATGCGCGACTGCACTTCCTTCTGGATGTAGGCGCGCTGCACCGCGCGCTCCTCGGCGCGCTTGATCTCGTCCTTGACCTCCGGGGTGCCGGCGAGGTTGGCCTTGTAGCCGGCCTCCGCCACCAGCTTGGAATTGACGAGCTGTTCGATCACCGCCGGGTAGATCATCTCCAGCGGCATCTGCTGCACCTGCGGCGGAAGCTGGGCGACCATGCGCTGGACGTCGGAGCGGTGGACCGCCTCGCCGTTGACGCGCGCCACCACCGGATCGGCGTCCGCCGGGGCGGGAGCGGCCGAGGCCGCGGGGGCGGCCGGAGCGGCGGGAGCCGGAGTCTGGGCGTGTGCGGCCAGCGCGAGGCCGCAGGCGGCCATCGACAGCAGGGCGGCGCGGAACACTCGATTCACCATGGAGTCTTTTCCTTCCGGCGGATGTGTCTTGTCACGGTCAATGGCATGACAGGCAAGGGGGCATGACAGGCAAGGGTGTGACAGAACGTCTTATGATTGGCGGCGGCAGTTGATTGGCGGCGGCTGTGCGGACGATCCGGCCCCGCGCCCGAATCCGCGGGGGATTAAGCATGGGTTCGCGGCGCGGGGCAAGCGGTCGTGATGCGCGGCCGTGACGCCTTGCTTCGGCCCCTTGCTTCAATCGTGTTCAAGGCGATATGGCGGCGGAACGGTGGTGCTTCCAGGGCGCGCCACACGCCGATCCACGCCCCATGCAGGGCCGGCACCCCCGCGATGCACCCCTCAAAGGGCCGGGCAAAGGGGCGGGTCTCGTTGACAGAAACTTGCTTCGGGCCTATGTGAGACCGGTCAAAAAGCCGGCTTCACGACGTTCCACCCCCGAGGTTTTCATGTTCGGTGCTCTCGCCCGCAAGATTTTCGGCACCGCCAACACGCGCACCGTCAAGGCGCTGCAAAAATCCGTCCAGCAGATCAACGCGCTGGAGCCCGAGTTGGCGGCGCTCTCCGACGACGCGCTGCGCGCCCGCACCGATTGGCTGCGCGGCCGGCTGTCGCAGGGCGAGACGCTCGACGCCATCCTGCCCGACGCCTTCGCCACCGTGCGCGAGGCGGGCAAGCGCGTGCTGGGGCAGCGGCACTACGACGTGCAGCTGATGGGCGGCATGGTCCTGCATCAGGGCAAGATCACCGAGATGCGCACCGGCGAAGGCAAGACGCTGGTCGCGACGCTGGCCGTCTATCTGAACGCGCTGGAAGGCAAGGGCGTCCACGTCGTCACCGTGAACGACTATCTGGCCTCGCGCGACAGCGCCTGGATGGGCCGCATCTACGGCTTCCTCGGCCTGACCACCGGCTGCATCGTGCACGGGCTGGACGACGATGAGCGCCGCGCCGCCTACGCCGCCGACATCACCTACGGCACGAACAACGAATTCGGCTTCGACTATCTGCGCGACAACATGAAGTTCCGCCTGGAGGACATGGTCCAGCGGCCCTTCAACTTCGCCATCGTGGATGAGGTCGACTCGATCCTGATCGACGAGGCGCGCACCCCGCTGATCATCTCCGGCCCGTCGACCGATTCGTCGGAGATGTACGTGCAGGTGGACCGGCTGATCCCGCAGCTGACGCGGGACGACTATGAGTTGGACGAGAAGAACCGCACGGTCAGCCTGTCCGAGGCCGGGCAGGAGCACATGGAGCAGCTTCTGGCCGAGGCCGGGCTGCTGAAGTCGGGCGGGCTCTACGACATCCAGAACGTGGCGCTGGTCCATCACGCCCAGCAGGCGCTGCGCGCCTACACGCTGTTCCAGCGCGACAAGGACTACATCGTCAAGGACGACAAGGTCATCATCATCGACGAGTTCACCGGCCGCATGATGGAGGGCCGCCGCTATTCGGAAGGCCTGCACCAGGCGCTGGAGGCCAAGGAGAAGGTGACGATCCAGCGCGAGAACCAGACGCTCGCCTCCATCACCTTCCAGAACTACTTCCGCATCTACCCGAAGCTGGCCGGCATGACCGGCACGGCGATGACTGAGGCGGCGGAGTTCGCGGAGATCTACGGCCTGGAGGTCGTGGACATGCCGACCAACGTGCCGGTCCAGCGCAAGGACATGGACGACGAGGTCTACCGCAAGGCGTCGGAGAAGTACGACGCGATCATCGACCTGATCGAGGACGCCCGCAAGCGCCAGCAGCCGGTGCTGGTCGGCACCACCTCCATCGAGAAGTCCGAGCTGATCGCCGAGCTGCTGAAGAAGCGCGGCATCCCGCACAACGTGCTGAACGCCCGCCACCACGAGCAGGAAGCCTACATCGTCGCCCAGGCGGGCCGTCCGGGCGCCGTCACGGTCGCCACCAACATGGCCGGCCGCGGCACCGACATCCAGCTCGGCGGCAACGTCGAGATGCGCATCCAGATGGAGCTGGCCAACCTGCCGGACGGGCCGGAGCGCGACGCCAGGATCAAGCAGATCGAGGCCGAGGTGGCCGAGGCGCGCGAACTGGTCAAGCAGGCCGGCGGCCTCTACGTCGTCGGCACGGAGCGGCACGAGAGCCGCCGCATCGACAACCAGCTGCGCGGCCGTTCGGGCCGCCAGGGCGATCCGGGCGCGTCGAAGTTCTTCCTGTCGCTGGACGACGACCTGATGCGCATCTTCGGGTCGGAGCGCATGGACGGCATGCTCCAGCGCCTGGGCCTGAAGGAGGGGGAGGCGATCATCCACCCCTGGATCAACAAGGCGCTGGAGAAGGCCCAGACCAAGGTCGAGGCCCACCACTTCGAGGTCCGCAAGAACCTGCTCAAGTTCGACAACGTCATGAACGACCAGCGCAAGGTCGTCTATGAGCAGCGCCGCGAGATCATGGACACCGAGGACATCGCCGAGACCGTCCTGGAGATGCGCCATCAGGTCATCTCCAACATGGTCAACAAGGCGATCCCGCCGAACTCCTACTCCGAGGCCTGGGACATCGCCGGCCTGCACGAGGAGGTGAACCGTCTCCTGGGCATGGACCTGCCGGTCGCCGACTGGGCCAAGGAAGAAGGCATCGCCGAGCCGGAGATCGAGGAGCGCGTCCGCGAGGCCGCCGACCGCAAATACGCGGAGAAGGTGGAGACCTACGGCGCCGAAACGATGCGCCACGTGGAGAAGAGCCTGCTGCTGCAGATCCTCGACCAGGAATGGAAGGATCACCTGCTCCAGCTCGACCATCTCCGCCAGGGCATCTCCTTGCGCGCCTACGCCCAGAAGGACCCGCTGAACGAGTACAAGCGGGAAGCCTTCGAGCTGTTCGAGACCATGCTGTCGACCCTGCGCGAGCAGGTGACCGCCGTGCTGATGCATGTCGAGATCCGCATCGCCCCGCAGCCGGAGGAGCTGTACGCCCGTCCGCCGCAGGAGATGCATGAGGGCCGCGACGACCCGGCGCTGGCGATGGCCGAAGCGGGAGCCGGGGCCGCCCAGGGCTATCCGCCGGCCGACGCGCCGCTGCCCGCCGGCATGGTCCGCCGCGAGGCCGCCGCCTCGGTGGTGCCGGGCGCCGATCCCAACGCCTGGGCGAACACGCCGCGCAATTCGCCCTGCCCCTGCGGCTCGGGCCAGAAGTACAAGCACTGCCACGGCAAGGTCGCGTAAGCGCCGCCGCGAAGAACGCCGCCGGGGATGTTCCGGGAGGGGCCGGGCCGCAAGGTCCGGCCCTTTCCTTTTGCGCCCCCGGAAACTTCGGCTGGGCTTTAGCGTTCTAACGCGAAAAGCGGGAGCGCAGCCATGTTGCAGGAATTCAAGACCTTCATCAGCCGCGGCAACGTCGTGGAGCTGGCGGTCGGCATCATCATCGGCGCGGCCTTCACCGGCATCGTCAACTCGCTGGTCAGGGACGTGCTGATGCCGCCCATCGGCTGGGTCATGGGCGGGATCGATTTCTCCAACTACTTCCTGAACCTGTCCGGCGGCCATTACGAAAGCCTGTCCGCGGCGGAGGCGGCGGGGGCGGCGACCATCAACTACGGCCGCTTCATCAACGCGCTGATCAACTTCTTCATCGTGGCGGGGGCGCTGTTCCTCATCGTGCGGCAGGTCAACCGCCTGCATTTCCTCCAGGACTCCAAGCCGAAGGCGCCGCCCCGCCAGGAGGTTCTGCTGGAGGAGATCCGCGATGCGCTGCGCGCACGGCAGGCAACCGCTTCCGGGGACACGACACGACCGGGGGCGTGAAAGAATCTTCTTGGATTGTGCAGCGCAACCCATTATGTAAGGCGTCTTGATCGCTGGAGGCTCGCGCGTCTCTTGAGCGAGACGCGCTTTGATATTTCGGGATGGCCTTCCTTGGGACCCGGCCACCCGTAGCTTCGGACAGACGCCTCTCCCTCTTCCGACCTCCTCCCGGCGAAAACGCCGGCGTTCCACCGCTCACCATCCTGGTGCGGCGGCCGTGCGCCGTCATGGTCCTGAGGAAAGGTTACCCTACTTGTCGTCCATCGAAATGACCGCCGCCGACGCCCTCGTTGCCGAGACCTCTGTCACAGAGGCTGCCGTCGCCGACGCAACCGTGACCGACACCACTGAAACCGCTACCCCCAACGCTTTCGCCGGGCTGGGCGTCCACCCGCTGGTCGTGAAGGCGCTGGAGGCGTTCGAGTACAACGTCCCGACCCCGGTCCAGGCCGAGGCGATCCCGCCGGCCCTGGAAGGCCGCGACATCCTGGCGACCGCCGAGACGGGCACCGGCAAGACCGCCGCCTTCATGCTGCCGGCGCTGACCCGCACCATCGATCTGCCGCGCCTCGGCGTGGCCGCCCCGCGCGTGCTGGTGCTGGCCCCGACCCGCGAGCTGGCCAAGCAGGTCACCGACGCGGCGCGCAAGTACGCCAAGTTCATGAAGTACAACATCGTGGACGTGGTCGGCGGCATGCCCTACCGCGACCAGCTCCGCCTGCTGTCGCGCGCGGTCGATGTCATGGTCGCCACGCCGGGCCGTCTGCTCGACCATGTGTCGCGCAACCGCATCGACCTCAGCGCCGTCGAGGTGCTGATCCTGGACGAGGCGGACCGCATGCTGGACATGGGCTTCCTGGACGATGTGGAAACCATCGCCAAGTGCTGCCCGGACAGCCGCCAGACGCTGCTGTTCACCGCCACGCTGGACCGCCGCATGGCCCAGCTCGCCGGCAACCTGCTGCGCAACCCGGTGCGCGTCGCCGTGGAAAGCGCCACCACCTCGGTGAACGTCGAGCAGCGCCTGCACCATGCCGACGACATGGACCACAAGCGCCGCCTGCTGAAGCACTTCGCGGACCAGCCCGAGGTCGGCAAGGCGATCATCTTCGCCGCCACCAAGCGTGACGCCGACGCGCTGGCCGAGGAGCTGAGCGACGCCGGCCACGCCGCCGCCGCCCTGCACGGCGACATGGACCAGTTCAAGCGCAACCGCACGCTCCAGCGCCTGCGCACCGGTCAGGTCCGCCTGCTGGTGGCGACCGACGTGGCGGCGCGCGGCATCGACGTGCGCGACATCACCCACGTCATCAACTTCGACCTGCCGCGCTCGGCGGAGGACTATGTCCACCGCATCGGCCGCACGGGCCGTGCGGGCGCCTCGGGCGTGGCGATCTCCTTCGCCGCCCGCGCCGACCGCGACGCCCTGTTCCGGATCGAGCGCTACACCGGCACCCGCCTCGACATCCACGTCGTTCCGGGTCTGGAACCGCAGCGTCCGTTCCAGACCGGCGGCGGCGGCCGTCCGGCGGGCCGTCCGGGTGGTCGTCCGGGCGGCGGCAACGGCGGCGGCTACAACAAGAAGCCGTGGGTGCGCAACGCCGGCGGCGCCGAGGGCGCCAAGCCGAACGGTGGCCCGGGTGGCCGTCCGCAGGGCCGTCCGGCGAACCGGAACGAGCCGGCCCGCAGCGAGCACGGCGGCCACGCCCGCCGCGACTCCCAGGGCGGCAAGCCGGCGCACCGGGCGTCCAAGTGGTAACAGCGGTTCGCCGCTGACATGAAAAAGGCGCGGTCCTTCGGGACCGCGCCTTTTTTCTTGGCCAAGCTGGAGGGTGGCGAGCAAGAATTTTCACGGATTTCACGGATCGACGCACGGATTTCACGGATTTTTTTTAATAATAAATATCGGAAACCTGTTTCTCTTGCGCGAGGCAACAGGGGTGGCGGTCCGAGGATAAATAAAAATCCGTGTAATCGTCCGTGCAATCCGTGTGAAGTCCTGTTCCGCGCTCCCGCGCTTCACATCCCCGCGATGCCCCACAACAGCAGCGCCACCAGCAACGCCAGGATCAACCCGGCCACGGCGTAGACCGCCAGCGCCCGCCCGATGTCGGCGGCGGTGGCCCGTGCGCGGCCCTCGCCGATCCAGGGTTCGGTGATGACCACGCCGCCGTCGCGATGCGGCCCGCCCAGCGCCAGACCCAGCGCGCCGGCCATCGCGGCGGTCGGCCAGCCCATGTTGAGGGAGGCCGCCTTGCCGCCGTCCCGCATCATCGTGCGGAAGGCGCCGCCGGCCCGCGCCCCGGCGAAGGGCGCGGCCAGCGCCAGGAGAACCGCGGCCAGCCGCGCCGGGATGGCGTTCAGCGCGTCGTCCAGCCGCGCCGCGGTCTGGCCGAAGCGCTCGTGCCGGACGCCCTGGTGGCCCAATGCGGTGTCGGCGCCGTCCACCACCGCCCAGACCAGCAGGCCGGGCACGCCCAGCAGGGCGTAGCCGAAGACCGGGGCCACCAGCTTGCGGGCGAAGCCCTTGGCGGCGGCCTCGATGGCGGCACGGGCGATGCCGTGCTCGTCCAGGCTGAGGGCATGGCGGCGGGTGAGGGGGGCGACGGCGTCCCGCGCCGGGGCGACGCCGCCCTTGTCCAACGCGCGGCGCACCGCCCGCACCCGCGCCCAGGCGCTCCGCCCGCGCAGCGCGGCGAGGATCACCGCCAGTTCCAGCAGCCAGCCGCGGCTCTGCGCGCCGATCCGCTCGACGATCAGGCCGACGGCGACGGCGGTCAGCACGAGCGCCAGCACGACCAGCGCGCCGCGCAGCAGGCGGGCGGTCTTGCCGCGCTCCACCCGGTTCAGCCGCCGGTCGGCCCAGGCACAGACGCGTTGCGCCAGCGCCGCCGGGTCGGGCAGGACGCGCCCGATCCAGTCGCCCGCGGCGGCGTCGATGGCCAGGGCCAGCAGCAGCAGGAACAGCGGCCCCGGACCGTTCAGGGGGGCGGCGCCGAGGACGGAGGTGAGCAGGGCGTCGCCCATCGCGGCCTCAGCGCGCTCCGGCCTGGCGCAGCAGGTTCGCCACGCGGGCGTTGCGGCTGTCCTGCGCCCAGCTCAGCGTCGTGCGGCCCGTGAAGTCGGAGCGGTCGGCCTGCGCCCCGGCCTTCAGCAGCCGCTCCACCAGATCGACGCGCCCGAAGCGCGCCGCGGTCATCAGCGGGGTGACGCCCTGGCGGTTGTCCTGGTCGACCTTGGCGCCCTTGGCGAGCAGGAGATCCACCGCCTCCGGCGCGTCGGCCTCCACCGCGTAGTGCAGCGGGGTGTTGCCCGCCTTGTCGGCGCGGTTGGGGTTGGCCCCGCCATCCAGCAGAAGCCGCACCAGTTCCGGATGGCCGTTGCCGATGGCCACCAGCAGCACGGGCCGCCCGCTGGCGTCGACCTGATTCGGGTTTTCCCCCTTCAGCAGCAGCAGCCGCAGCGCGCTGGCGTCGTTCGACGTCACCGCCTTGACCATGGAGGGGCCTTCCAGAAGGTTGATCTGGGCCAGGGCCGGAGCGGCGGCGGGGGCGGTCAGGCCGAGGGCCAGCAGACTGAGCAACAGCAGCCGTTTCATGGCGCGTCCTTTTGTGCGATCCGTGTGGGTGATCCGTCTTTCGGCCGGGGATACTATCCAGTTTGGCCCGGTTTGGCGACGGCGACCCGCTGCAATGGAGCCGCCCATGGTCCGCAACCCGCTCGCCCGCCACATCGCGCTGTTCCTGGCGGTGAAGGCCGCGCTGATCGCGCTGGGGCTGTGGTGGTTCCTCGGCACCATGCCGGAGCCGCGGGGCGCGGTGACGCCGCCCGCCGCCGCGGGAAAGCCCTGACGCCGCCGGGTCTGCGGACGGGAACCTCCGCTCGGCGCCCATGGTTGAACAGCGACCGGGAAGCGCAACAGGGGAAGACCGCCATGACCTTCGAAAGTGATGTGAACGCGAACCGCTCCGGCGGCCATCTGCGCGGCGCCGTGCGCGAGGCCGTGGGCATCTTCGCCAGCCGCGACGCCCTGCAGAAGGCCGTCGACGAGTTGACCCTCGCCGGCTTCCAGCGCCATGAGCTGAGCGTCCTTGCCAACGACGAGACCATCCGCGACCATCTCGGCCATGTGCCGCAGCGGGCGGAGGACATCGCCCACGACCCGGACGCGCCGCGCCAGTCCTACGTCTCGCCGGAGGATGTCGGCAGCGTGAAGGGCGTGGCGGTCGGTTTCCCGGCCTATGTCGGGGCGATCCTGGCGACCGGCGCGGTCCTGGCGACCGGCGGCACGGCCCTGGCGGCGGCGGCGGCCGCGGCGGCGGCGGGGGTGGGCGGCGGCGCCATGGGCTCGGTCATGTCGAGCTGGCTGACCGACAAGCGCAACGAGCCGATGCTCCAGCACCTCGACAAGGGCGGCATCCTGCTCTGGGTCAATCTGGCCGACGCCGGGCGGGAGCAGCAGGCGGTGGAGATCATGAACCGCCACGCCTCCCAGCCGGTGGAGGTGCACGAGGTGCCGCAGTCCGGCTCCGAAGGGTGAGCGGGGAGGCGTCCGGGCTCCGTTGACTCAGGTCATGGCCTTCGCGGCGGGCATCTTCTATACACGGGCGGTCTTCCAACCGGAGGTCCGCCTTGGACGCCCATTCGGCCCTGTCGCTTCTCGAAGCCGGCTTGAACCAGTGCGCCGTCGTCATCGACCGTGACGGCGGGCTTCTGGTGGCGCTGCTGACCGCGGGGCTGGTCGGGGGATCGACCCATTGCGCGGGCATGTGCGGTCCCTTCGTCCTGGCCCAGGTCACCGCCCGGCTGGAGCAGGTCCCGGCCTCGCGGATGAGCGAGTTCCACCGGCTGGCCGGGGCGGCGGTGCTGCCCTACCATCTGGGGCGCGGCACGACCTACACGCTGATCGGCGCGGCGGCGGCGGCGGTCGCCGGCCATGTCGGGGCGCTGCCGGGGTTGAAATGGCTGTCGGTGGCGCTGCTGGCCTTCGCGGCGCTGTTCTTCCTCGGTTACGCGGTGAAGGGGCTGAGCGCCTGGGTGCCGAAGCTCGACGGCGCGGTGCAGCGCTGGTGGGGCGACCGGGTGTCGAGGCTGGCCCGCCCCCTGTTCGGCGACCCCACGGGCTGGCGCGGCTACGCCCTGGGGCTGGCGCTCGGCTTCATTCCCTGCGGTCTTCTCTACGGGGCGGTGGCGGTGGCCGCGGCCAGCGGCAGCGCGCTGACCGGGGCGCTGGGCATGGCGGCCTTCGCGCTGGGCACGCTGCCGAGCCTGCTGGCGGTCGGCCTCGCCGGGCATCTGGCGGGGCGCACCTGGCGCTCCGCGGTGGCGCGGGCGGCCCCGGTCATCATGGTGGTGAACGCCGGGGTCCTGGGCTGGATGGCGATCCGGATGATCGGGTGAACGCCTTCCCGCGCCGGCTTACTGAAGCTTCTCCGCCGATCCCTTCAGCGCCTCGCCCAGCGGGATTTCGCCGCAGCCGGGCTTGAGCGGCTGCTGCTGGCTCTCGTGCGGCGACCAGCCGGCCAGATAGAGGATCTGGAAGGTCGCCTCGATGCGCCCGTCCGGCTCGGCGTAGCGCTCGGCGTAGCGGCGGGCGGCATCGAACAGCAGGGCGCGGGTGGCCGGCACCTTGCGGCGGGCCAGGACGGCGTTGGTCTCGCCCATGCCGCGCAGATCGCGCATCAGGCGGAAGGCGTCGCTGTAGGTGACGGTGATGACGTCGCTGTCCACCACCGGCAGGGCGAAGCCGGCGCGCTGCATCAACCCGCCGATGTCGCGGATCTCGGCGAAGGGCGACACGCGGGGCGACACGCCGCCGGCCACCTCCATCTCCGCCTCGTACAGGCAGCGGCGCAGCTCCAGCAGCGTTTCCCCGCCCAGCATGGCCGCGCAGAAGAAGCCGTCGGGCTTCAGCGCCTGCCGCACCTGGACCAGCGCGCCGGGCAGGTCGTTGACCCAGTGGAGGCTGAGGTTGCTGACCACGAGGTCGAAGGTCTCCGGCACGAAGGGCAGGAACTCCTCGTCGGCGGCGACCGCCAGCGGCCCGGCCCGCCGGGCGAAGCCGGGGGAGAGGTCGCAGGCGACCAGCGTTTCGACGCCCTTCCGCCCGCGCAGCGTCCGCCCCATCACCCCGTCATGGGCGCCGAGGTCGAGCACGGTGGGAAAGGGCCGGGCCACGTCCTCCAACCGGTCGACGAGGCGTTCGGCCACCTCTTCGAACAGGAAGGCGTGTTCGGCGAAGGCGGGGACGGCGCGGTCGCGGCGGCGGCGGACGAGCGCGCGGTCGAAGACGGTCATGCTGTCGGGCGTGGTCATGGCCGCAATATAACCAAGCCCCGGCGAGCTACAACCATCGGCGAAAGGGCCATCGGCGAAAGGGCGCCATCGTGCTATGGTCGGCCGCGAACCTGCGGGAGCTTGGCCATGGGCATCGAGGAAGCCATCGGCGCCACCTACGAGGCGCTGATCGTCATCATCAAGATCACCACCCCGGTCCTCGTCGTCACCACGGTGCTCGGCATGCTGCTGACCATCTTCCAGCAGGCGACCAACATCAACGAATCGACGCTGCAGCAGGACCTGAAGATCTTCGCGACGCTGGCGATCCTGTTCATCACCGGGCCGGCGATCTACATCGCGCTGCGCGACTACACCTTCGTGATCTTCGACCGCATCGCCGGTCTGAACTGACCTGAACTGAGGGGGGCGCGCCGCCATGGCCCTTGCGCAGCGGCTGGCGACCAAGGTTCTGGCGGGTGTCCTCGACACGCTGCTGCCGCCGCGCTGCCTGTGCTGCGGCGGGGCGGTGGACCGGCAGGGCGGGCTGTGCGCCACCTGCTGGAGCGGCCTGACCTTCATCGCGCCGCCCGCTTGCGCGTGTTGCGGCACGCCCTTCGACTTCGCGCTGGAGGGGGAGCCGCTGTGCGGCGCCTGCATCGCCGAGCCGCCGGTCTTCGCCCGCGCCCGCGCCGTCCTGGCCTATGACGACGGCAGCCGCCCGCTGGTGCTGGGCTTCAAGCACGGCGACCGCATCCACGCCGCCGGGGCCTACGGCGCGTGGCTGGCCCGCGCCGGGGCGGAGCTGCTGGCCGACGCCGACCTGCTGGCCCCGGTGCCGCTGCACCGCCTGCGGCTGTTCCGGCGCCGCTACAACCAGGCGGCCCTGCTGGCCCAGGCGGCGGGCCGGCAGGCCGGTCGCCCGGTGATTCCCGACCTGCTGGTCCGCCGCCGGTCCACCCCGTCGCAGGGCGGGCTCGACCGCTCGGGGCGGCGGCGGAACGTCAAGGGGGCCTTCGCGGTCCGGCCGGGGTTGGAGCCGCGGGTGGCGGGAAAGCGGATCGTGCTGGTGGACGACGTGCTGACCACCGGGGCCACCCTGTCGGAATGCGCGCGGGTGCTGCTGCGCGCCGGGGCGGAGCGGGTGGACGCGCTGACCCTGGCGCGCGTCGTCAAGACGTGAGCCGTGAGTGTGAGCCATGAAAACGTAACGGGTGACGCCGTGCGGCGGTTGATCTTATAACCGTTCAAAACAGCCAAGGAGCCCTCCGCATGGCCGACGTCGTCATCTACACCACGCCCTTCTGCCCCTACTGCTCGCGCGCCAAGCGTCTGCTCGACAGCAAGGGGGTGGCGTATGAGGAGATCGACCTCTACATGCATCCGGACCGCCGCGAGGAGATGGTGCAGCGGGCCGAGGGGCGCATGACCGTGCCGCAGGTCTTCATCGACGGAAAGCCCTACGGCGGCTCCGACGACATCCATGCGCTGGACCGCGCCGGCAAGCTCGACCCGATCCTGGGAATCGGGGGATGAGCGGCGTCCTGAAGGCCGCCTGCGTCCAGGTCAACGCGGGCACGGAAATCCTTCCGAACCTTCAGGCGGCGGGCGATCTGGTCCGCCGGGCGCGCGACGCCGGGGCGGATTTCATCGCCCTGCCCGAGAATGTCAGCATGATCGTCCAGGGCCGCGCCAAGGTGCTGGAGCGGGTGAGGACGGCCGACGAGCACCCGGCGATCCCCTTCTTCGCCGATCTGGCGCGGGAGACCGGGGCCTGGCTGCTCGCCGGGACGCTGGGCGTCCTGCTCGACGACGGGCGGGTGGCCAACCGCAGCTATCTGTTCGATGGGCAGGGGCGGGCCGTCGCCCATTACGACAAGCTCCACATGTTCGACGTGGACCTGAAGGGCGGGGAGAGCTACCGCGAATCCGCGACCTTCCGGCCCGGCGACCGCGCGGTCCTGGCCGCCACGCCCTGGGGCGGGGTCGGCATGACCGTCTGCTACGACCTGCGCTTCGCCTATCTCTACCGGGCGCTGGCCCAGGCCGGGGCGTCGATCCTGACGGTGCCGGCGGCCTTCACCGTGCCGACCGGGCGGGCGCACTGGCACACGCTGCTGCGCGCCCGCGCCATCGAGACGGGCTGCTTCGTCCTGGCCCCGGCCCAGACCGGCAGCCACGACCAGGGGCGGCTGACCTACGGCCATTCCCTGATCGTCGCCCCCTGGGGCGAGGTGCTGGCCGACGCGGAGGAGGCGGTGGGCTTCGTCCTGGCGGAGCTGGACATGGCCCGCGTCGAGGAGGCCCGCCGCATGGTGCCGGCCCTGACCCACGACCGGACCTTCACGCTGGAGCGGGCCGGCTTCTGACGGGGCGCTCCCGACCGGGCCGAAAGGGGTCAGAGCAGCGTGTGTTCGATCAGGATCTTGGTGCCGATGCCCAGCAGGGCGAGGCCGCCGAGGATTTCCGCCTTGCGGCCGAGCAGCGGGCCGGCCTTGCGCCCGATCAGCACGCCGCTGAAGGCCATGACCGCCGTCACCAGACCGATGACGACGCAGGCCTGGACGATGTTCACGTCGACCACCGCCAGGCTGACGCCGACGGCGCTGGCGTCGATGCTCGTCGCCAGCGCGGTGAGGACGAGCTGCATGGGGCCGAGCTGGCTTTTGCGCGCCGGCTGTTCCCCGGACTCCGGCGCGGACTCCGGCATCAGGCCCTGGCGGATCATGTTGCCGCCGACGAGGGCGAGCAGCCCGAAGGCGACCCAATGGTCGACGCTGGCGATCCAGGCGCTGACGGCGACGCCGACCATCCAGCCCAGGGCCGGGGTGATCGCTTCGAAGAAACCGAAATAGGCGCCGACGCGGAGCGCGTCGACCAGCCGCGCGCGCTCGCTCGCGGCGCCCTTGCCGATGGCGGCGGCGAAGGCGTCCACCGACAGGCTGAAGCCGAGAAGCAGAAGAGTGGTTGCGGTCAAACCGGGAATCCCTTGGGCCAAGACGGACCGACGGCGCGACGGTCCCATGGCCCTCCGGGACGTCGCGCCGTTGGTCTCACCAAGCCCGGCCTCGCCGGTGCCGTCTGCGCCACGGCCGCCCGGACCGAGTCTGTTGACGCAGGCTCCTCCGCCGCGCGGCGGAGGACGGTTACTCCCCAAAAACGCGGGCGGACCCTAGCGACGCCGTTTTCAAGCGTCAATTCATATGAACAGATGTTGAATTATTTGTAATCTTCCGCGCCGTCAGGCCGGCAGGGGGCGTGGCTCCGGGTCGCCGTCCAGGCCGCTTCCGGCCTCCAGGTCCTTGACCGCGCACAGCCGCTGCACCACCGCGGCCTTGGGCGAGGCGACCTCGCCATGCTCGTAGGCGACGACCTGGAGGCGATCGCGCGCGACCTCCAGAAGCTCGCCGTTGCGCAGCAGGAAGGCGGGGGAGGCCGGGCGGCCGAAGCGGGCGTTGCCCAGCGCGAAGGTCTCGTAGAGCAGGATGCCGCCCGGTTCCAGCGCGTCGAGGATGGCCGGGAACAGCGGGCGGTGCAGGTAGTTGGTCACCACGATCGCGGCGAAGCGGCGGTCGCGCAGCAGCGGCACGGCAACCCCGTTCTCCAGATCGGCCTCCACCAGTTCCACCCCCGCCGTCCCGGTCAGGTCGGCCACCCCGCGCAGGTCGCGGTCCAGCCCGGTCACCGGGTGGTTGCGCGCCTGGAACAGCCGCAGGTGCCGCCCCGACCCGCAGGCGAGGTCGAGGACCGGCCCGCCCGCCCGCACCAGCGGCGCGAAGCGCGCGACCCAGGGGGAGGGCGGGCTGATCGCGGCATGGGATGAGCCGACGGGGGATGAGCCGATAGGAGGCGATCCGGCGGAGGACGGGGTGGACAAGGGACGGATGCTCCCGTTCATGTCGTGACACATGTTTGACCGCGACGCCGGCGTCGTGCTGAACTGACGGCCGGTCACCGGCTGTATACCATCACCATCCGGTCTTCTCACCTTGGAGCTTCCGACGGGGACATGATCCTCTTCGTTCTGAAATGCACGGCCGACCACCGGTTCGAAGCCTGGTTCCGCAACGGCGACGCCTACGAGACGCAGGCCGCCGCCAAGGCCATCGCCTGCCCGGTCTGCGGCGACACGCACATCACCAAGGCCCCCATGGCCCCGCGCATCGCCAAGGGGGGCCGTGCCAGGGACGATGCACCTCGGGAGGACGGCGCGCCGGAGGCGGCGCCGGCGTCCGGCGGCGCGGCGGCTCCCGCCGCTCCCCCGGCGTCCGCGACGCCGTCCGTGCCGGCGGAACTGCGCGAGCGCTTCGCGGCGGAGGTCATGCGTCAATTGACGGACATTCGCCGCGCGGTTGAAACGAACTGCGATTACGTCGGGGATCGCTTCGCTGAGGAGGCCCGGCGCATCCATTATGGCGAAACCGATCCGCGCGGGATCTACGGCGAGGCCACCGACAAGGAAGCGGAGGAGTTGAAGGAGGAGGGTGTGACTTTTGGTCGCATACCTTGGCTTCCACGCACCAATTCTTAAGCCCACGCTTCACAATATTTCGTGCACCCCTTGCCCTTTCGCTGCCATGGGTTTGTGAACGAACCTCCGGAACAACGGCCACGGGCTGCGTCAAGCCGCTTTTTAGCGGTTGGCCTGCATCAAAGTTGTTGACGGGATAGTTCGTTACAAAGACCATATGGTCCGAGTGTCTAATATGACCTTGCAAAAATCGCTCGGCACTCGCGAGGGGACGCACTATGAAAGAAAACGCTCAGAGGATTCTCGCGAATCCCAAGTTTCAGGAGCTGGTGCAGAAACGTAGCGCATTCGCGTGGACGCTTTCGATCGCCATGCTCGTCATCTACTTCGGCTTCATCCTGCTGGTCGCCTTCGGCAAGGGGTTCCTGGGTACCCCGATCGGCAATGGCGTGACCACCTGGGGTATCCCCGTCGGCCTTTTCACCATCATCTCGGCATTCATCCTGACCGGCATCTACGTGCACCGGGCGAACGGCGAGTTCGATGAGCTGAACCGGCAGATCATGGAGGAGTCGAAGTGATGCGTTCGCTGGTCAATCGTGTGGGCGTCGCGGCCGTCGCGGCCGGCGCGCTCATCCCCGCGTCGGTGCACGCGGCGGCGGTCGAAGGCGCGGTTCAGAAGCAGGCGACGAACTTTTCGGCGATCGTCATGTTCCTGATCTTCGTGCTGGCCACGCTCGGCATCACCTACTGGGCGGCGCGCCGCACGAAGTCGGCGAAGGACTTCTACGCCGCCGGCGGCGGCATCACCGGCTTCCAGAACGGCCTCGCCATCGCCGGCGACTACATGTCGGCGGCGTCCTTCCTCGGCATCGCCGGCCTCGTCTACACGTCGGGCTTCGACGGCCTGATCTTCTCGGTGGGCTGGCTGGTCGGCTGGCCGATCATCCTGTTCCTGGTCGCCGAGCGGCTGCGCAACCTCGGCAAGTACACCTTCGCCGACGTGGCCTCCTACCGCTTCCAGCAGACCCCGATGCGCACGATGGCCGCCTGCGGCTCGCTCGCCACGGTGACCTTCTACCTGATCGCCCAGATGGTCGGCGCCGGCAAGCTGATCCAGCTGCTGTTCGGCCTCGACTACATGTGGGCGGTGGTGATCGTCGGCGTCCTCATGATCGCCTACGTGACCTTCGGCGGCATGCTCGCCACCACCTGGGTGCAGATCATCAAGGCCGTGCTGCTGCTCTCGGGCGCCTCCTTCATGGCCTTCGCGGTGCTCGCCAAGTTCGGCTTCAGCCCGGAGGCGATGTTCGCCACGGCCACGCAGGTCCACCCGAAGGCGACCGGCATCATGGCGCCGGGCGCCCTCATCAGCGACCCGGTCTCGGCGATCTCGCTGGGCATGGCGCTGATGTTCGGCACCGCCGGCCTGCCGCACATCCTGATGCGCTTCTTCACGGTGTCGGACGCCCGCGAAGCCCGCAAGTCTGTGTTCTACGCGACCGGCTTCATCGGCTACTTCTACATCCTGACCTTCATCATCGGCTTCGGCGCCATCGTGCTGCTGCTGGCCCCGGACGCCACCGGCGCCTATCCGTTCCTCGACGCGGCCAAGCTGGCGGCGGCGGGCGGCAAGCCCAACCCGGCGATGATCATCGGCGGCTCCAACATGGCGGCCATCCACACCGCGCACGCGGTGGGCGGCGACCTGTTCTTCGGCTTCATCTCGGCCGTCGCCTTCGCCACCATCCTCGCGGTGGTCGCGGGCCTGACGCTGGCCGGCGCCTCGGCCGTGTCGCACGATCTCTACGCCTCGGTGATCGCCAAGGGCCGCGCGTCGGAGCATGACGAGATCCGCGTGTCGAAGATCACCACGGTGGTCATCGGCATCGTCTCGATCTTCCTCGGCATCGCCTTCGAGAACCAGAACGTGGCCTTCATGGTCGGCCTCGCCTTCGTGATCGCGGCCTCGGCGAACTTCCCGGTTCTGCTGATGTCGATGTTCTGGGGCCGGATGACCACCCGCGGCGCCGTGCTGGGCGGCTGGATCGGCTTGGTGTCCTCGGTGACGCTGCTGATCCTGGGCCCGACCGTGTGGAAGTCGGTGCTGGGCAACCCGGCCGCCCTCTTCCCGTACGACAACCCGGGCGTCTTCACCATCCCGCTGTCGTTCCTGGCGATCTGGTTCTTCTCGATCACCGACAACAGCAAGGCCGCGCAGGACGAGCGCGAGGCCTACAAGGCCCAGTACATCCGGTCGCAGACCGGCCTGGGCGCCGAAGGGGCCTCTGCTCACTAATGCGAATGGTCGCACCCGCCTTCCGCAGATGAAGGGGCTGGTGTAATCTTCAAGGCGCCTCAAGACCGCGGTCTTGGGGCGCCTTTTTTATTCACCCCACCGGTTCGTGGAGCGGGTTTTGTCCGACGCCTTCGATTTTTCCGTTCCGCCCTTCGACCGCCTGACGCCGGAGCAGCGGCAGCGGCTCGCCGCGGCGCTCGACCTCGGCGTCTACGCGCGGGACGGGGTGATCCTGAGCCGGGACGAGCCGGCGGATTGCCTGTTCGTGGTGCGGCAGGGGCTGGTCCACGAACGCCGGGGCGGCGAGGTGGTGGCGGTGCACGGCGCCCATGACAGCTTCGACCTGCAGGCGCTGTTCTCCGACGGGCAGGCGCGCAGCTTCGTCGCGGCGGAGGACACGCTGTGCGATCTGGTGCCCCGTCCGATCCTTCTTGAACTGGCGCACGAGAACGCCGCCTTCGGCGCGGTGATCCAGCAGGGCTTCGCCGACCGGCTGAGCGCGCTGGCCAACGAGCGGTCCAACCGCGAAACCGCCGCCCTGACCATGGCGCGCATCCGGCAGGCCTATCTGCGCCCGCCGGTCTTCGTCGAGGCCGGGGCGTCCCTGCGCGACGCGGCGGCGGCGATGAAGCGGGAGCAGGCGAGCAGCGTGCTGGTCCGCGACGGCGATCCGAAGAGGGGAGGCCGCGTCGGCATCCTGACCGGCACCGACCTGCGCGACCTCGTGGTGCTGGAGGGGCGCCCGGTGGACAGCCCGGTCGGGCCGCTCGCCCGCTACGAGCTGCTGGCGCTGGACCGCGACGATCTGCTGTTCAACGCGCTGATCCTGATGACCAAGCATTCGGTGCGCCGTCTGGTCATCACCGAACAGGGCGAGGTCGTCGGCCTGCTGGAGCAGACCGACCTGCTGGCCGTCCTGTCCAACCATTCCCAGGTCGTCGCGCTCAAGGTCGACCGCGCCGCCACGCCGGAGGATCTGGGCCGGGCCAGCCAGGACATCGTCGGGCTGATCCGCACGCTGCACGGCACGGGCGTCAAGGTGTCCTTCATCGCCGACCTCGTGACCGAGCTGAACCGCAAGATCTTCCGCCGCCTGTTCGAGCTGCTGGCGCCGCCCGACCTGCTGGCCAACTCCTGCCTGATCGTGATGGGCAGCGAGGGGCGCGGCGAGCAGCTTCTCAAGACCGACCAGGACAACGGGCTGATCCTGCGCGACGGCTACGACTGCCCGTCGCTGTCCCAGGTGACCGACGCCTTCACCCGCCATCTGGTGGCGTTCGGCTACCCGCCCTGTCCGGGGCGCATCATGGTGTCCAACCCGGACTGGACGCGCCCGCTGGCGCTGTACAAGGACTCCCTCTTCCACTGGATTCACCGCCCCGACGAGGCGGCGCAGATGAACCTCGCCATCTTCTACGACGCGGCGGCGGTGGCCGGGGACGCCGCCCTGCTGGACGAGGCCAAGGGCTATCTGCTCGGCCGGTTGCAGGACAACCAGATGTTCTTCACCGCCTTCGCCCGCCCGGCGCTCGCCTTCGACACGCCGTCGGGCCTGTTCGGCGGCCTGTTCGAGCGGCGCCGCAGCGAGGCGGTGGACATCAAGAAGGCCGGCATCTTCCCCATCGTGCACGGCGTCCGCGCGCTGGCGCTGGAAAAGCACATGGCGGAGACCAACACGACCGAGCGCATCTGGGCGCTCGCCGACAAGGGCGTTCTCGACCGCGGCATGGCGGGCGAATTGGCCGACGCCTTTACCTTCCTGTCCACGCTGCGGCTGAAGGCCGGGCTGGACGGCAGCGTGTCCGGCACCCAGACCGACAACCTCGTCCGCACGGAGTCCCTGGGCAAGCTCGACCGCGACCAGTTCAAGGACTGTCTGGCGCTGGTGAAGAAGTTCAAGGAACTGCTCGCCTACCACTTCCACCTGAACCACTGACCCTGAACCACTGACCCGCCGGGACCGCGGGGAGAGGAGGCGGCATGCCGACCGAGACCATTGCCAGCGTGGTGGCCAACGGGGCGGTGGCCGCACCCGTCGCCGACACCGTCGGCCCCCGCGCCGAGCATCCCGACCGCGCCCTGCTGCTGTCGGGGGCGGAGAGCGGGGAGCGGGTGGCGATCCATTGCGAGGCCACCTCCTTCGACGCGGCCACGGCGGATCTGCGCAGCGTCGCCGCTCTGCGCATCCGCGGCGGCCGCGTCCTGACCAGCCAGCGCCTGATCCTCTCCTTCTGGCCCACCGAACCGGCGGAACCCGCGCTGTCCCGCCTGCTGGCCTTCATCGGCAACCGGCCGCTGGTCGGCTACTACCTGGATTTCACCGTGGGGCTTCTCGACCGGCTGGTGCAGCCGATGGTGGGCATGGCCCTGCCGAACCAGCGCATCGAGGTGTCCAGCCTCTATTACGGCCGCAAGGCCAAGGCGCCCGGCAAATACGCGGTCGATCTGCGGCTGGACAGCATCCTGCGCGACCTCGACCTGCCGCCGCGCGCCGGGGAGGATGCCTACGCCAGCGCGCTCGCCGCCGCCATGGTCTATCTGCGTCTGGAGCCGCCGCAGCCCTGACGCTTCATCAAGCCGCCTTCGTCTGGGCCTTGGCGAGGGTCGGCACCGACACGATGAAGCGGGTGCCCGGCCCGCCGTCCGGCTGGCGGTCGATGGTCACCTGCGCGCCGGCCTGCTGGGCCAGCGCCCGGACCAGAACCAGCCCCAGCCCGCTCTGGCGCTTGTCGTTCGCGCGGTTCTGGGAGGCGGACGGATCGGGCGGCAGGCCGGTGCCATCGTCGCGCACCACCATCCGCATGCCTTCACCGCCCTCCGGTAAAAGCTCCACCGTCACCGTGCCGGGATGGCCGGGTGGGAAGGCGTGGAGCAGCGCGTTGGACACCAGCTCGCTGGCGATCAGGGCGAGCGGGGTGGCCTGATCCACGTCCAGGCTCCAGGGCTGGGGGGCGTTCACCGTCAGCCGCGCCCCGGTCGGGTTGGTCGAGCGGACCAGCCCGTCGCAGAGCTGGCGCAGGTAATCGGCGAAGTCGATGCGCGCCGGCTGGTCGGAGCGGTAGAGCAGCTCCTGCATCAGGCTCATGCATTGGATGCGGCGCAGGCTCTCGTCGAAGGCGCGGCGGGCCGGCTCGTCGATGCGAGCGGCCTGAAGGCGCAGCAGGCTGCAGATGACCTGAAGGTTGTTCTTCACCCGGTGCTGGACCTCCTTCAGCAGGATCTCCTTGTCGGTCACCGCCGTTTCCAGCTGGGCGTTGGTCCGCTCCAGCTCCGCCGTGCGCTGGTGAACCCGCTCCTCCAGCGTGTCGTAGGCGTGCTGGAGCGCGCTTTCCGCCTGCCGCTCCCGCCGGGCGCGCTGCAGGGCCATCCCGCCGATCACCGACACCGCGGCCAGCGCGGACAGCGCGTAGGAGATGTAGGTCCAGAGCTGCCCGTGCCAGCGCCCCATGACGCTGCTCACCGGAATGGCCACCTCGGCGGTCAGCGGCAGGCTGTCCACCCGGCGCAGCGCGGTGATCTCCGGCTCCCCGGCGGCCTCCGCCGCGGCGCTGTCGGTGGCGTCCGGCCCCTGGGTTTCGTGCAGCAGCACCGTGCCGTCGACCCGGCGCAGGGTGATGGAGCGGGCGTAGTCGAAGTCGAAGCTTTTGTAGATGTCGCGGACGTAGCGCGGTGAGACGGCGACCAGGGCCATGCCGCGGAATTGCCCCGGTGCTGCGGCCAGCGGGCGCGAGAGCAGGATCAGCGGCTCCTGGCTGTAGCGGCTGCTGTCCAGCGCGGTGATGAAGAGCTGGCCGCCCGCCGCGCTGCCGCCCGTCCGCTGGGCCGCGAAGTAATCGCGGTCGGCGACGTTCATCGCCGGGGTGGGAAAGCGGCGGGTGGTCAGGACGGCGTTCCCTTCGGCGTCGAACAGCCAGATCGACACCAGATAGGGCGTGCCGCGCACCAGCGCCGCGTAGCGCTCCCAGCCCGCCCGGTCGCCGGGCAGCGGAGCGTCCGCCGGCCCGGCGAGCTGGACCGCCTGCTTCAGGATCAGGTCGCTGGTCTCCACCAGCCGGGCCGCGTGCTCCGCGACCAGCAGGCTGGCGTTGCCGGCGGTGTCCTGGGCGTGCTGCAGGGCCGCCGCCCGGTCGCGCAGCGCGAAGCTGGCCGACAGGCCGAGCGTCAGCAGCAGCGCCACCGCGCAGACCATCAGCACCAGCGCCGATCCCGGCATCCGGTAGAGCAGTGGGGAACCTTTGGATCGCAGGGCACGAAGGGGCATGGGGACGGTGCTTCGGGGCATGGAAGGTGGTGGCATTCGTGGCGGACCAACACTTTTTTGCAGGCTCCTGTTCCCTGGGTACGCCCGTTGAACCGCGCCGCGCCACCCCCTATTGTCGCGCCGGGCCGAAAGGCCGAAGCGGCATCGAGCGCGGGGAGTATGGCGTATGAGGATCGACGGCACGGCCTACCGCACCATCTGGCTGGCGAAGGACGGCTGGGCGGTGGAGATCATCGACCAGACGCGGATGCCGCATGATTTCGCCGTCGCGCGGCTGACAAGCCTCGAGGAGGCCGCCCACGCCATCCGCGCCATGCTGGTGCGCGGGGCGCCGCTGATCGGGGCGACCGCCGCCTACGGAGTCGCGCTGGCCATGCGGGCCGACCCGTCCGACGCGGCGCTGGAGGAAGCCCATGCGCGGCTGCTCGCCACCCGCCCGACCGCGGTCAACCTGCGCTGGGCGCTGGATCGGATGCGCGCCCGTCTGGCGCCGCTGCCGCCCGCCGCCCGTACCGAGGCCGCCTACGCCGAGGCCGCCGCGGTCTGCGACGAGGACGTCGCGATCAACCGCGCCATCGGCGAGCATGGCGCCGCCCTGATCCGCGAGGCCGCCCGCCGCAAGGCCCCGGGCGAGCCGGTGAACGTGCTGACCCACTGCAACGCTGGCTGGCTCGCCACCGTCGATTGGGGCACGGCGCTCGCCCCGGTCTATGTCGCCTTCGAGGAGGGCATCCGCCTGCATGTCTGGGTGGACGAGACGCGTCCGCGCAACCAGGGCGCCAGCCTGACCGCCTGGGAGCTGAACCGCCACGGCGTGCCCCACACGGTGGTGGTGGACAACACCGGCGGCCACCTGATGCAGCACGGCATGGTCGACCTGTGCATCGTCGGCACCGACCGCACCACGGCGACCGGCGACGTCTGCAACAAGATCGGCACCTATCTGAAGGCGCTGGCCGCCCACGACAACGGCGTGCCCTTCTACGTCGCGCTGCCCTCGCCGACCATCGACTGGGGCATGGCCGACGGGGTGAGGGAAATACCCATCGAGGAGCGCGACGCCCGCGAGGTGACCGAGCTGACCGGCATCACCGCCGATGGGCGGATCGAGACCATCCGCGTCACCCCGGCCGGCAGCCCGGCGGTCAATTACGGCTTCGACGTGACCCCGGCCCGTCTGGTGACCGGTCTGGTGACCGAGCGCGGCGTCTGCCCGGCGAGCCGGGAGGGGCTGCTGGGGCTGTTCCCCGAGCGGGGCGGCGCGCCGCGCTGACGCCCTCCGTCTCCGAACAGCGGCTTACGCCGCGGCGACGACGAGCAGGGCGACGGTGAGCGCCACCGCGTCCTCGATCAGCGCCGCCGGCCGGTCGCGGCCGAAGGCGGCGGCCATGCGCCGGCGCGCCTCATAGCCGAGGAGCGTGCCGGCGACCGCGCCCAGCCCGCCGGCGATCAGGCCGGGAACCCACGCGCCCGCGTTCGCGCCGATGGCCGCCCCCGCGATGGCGCCGCCGGCGATGCGGCTGGCGAAGGGGAAGGGGAGTTTGCGGCTGGGGGTGCTCGGCAGCTTGTCGGTGATCAGCTCCCCCACCGCCATAACGGTGAAGACCCAGGGCGAGACCGGGTGGCCGAGGAAGAACAGCCAGCTTCCCGACAGGTCGAGCCAGCCGCCATAGGCGGCCCAGGAGACGGCCGCCGGTGCGAGAAGAGTGCGCGAACCGGCGACGGCGCCGATCAGGACGGCGAGAATCAGGGCAGTCGTCACATTGCTCTCCGCGTCAATCGGTCCGGCGGTCGCGCAGGGCCTGGATCAGGGTCCGGACCGCCCCGGCGCGGGCGCCGGGACCGCCGTGGAGCAGGCGGAGCGCCGCCAGCATCAGCGCCGCGTCGCCGTCGCGCGGCGGGTCGGTGTGGGGAAGCCGCCGGCCGCGCCGCACCGAGACGGTCTTCACCCGCGTCATCTCCAGAAGCCCCTCGGCCCCGCGGGTGACCCCCCAGCCGCTGGCGCGGCGCCCGCCGAAGGGCAGACGGGGGTCGGCGGTCGGCACGATCAGGTCGTTGACCGTCACCGTTCCGGCGTCCAGCCGCCCGGCCAGCGCGCGCGCCTCCTCCTCCGGCCCGAAGACCGAGGCGCCGAGCGCGTAGGGGCTGTCGGCCGCGGCCTCCAGCGCCTCCCCGACATCGCGAACGGGCACCAGCGACAGGATGGGGGCGAACAGCTCCTCGCGCAGCAGCGCCATGCCCGGCCGCGCGTCGGCCAGGACCAGCGGCGCCATCGCCGGGTCGGAGTCCTCGGGCAGAGGGCCGAGCGGGCGGGCGCCCTCCGCCATCGCCGCGCGGACCAGCCCGACCAGCCGGCGCCGCACCGGCAGGGGCACCGCCGCCGGCGGGATCGCCGCCACGCTGCGCGTCAAGGACTCCTCCAACTCGGCTGCCAGGGCGCGCGGCACGAAGACCCGGCGCGGCGCGATGCAGGTGGCGGAGCCGTTGAGGCGCAGGCCGAAGGCCAGCGCGCGGGCGACCGCGTCGAGATCGGCGCCCGGCAGGACGAACACCGGGTCGTTGCCCGACAGCTCCATGGTGGAGGGCACCAGCGAATCGGCGAGCTGGCGGGCCACCGCCCGGCCGGTGCCGGCCGATCCGGTCAGCACCAGCTTGTCGATGCCGGCGGTGATCGCGTCGGACACCGCGTCGGGGGACTCGTCGAGCAGTTGGAACAGGCCGTCCGGCAGACCCGCCTCGGCCAGCCAGTCCGCCAGCCGCTCCATCGGCGCGGAGCAGCCGGGCGCCGGCTTGACCAGCACGGCGTTCCCGGCGGTCAGCGCCTGAAGCGCCTGCACCCCCGGCAGCAGCAGCGGGTAATTGGACGGGCCGACGATCAGGATGGTGCCGAACGGCTCCCGCCGCACCTCCGCCGCGACCCCGAACAGCCAGACCGGACGGCCGCGCGCCCCCAGGCGCCGCGGCGCCAGCAGCGCGGCGGCCTCGCGCTCCAGGAAGCGGCAGGCTTCGGCGAGCGGCAGGATCTCCGCGCTCAGGCTCTCGGCCGCGCTGCGTCCGGGGCGGGGCGCCAGCGTTCGCACAAGGTCTTCGGCATCCGCCGCGATGCGGCGGCGGATTTTGCGGATGATGGACAGTCTTTCGGCTGTATTGCCGCCGGCCCACGCCGCCCGCGCAGACGAAAATGGATCGATGGTCCCGCTTGTCCAAGGGGTTACACCTGGAGAGGTGGTATTGTGGCTGTGATCCATTTCCGGTCCATGTTCGTAACTGCCTTCACACAAGTCGGCAGCTCGGGAGCGTTTGACAAGCGGATGGAACGGCAAGTCGTGATCATTGGCGCTGGGCCGGGTGGATTGGCATCCGCGATGCTTCTGGCGCTCACCGGGGCGAAGGTCACCGTGCTGGAACGGCAGGACCGCATCGGCGGCCGGTCGGCCGGCTTCGCGCTCGACGGGTACCGCTTCGACAGCGGGCCGACCTTCTTCCTCTACCCCCGCATCCTGGAGGAGATCTTCGAGGCCTGCGGGCGCCGCCTGTCGGACGAGGTCGATCTGATCCGCCTCGACCCGCTCTACCGGCTGGTCTTCGAGGCCGGTGGGGAACTGCGGGTCCACGGCGAGATGAAGGCGCTGATGGCGGAGATCGCGCGCCTCAACCCGCGCGACGCCCAGGGACTGCCGCGGTTCCTGGCCGACAACCGGGCGAAGATGGAGCTGTTCCGCCCGATCCTGGAGACCGACTTCTCCAGCCCCTGGGCGCTGGCGTCGCTGCCGATGCTGAAGGCGCTGGGACGGCTCGCGCCGCAGCGTTCGGTCGATCGCGACCTGTCCCGTTACTTCCAGGACCCGCGCGTCCGCCTCGCCTTTTCCTTCCAGAGCAAGTATCTGGGCATGTCGCCCTTCCGCTGCCCCAGCCTGTTCACCATCCTCTCCTTCCTGGAGCACGAGCACGGCGTCTTCCACCCGCGCGGCGGCACCGAATCGGTGATGGAGGCGATGCGCCGGGTGGCCGAGAGCCTCGGCGTCACCGTGCGGCTGAACGAGACGGTGCGCCACATCCGCTTCCAGGGCCGCCGCGCCGTCGGGGTGCGGACGGAGGCCGGCGAGTATCCGGCCGACGCGCTGGTCATCAACGCCGACTTCGCCCGCGCGATGACGACGCTGGTGCCCGACGACCTGCGCCGCCGCTGGAGCGACGCCCGCATCGCCACCAAGAAATTCTCCTGCTCCACCTTCATGCTCTATCTGGGGATCGAGGGGCGGATGGAGGGGCTGGACCACCACACCGTCTATCTGGCGGAGGATTACGCCCGCAACCTCGCCGAGATCGAGGACGGTCGCGAGATGCCGCGCCGCCCGTCGATCTACGTGCAGAACGCCTGCGTGAGCGACCCGGACCTCGCCCCGCCCGGCGGCAGCACGCTCTACATCCTGGTGCCGGTCGGCCACCAGCGCGGCCACATCGACTGGGCGGCCGAGGCGCCGCGCTACCGCCGTCTCGTGCTCGACCGGCTGGCCGGCTTCGGCCTGAGCGATCTGGAGCGCCGCATCCGGGTGGAGCGGGTGGTGACTCCGGCCGACTGGGACCGCCATTTCGCGGTGCACCGCGGCGCCACCTTCAATCTGGCGCACAGCCTGGACCAGATGCTCCACCTGCGTCCGCACAACCGGTTCGAGGATCTGGACGGCGTCTATCTGGTGGGCGGCGGCACCCACCCCGGCAGCGGCCTGCCGGTGATCTTCGAAGGCGCGCGCATCACGTCGCGGCTGCTGGCCTCGGAGCTGGGCCTGCCGACGCCCTGGCGCAGCGAAACCATGGGACTGTCCGGCCTGCCCAAGCGGGCCGTAGCGGGGGGACTGGCATGACGGATCGGATCGCGGTGATCGGCGGCGGCCTGGGCGGGCTGGCGTCGGCGGTGGTGCTGGCGGCGCGCGGCCACAAGGTGGTGCTTCTGGAGAAGAACGGCTGGGTCGGCGGCAAGGCGGCGGTGCTGGAGGAGGGCGGCTTCCGCTTCGACATGGGGCCGACCATCCTGACGGTGCCGCGCGTCCTGCGCCGCATCCTGGCGGAGGCCGGCTGCGACCTCGACCGCGAGCTGGAGCTGGTCCGGCTGGAGCCGCAATGGCGCTGCTTCTTCGACGACGGCACCGTGCTGGACCTGTCGGAGAACATCGGCGCGATGGCCGCGGAACTCGACCGGCTGACCCCCGGCCGGGGCGCCGGGGAGGGCTACCGCCGCTTCCAGGCGCTGTCGGAGCGTCTGCACGGCATCTCCGAACGCTTCTTCTTCTGGAAGTCGGTGGAGGATCTGGGCGACACGCTGAAGTTCCGCGACAGCATGAACACCAGCACCTTGTCCGACGTGCTGGCCCTGCGCATGGGCAGCACGGTGGCCGGCACCATCCGCAGCCACGTCCCCGACGCCCGCGCCGCCCAGATGCTCGACCATTTCACGCAGTATGTCGGGTCCTCCCCCTACGGCTCCCCGGCGGTGCTCTGCGCCATCGCGCACATGCAGACCAACGACGGCGTCTGGTACCCGATGGGCGGCACCCGCGCCGTTCCGGTGGCGCTGGAGCGGGTGGCCCGGCGCCTCGGCGTCGAGATCCGCACCGGCACCGGCGTGCGCCGGCTGGAGGTGACGGACAAGCGCGTCACCGCCGTCGAGACCGAGGGCGGGGAGCGCATTCCGGTGTCGGCGGTGGTCTCCAACATGGATTCCGTCCGCACCTACGAGGAGCTGGTGGGCGGCGCCCCGGCCAAGCGCTTCCGCAAGCGACGCCGTTACGAGCCGGCCTGCTCGGGCGTGGTCTTCTATCTCGGGCTCGACCGCGGCTACGACCACCTGCTGCACCACGACTTCGTCTTCTCCCGCGACCCGGCGGAGGAGTTCGACTGGATCTACCGCCGCGGCGAGCCGGCGCCCGACCCGACCTGCTACATCGCCGCGCCCGCCCGGACCGAGCCCGGCGTCGCGCCGCCGGGGGGCGAGGCGCTCTATGTGCTGGTCCACACCCCCTACCTGCGGCCGCACCACGACTGGTCGCGGATGCTGCCGGACTACCGCCGCGTGGTCTTCGACAAGCTGAAGCGCACCGCCGGCATGAGCGACCTGGAGGACCGCATCCGGGTCGAGCGCGTTCTGACCCCGCAGGACATCCACGACCGCTACCGCGTGCTGAACGGGGCCATCTACGGGCTGGCCAGCCATGGCCGCTTCATGGGCGCCTTCAAGCCGGGCAACCGCTCCCGCGACGTCGCGGGGCTGTATCTGGCCGGCGGGGCCGCCCATCCGGGGCCGGGCATGCCGATGGTGCTGATGTCGGGCTGGATCGCCGCCGACAGCCTGGACCAGGACCTCCGGAGCGGGGCGCGCGACAACGACCTGCGCGCCGTCGCCTGAGGGGTGGGCATGGGGGATGATGGGCGGGATGACGGGCTGAAGGACGATCCGGTCGCGTTGCGCTCGCCGGCGCTCTGCCGCTTCTTCGGCGCCGTCATGGCGCGGCGGATGCGGCGCGACTTCCACGCGGTGCGGCTGGCCCGGCCGGGCTGGCCGGCCCTGCCGGCGGACCGGCCGGTGATCGTCTGCCTGAACCACCCGTCCTGGTGGGACCCCGCTCTGCTGATCGTGATGGGGACGACCCGCTACCGCGACCGGCCGGGCTACGGCCCCATCGAGGCGGCGATGCTGCGCCGCTACCGCTTCATGGCGCGCATCGGCCTGTTCGGGGTCGAGCCGGGCCGGGCCGGGGCCGCCGCCTTCCTGCGCCATGGCCGGCGCATCCTGGCCGATCCGCGGTCCATGCTGTGGATCACCGCGGAGGGAGCCTTCACCGACCCGCGCCGCCGCCCGGTCCGCCTGCGTCCGGGCATCGCCCATCTGGTCCGCCGCGCGCCGGAGGCGCTGGTGGTGCCGCTCGCCGTGGAATACCCGTTCTGGGACGAGAGCACGCCGGAGGCGCTGGCCCGCTTCGGCGAGCCCCTACCGGCGTCCACCTTCGCCGGCCAGCCGGTGCCCGACATCGCCGCCGCGCTGGAGCGGCGGCTGGAGGCGGTGATGGACGCGCTGGCGCTCGACGCGCAGAGCCGCGACCCGGCGCGCTTCCTGACGCTGATCGACGGCACGGCGGGGGTGGGCGGCGTCTACGACCTGTGGCGCCGGGCGCGCGCCTGGGCCGGCGGACGGCGCTTCACCCCCGCGCATGGTGACGCATCCGATAAGGAGGGGGGGTGCCGCCCATGACCGCCGCCACGCTGCTGGCCGCGCTGGCCCTGGCGCTCGCCCTGCTGCCGCTGGGGCTGGGCCTCGTGAATCTGTGCCTCTACCGCCGCCCGCGGGCCGAGCCGCCGCCGGGCGCCGCCGTCAGCATCCTGATCCCCGCCCGCAACGAGGAGGCCACCATCGCCGCTGCGGTGCGGGCGGCGCTGTCGAACTGCGGCGTGACGGTGGAGGTGGTGGTGCTGGACGACCATTCCACCGACCGCACGGCGGAAATCGTCCGTGCCATTGCCGCCCGCGACCCGCGCCTGCGCCTGGAGACGGCGCCGCCGCTGCCGCCGGGCTGGTCGGGCAAGCAGCACGCCTGCCAAGCGCTCGCCAAACTGGCGCGGCACCCGGTGCTGCTGTTCCAGGACGCCGACGTGCGGCTGGCCCCGGACGCCGCCCGGCTGGTCTGCGCCGCGCTTCTGGCGGGCAAGGCGGGGCTGGTCAGCGGCTTCCCGCGCCAGGAGACCGGCACCCTGGCCGAGGCGCTGGTCATCCCGCTGATCCATGTGCTTCTGCTCGGCTATCTGCCGATGGTCGGGATGCGCTGGTCCTCCAGCCCGGGCTTCGCCGCCGCCTGCGGTCAACTGATCGCGGTGCGGCGGGACGCCTACGAGACGGCCGGCGGTCATGCCGCCATCGCGACCTCGCTGCACGACGGGGTGACCCTGCCGCGCGCCTTCCGGCGGGCGGGGCGGGGGACCGACCTGTTCGACGCGACCGGCCTCGCCCGCTGCCGGATGTATCGCGGCTGGCGGGAGGTGTGGTCCGGCTTCTCGAAGAACGCGACGGAGGGGATGGCGACCCCCGTCGCCCTGCCGGTCTGGACCCTGCTGCTGTTCAGCGGCCATGTCCTGCCCTGGCTGCTGCTGGGCTGGGCGGCGCTGGTCCCGCTGCCGGACGCAGTGGTCATCATGGCGGCGCTGGCCGTGGCGGCGGGGCTGTCGTTCCGCTTGCTGCTGGCCGTGCGTTTCCGTCAGAGTCTGGCCGGCGCGCTGCTCCATCCGCTGGGCATCCTGATCCTGCTGGCGATCCAATGGTCGGCGCTGCTGCGCGCCCGCCGGGGCCGCCCGGCGGAATGGCGGGGCCGCGCCTATCCGTCCACCTCACGAACGGGTGCACCATGACTCGCTGGCAGTTCCGGAACGCTCGTCGCTTCGCCGCCGGTGGATGGCTGGCCGCTCTGGCGGTCCTTCTGGCGACGGCCCAGGCCGCCGCCGCCGATCTGGCCATCACCGTCGCCAACGTCGCGAACGCCCAGGGAAAGGTGCTGGTCGCGGTGTGCACGCCGGAGACCTTCCTGGGGCCCAACTGTCCCTACACCGCGGCGGAACCGGCGCGGCCGGGCAGCGTCACCGTGGTGGTGCACAAGGTGCCGCCCGGCACCTACGCCGTGCAGTCCTTTCATGACGAGAATCAGAATCTCGAACTCGACCGCAACTTCCTCGGCCTGCCGAAGGAGGGGGTCGGCTTCAGCAACGACGCCCCCATGCGCTTCGGCCCGCCGCGCTACGCCGACGCCGCGCTGGCCGTCGCCGAGCCGGTGACGCGCACGACGCTGACCCTGCGCTATCTGGTCGAGCGCTGATCTTCACATCATCGGCACCAGACGCCGCCGCCGGGGCGGCGGGTTGCCGCCCTTGCAGGGGCTGTAGCCGCCCGGCGCCAGCTGCCCCAGCGTGATGCCGGTGGCCGCGGCGATGTCGGCCAGCCGCTCCAGCCCCAACACGCGGGTGGCGGCGAGCGCGATGCGCCCGCAGGCCTCGGCGTCGCTGCCGGCGCGGTGGTGGTCCAGCGCGATGCCCAGATGGTCGGCCAGATAGTTCAGCTTGTGCGCGGCCAGCTGCGGCCACGCCTTGCGCGCCAGAACCACGGTGCACAGGTAGCTGCAGGCCGGCCAGTCCAGCCCGTAATCGTCCAGCGTGTGGCGCAGCACGCTGATGTCGAAGGAGGCGTTGTGGGCCAGCACCAGACGCCCCTCCAGCCGGCGGGCGAAGCGGTGCCAGACCTCCGGGAACTCCGGCGCGCCGGCGACATCCTCCGCCCGCAGGCCGTGGACGGCGGTGTTGAAGGGGTTGAAGCGCATCTCGCGCGGGCGGATCAGATGCTCCTCCGTCTCCACCACGCGCCCATCCTCGATCCAGGCGACGCCGATGGAGCAGGCGCTGGTCCGCAGTTCGTTGGCGGTTTCGAAGTCGATGGCGACAGCCTGCATAACGTCTTTCCTCAACCGAGGATCAGGCGGGTGACGTCCTCGGGCAGGTCGCCGTCGAGCGCCATCAGACGGACCCTCATCAGGCAGGCCACCGCGATGGCGTCGGTGATCTCCCCGCGCTTGACCATGGCGTAGGCCTCCGCGAAGGGGACGTGGCGCAGCTGCAGGACCTCGGTCTCCTCCGGTTCCGCCTGCCCCTGCTCGATCCCCCAGGCGAGATAGCAATGGGCGGTCTCGTCGGTGATGCTGTTGGAGAGATGCATGGTCAGGATCGGCAGCCAGTGGCGGGCGGTCTGGCCCGTCTCCTCCAGCAGCTCGCGCCGGGCCGACTCCACCGGATCGACGCCCTTCTTGCCGCCGCCTTCCGGGATCTCCCAGCTGTACTGCTCCAGGGGGAAGCGGTACTGGCCGACCAGCGTGACGCGGCCCTGGTCGTCGATGGGAACCACCCCGGTCGCCAGATTCTGGGCGTGCATGACGCCGTAGATGCCGGGGTTGCCGAGCGGGGTCAGCACGTCGTGCTCCACCACCCGCATCCATGGATTCTCGTAGATCGGCTTGGTCGTCAGGACGGTCCAGGGGTTGCCGGTCTTGTGCGGCACGCCGGTGCTCCTTGCGCGGGGTGGGGAACGGGCTGTGGGGGTGCTGGGGCGGAACTATAGGCATTGCAGGGCCATGCTGCAACGCGGCGCGCTTTGGCCGCCGCGCCGCGCGTCGGCGCCGTGACCGCAGGCGGCGGGTGTTGCGGAAATATTTCACAGTTAGATAAAATTTTCGCGACAGTTCATGCAAGTCCTCTCCAACTGTTCGCGCTGGTTACTTGACTCCCCGACTGTTGAGGTCTACCTCTATATTGTGCGGTATCCGTTGATGCCGGCGGTGGCCGTCCTTCGTGGGGCAGCAATTTTGGAAACGCAGCGCCGGATGCGGCACAATTTTCAGGATAGGGAGCGCTGGCGCAACCCGGACTGGCGGACGAAATTCGTCGCCTGGTGGGAAGGCTACGACCTCGCCGCGCTGTCCCGTCTGGCCCGCACCGCCCCGGCCTCCCGCCTGCCGCTGCGCGGCCCGGTGGCGGCTCTGGGCTCCGCCGCTCCCGCCGCCGCCCTGCCGCCCGAGGCGCCGCGGGCCGATGCCGATCTTGAGCGGCTGGAGAACCTGCAGCTGGACCGCCAGGGCGAACCGGTCTGGTCGGTCGCCCGCACGGAAGGGGCGCAGATGCTGTGGGGCCAGGACTGCGTCGGCCCTGGCGACTCGCAATGGATGGTCGAATCCGTCCGCTCCTTCGGGCTGAACCCGGCCAAGAGCGTGCTGGACCTGTCGGCGGGGCTGGGCGGACCGGCGCGCGGCATCGTCGACAGCTACGACACCTGGGTGACCGGGCTGGAGATGTCGCCCCTGCTGGCCAAGCTGGGGATGGAGCGGTCCAAGGCGCTGGGCGTGTCGAAGAAGGCGCCGATCGGCCATTACGACCCCGAGCATTTCAACCAGGCGGGCTCCTTCGACCTCGTGCTGGCCGACCGGGTGATGCACCGGGTGCGCGACAAGGAGGGCTTCCTCGACCGCGTCTGCGACTGCGTGAAGCCGAAGGGCGGCGTGCTGCTGTTCGATTACGTGATCGAGGGCACCCCGTCCTCCTGGGAGAGCTGGAACGGCTGGCGCGACTCCGAGCCGCTGGAGGTCTATCCCTGGTCGGCCACCCGCATGGCCGACGAGCTGACCCAGCGCAACCTGGACCTGCGCATTTCCGAGGATCTGACCCAGTTCCACCGCCGTCAGGCCGTGGATCGGGTGCGCCGTCTGGGCGAGGCGCTGAAGACCGCCGCCCCCGAGCCCCGCGTGCTCAAGGCGCTGGCCCGCGAGCTGGCGCTGTGGTGGTCGCGCCTGCGCGTGCTGGGCAGCGGGCTGCGCTTCTGCCGCTACGTGGCGATGCGCCCGACCTGACAGGTCCTAATCGCAGGCGCGCGGTTCGATCTTGCGTTCCGCCGCGAAGCGCCGGGCCGACTCCGCCACCAGCTTGCGGATCAGGGCGCGGCGCGGCTCGATGGGGCCGGAGACGTCCAGCCAGCGCTCCCCGTCCCACTGCTGCACGTGCAGCGGCGCGATCCCCTCATGGTCGGCGCAGGTGATGCGCAGCGGCTGCATGAAGCCGTCCAGCCCCAGCGCGGCCAGCCGTTCGGCGGTCAGGTCCAGATGGTCGAAGCCCCAGGCCACTTGCGCCCCGGTCAGCGGCCGGCGCCCATACTTTCCCTGCGCGGTGCGGATGGCCTCGACCAGGACGGCGGCGTTGAAGACCCCCCGGTTGTAGAGCACCGTGCCGATCTGGCCGGGATCGCCGGCCCCCAGCCCATGGGCGTGGACCCGCTCGCGGATGGCGCGGATCACCGGCAGGTCCGCCCCGGCGGCGTGGAAGGCCACCGCCTTGTAGCCGACCGCCGCCGGGCCGACCGGCCGGACGTCCAGCTCCGACCCGGCCCACCAGACGCCGATCATGCGGTCGGCGGGGTAGCCGGCGGCGGCGGCATCGCGCAGGGCGGTGGAGTTCTGCACGCCCCAGCCCCACAGGATCACGTAGTCGGGCCGGTAGTGGCGGGCGATCTGCGTCCACACCGCGCGCTGGTCCAGCCCCGGCGGGGCGACCGGGAAGCTGCGCATCTCGAAGCCCAGCGGGCCGCGCAAGGCCTCCAGCATGGGCAGCGGCTCCTTGCCGAAGGCGCTGTCGTGGTAGACGTAGGCGATCTTCCGCCCGCGCAGCCGCTCCGTCCCGCCCAGTTCCGCAGCGATGTGGCTGATCGCGGCGTCGATGCCCGTCCAATAGCTGGCCGGGGCGTTGACCGCGTAGGGGAAGACCCGCCCGTCCGATACGTCCGCCCGCCCGTAGCCGGAGGAGAAGACCGGGATGCGGTCGGCGGCCCCGCGCTCGATCAGGGCGTAGGTGATGCCGGTGGACAGCGGCAGCACGGCGGCGGCCCCGGTCGGACCCTTGCCCTTCAGCCGCTCGTAGCAGTCCACCCCGCGGTCGGTGTTGTAGCCGGTGTCGCACTCCTCCCAGGCGATGGGCACGCCGCCGATGCCGCCGTCGCGCCGGTTGACCAGCGTCAGATAGTCGGCCACCCCGTCGGCCAGCGGGATGCCGTAGGGCGCGTAGGGGCCGCTGCGGTAGACGAGGTGCGGGAAGAACTGCGCCCCTTGCGGCGACTCCGGGGCAGCCCCCGCCGGCGCGCCGACAAGCACCCCCGCCAGGGCCGCAACCGCCAGGGCCACACCCGTCAAGGCCGTGGCGCGCCATGCCATTCCGTTTCCTCCACCCGTCGCGCGCCGGGCCGTTCCGCCCGTCCGCCTGATTATCATTTCCCGCGATTCTAGTACGGACCGGCCCCATTTCGCACGAAGAGAGCGCAGCCCCCACGCTTGCGCTTGCCTGCCCTTTGCGAGGAGCCGTTTGAAGGGGGGCGGGACCGGCACTAAATCAGGCGGTTGAGACATGCGGAAACCATGGCCGCCGCCCGGCCGGTCCGCCAATAACGCGAAGGAGGGGTACCGTGACGACGTTCACCGGTCAGGACTCGCTGAAAACCCGCCGCTCCCTGTCCGTCGGGGGCAAGAGCTACGATTATTTCAGCATCAAGGCCGCGGAGGACGCCGGACTGGGCGACCTCTCCCGGCTGCCCTATTCCATGAAGGTGCTGCTGGAGAATCTCCTGCGCTTCGAGGATGGGCGCACCGTCTCCACCGACGACGTCAAGGCGGTGGCCCAGTGGCTGCACGACAAGCGGTCCGACCGTGAGATCGCCTACCGCCCGGCGCGCGTGCTGATGCAGGACTTCACCGGCGTGCCGGCGGTCTGCGATCTGGCGGCGATGCGCGAGGCGATGGCCGCGCTGGGCGGCGATCCCAAGAAGATCAACCCGCTGGTGCCGGTCGATCTGGTCATCGACCACTCGGTGATGGTCGATTTCTTCGGCAGCCCCTCCGCCTTCGAGAAGAACGTGGAACTGGAGTTCGAGCGCAACCTGGAGCGCTACGCCTTCCTGCGCTGGGGCCAGAAGGCGTTCGACAACTTCCGCGTCGTGCCGCCGGGCACCGGCATCTGTCACCAGGTGAATGTCGAGTATCTGGCGCAGGGCGTGTGGACCGACACCGACCCGGCGGGCAAGCTGGTCGCCTATCCCGACACGCTGGTCGGCACCGACAGCCACACCACCATGGTGAACGGGCTGGGCGTGCTCGGCTGGGGCGTCGGCGGCATCGAGGCGGAGGCGGCCATGCTCGGCCAGCCCATCTCCATGCTGATCCCCGAGGTCGTCGGCTTCAAGCTGACCGGGCGGCTGAAGGAGGGCACGACGGCGACCGACCTCGTGCTGACCGTCACCCAGATGCTGCGCAAGAAGGGCGTGGTCGGCAAGTTCGTGGAGTTCTACGGGGCGGGGCTGGATCACCTGACCCTGGCCGACCGTGCCACCATCGGCAACATGGCCCCGGAATACGGCGCCACCTGCGGCATCTTCCCGATCGACGCGGAGACCATCCGCTACCTGACCTTCACCGGCCGCGACGCCGACCGCGTGGCGATGGTCGAGGCCTACGCCCGCGCCCAGGGCATGTGGCGCGACGCCGGCACGCCGGACCCCGTCTTCACCGACACGCTGGAGCTGGACATGACGACGGTCGAGCCGTCGCTGGCCGGCCCGAAGCGCCCGCAGGACCGCGTGCCGCTGTCCGGGGCGGCGCAGAGCTTCAGCGGCGATCTGGTGGGGACCTTCAAGGCGGAGGACGCCGACCGATCCATCCCCGTGCAGGGCTGCGGCTACAGCCTCGACCAGGGGGCGGTGGTGATCGCCGCCATCACCTCCTGCACCAACACCTCCAACCCCGCGGTGCTGGTGGCCGCCGGCCTCCTGGCCCGCAAGGCGGTGGAGAAGGGGCTGAAGTCCAAGCCCTGGGTCAAGACCTCGCTGGCGCCGGGCTCGCAGGTGGTCACCGACTATCTGGCCAAGGCCGGGCTCCAGCCCTACCTCGACCAGCTCGGCTTCAACATCGTCGGCTACGGCTGCACCACCTGCATCGGCAACAGCGGCCCGCTGCCCGACCCCATCGCCGCGGCGGTGGAGGAGGGCAACCTCGTGGTCGCCGCGGTGCTGTCGGGCAACCGCAACTTCGAAGGCCGGGTGAACCCGCACACGCGGGCGAACTATCTGGCCTCGCCGCCGCTGTGCGTCGCCTACGCGCTGGCCGGCAACATGAAGATCGACCTGACCAGGGACCCCATCGGCACCGGCCATGACGGCCAGCCCGTCTATCTGAAGGACATCTGGCCGACCAACCAGGAGGTCCAGGACGCCATCGACGCCTCGCTGTCGGCGGAGATGTTCCGCAGCCGCTACGGCAACGTGTTCGAGGGGCCGGCGCAGTGGCGCGGCATCCAGACGGCCGAGGGCCAGACCTACGAGTGGCAGGCCGGCAGCACCTACGTGAAGCTGCCGCCCTTCTTCGCCGACATGCCGAAGACGCCCGAGGCGGTCAGCGACGTGCGGGGCGCCCGCGCGCTCGCCGTGCTGGGCGACAGCATCACCACCGACCACATCTCCCCCGCCGGCTCGATCAAGAAGACCAGCCCGGCCGGCGAGTATCTGCTGAGCCATCAGGTGCGCCCGCAGGACTTCAACTCCTACGGCGCGCGGCGCGGCAATCACGAGGTGATGATGCGCGGCACCTTCGCCAACATCCGCATCCGCAACGAGATGCTGGTGGGCGTGGAGGGCGGCGAGACCCGGCACTATCCCTCGGGCGAGCAGTTGCCGATCTACACCGCGGCGATGCGCTACGCCCAGGAGGGCGTGCCGCTGGTGGTCATCGCCGGCAAGGAGTACGGCACCGGCTCCAGCCGCGACTGGGCGGCCAAGGGCACCAAGCTGCTGGGCATCCGCGCGGTGATCGCCGAAAGCTTCGAGCGCATCCACCGCTCCAACCTCGTCGGGATGGGCATCCTGCCGCTGCAGTTCAAGGACGGGCTGACCCGCAACGATCTGGCGCTGGACGGCACGGAGACCTTCGACATCGACGGCATCGAGCAGGACCTGCGCCCGCGCAAGGACGTGACGATGACCATCACCCGCGCCGACGGCCAGACGCGGCAGGTGCCGCTGCTGCTGCGCATCGATACGGTGGACGAGGTCGAGTATTACCGGAACGGCGGCGTGCTGAACTTCGTCCTGCGGAACCTGGCGAAGTAGCGGACCCCGGCGGGGAGGCCGCGGCGCCTCCTCCCCGCCTCGCGGCGTCCCGGCCGGGCCTCACTCTCCGTAGGCCGGGTCGGGGGCGCTCAGGATCTCCTGGATGCTCTGGACGATCAGGGTGCTGCCATGGGCCGAGAAATGGCCCTGGTCCAGGAAGTAGAAGCCCTGGTCGTCCCGGATCCGGCAGAGCGGAAGGGCCTTGCACGGGTCGGGGTCGCAGAAATAGTCGGAGGTGTCGACGAACCGCGCGCCCTGCGTCGCCGTGATGACCGGCTGGTCGGCGGCTTGGCCGGTGATCGAATAGGCCCGCTCCGACTTCATGAAATAGGTGTGGTCGTAGGGGTTGCGAAAGCGGAAGACCGGGCTTTGCCCCAGCACGACGATGCGGATGCCCCGGTTCAGCAGGGTCTCCACGGTTTCATGCAGGCGGCGGAGGTCGAGGGCGTTGGTGTCCATGTACCATTCCCACCGCGCCGCCATGATGACGATGCGGATGCCGTTGCGGTCGATGATCTCCTCGACCCGGCTGTTGAACTCCTGGCAGTTCGGGCGGGCGTTGACGGACAGATCCTTGATGGGCGGGCAGCCGGACGCCGTGTACTGGACGATGTTGAAGGGCAGGGTGTCGGCGACGGTCTGGAGCCCCGGCACATAATGGGCCGCGAAGGAATCGCCCCAGAGCAGGGCGGTGGGCGCCTTCGCCTTCAGGGGGCCGATCCGGCAACTCTCCAGGCCCGGCCACGCCTCGGGCGGCTGGTCGGTTTCGAGGAAGCAGGTGTGTTCCTTGTAGAGTTCCCGTCCTGAGATGTCCTGCGGCGCGTAGTCGGTGAAGCGCTGCGGCAGTCCGTTGGTCAGATGGCCGATCAGCCCGACCCCCGCCAGCCCCGCCATGGCCCAGCCGGTCCGGGCGAAGACCTTGGACGGCTGGCGGTCCGACGCCGTTCCCGCCTCCGCCCTGGGCTTGCGGAAGGGAACCTCGATCAGCCGCCAGGACAGCACGGACACCGCGGCGATGGCCGCGAGAAGGACCAGCGTCTCCTTGGTGGACAGGTCCCGCCCCTTGTGGAAGCGCGCGAAGACCATCAGCGGCCAATGCCAGATGTACATCGAGTAGGAGATCAGGCCGATGAAGACCATGGGACGCAGCGTCAGCACCGTCCCGACCGCCGTCGGGCCGCTCCGCCCCGCATGGATGACCAGCGCCGCGCCCAGGCAGGGCAGCAGCGCGGCGTAACCCGGAAAGGCCGTCGCCTCCGTCAAGGCGAACACGCTGACGAGGATCAGCGCGGCACCGAGCGCGGCAGCCAGTTCCCGCACCGCGCGGCTGGGGATGTCCGGAACGGCGCCGAAGGCGAGAAGGGCGCCCAGCACCAGCTCCCACAGCCGGGGCGGCAGCAGGTAGAAGGCGGCCACCGGATGATCCCGCACCAGGAACACGCCCAAGGCGAAGGACGCCGCCGCCGCGGTCAGCAGAACGGCGATCCACACCGGGCGCCCGTACGGGAGCAGGACCAGCAGGGCGAGGGGAAAGACGATGTAGAACTGCTGCTCCACCCCCAGCGACCAAGTGTGGAGAAGCGGGTTCATCTCCGCCGCGTTCTCGAAGTAACCGGACTTCAGATAATAGACGATGTTGGACGAGAACAGCGTGGTCGCCGCGAGGTTCTGGGAAAAGCTCTTCAACTCCTGGGGCGACAGCAGAAACAGGGCGAGCACCGTGGTGACCGCCAGCGCCGCGAACAGGGCGGGAAGGATTCGGCGGATGCGGCGGACATAGAAGGTGGCGAGGGAGAAGCTGCCGCGCCGCGCATCGTTCAGGACGATCGAGCCGATGAGATAACCCGAAATCACGAAGAACACATCGACGCCGATGTATCCGCCGCTGAACAGGGAAAACTTCGCGTGGAACAGCAGAACCGAAAGGATCGATACCGCGCGCAGGCCATCGATGTCGGGGCGGTACGTCATGGGACCCGCAAGGTTTGGGTGAAACGAAGGCGCGGGTTAGCGGTCCCGAACCCGGTTCTACGGCGGGAGGCGAGCGACGATGGGCGCAGGGTTGTCCGGTCAGGCGGGGGAGCGCAGCGGTTCCGCTCCCCGACAATCCAATGATGTCGATCCAGTGATGTCGATGAAGACTATGGATAAAGACGCTGAATTATGGGCGTAAGGTTTGCGTTGTTATCGCTTGGATTGCATCAATGTTTTTGGTGTGGTTGATAGGAAAATGCCCTTGAATTCGATGGTATGGCATCGGAGCGCGGTGTTGAAGAAAATTCTTGAATGAATGTCCTTAGGGTGTCGGCATTTTGAATGATGTAACAAGGATGCAAAGGTAATCGGCGGCCGATGGGGTAGAGGAGGCACCCGTTATTGCGTGGGGTGTCTGGGGTCCGACCGGGCTTTCACAGTGAATCCGTGTGCTCCGCCGGGGAGTTGGTCACGGCCCCGTCTTCTCCGCCCAGCCCGCCTCGCGAACCGCCGGCGCGTAGCTGCGGCTGACCGGCACGCGCAGGCCGTTGCGCAGGACCAGCACCAGCTTGCCGTCGGGCTTGCGCTCCACCCCGGCGACGGCCGCGGCGGCGACCCAGTGGGAACGGTGGACCTGCATCCCGTCCAGCCCGGCCAGTTCGGCGATGGCGTCCCGCAGCCGCATCAGGATCAGGTCGCTGCCCTCCGTGGTGTGGGCGCGGACGTAATGGTCCTCCATCTCCAGCGCCAGCAGGTCCCGGCCGAGGCGCGCGGGCAGGCGGGCGAGGAAGGCGGGCTCCGGCGGGGTTGCCGCCGCGTCGTCCGGGAGGGGCGGGGCCGGCGCCGGCACCGGTGCGGCGAGAAGCCCGCGGTCGCGCAACTCCAGCCAGACCGGAATGGCGGAGACCAGAACGGTGACGAGGGCGACGTAGACGAATAGCTCCGCCAGACCCAGCGGGTGCAGCATGTCCTTGCCGCGCAGCGACTTCTCCAGCAGCGCCACGGCCAGCGTCATCGGCGCCGCCACCGCCAGCGTCACCCCGGCCAGCATGGCGCGCCACGCCTCCGGTCTCTCCCTCAGCCGGCGGGTGGCGGCCAGGGTCAGAAGCTCGAAGGCGAAGCCGCCCAGCCCGATCAGGCCGACCCAATAGGCCAGCCGCTGAGCCAGCGTCAGATCCGCGAAGGTGCCGAAGGGACCCAGCAGGGCCAGCACCAGCGCCGCGGCGAGCAGCACCGGCAACCGCCGGCCCAGCAGCCGGCGGCGGTAGGGCGTGCGGGGCTGCCCCATGTCAAGTGTGTCCATGGCGGGTGTGTCCATGGCGTCACGCAGGGTCACGCGCTGGCGGAGCGGGCGGACTGTTCCAGCGACTTGATGTGGGACAGGCCGGGCAGGATTTCCGACTTCACGAATTCCATGCGCCGGTTCGGGCCGCCGCCGCCGCGGGCGAAGCGCGCCTTCCACAGGTCCATCTTCACCGCCAGACCGCACAGCACGCCGCCGATGGTGACGTGGTGGGACGCGATCAGCTCGCGGATGGAATGGAAGGTCTCGGCGTTGATGTCGCGCCAGAAGTCCTTGGACCGGTTGTCGAAGCTCTCGAAGCGCCCGGTGATCGAGGTGGAGATGTCGGTCAGGTCGCGGCTGATCTCGTCCAGCATGCGCATCTGCCGGGCGTCGCGCTTGACCTCGGTGGAGCTGCGGATCTCGGCCATCCAGGAGAGGAAGCGCTGGATCTCCGGGACGATGTCGTCCAGGCATTTCTTGAAATAGGCCAGCGACAGGAAGATGTCGCCGTACTCCTCGAGGAACTGCGGGATCTCTCCAAGCTCGATGTCCAGCCGGTCGGCCATCATGCGCAGGTTGCGCAGCGCCTCGTCCCGGTTGGGGTTGGAGAACATGCCGATGATGTCCTTCACGTCCTGGACCTGCATGTCCTCGGACCCGTAGACATACTCGACCAGCGGGCGCGTGAAGACGCGCATGTAGTTGGTCAGCTCCTCCTTCTTGCGGTCGGACAGGGTCAGCGACTCGACGCTGTTGACGTCGATGTTCATCCGCCGCAGCTCGATGCGGGAGGTGTAGACGTCGAAGCTGGAGGCGGCGGCGATCTTCTCGATCTTGACAATGTCGCGCTCCACCTCCTCCTTGTAGGATTCGAAATAGGCGGTGAGGTGGCGCGGCGAGACCTGCCCGCTGCCGGTCTGGACGTCGTGGAACATCTCGACGACGGTCTGCAACCGCACGTTCTTGATCAGCCGGGCGTGCTGGAGTCCCGGCGTCTCCAGCGGGATGGCCGACAGCGGCATGATGTGCAGCGCGTCGCGGGCCTCGTCCTCCCACTGCTTGCGCCGGCCTCCGCCCTGGGAGCGGGCGGATTTGTCGCCCGCAACCTCGGCCACAGCCTCGCTGGTGTCTGCCCCGTCGCTCAATGCCATCTCCCCGCAAGCCGGCGCCCATCCGCCCGCTTGGCCACTGTCGCGGTCCCCCACAAGGATAGCGGGTTGAGGGGGGCAGGCAAGGGTTGAAGGGGGCGTCCCGGAGCAATGTCATAGCACCGGTCGTACAGAAACGAAAAGGGCCGGTCCGCGGCGGACCGGCCCTTTCGCAACCTCCGGGGAGGTTTCGGAGAAACCACCGGGCGTCACCAACAAGACGCCCCAGGCGTCAATGGACCTCAAAGACACCCCAGGCGTCAATGGACCTCAAAGACGCCCCAGGCGTCAATGGACGCTCAGCGGCTCCATGTCGTTCTGGCGGACGGTGGCGAAGGCCACGTCGCGTTCGGCCAGCACCGTCAGCGGCGTGCCGTCGGCGGCGTGGACGGAGAAGGCCGGGGCGTCGTCGACGGTCACCGGCCGCACATAGGCCACATGGTCCAGCCCGAAGGTGGCGAAGTCCTGGGGCGACAGTTGGCGCAGGTAGGCCGCGGCCTTGTCGATGTCGAAGCTGTTCATGACGCAGTCCTTTGGACGAATCGGTCGAAGAGGTGCGAGGCGGCGGGCGATCACGATGGCGGACAATCGCGATGGCGGACAATCGCGATGGTTGGCCGTCAGGCCGGTCAGGCGTCGCCGCGGTCGGGGGCGACGTCGATGGTCTGCGGTCCGGCGGTGCCGCTGGCGGCCTGGGCGGGCTGTTCGATCTTGATGGTGCGGACCTTCGGTTCCGGCAGGGGCCGCTTCAGGTCGATGTTGAGCAGGCCGTTGTCGAGCGAGGCGCCGACCACCTCGATCCCCTCCGCCAGCACGAAGCTGCGCTGGAACTGGCGGGCGGCGATGCCGCGGTGCAGGTAGATGCGCGAGCGGTCATCGGTCTGGCGGCCGCGGATGACGAGCTGGTTGTCCTCGATCTGGACCGACAGGTCCTCGGAGGTGAAGCCGGCCACGGCCAGCGTGATGCGCAGGCCCTCGTCCCCGATCTGTTCGATGTTGTAGGGCGGATAGCCTTCCGCGGAATTCTTGGCGATGCGGTCCAGCGTGCGCTCGAACTGGTCGAAGCCCAGGAGCAGCGGACTGTTGAAGAGCGAAAGACGTGTCGTCACGGCGCATCCTCCTCGAGAGGCGAGCGAGTTGCACATTGGGCCCGTTTCCGGCGCCCGGCTGGCTGGCGGCCCGAAAGGGGAGGATCGGCGCCGCTCCGTCATAGATTGGGGTAGGCCGCCCGGCGGTCAAGGTTCGCCGTTGCGGCAAAGCGCCCCCGCCCCTCGGGCGGGGGCCAGCGCCGGGGACTCAGACGAGGGGATTGGCGGCCGGCGCGGTGAAGACGAAGCGCCGGCTCGACCAGTAGTTCCAGGCGAAGGTGACGGCGGTCGCCGCGATCTTGGCGGCCAGCGGGGGAACGGTGGGGACGAGCAGCCCGACCACCAGCGTCGACAGCCCCAGCCCGACGAGGTTGAAGGCCAGGAACAGCGGCAGGCGGCGGGCCATGGGGGCCGCCTCGCGGCGCAGGCGGAAGGTCCAGCTGCGGTTCAGCAGGAAGCTGCACAGCACCCCGGCGCCGTAGCCGACGGCGTTGGCGGCCAGAACGGGGGTGCCGGCCAGCGACACCAGCGCCAGGAACAGCGCGAAATCCACCCCGGTGTTCAGCAGGCCGACCACGGCGAAGCGGATGGCCGTCCAGGGAACGGCCCGCCCCCGGCCTTCGCCGCGGCTCAACTGTTCGCCCCGCTTTTGGCCTCGATGCGGGAGAAGGCGCCGGCGGCGGCGGCGATGCCGGTTCCCAGATGCACCTCGACGGGGACCGGCGCCGGCTGTCCGTCGGCGGCGGCCTGGGCCGCGGCCTGGACAGCGGCCTGGACGGCGGCTTGGTGGGCGGCGATGGCGTCGGGATGGCGGGCGATGCGGTCCACCACGAACAGCGGCCGCTGCTTCGTCTCCATGTAGAGCCGCCCCAGATACTCGCCCAGGACACCCAGGATCAGGAGCTGGGTGCTGCCCAGCACCAGCGAGACGACCATCACGCTGGTCCAGCCGGGGACCGTCGCGTGCTGCGACCAGCTCACCAGCGCGTAGCCCAGCGCCAGCACCGCGCACAGCGCGAAGAAGAAGCCGATGTAGGAGGCGGCGCGCAGCGGCTTGATGGAAAAGCTGGTGATGGCGTCCACCGCGAAGCGGATCATCTTGCCCAGCGGGTACTTGGTCTCGCCGACGGCGCGGGCCTGCCGGTCGTAGGGCAGCGGCTCCTGCTTCAGCCCGATCCAGCTCACCATGCCGCGGATGAAGCGGTGCTGCTCCGGCATGGCGTTCAGCACCTCCAGGGCGCGCCGGCTCATCAGGCGGAAGTCGCCGGTGTCCTTGGGGATCTCGATGTCGACCAGCCGGTCGAGCAGGCGGTAGAACAGCGCCGCCGTGCCCTTCTTGAACCAGGTCTCGCCGTCGCGGGCCATGCGGGTGCCGTAGACCACGTCGGCACCGGCGTCCATGCGGGCCATCATGGTGGAGAGCAGTTCCGGCGGGTCCTGCAGGTCGGCGTCGATGATCAGGATGCGCTCGCCCCGGCAGACATGGAGACCGGCCGTCAGGGCCAGCTGGTGGCCGTGGTTGCGCGACAGCCGCACCCCCGTCACCGCCGGATCGTCGCGCACCAGATCGGCGACGCGGCTCCAGGTGCCGTCGCGCGACCCGTCGTCCACCAGGATCAGCTCATAGCTCTCCCCGACCTCGGCGCGGCAGGCCGCGGACACCCGGCGGTGCAATTCGCCGATCCCCTCGGCCTCGTTGTAGCAGGGAACCACCACGGACAACCGCGGAGCCCCGGCAACGGCGTGCTGCATAAACCTTCTCCCCTCACCGCCTCCCGTCCGCCCCCCGGCCCGATGGCCGTCCCACCGACGGCTTTCACGGCGTGAAACCCAACGGAGAACCCCTTCGGGCGAGAGGGCAGTCTTCGGGCGACACCGGCGCGGTACCGCCGGCATCCCGCTTCGCCAACGGGATCGCAGGCCCTTTTGCGCCGCCGGAATTCGGTACTAACCCGGTCATGCGCCCGCCAAGCCGGCCTGGCCGGCGGAAATCCCCGGATCGTCACAGGCCTATGGCATTTGCGACGATTGCCGGCGCGGACGGGGTGACCCGAAGGGCGTGGTGCGATGCGCAATGCCGGGCCTTTTCCGTCCCGGGCCGCCGCCGCTCCGCCACCCCGGACGGGGATGCCGGGCGGATTGCCTCCGCCGGGTTGCCTATGACGGGTGACCACCTCCGGAGCGGCACGTCCTTTGCGTGAACGGGGCGAGCGGGCGGACCGGAACAGAGCGGCATCCTCCCGTAAGCCGGGAATGCGTCGCACGATGCGAATCCGCATCGCACGGCACAGGCAAAATGCAAAACGGGACCGCTGGGAGGTTGCGATGAACATGGTTTCCAGTGAACTGCTGCTCGGACTGGCGCAGAACATTGGGCTGTTCGCCGTCGTGGCGGTCGTCTTCCTGCAGATCCGCGGCCGCGCCGCCGGCTGGCCGGCGCCGCTGGCCAACGCCCTGCTGGGGCTGATGTTCGGCGGGGTGGCGGCCCTGGGCATGGCCGATCCGGTGCGGGTGGCGCCGGGCCTGTTCATCGACGCGCGCAACGTGATGGTCGGGCTGGCCGGGCCGTTCGGCGGTCCGCTGGCCGGGGCGGTGGCGGCGCTTCTGTCCGGTGCCTTCCGCCTCTGGATGGGCGGTCCGGGCGCGGTGGCGGGGGTCACGTCGCTGTTCGGGGCGGGGCTGATCGGCATGCTGGTGGGCGCGGCGGCGCGGCGGAGCGGGCGCTTCAGCAATCGGCATCTGACCGCGTTGGCCCTGCTGGTGACGGTCATGGCGCCCTTCAGCTTCCTGCTGCTGCCCCCCGATCTGGCGCGCCGGCTGATGGACACCGCGCTGGTGCCGCTGAGCCTCGGCAACTTCTTCGGCACGCTGGCGCTGGGCACCTTCCTGCGCAAGGAGCAGGAGCGTCTCGATCTCCAGATCGCCCTCACCGAAAGCCAGCGCCGCTTCACCGCGACGGTGGCGAACCTGCCGGGCGGCGTGTATCAGCGGGTGCTCGGGGTGGACGGCCGGTTGCGCTTTCCCTATTGCAGCCCCGGATTCTTCCAGGTGATGGGCCTGCCGCCGACCGAGCGGGTGACGCTGGAGGCGCTGAACCGCATCCTCCATCCCGAAGACCGCCCGCGCCTCTTCGCCTCGATCCATGCCTCGGCCGAGACGCTGGAGCCCTGGAACCTCGAATACCGGATCGTCCGGTCCGACGGCGAGATCCGCTGGATCAGCGCCACCAGCCGCGCCGCGCAGCGCGACAACGGCGACATCGTGTGGGACGGCATCGTCACCGACGTGACCGAGGCCAAGCGCAACGAGCAGGCGCTGATCCAGGCCCGCCTGGAGGCCGAGGCGGCCAGCCGCTCCAAGGCCGAGTTCCTGGCGACCATGAGCCACGAGATGCGCACCCCGCTGAACGGCATCCTGGGCTTCTCCCGCCTGCTGCTGGACGAGGATCTGACGCCGCGGCAGAACCACCACGCCCGCCTGGTGCGCGACGCCGGACGGTCGCTGCTGACGGTGATCGAGGATGTGCTGGACTTCTCCCGCATCGAGGCGGGACGGCTGGTGTTGAACGACACCCCCTTCGCCATCCGCGACCTGATCGCCAACTGCGCGGCGGTGCTGCGCCTGGAGGCCGAGGCGAAGGGCTTGACGCTGCACGCCGCCGTCGCGCCGGACGTTCCGGACTGGCTGAACGGCGATCCCGACCGGCTGCGGCAGGTGGTCCTGAACCTGCTGGCCAACGCGGTGAAGTTCACCGAGCATGGCGGCGTCGGCCTGACCATCGTGAAGATCGCCGATACGCCCACCGGCCCCCACCTGACGATCAGCGTCACCGACACCGGGATCGGCATTCCGCTCGACCGGCAGGGCCAGCTGTTCCAGCGCTTCAGCCAGATCGACCGGTCGCGCGGGGGCACGGGCCTGGGCCTCGCCATCAGCCGGCGGCTGGTGGAAATGATGGGCGGAACGGTCGGGGTGCAGAGCCAGGCGGGCGTCGGCTCCACCTTCTGGCTGTCGCTGGTGCTGCCGGAATCGGCCCCGCCCATCCGGGGCTGCGTCCCTTGCGCGGCGGCCCCCCCGGCCCCGCGCCGTCCGTCGCGCATCCTTCTGGCCGAGGATCTGGCGATGAACCGGGAACTGACCGTGGCCATGCTGCTGGGGGGCGGCCACCGGGTCGACACGGTCACCGACGGGCGGCAGGCGGTGGAGGCGGTGCAGCGCGGCGTCTACGATCTCGTGTTGATGGACGTGCACATGCCGGAAATGGACGGTCACGCCGCCACGCGGGCGATTCGCGCCCTGCCGCCGCCGGTGGGGGCCATCCCGATCCTGGCGATGAGCGCCAGCGCCTTGCCCGACGAGGTCCAGCGCTGCCACGCCGCCGGCATGAACGGCCACATCGCCAAGCCGGTGGACCGCAGCCTTCTGCTGGACGCCATCGATCGCGCGGTGGAAGGCGCCGTCGAGGGCGAGCCGGCCGTTCCGCCGAGGACCATGGCGGCGCCGATTCCGCTCCGTCAGCCGCTGGACCTGGCGATGCTGCGCCGGTTGTCCGACGACCTGGGGGAGGGCGCCTGCGTCCGTCTCGCCGTCGCCTTTCTCGATGACCTCCCCGAGCGGATGAGCCTCCTGGTCGCCGGCGGCGCGTCGGGGGCCGAGTCCGGCGACGTGGCGGCGCAGGCGCAGCAATTGATCGCGCCGGCGGCGAGTCTGGGGCTGGTCCGTCTGGCGTCCACCTGCCGCGCGCTCTGCGCCGCGTCCCGGGCGGGTCGCCGGGACGAGGCGGCGGGACTGGTCCGCAGCGTCCTGGAGGCGGCGGCGGAGGGGGAGAGGGCCCTGCGCGACGTCCTGTCGGCCAACCGGGCGGAAGGCCTTTTCAAGTCTCTTGCGAAGGACATCGTCCGGACGCCATAATTACCATGCGCGGCAATTTTCTCTCTTCCGGCGTGCGCCGGACTGGGCGGGCACCGGTGATCGACGACGTTTTCCTGACGACGGAGGGGTCCGCCGCGGCCCCCCGCACGCGGTTGCGGACCCTGTTGACGACCATCGTCGGGGTGATCGCCCTGTTCGGAGTCGGCCTGTGGGGGGCGGCCACCTGGGCCGACCGCGACGAGGCGGTGAGCCATGCCCGCGACCGGACGCTGAGCGCCGCCCGCCTGCTGCACGAGCATGTGCGCCGCACCGTCGCCACCAGCGATCTCGTGCTGCAGCGCGTGGACGACCGGCTCCGCGTGCGGGAGATGGAATCGGTCGCGCGCGACCTGCCGCTGTGGCAGGAGCTGCGCGCCATGGCCGACGCCATACCGGAGATCAGCGCCATCTGGATTCACGACGCCGCCGGAAACGGGCTGCTGACCACGCGCCAGTTCCCGGCCCCGCCGATGAACAACACCGACCGCGCCTTCTTCCAGGCCCACCGGAACGGCGAGGCGTTCCACATCGGCGGGATGATCCGGGGCCGCCTGTCGGGCAAGCCGACCTTCACCATCAGCCGAAGGATCGGCACGGTGGAGACGTTCCAGGGCACCGCCAACATCGCCGTGGACCTTGATTATTTCCGGTTCTTCTTCGAGGGGCTGAACATCGGCCGCGGGGGGGCGGTCGCCGTCTACCGCGAGGACGGTACCCTGCTGTTCAGCCTGTCCGGCCAGGAAAGCGACGCGACGCCGTCTGCGGCACCCGCTGCAGCCCCCGCTGCGGCCCCCACTGCGGCCCCACCGAACCTGCCGCCGGTCGCTCCGCCGATGGACGAGGCGCCGCGGACCACCGGCGGCACGATCTTCAGCCGGTCCCCGGTGGACGGGTCGGAACGGATCGTCGCCAACCTGCGGGTCCAGGATCTGCCGCTGATCGTGCAGGTCGGCATGTCGCAGGACGAGGCGCTGACCCCCTGGCGCGAGCGCACGATCCATGGCGGCCTGCTGGTCCTGCTGGCGGTGGCCGCCTGCGCCGCGCTGGCGATGGCGGCGGCGCGCAGCCTGTCGCGCGAGGAGGTGGGGCGCCGCCGGCTGGCCGAGACGAACGCCGACCTGGACGCCACCGCCCGCAGCCTGGAACAGGCCAACCGCGCCTTCGCCGGGGCCAACCGGCGGCTGAACCTGATCCTGCAATCCGCGTCGGAGGGCATCTGCGGCGTCGACCGGGACGAGCGCATCACCTTCGCCAACCCCGCCGCCTGCGCGCTGACCGGCTACAGCAACGAGGAGATGCTGGGCCGCAGCCTGCATGTGCTGCTGCACCACACCCGCGCCGACGGCACGCCGGCGCCGACCATCGACTGCCCGGTCTTCGAGGTGCTGCGCACCGGCGAGGCGCGGGGCGGCTCGGAGGACATCTACTGGCGCAAGGACGGCACGAGCTTTCCGGTGGAGTTCGCGGCGTCGCCGATGCTCGAGGACGGGCGGGTCGAGGGCGCCGTCGTCGTCTTCCACGAGATCGCCGAGCGCAAGCGGGCCGAGGAGGCCCTGCACCAGGCCAAATCCGTGGCCGAGGCGGCCAGCCGCGCCAAGAGCGAATTCCTGGCCAACATGAGCCACGAGATCCGCACGCCGATGAACGCCATCCTGGGTCTGGTCCATCTGCTCCAGCAGACCGACCTGTCGACGCGCCAGCGCGACTACGCCCAGAAGATCCGCGTGTCGGCGCAGTCGCTGCTCGGCATCCTCAACGACATCCTGGACTTCTCCAAGGTCGAGGCCGGCAAGCTGGAGCTGGAGCGGGTGGAGTTCCGCCTGGACGACCTGCTGCAGAACCTCGCGGTGATCGTCGGCGCGGCGGCGCAGGACAAGGACATCGAGGTCCTGTTCTCGGTCGGGCCGGAGGTTCCGCTCGACCTCGTCGGCGATCCGCTGCGCCTCCAGCAGGTGCTCATCAACCTCGCCGGCAACGCCATCAAGTTCACCGACGCGGGGGAGGTGGTGGTGTCCGTCCGCGCCGTCGAGGTGACGGAGGAGCGGACGGTCCTGGCCTTCTCAATCCGCGACACCGGCATCGGCATCGACGCCGAGCAGAAGGAGCGGCTGTTCCAGGCCTTCAGCCAGGCCGACAGCTCCACCACCCGGCGTTACGGCGGCACCGGCCTGGGGCTGGCCATCTGCACGCGGCTGGTCGCGCTGATGGGCGGCGTGATGGACGTGACGAGCGAGCCGGGCCGCGGCAGCGACTTCCATTTCACCGCCGTTTTCGGGAACGCCGCCCGCGGGCTCGCCGCCCTGGGGAGCGCCGGGCGGGCGGGGGAGCGTCCGTCGCGGTTCCGCGCCGTGCCGCGCGGCCTGTCGGTGCTGGTGGTGGACGACAACCTCACCGCGCGCGAGGTGCTGGGCGAGCTGGTCACCTCCTTCGGCTGGCGGACCTCGCTCTGCGCGTCGGGGGCCGAGGCGATCGCCGAGCTGGAGCGCGCGACCGCCGCGGGGCAGCCCTACGACGTCGTGCTGATGGACTGGAAGATGCCGGGGATGGACGGGCTGGAAACCTCCCGCCGCATCCGCGACGACGGGCTGGTCAAGGCGCCGGTCATCATCGTGGTCTCCGCCTTCGGACGCGAGCGGATGGGCGCCCAGTCGGGGGATGCGGACGCGCAGGATCTGGGGCTGAGCGGCGCTCTGGTGAAGCCGGTCACCGCCTCCTCCCTGCTCGACGCGGTGATCGACGCCTTTGGGCGCGGCGCCGACGGCGAGGCGCCGGGCACCGCCCCGCTGCACGCCTGCGCGCCGGTCCCCGCCGGGCTTCTCCGGCCGCCGCAGCGGCGCCCGCTGTTCGGGCAGCGCCTGCTGCTGGTGGAGGACAACGGCATCAGCCAGGAGGTGGCCCGTGAGATCCTGGAGCGCGCCGGCGCCCGCGTGACCCTGGCCGGCAACGGCTACGAGGCCATCGCTTGCGTCGAGGAGGCGGACCCGCCCTTCGACCTCGTCCTGATGGACGTGCAGATGCCGGAAATGGACGGTTTCGAGGCGACCCGCCGGCTGCGCGCCCGGCCCGCCGGGCAGGGGCTGCCGATCATCGCCATGACCGCCAGCGCCCTGCCGTCCGACCGCCAGCGCTGTCTGGACGGCGGCATGGACGACCACATCGCCAAGCCGATCGACGTGGATCAGCTGTTCTCGGTGGTGACGCGCTGGCTCGGCCAGCCGGCGGTGGGCAGTCTGGCTGCGGGCAATTTGGCTGCGGGCGCGCCGCTGCTGCCCAAGGCCGTGCCCTTCGCGGCCCGCGCGTCCCTTCCCATCGAGCTGCCGGGCATCGACGTGCAGGACGCGCTGCACCGGCTCGACGGCGACGTCGGGCTGTTCCGCAAGTTCGTCGCCGACTTCGCCCGGACCTACGACGGGGTGGCGGACGGAATCGCCGTCGCCCTGGCGTCCGGGGACTTGCCGCGGGCCAAGGCGCTGGGGCACGAGTTGAAGAGTCTGGCGGGCAACATCGGCGCCCGCAGGCTGTCGGCTGCCGCGGACGCCGTGCAGGTCGCCGCCTTCCGTGGGGACGGAGGGGCGGCGGCGGCGCAGCTGCCGGTTCTCCGTGCGGAGCTGGAGGCGGTGCTGGACTCCGCCGCCCGGCTGGCCGTTGCGCCGGGACGCGCACCCGGCGGCGCACCCAAATGCGGCGCTGGCGGTGGCGCTGGGGAGCCGGCGGTGGACATCCAGACGCTGGACTCCATGCTGGAGCGTTTCGCGCGGCTGCTGCGTGACAGCAACTTCGCCGCGGCCGAGGAGTTCGCCGCCCTGGCTCCGTCGCTGGCCGACTGGATCGACCCGGTGGCCATGAAGTCGCTCTCATCCGCCGTCGACGGCTTGGACTTTACAAAGGCTCAAGGAATATTGCGCAGGATCATGCTGGATCTCGGCTTGTCCCTTCCGGCCGACTGACCCGCGCCGCACCCGCAACCGCCGTCTGGGACCCGCTCTCCGGGACCCGCCGCCCGGGAACCACCCTCCAGGAACCGACCATGACCGATGCACGTCCCAAAATCCTGGTGGTCGATGACATCCCGTCGAACGTGCATGTGCTGAGCCGCATCCTGAAGGACGAGCACGACATCTATTTCGCCACCGACGGGGCGAAGGCGCTGGAGCTGGTGCAGGCCCGGCTGCCCGATCTCGTTCTGCTGGACATCATGATGCCGGGCATGGACGGCTACGAGGTCTGCTCGCGGATCAAGGCCGACCCGATCACCCGCGACATCCCGGTCATCTTCATCTCGGCCAAGAGCGAGGTGGAGGATGAGACCTATGGGCTGGAGGTCGGCGCCATCGACTTCATCTCCAAGCCGATCAGCCCGCCCATCGTCAAGGCCCGCGTGCGCAACCATCTGCTGCTGAAGCGGCAGACCGATCTGCTGCGCACCCTGTCCTTCAACGACGGCCTGACCGGCATCGCCAACCGCCGCCGATTCGACGAGGTGCTGATGCGCGAATGGCGGCGCTGCGGACGGGCGCAGCTTCCGCTGTCGCTGATCATGCTCGATGTCGACCAGTTCAAGCCCTACAACGACCATTACGGCCATCAGGCGGGCGACGAGTGCCTGCGCGCGGTGGCGCAGATCCTGGGCGGGCAGATCATGAGGCCGGGCGATCTGATCGCCCGTTACGGCGGCGAGGAGTTCGTCTGCCTGCTTCCCGAAACCGACGAGGACGGGGCGGTCGAGGTCGCCGAACGCCTGCGCCAGACGGTGGCCGAGCGGCGCCTGCCGCACGCGGTCTCCCACGTCGCCGACCACATCACCATCAGCCTGGGCGTCGCCACCGCGCGGCCGATGCCGGACGACACGCCGGACCGGCTGACCCAGCTTGCCGACGGCCTGCTCTATGAGGCCAAGCGCGCCGGCCGCAACCGTGTGTGCAGCGGCGGTGTGGAGGTTGCGGTATAAGGGGCCGACCTGAGGCATCACGGGTGCAGCCATGAGTTCGGCCAGAGCCGGAGACGACCGCGCAACCGCGGACCGGCGTCCTTTTGCAGCGACTCCGCCCGACGTGCGCGGGCGCGGCTTCTCCAGCCGGGCTTCCCTGCCGGTCATGGAAGGCTGGATCGACGCGACCATTCTCCCCTTGCCGCCACGCGCCGCGGCTCCGGCCGATCTCGCCGCCACGCTGGCGGAGGGCGTGGTTCTCGCCGCACCGGTGAGCGCGCCGGGGGATTGGCCGCCCGCCGACCGGGCCGCCCGCGACGGGGTGGCGGTCGCCTCCAGCGACACGCTGGGCGCCGGCTCCTACAACCCGGTTCCGCTGCCCGGCGCCGTGACGGTCGCGGCGGGCGAGCCGATGCCGCCGGGGACCGACGCCGTGCTGCCCGTGGAGGCCATGCAGGCCGATGGCCCCTTCGTCGAGGCGCTGGGCAGCGCCGCTCCGGGCGAGGGAATGGAGCGGCGGGGCGAGGGCCTGCGCGCCGGGACGGTGGTGATGACGGCCGGGCACCGCTTGCGCCCGCAGGATCTCGGGCTGCTCGCCGCGCTGGGGGTCGGCACGGTGAGCGTCGGTGCCCGCCCGCGGGTGCGGATCGTGCTGGCCGGGGGGCCGCGGTCCGGCCCCGAAACGCTGGGCGCCATGCTGACCGCGCTGGTGGCGCGGGATGGCGGCGTGGTGGAGCTGATGGGGCCGCTGCCCGCGGACCGCGCCGCGCTGGCCGCCGCCTATGCGGCTCCCGGCGCCGACCTGCTGATTTCCGCCGGGCGCACCGGGGTGGGGGACGACGACGTGGCCCCGCTGGCGCTGGCCGACGCGGGGCAGCTCACGCTGCACGGCGTGGCCCTGCGCCCCGGCGATTCGGCGGCTCTGGGGCTGGCCGGCGGCGTGCCCGCCCTGCTGCTTCCCGGCGAACCGATGGCCTGCCTGACGGCCTACGAACTGCTGGCCGGGCGGGCGGTGCGCCGTCTGGCCAGGCGCGACCCCGCGCTGCCGCATCCGGCCGTCCCCGCCGTGATGGTGCGCAAGCTGGTGTCGGAGATCGGCTGCACCGAACTGTACCGCGTGCGCCGGACGGCCGACGGGATGGTCGAGCCGGTGGCCTCCCCGCACCGGCCGGGTCTGGCGGGGGCGGTGCTGGCCGACGGCTTCGTGCTGATCCCGGCGGAAAGCGAGGGCGTTCCCGCCGGGGCGACCGTGACCCTGCGCTGTTTTGACGGTACAACTCTCTGAACGGCATCAAACGAGGGGGGAGGGGCGTGTCCCAACAGGACATCCGGCGTTTTGTCGCCCAGGCGGCCCGGCAGGAGCAGTTTCTCGAGGTGGTGGGCCGCGACGAGGCCGAGGCGCGGTTCCGCCGCCATCTCGACCTGACGCCCAAGGGGGCGGAGACGGTGCCGCTGGGCGCCGCGCTGGGCCGCGTCCTGGCCGCCGACGTGGTGGCGGAGGTCGATGTGCCCGGCTTCGACCGTTCCTCGGTGGATGGCTTCGCGGTGCGCGCCGCCGACACCCAGGGGGCGGGCGAGGACACGCCGGTCGTTCTGCGTCTGAACGAGGAAGTGCTGTCGGCCGGGCGCGTCCCGTCCCTGACCGTCGCCCCCGGAACGGCCACGGTGCTCGCCACCGGCGGCATGCTGCCGCGCGGCGCCGACGCCGTGGTGATGGTCGAGCACACCGAGTCGCATGAGGAGGGCGACGCCCTTCTGGTGGAGATCCGCAAGCCGGTGGTGCCCGGCGCCTTCGTCGCCGCCGCCGGGTCGGACATCGGGCGCGGCGAGACGGTGATGCGCCGCGGGCAGTTGCTGACCTCCCGCGAGATCGGCGTGCTGGCCGCCATCGGGCGGGCCGAGGTGTCGGTGGTCCGCCGCCCCCGCGTGGCGATCCTGTCCACCGGCGACGAGATCGTCGCGCCGGGCGCGCCGATCCGGACCGGCGCCGTCTATGATTCGAACGCCGCCATCCTCGCCGCCGCGGTGGAGGAGCTGGGCGGGGAGGCGGTCCGGCTGGGCATCGCCCGCGACGACGAGGCGGAGCTGGCCCCGCTGGTCGAGCAGGGGCTGGCCTGCGACGCGCTGCTGCTGTCGGGCGGCACGTCGAAGGGGGCGGGCGACCTGTCCTACCGCATCGTCAGCCGCCTGACCGACCCCGGCATCGTTGCGCATGGCGTCGCGCTGAAGCCCGGCAAGCCTCTGTGCCTCGCCGTAACGAAGGGCAAGCCGGTGGTGATCCTGCCCGGCTTCCCGACCTCCGCCATGTTCACCTTCCACGAGTTCGTCGCCCCGGTGCTGCGCGCGCTGGCCGGCCTGCCGCCCGCCGCGAAGGAGAGCGTGGAGGCGACGGTGCCGATGCGGCTGGGATCGGAACGGGGCCGGACCGAATATGTCATGGTCTCGCTGGTGCGCGGGGCCGACGGCGCTCTGGCGGCCTATCCGCTGTCCAAGGGTTCCGGCGCGGTGACCGCCTTCAGCGCGGCGGACGGCTTCATCGCCATCGACCCGCAGGCCGAGGCGGTGGAGGCCGGCACCCCGGTGTCGGTCCAGCGCATCGGGCGCGACACCCGCCCCGCCGACCTGATCGTGATCGGCAGCCATTGCGTCGGGCTGGACGCCATCACCGGCCAGCTCGTCGGGGAAGGGTTGACGGTCAAGGCGCTGAACGTCGGCTCGATGGGCGGGCTCGCCGCCGCCCGGCGCGGCGAATGCGACGTGGCGGCCATCCACCTGATGGACCCCAAGAGCGGCGCGTACAACCGCCCCTTCCTGACCCCGGCGCTCGGCCTCGTGACCGGCTACCGCCGCCTCCAGGGCATCGTCTTCCGCAAAGGCGACACTCGTTTCGAGGGCGGAACGGCCGAGGAGGCCGGTCTGGCGGCGGCGCAGGACCCCGACTGCATCCTGGTCAACCGCAACGCCGGCAGCGGCACGCGCATCCTGACCGACCGGCTGCTGGGGGCGGCGCGCCCCACCGGCTACTGGTCGCAGGCCAAGTCGCACAACGCCGTGGCGGTGGCGGTGGCCCAGGGCCGCGCCGACTGGGGCGTCGCCATCGAAAGCGTCGCCACCCTCTACGGGCTGGGCTTCCTGCCCCTGCAGGCGGAGCATTACGACTTCGTGATCCCCAACGACCGCCGGGAACGGCCGGCGGTCCGGCGCTTCCTGGCGGCGCTGGCCGATCCGGCGGTGCGGGAGAGGCTGACGGCTCTGGGCTTTACCGTTCCGGAAGCGGAATGAATTCCGTCTCGCCGGGAACGGCGTCGAACCGCCCGGCCTTCCATTCGGCCTTGGCCTGTTCGATGCGGTCCTGGCGGCTGGACACGAAGTTCCACCAGATGTGGCGCGGGCCGTCCATGACGGCGCCGCCCAACAGGATCAGGCGGGCGGCGGTTTCGGCCTCCACCGTCACCGCGTCGCCGGGGCGCAGCACCAGGAGCCGCCCGGCCTCGAAGCGGTCGCCGTGGATGGTGACGGTGCCGTCGGCGATGTAGAGCGCCCGCTCCTCCGTCTCGCGGTCGATGGGCAGGCGGGCGCCGGCGTCCAGCGAGGCATCGACGTACAGCGTGTCCCACAGGGTGTTCATGGGCGAACGTACACCGTACGCCTCGCCCGCGACGACGCGCAGCCGCTTGCCCTCGCCCTCCACCACCGGCAGCTCGTCTGCGCCGAGATGGACGAAGGCGGGGTCGGTTTCCTCATGGGTCTTGGGCAGGGCGACCCAGGACTGGATGCCCGACAGCAGCCGGTCGCGCCCGCGCTCGTCGGTGGCGGAGCGTTCGGAATGGGCGATGCCGCGCCCGGCGGTCATCCAGTTCACCGCCCCCGGACGGATCGGCAGGACGGTGCCCAGGCTGTCGCGGTGCAGGATCTCGCCATCGAACAGATAGGTGACGGTGGCCAGCCCGATGTGCGGGTGGGGGCGGACGTCGATGCCCGCCCCGGCCTTGAGGATCGCCGGCCCCATCTGGTCGAGGAAGACGAACGGCCCGACCATCCGCTTGCGGACGGAGGGCAGGGCGCGCCGCACCTCGAACCCGCCGATGTCGCTGGTGCGCGGGACGACCACCGTTTCCAGCCAGCCGTCCGGAGACTCGGTCGATGTTGGCGCCGTCGTCATGCTTGTCCTCCCGTTCCCGAAGCCTGTTCCCAATGGTGGGTGCCACCAACAGGTGGGGTCCGGCGCCGCGAATGGGAGGGGGAAAGCGCTCAGTGCCTGGGGGTGCCGCAGCCGCCGCTTCCGCAGCCGCAGCCGCCGGCCGGGGCGGTGACGTGGATGGCGCCGCGCGCCGTGGCCAGCAGCACGTCCAGCGGGATGCCGGTGGCCTTGGCGAGATCGCCCAGGCTGGCGCTGTCCGGCACGCCGACTCCGGGGTTGAAGACCGGGTGGATCTGCGCCAGACGGCCCACGGCGTCCGGATCGACGGCGTTCAGCGCGCCCAGGGTGGTGTCGCCCGTCAGGGTGTTGGCGATCAGGATGTCGGCCATGGCGTGTCCGAAGCGGGAGGGAAGGGGAATCGGCGGAAGCCGAAGGTGCCGCCCGACCAAAAAGCCTTCCTTGACGCCTGTCAAGACGGTGGCGGAGGGGGGAATGGGAAGAAAAAAGGACCCGAAACGCCGAAGGGCCCGCGCGGTGCAGCGCAGGCCCTTCGGGTATTTGGTGGAGCCAAGGAGGATCGAACTCCTGACCTCTACAATGCCATTGTAGCGCTCTCCCAGCTGAGCTATGGCCCCGAAACTCTGGGTGGCGAGCCTTGCGGCCTGCCTCGGTGGAGCGGGATATTGGTCAGGACGGGGGGCCGATGCAAGAGAAAAATTCGGCCCCACCCACCTTTTTCCACCCCACCGCACCCCTCCTTCCTAGGGGAGCGCGGATCAGCGCTCCTCCTCGTCCTCGCCTTCGACGTCGACGACCTCGTCCATGTCGTCCTCGCCCAGCTCCGAGGTGTCCTCGATCAGGACATCGTCCTCGTCCTCGGGAGTCTCGTCGGTTTCCTCGATGTCGTCGACGGACACGTCGTCCTCGACCTCATCGAGTTCCGTCGACTCCTCTTCCTCGGTCTCGGTTTCCTCGTCCTCCGAGGAGACCACCGGGGCCTTCTTGACATCGTCGACCGGCGCCGGGCGCGCCTTGCGGGACTTCAGCAACGCCTCGGGATCGAACTGCGCTCCGCAGCTCGGGCACACCGGCGGGTCCTTGCGCAGATCGTAATAGCGCGCGCCACAGCTCGGGCAGATGCGCTTGACGCCCCATTCGGGTTTGGCCACGCCTCGTCCTCCGTCACGTTCCTAGGGAATGCCCAATTCGGGAATTGCAAGAATTACAAGCCGCGCCCTTTGCCACGCCAGCGGGCGCTTGTCAAAAAAAAGTTCGCTGAATGTCGCCGGCAAACTGGCGGAGGCGCCGGCCGGTGACAAACTTCACCCTGCGGTGGTCCTCCGGGCCGCCGGCAAGGATACCATGATAATGGGGGAGGAACCCGATGCCGATCCTGCTGTCCCGCCGCTGGCGGGCGCTGCTGTCCGCCGGCCTGCTGGCGGCGCTGCCGCTGGCGGCCCTGGCCCAGACGGCGTCCTCCACGGCGCCCTCCACAGCGTCACCCACAGCGCCTTCCGCCGCGGGTGACGTGGCGCCGGAGCGCGCGACCGGACGCGGCAGCCGCGGCGTCGACACCGCCACCCGGTACATGGTGGCCGCCGCGAATCCGCTGGCGGCGGAAGCCGGGCGGGAGATCCTGCGCGCGGGCGGCAGCGCGGTGGACGCGGCCATCGCCGTGCAGCTCGTCCTCAATCTGGTGGAGCCGCAAAGCTCCGGCATCGGGGGCGGCGCCTTCCTGGTCCATTACGATGCCGCAACGAAGACGGTGACCTCCCTCGACGGGCGCGAGACGGCGCCCGCCGCGGCGACTCCGGAGCGTTTCCTGGGAGCGGACGGCAAGCCGATGCCCTTCTACGACGCGGTGGTCGGCGGGCGGTCCGTCGGGGTGCCGGGCACGGTGATGCTGCTGGAGCACGCCCACCGCACGCACGGCAAGCTGCCCTGGCCCCGCCTGTTCGAGCGCGCCATCGCGCTGGCCGAGACCGGCTTCACGGTCAGCCCCCGGCTGAACGGCCAGCTGGCGATGGAGAAGCACCTGCCGGCCAACCCCACGGCGCGCGCCTATTTCTACCAGCCGGACGGCACGCCCTGGCCGGTCGGCCATGTGCTGAAGAATCCGGAGTTCGCGGCGACCCTGCGCGCCATCGCCGAGAGGGGCTCCGCCGCCTTCTACGAGGGGCCGATCGCCGCCGACCTCGTCACGGCGGTCACCGGCCATCCCACCAACCCCGGCGACATGACCGAGGCCGACCTGAAGGCCTATCGGGTGAAGGAGCGGGAACCGGTCTGCGGTCCCTATCGCGCCTACACCCTGTGCGGCATGGGGCCGCCCAGCTCCGGCGGGGTCGCGGTGCTGCAGATGCTGGCCGTCCTGGAGGGACGCGACATGGCCGCCACCCGCGGCGACCCGGCGCTGGCGGCGCACTGGCTGTCGGAGGCCGGGCGACTCGCCTTCGCCGACCGCGGGCTCTATCTGGCCGACCCGGATTTCGTGTCGGTGCCGGTGAAGGGGCTGCTCGACCGCGGCTATCTGGCGGGCCGCGCCGCCCTGGTCGGCGAGCGGTCCATGGGCAAGGCGCAGCCGGGCGAGCCGCCCTTCCGGGAAGGCCGCGCCTGGGGCTTCGCCGAAGCCGAGGAGCATGGGACCAGCCACATCTCGGTGGTGGACGGGGCGGGCAACGCGGTCGCCATGACCACCACCATCGAGGACGGCTTCGGCTCCCGCCTGATGGTGCGCGGCTTCCTGCTGAACAACGAGCTGACCGACTTCGCCTTCACCCCGACGGAGGACGGCAAGCCGGTCGCCAACCGGGTGGAGCCGGGCAAGCGCCCGCGCAGCTCGATGGCGCCGACGCTGGTCTTCCGCGACGGCGCCCTGGTGGCCTCGGTGGGGTCGCCGGGCGGCAGCAACATCATCAATTACGTGGGCAAGACGCTGGTCGCCCTGCTCGACTGGAACCTCGACCCGCAGGCGGCGGTGGACGCTCCCAATTTCGGCAGCCGCAACGGCCCGACCGAGCTGGAGCAGGGCACCGAGGCGGAGGGCTGGATCGCCGCGCTGGAGGCGCGGGGGCACACGGTCAAGGCGATGGAGCTGACCTCCGGCACCCAGGCGATCGTGGTGACCGGCCAGGGGCTGTCCGGCGGCGCCGACACCCGGCGCGAGGGGGTGGCGGTCGGGGACTGATCGCTAGAGCCGCGCATCGCTCGCATCGCCCTTCCCGCTGTGCTAGGTACTCCGCCCTGGTCACATTCTTGTCTGGGGAGCCCTCCCATGCTGCAGGCGAAGCCGCTTCGCTCATCCTCCACCGGCGCGCTGGCCGGCACCATCCGCGTGCCGGGCGACAAGTCCATTTCGCACCGGTCGCTGATGCTGGGCGCCGTTGCGGTGGGCGAGACCGTCATCCACGGCCTGCTGGAAGGGGAGGACGTGCTGAACACCGCCGCCGCCATGCGTCTGCTCGGCGCCCAGGCGGAGCGCGGCGGGGACGGCGTGTGGCGCGTGCGCGGCGTCGGTCTGGGCGGGCTGGGCGAGCCGACGCAGGTGCTCGACATGGGCAACAGCGGCACGGCGGCGCGCCTGCTGATGGGCCTCGTCGCGTCGCACCCGATCACCTGCGTCTTCACCGGTGACGCCTCGCTGAACAAGCGTCCGATGGCCCGCGTGACCGGCCCGCTGGAGCAGATGGGGGCGCGCTTCGTCGGGCGGTCCGGCGGGCGGCTGCCGCTGGCCGTGGTCGGCAGCGACCGCACCGTGCCGATCACCTACCGGCTGCCGGTGGCCTCCGCCCAGGTCAAGTCGGCGATCATCCTCTGCGGCCTGAACACCGCCGGCACCACCACGGTGATCGAGGCGGAGCCGACCCGCGACCACACCGAGCTGATGCTGCGCCATTTCGGCGCCACCGTCACGACCGAGCGGATGGAGGACGGCTCCCTGGCCGTCTCCGTCGTCGGCCAGCCCGAGCTGACCGGGCGTGAGATCGTCGTGCCCGCCGACCCCAGCTCCGCCGCCTTCCCAGCGGTCGCGGCCCTGCTGCGCCCCGGCTCGGAGCTGCTGCTCCCCGGTGTCGGCATGAACCCGCGCCGCACCGGCCTCTACGACACGCTGGTCGAGATGGGCGCCGACATCGCCTTCGAGAACCGCCGCGACGAGGCGGGCGAGCCGGTGGCCGACCTGCGGGTGAAGCACGGCCCGCTGAAGGGCATCGTCGTCCCGGCGGACCGCGCCCCCAGCATGATCGACGAATACCCGATCCTCGCCGCCGCCGCCGCCTGCGCGGAAGGCACCACCGTCATGCTCGGCCTGAAGGAGCTGCGCGTGAAGGAGAGCGACCGCCTCGCCATGGTCGCCGACGGGCTGACCAAGTGCGGCGTGAAGGTGGAGGTCGGGGCCGACGACAGCCTGACCGTCTACGGCACCGGCAAGCCGCCGCAGGGCGGCGCCACCGTCGCCACCGCCATGGACCACCGCATCGCCATGAGCTTCCTGGTGCTGGGCATGGCCACGGCCGAGCCGGTGCAGGTGGACGACGGCGCCTTCATCGACACCAGCTTCCCCGGCTTCGTCGCCCTGATGAACGGCGTCGGCGCGAAGATCGCGGGGGTCTGAGGGCGATGGGACGGGTCATCGCCATCGACGGGCCCGCCGCGGCGGGCAAGGGCACGCTGTCCAAGCGGGTCGCCCAGGCCTACGGCTTCGCGCATCTCGACACCGGCGCGCTTTACCGCGCCGTCGGCGTCAGTGTCCTGCGCGCGGGCGGCGACCCGGCCGATGCGGAGGCCGCGACACAGGCCGCCCGTGGGCTGCGGCCGGACGACGGCATCCTGAACGACCCGGCCCTGCGCAGCGACGAAGCGGCGCAGGCGGCGTCGAAGGTCGCCGCGGTGCCGGCGGTGCGGGCCGCGCTGCTCGATTTCCAGCGGACGTTCGCCGCGACCCCGCCCGGCGGCGCGCCGGGGGCGGTGCTGGACGGGCGGGACGTCGGGACGGTCGTATGCCCGACCGCCGATGCCAAGCTGTTCGTTACCGCTTCCGTGGAGGTGCGGGCCGAGCGGCGACTCAAGGAGTTGCGGGAACGCGGGATTCCGGCTATACCGTCCGACGTCCTGGAGGACATGAAGGCCCGTGACGCGCGCGACAGCCAGAGGACGGTAGCACCGCTCCTGCCGGCTGCCGACGCTTTTGTGCTTGATACCTCCGCCCTCGACGCCGACCAGGCGTTCGCAGCGGCGACCGCCTTTATCGGAACGAAAACCGGTTTCGGCCCCAAGGTCTGAGCATCAGGGTCCGGGCGCTTCGGCCCTCCAACGGAACATATGTCAACCAAGTCGCCGGGCGTGGTGCCCGGCGCGGTGGTCCCATCGGGGGCCGGCCCGTTTTGCCGCGGGACGGACCATGGCGGGATCGCTTTCGGCCAACCTTAGGAGTTTCAATGGCACAAGCTATGGCCCGGACCGGCGAGAAGGAAAGCTTTGCGGCTCTGCTCGAGGAGTCGCTCGGCACGGCCGAGTCCCTCGAAGGCTCGGTCGTCAAGGGCCGCGTCGTCTCCGTCGAGAACGACATGGTCACCATCGACGTCGGCCTGAAGTCGGAAGGCCGCGTCGCGCTGAAGGAATTCGCCGTTGCCGGCCAGCCGCCCGAGCTGAAGGCGGGCGACACCGTCGAGGTGTATCTGGAGCGCATGGAAGACAAGAACGGCGAAGCCGTTCTGTCGCGTGAGAAGGCCAAGCGCGAAGAGGCCTGGGCGCTGCTGGAGAAGTCCTTCCAGGACCAGACCCGCGTCACCGGCGTCATCTTCGGCCGCGTCAAGGGCGGCTTCACCGTCGACCTGTCGGGCGCCGTGGCGTTCCTGCCGGGTTCGCAGGTGGACATCCGTCCGGTCCGCGACATCTCCCCGCTGCTGGGCACCCCGCAGCCGTTCCAGATCCTGAAGATGGACCGCTCGCGCGGCAACATCGTCGTGTCGCGTCGCGCTGTGCTCGAAGAGAGCCGCGCCGAGGCCCGTTCGGAGCTGGTGGCCAACCTCAAGGAAGGCCAGGTTCTGCAGGGTGTGGTCAAGAACATCACCGACTACGGCGCGTTCGTGGATCTGGGTGGCGTCGATGGCCTGCTGCACGTCACCGACATCGCGTGGCGCCGCATCAACCACCCGTCCGAGGCCCTGCAGATCGGCCAGACCGTCACGGTCCAGGTCATCCGCTTCAACCCGGAGACCCAGCGCATCAGCCTCGGCATGAAGCAGCTGGAAGCCGATCCGTGGGAAGGCGTGGAAGCCAAGTACCCGGTCAGCTCGCGGTTCAAGGGTCGCGTCACCAACATCACCGACTACGGCGCCTTCGTGGAGCTGGAGCCGGGGATCGAGGGCCTGGTGCACGTCTCGGAGATGTCCTGGACGAAGAAGAACGTCCATCCGGGCAAGATCGTGTCGACTTCGCAGGAAGTCGAGGTCATGGTCCTGGACGTCGATCCGCAGAAGCGCCGCATCAGCCTGGGCCTCAAGCAGTGCCTGGACAACCCGTGGGAGACCTTCCTCGACAAGTTCGGCCCGGGCACGGAGCTGGAAGGCGAGGTCAAGAACATCACCGAGTTCGGTCTGTTCGTCGGTCTGCCGGGCGACATCGACGGCATGGTCCACATGTCCGACCTCGACTGGAACAAGTCGGGTGAGGAGGCCATCGCCGAGTACAAGAAGGGCGACCGCGTCAAGGTCAAGGTCCTGGACGTCGACGTCGAGAAGGAGCGCATCTCCCTCGGCATCAAGCAGCTCGCGAACGATCCGTTCGAGGCTGCCACGGCCGGCCTGAAGAAGAACGAGGTCGTCACCTGCACCGTGACCCAGGTCACCGACGGTGGCATCGAGGTGACGGTCGGCGAGGGCTACACCGGCTTCATCCGCAAGTCGGATCTGTCCCGCGACCGTTCGGAGCAGCGTCCGGACCGCTTCGCCGTCGGCGAGAAGGTCGACGCGAAGGTTACCCAGATCGACCGCGGCTCCCGCCGCATCTCGCTGTCCATCAAGGCCCGCGAGATGGAGGAGGAGAAGCAGGCGATGGCCGAGTACGGTTCGTCCGACTCGGGCGCCTCGCTGGGCGACATCCTGGGTGCGGCTCTGAAGCGCAAGCAGCAGACCGGCGAGGAGTAAGGTCCTTCCCATCTCCCTCCCCTGCGAAAGCGGGGGAGGGCCGGGGAGGGGGCCAGTCTCCCGCACCTACGCCAAAGAAAAAGCCGCCGCGGTCACCCCGCGGCGGCTTTTTCCTTTTTAACGCGTCAGTCCCTCATCCCTCCTCGTCCTCCTTGATGAGATCGCGGTAGGCGTGCCAGCTCGCGTGCCCGACCAGGGGCAGGGCGACGATCAGCCCGAGGAAGCCGGTCAGCAGCCCGGCGCCGGTCACCAGCACGATCAGCCCGGCCCACAGCGCCATGACGCGCGGGTTGCGCAGCACCGCCATGGCCGAGGCCACCGCCGCCGCGAAGACGTCCACCGGGCGGTCCATCATCATCGGCAGGGCGGTGACGTTGGTGATGAAGGCGAAGGCGGCGAAGGCGAAGCCCAGCGCCGTGATGAAGGCGGTGAAGACCAGACCGTCCAGGCTGAACATCTGCGCCACGAAATGATCGAGCGCGATGGCCTCGTGCGGGAAGAACAGGGCGAAGGCCACCACGTTCATCCGCGCCCAGATCATCACATAGAGCATCAGGATCAGGCCGGCGGTCAGGATGTGGTAGGGGTTGGCCCGCCACGCGGTCAGCGCCCGCCACAGGCTGGGCCGCCGCCCCTCCTCGACGTCCTTGGAGATCCGGTAGAGGCCGAGCGCCAGAAGCGGGGCGATCAGCAGGAAGGCGCCGATCATCGGCGCGATCAGATAGGCCATCCCGGCCAGCACCAGCCCGCCGGTCAGCGCGAAGCCGATGGCCACGAACAGGGCGCCGTAGGCGAGGCTGACCCAGCCCGACGCCCGCAGGTCCGCCCAGCCGGCCCGCAGCCAGCCCAGCGCCTGGGCGGCGGTGACGGTGCGGACGCGGTCCGCGTAGGGCAGGCCGGCCAGCGGGTCGGCGGGGCCGGTGTGATGGGCGTGCGTCATGGCGAACCTCCAACCGCGTCCCTCCAACCGCGTTCGGCGACGGGGACCGTTCCATCCATGTCATCGGAAATGGTGTGATCAAAGGCAATCCGTAAGACGGATTAATCACATTTCGGGCCTTTTTCCGGACGGTGATCGGGCAAGCCGGAGCGTTGCCGGGAAAAGGGTTCCGCCAGAAAGGCTTAGCTTGACGGTCACCGGACCCGGTGGCACGCTTGCGCGCAGGTCAAGGAGCGCGGTCCAAGGGCGCTCGAACCGGGGGAAACGGAATCGCCATGACCAAATCAGAGCTGATTCAACGGCTCGCGGAGCGCAATCCGCATCTGTACCAGCGCGACATCGAAAAGATCGTCGGCACCATCTTCGACGAGATCTCCGAAGCGCTCGCCCGCGGCGACCGGGTGGAACTGCGCGGGTTCGGCGCCTTCTCCGTCAAGCGTCGCGACGCCCGCACCGGCCGAAACCCGCGCACGGGCGAAGCCGTCGAGGTGGGCGAGAAGGCGATCCCCTTCTTCAAGACCGGAAAACAGTTGCGCGAGCGCTTGAACACCGACGAATGATTTCCGTTCATTGACAGCCTGTCACTGATTCATCGGCCCGGACCCGGCGCTGCCCCGGTCCCCGACCACGGACACGAGGACCATACCCGTGCGTTTCATCGCCCTCATCATCGCCGTTCCCATCGCGCTGGCCGCGGTGCTGTTCGCCATCTCCAACCGTGGCCTGGTCACGCTGTCGCTCTGGCCGCTGCCCTTCACGCTGGAGGTTCCGGTCTACCTCGCCACGCTGGTGGCGCTGGTGATCGGCTTCCTGGCCGGCGGAGTCGTCGCCTGGAACGCCCAGCGCCGCCACCGCCGCCGCGCCCGCCGCTCCTCCGACCGCGTGTCCTACCTGGAGCGCGAGCTGAAGGAGACGCAGGTCCGCGCCGCCGCCGCGGAGAAGCGTCTGGCGGAGATGAACCGTCCGGTGTCCGGCACCGGCGGCCTGCCCGCGGTGACCGGCTCCGGCGCCGCCCTGCCGGCGACCACGGTCCACTGACCGCCCGCCGGCATCCCCTTCGGCCTCCCGTCCGGCTGGGGGGCGGGAGGGGGGTTCCGCTTTGCCGGACCTGTGGAGGGAGCCGCCGATGCGCACCGTCACCGGAGCCGAGCTGAAATCCGTCCTGCACTTCCGCATGCTGATCGAGCGCATGCGGCAGACCTTCCGCGCCGGGGTCGAGGTGCCGATGCGGCACCACCACACGGTCGAGACCTATGGCCGGAACGACGGCACGCTGCTGCTGATGCCGGCGTGGCAGGTCAACCAGTCCATCGGCGTCAAGGTGGTCACCGTCTTCCCCGACAACGGGGCGAAGGATCTGCCGGCGGTGCAGGGCATCTACCTGCTGATGGACGGCAGGACGGGGATGCCCCAGGCGGTTCTGGACGGCACCGCGCTGACCAAGCGGCGCACCGCGGCGGCCTCCGCGCTCGCCGCCTCCTACCTCGCGCGGCCCGACTCGGAACGGCTGCTGATGGTCGGCACCGGGGCGCTGGCGCCCGAGCTGATCGAGGCCTTCGCCACCGTCCTGCCGATCAAGCATGTGCTGGTCTGGGGCCGCAGCCTCGAGAAGGCGAAGAAGGTGGCGAGCCGCTTCCACCGCCCGAAATTCCGCATCGAGGCCACCGCCGACCTGGAGGGGGCGGTGCGCGGCGCCCAGGTGATCTCCTGCGCCACGCTGGCGAAGGAGCCGCTGATCCGCGGCGAATGGCTTCAGCCGGGCGCCCATCTCGACCTCGTCGGCGGCTTCACCCCGGAGATGCGCGAGGCGGACGACGACTGCATCCGCCGCTCCCGCGTCTTCGTGGACACCCGCGAGGGGGCCTGCACGGAGGCGGGCGACATCGTCCAGCCGATGAAGGCCGGCATCCTGACCGACGCGGACATCGCCGGCGACCTCTACGACCTCACCCGCGGCCAGCGCGCCGGCCGCCGCTTCTACGACCAGATCACCCTGTTCAAGTCGGTCGGCACCGCGCTGGAGGACCTCTGCGCCGCCCAGCTGGCGGTGGAGATGGTGATCCACAACGACACGATCCGTTAAGGCGTTTTCCCATCATGACTCTCCGCATCACCGTCGTCGGCGCCGGCATCATGGGGCTGTGCACGGCCTGGGCGCTGGCCCGCGCCGGGCACGAGGTCGCGGTCTTCGACCAGGGCCAGGTGCCCAACCCCTTCGGCAGCTCCGTGGACCAGCACCGGCTGTTCCGCCACGCCTACGGCGCCAGCGCCGGCTACGCCCGCATGACCGACCGCGCGCTCCAGGCCTGGGAGCGGCTGTGGGGCGACCTGGGCGAACGGCTGCTGGTTCCCAGCGGCACGCTCTGCACCGCCTCGGCGGAGGACGGGCGGCGCTGGCTGGCCGACAGCGCCGCTGTGCTGGAATCGCTGGGCCATCCCTTCCGCCGCCTGACCCCGGCGCAGCTCGCCGCGGAATTCCCGCTGGTCGACGCCAACGCGGTGGCCGAGGGGCTGCATCTCGAGTCGGGCGGCGTGCTGCTCGCCGGGCGCATCGTGGAGCTGCTCAGCCATCATCTGAACGCGCTGGGGGTGACGGTTCACGCGCGTGCCCCCGTGACGGCGATCGACGCGGAGCGCGCCACCGTGACGCTCGCCGACCGCCGGACCATCGGCGCCGACGCCCTGGTCGTCGCCGCCGGGGCCTGGGTGACGAAGCTGCTGCCGGAGACGGCGGCGCGCCTGACCCCGTCGCGGCAGGTGGTGGCCTATCTGATGCCGCCGGAGGGGCTGCGCGGCGTCTGGGCCAAGGCGCCGATGCTGATCGACGCGGACGGGGAGAGCGGGGTCTACGTCGTGCCCCCGGTGGCCGGCACGACGATGAAGGCGGGCGACCACCGCTTCTCGCGCGTCGGCGACCCGGACGCCGACCGCGACCCCGATCCGGACGAGGCGCGCGACGTGCTGGACCGCGCCCGCCGGGTGCTGGCGGACGGCCACCGCTACAGCCTCGCCAACGCGGCGACCTGCTTCTACACGGTGACCGACGACGAGCGCTTCGTCGTCGAGCCGCTGTCCGCCCGCTGCTGGCTGATGAGCGCCTGCTCCGGCCACGGCTTCAAGTTCGCCCCGGCGCTGGGCGAGGCGCTGGCGGGCGCCATCGCCGATCCGGTCGGCGATCCGGCGCAAGCGTCGCAATTGCCGGACTGGGCCGCCGGGCGCTGAGCGCTCTCCCGGCGCCGCCCCTCCGGGAACCGGCGGAACGGTGCGGCTCCACCCCTGTTGAGAGGGCAATCAGCCTGTGTTGGCTGAAGCCTTACCGACAGGGAGTGAAGCATCCATGGCCGACGAACCTCGCAAAGTGGGTGTCTATGACACGGACGGCAACCGGACGGCGACGGGCGGTGCGGCCGGCTCCATGAACTGGTGGGTCATCGCGCTGGTCGTGCTGGTGGTCCTCGCCCTCCTCTATTTCTTCCTCTGAGTCCGGACCACGTCCGGATCGGACCAGCACAGGAGCGGGTTCATGAACAAGAAGACCATTGTCGCGCTGTACGACGATCTGTCCGGCGCCGAACGCGCGTTGAGCGAATTGGAGGCCGCCAATCTGCGGCAGGACTTCACCATGATGGGCGCCGACAGCGCGAAGCTGGGCTCCTCGGCCAGTCTGGCCACCGAGAACCGGCTGGAAAGCTGGCGCCACGCCGCCGATTTCGGGCAGGACCCGAATTTCGACGCCCGCGACCGCCGCGTCTCCATGCTGACCGGCGTCGGCGTGACGCGGGAGGACGCGGAGGTGTTCGCGGAGGGCGTGCGCCGCGGCGGCGTGCTGCTGGTCGGCCGGGTCGATGAGGCGATGTGCGACTCCGCGCTGACCGTCATGCAGCGCCACGGCTCGGTGGACATCCCCGGCCGGGCGCAGGGCTACCGCGAGGCCGGCTGGAGCGGTTACGACGCCGGCACCGCCGATTACGACAGCGAGCAGGTCGCCGAGGAACGCCGCCGCGCCGCCGCCGCTTCGCTGCGCGACGTCAACACGCAGGGCGCCAACCCGGCGGCGGGCGCTCCGGCCGCCACGCCGACCGCCGCCCCGGCGGCGACCCCGGTCTCGACCCCGACCGGCCGCGTCGATGTGAACCGCGAGTAACGTTTCCTAATATCTCTCCGGCCCCCGGAAGTCTGGTGATTGCCGCCGGCCCTTGTTAGGCTGCGCCCCGTCACCATCGTCCAGGGTCCGGAGAGCCGTTTTTCCATGAGCACGCCCAGCATCGCGCCCGCCTCGCGCATCTTCTGCGCCGTCGATACGACCGACCTCGACACCGCCCGCGACCTCGGCCGGCGCATCGCGGGGGTGGTCGGCGGGATCAAGCTGGGGCTGGAATTCTTCATCGCCCATGGCCCGGCGGGCATCCGCGCGGTGATCGGCGAGGATGGTCCGCCGCTGTTCCTCGACCTGAAGCTGCACGACATCCCCAACACGGTGGCGGGCGGCATCCGGGCGGCGCTGCCGCTGAAGCCGGCCTTCCTGACCATCCACACCTCCGGCGGCCCGGCGATGATGCGCGCGGCGGCGGAGGCCGCGGCGGGCGCCGGCGCGGAGCGTCCGAAGATCCTCGCCGTCACCGTGCTGACCAGCATGGACGCCGCCGACCTCCAGGCCGTCGGCCAGAGCGTTCCGGTGGCTGATCAGGTGAAGCGGCTGGCGCTGCTCGCCAAGGACTCCGGGGTGGACGGCGTCGTCTGCTCCCCCGCCGAGGTGGCGCTGATCCGCGAGGCCTGCGGGCCGGACTTCATCCTGATGGTGCCGGGCATCCGCCCCGCCTGGGCCGCCGCCAACGACCAGAAGCGCGTCATGACCCCCGCCGAGGCGCTGGCCGCCGGGGCGGACCATCTGGTCATCGGCCGCCCGATCACCGGCGACGCCGATCCGGAAGCCGCCGCCCGACGCATCGTTTCGGAACTGTAAGGACCCGCGCCATGCCCGTCAGCGTGAAGATCTGCGGCCTCACTGAGCCCCTGTCGCTGCACGCCGCGGTATCCGGCGGGGCGCGCTATGTCGGCTTCGTCTTCTACCCGCCGAGCCCGCGCTCCATCGCGCCGTCCATGGCGGCGGAGCTGGCGCGGCTGGTCCCCACCGGCGTGCGCACGGTCGGGCTGTTCGTCGATCCGGAGAACGACTTCCTGGAGCATGTGGTCAGCCAGGTCCCCTTCGACCTGATCCAGCTCCACGGCAAGGAGACGCCGCGCCGCATCGCCGAGGTGAAGGCCGCCTTCAACATCCCGGTGATGAAGGCGATCAAGGTCGGTGGGCCGGAGGATCTGGCCGCCGCGCTGGAGGCGGCCGAGGTCGCCGACCGGCTGCTGTTCGACGCCAAGCCGCCGGCCAAGGTGTCGGCGCTGCCGGGCGGCAACGGCATCGCCTTCGACTGGACGCTACTCGCCGGGCGGAGCTGGCCGAAGCCCTGGATGCTGTCCGGCGGGCTGAAGCCGGAGAACGCGGCGGAGGCCGTGCGGACGACCGGCGCCACGGCGCTCGACGTGTCGTCGGGCGTGGAGGACCGCCCCGGTCACAAGGACCCGGAACTGATCCGCCGCTTCCTCGACAGCGTGGCCGGGCTGTGACGTGTCGCCGCAGCGAGGCATTTGAATAAAATTTGATGGTACCGCTGGGCTTTCCCTTTTGGCGGACGGGCACAACTTAATCGCACGACCGGGTTGCGGACGGGCGTTATGACTTCGTGCGATACTGTTGGCATCCGCCAGCCGCGACCGGTGGATGTGTCCGAAGGGAAGCCGTGCAAGCCCGATGACCAGCTCGTCCGACACACGCTCGCCATCCGACAGCCTCGGCCTCGTGCTCGACGAGCATTTGCGATGGATCGGGCAGTGGCACCGCGCCGTCTTCTTCCGCGGCGGGCAGGGGGGTGAGCGGGTGTCGGCCCCGGCCTCCTTCGCGGCGTGGTGCGTGGCGGTCAACGCCGACGATCTGGCCCACCAGCCCGCCGTGGAGAAGCTGGTCACCCTGCACGAGCAGATGCACCGCAAGGCCAAGCTGCTTCTCCTGAAGGCGGCCGGCGGCGAGAGTCCCAGCGAGGCCGACTATGAGGGGGTGATCGCCCGCTTCGAGGAGTTCGTCCTGCATCTGCGCCGGGTCGAACGGGCCTTCGGCGCGGCGGCGAGCGGGCTGGACCCGCTGACCGGCCTGCGCACCCGCCGCGGCATGCAGGAGGCGCTGGAGCGCGAGCACAACCGCTTCCGCCGGAACGGCCCGGCTTTCTGCGTCGCCATCTGCGACATCGACCGCTTCAAGGGCATCAACGACACCTACGGTCACGACATCGGCGACCGCGTCCTGGCCGCCACCGCCGCCGCCATCAGCCGGGGCATCCGCAGCTTCGACGAGGCCTTCCGCATGGGCGGGGAGGAGTTTCTGATCTGCCTGAAGGAAACCGGCCTCGCCGAGGGGTTCCGGGTCATCGAGCGGCTGCGCGGCGAACTGGCGCGGACCCCGGTGGCGCTGCCGGACGGGCGGCGGATCGCGGTCACCGCCTCCTTCGGACTGGTCGAGGCCGGGGAGGGGCTCCCGGTGGAGGACATGGTGGTCTGCGCCGACCGCGCCCTCTATCAGGCGAAGAACAGCGGGCGCAACCGCGTGGTCCGCTATGGGCTGGATCAACCCGTGGACGCCGCGCCGACCCGTCGGTAATTCCTTTCCGGTCCGGGATGGGTGATTTGCGGGCGCATCCGGCGGCATCGCTTAAGGGCGGCTTGGCCGAAGCGGGTCCGCCGGGTTAGGATCGGGGCCTAGACAGGCCGCGGCACGAGATCCATGCGCACCAATTCCGAATTTCCCAATCTGTTCGTCCTCGACCACCCGCTGATCCAGCACAAGCTGACGCTGATGCGGGCCAAGGAACGCTCCACCGGCGGCTTCCGCACCCTGCTGCGCGAAATCTCGCTGCTGATGGGCTATGAGATCACCCGCGACCTGCCCTTGACGACCGAGCGGATCGACACGCCGCTCCAGCCCATGGACGCGCCGGTCATCGCCGGCAAGAAGCTGGCCATCGTGCCGGTGCTGCGCGCCGGGCTCGGCATGGCCCAGGGCCTGCACGAGCTGGTGCCGTCGGCGCGCGAGGGGCACATCGGCCTCTACCGCGACCACGACACCAAGATGCCGCACGAGTATCTGGTGAAGCTGCCCGAGGCGGAGGGCCGCCTGTTCATCGTCGTCGATCCGATGCTGGCGACCGGCAACTCCGCCGTCCACGCCTGCGACGTGCTGAACCGCCACGGCGTGGACGACGAGAACATCCGCTTCATGGCGCTGGTCGCGGCGCCCGAGGGCATGCGCGTCTTCGCCGCCGCCCACCCGCGGGTGAAGGTCTTCACCGCCTCGCTCGACAGCCATCTGGACGAGAACGCCTACATCGTCCCCGGCCTGGGCGACGCGGGCGACCGCATGTTCGGCACCAAGTAACCGCAACGGCAGCCGCATCCCTGTCATACCGCCGGGGGAAGGGGATGCGGCATGTTGTCATTGCGAGTTATTCGCACAGTGTGACACCATAGGGGTCCCGTTCGACACATCCCTATGGGCGCAACCTGCCTTGACGACGGACACCTTTCAAACCCCCGGCCCGGCCCCGGGCGGCCCGGTTCAGGCCGCCGGCTTCCACTCCTCCCTGTGGCATCGCGTCGGTTTCAGCGGTTGGACGCTGGCGACGCTGGTGATCGCGGCGCTGGTCGCCCTGCCGGTTCTGGCGGTGATCAGCCGCGTCTTCGTGCCGACGGACGGGGTGTGGCAGCATCTGGTCGACACGGTGCTGGCGGAGTATCTGCTGAACACCGTCCGCCTCGTTTTCGGGGTGGGGGTGGGCACGCTGGTCATCGGGGTGGGCACCGCCTGGCTGGTCACCATGTGCCGTTTCCCCGGCAGCCGGATGCTGGAATGGGCGCTGCTGCTGCCGATGGCGGTGCCGGCCTACGTCATGGCCTACGTCTACACCGACCTGCTCCAGTTCGTCGGCCCGGTGCAGACCGCGCTGCGCGAGGTTTTCCACTGGTCGCGGCGGGACTACTGGTTTCCCGACATCCGTACGCTCGAAGGCGCCGCGCTGATGATGACGCTGGTGCTCTACCCGTACGTCTATCTGCTGTCGCGCGCCGCCTTCCTGGAGCAGTCCGTCTGCGTGCTGGAGGTCAGCCGCACGCTCGGCCGCGGGCCGTGGCGCAGCTTCTTCACGGTGGCGCTGCCGCTGGCCCGCCCCAGCATCGTCGCCGGCCTGGCGCTGGTGCTGATGGAGGTGCTGGCCGATTTCGGCACGGTGCAGTATTTCGCGGTGAACACCTTCGTCACCGGCATCTACCGGACGTGGTTCGCCATGGGGCAGCCGGTGGCGGCGGCGCAGCTGGCCGCGGTGCTGATGATGTTCGTCCTGGTGCTGGTGCTGATGGAGCGCTGGTCGCGCCGTCAGGCCCGCTACCACCACACCACCACCCGCTACCGCCGCCTGCCGAAGCATGAGCTGAAGGGCTGGCGCGCCGCCGCCGCCATGACGGCCTGCGGCCTGCCGCTGCTGCTCGGCTTCCTGCTGCCCGCCGGGCTGCTGGTCCGCATGGCGGTCACCGCCGGGGATCAGGCCTTCGGCCCGGTGTTCCTGACGCTGGCCCGCAACAGCTTCACGCTGGCGGCGCTGGCAGCGGTGCTGGCGGTGTCGCTGGCGCTGGTCCTGGCCTACGGGCAGCGGCTGCGCCCGACGCCGCTGCTGAAGGGCGCTGTGCGCGTCGCCGCCATGGGCTACGCCATTCCCGGCTCGGTGATCGCGGTGGGCGTGCTGATTCCTTTCGCCCATCTCGACAACGCCGTCGACGCCTTCATGCGCCAGACCTTCGGGGTGTCCACCGGCCTGCTGCTGAGCGGTACCATCGCGGCGGTGCTGTTCGCCTATCTGGTGCGCTTCCTGGCGGTGTCCTTCAACACGATCGAGGCCAGCCTGGGCAAGATCCGCCCGACGATGGACTTCGCCTCGCGCGTGCTCGGCCACACGGCGGGGCGGACGCTGATCCGGGTGCACGCGCCGATCATGTGGGGCAGCCTGCTGACCGCCGGCCTGCTGGTCTTCGTCGATGTGATGAAGGAGTTGCCGGCGACGATGATCGTCCGGCCCTTCAACTTCGACACGCTGGCCGTGCGCGTCTACACGCTGGCCTCCGACGAGCGGCTGACCGAGGCCGCCACCGGGGCGCTGGCCATCGTCGCGGTGGGCATCGTGCCGGTGATCCTGCTCAGCCTGTCGATCAGCCGCTCCCGCCCCGGCCAGACGGACGAGTGAGGCTGTTGCCCCCGCCGCAACAGTGTTGAGCGGCGCTGGGGCTTTATCCGGCGGTCCGGAAAGAATACCTCTCTCTCAGCACACTGCTTGAGGAGAGCGTCCGATGACCGCCGAAACCGTCCGTCCCGTCCTGACCGCCGTCGAAGGCATGGAGGCGTCCGACGGGGCCGGCGTGCGCATGACCCGCATGGTCGGCACGCCGCGCCTGCGCATGCTCGACCCCTTCCTGATGCTGGACTATTTCGGGTCCGACACGCCGCAGGACTATCTGGCCGGTTTCCCCGACCATCCGCACCGCGGTTTCGAGACGGTCACCTACATGCTGGCCGGGCGCATGCGCCACTGGGACAACCACGGCCATGAGGGCGTGATCGAGACCGGCGGCGTGCAGTGGATGACCGCGGGGCGCGGCGTGATCCATTCCGAGATGCCGGAGCAGACCGAAGGGTTGATGAAGGGCTTCCAGCTCTGGATCAACCTGCCGGCGCGGCTGAAGATGTCGGAGCCCGCCTATCAGGAGTTCGCCGCCGACCGCATTCCAGTCGAGACGCGTGAGGGCGGGACGACGGTGACGGTGATCGCCGGGACCACCGGCAACGGCACCGCCGGCCCGGTGCGCAGCGGCCCGACCGAGGCCCGCTATTTCGACGTCACCCTGCCGGCGGGTGCTGCCTTCTCCGAGCCGGTGCCCGCCGGTCACGCGGCGGCGCTGGTGGTCTTCGAGGGGTCGGTGGTGGCACCCGGCAGTTCCGTCCGGCTGGGCGGCCCGCGGGTGCTGGTGCTGGGCGAGGGCGATCGGGCGGAGATCACCGCCGGCCCGTCCGGCGCGCGCTTCCTGCTGCTCTCCGGGCGGCCCATCGGCGAGCCGGTGGCCTGGGGCGGCCCCTTCGTCATGAACAGCCGCGAGGAGGTGATGCAGGCCTACCGCGACTACGAAGAGGGCAAGTTCTAAAGCGAATTTTCATTCGCTTTAGACTCACATGGCCTCATTTGCCGGCCGGGCTTCGGCCGCATGTGCGGCCGGGTCCGCCGTCGCGGTCCAAAGCGGATTGCAATCCGCTTTAAATTTTACAAACGAAAAGGGCGCGTCTCCACCGCTGGGACGCGCCCCTTCGTTACGCCGGACGGTGGCTTACTTCCAGCCGGCGCGATCCATGATCTTCAGAGCCTCGGCGTTGTTCTTGCCGTAGACGGCGGCGTTCAGCGGGTCTTCCTTGAACTTGCCCCAGGTGACCAGCACCGGCGCGGTCTCGGCCCCGGCGACGATCGGGTACTCGTAGTTCTTTTCCGTGAACATCCTCTGGGCCTCGGGGCTGACCAGATACTCCAGGAACTGGACGGCCTGCTCCTTGTTCGGCGCGTTCTTCATCACGCCGGCGCCGGAGACGTTCACATGGGTGCCGCGGTCGTTCTGGTTGGGGAAGATCACGCCCAGCTTGTCCGCGATGGCCTTGTCCTCCGGCTTGGTGGAGGAGGCGATGCGGGCGAAGTAGTAGGTGTTGGTCACGGCCACGTCGCCTTCGTTGGCGGCCACGCCCTTGATCTGGTCGGTGTCGCCGCCCTGCGGCTTGCGCGCCATGTTGGCGACGACGCCCTTGGCCCATTCCTCCGTCGCCTTCTCGCCATGGGCGGCGAGCAGCGAGCCGACGAGCGACTGGTTGTAGACGCTGGTCGAGGAGCGGACGAGGACGCGGTCCTTCCACTTCGGATCGGCCAGCTCCTCGTAGGTCTTGATCTCGTCCGGCTTCACCGAGGCCTTGTTGTAGACCAGGATGCGGGCGCGCTTGGAGATGCCGAACCAATGGCCTTCCGGCTCGCGCAGGTGGGCCGGGATGGCCTCCTCCATGACCTTGGAGCGGGTCGGCTGGAGCAGGCCGGCCTCCTGGGCGCGCCACAGGCGGCCGGCGTCGACGGTGATGAACACGTCGGCGGGGCTGTTGCCGCCTTCGGTCTTCATCCGCTCGATCAGCTCCTCTTCCTTGCCCTCGATGACGTTGATCTTGATGCCGGTCTTCTTGGTGAAGGCGTCGTAGAGGTCCTTGTCCACATCGTAATGGCGCGCGGAGTAGATGTTCACCTCAGCGGCGCTGGCGAGGCCGGTCATGGCCAGCAGCGTCGCGGCGAAGGTGGCGGCAAACACGCCGCGCGATCCGATGTGCATCCTCATGACTCCCGAATTCTTGTCGGTTCACGCCCGCAATTGCGAGGCGTTCTCATGCGCCGACTTGAGCATTCAGGGGGCAGGGTGTCAAGCGTGAATGATAACCGTTCTCAATATTCAAAAAGGATGCGGAGCGGGACGATCATCCGGGACTAAGACGCCAACCAAAGGTGTAAAGGCTTGTTCGTCTTTGGGGTATGCCTATAATCCGTTCGCGGTGCCCGCCGTCGGGCGGGATCACGAGCGGCCGATCGGGACGACAGATGGGGAGCGTCAGGATGCGTTGGACAGGTCTCTTCGCTTTTGGTGCGGCGCTGCTGTCCGCGCTGGCCGTTACGCCGGCCTCCGCCGTCGATTTCTCCAAATCCGCCGCCGAGTACGGCCCGGAGGGCGCCTGGACCAGCCGCTGCGAGATCGACCGCATGACCGACACCAAGGTCTGCCGGCTGATGAACTACCGGCTGTTCGACGACGGCAAGGAAGTCGGCTTCGTGGCGCTGAGCGTCATCCCGACCGGCAACGATTACCACCTGTTCCTGACGACCAGCCAGGGCATGATCGACAACTGCGCCATCCGCGTCGACCGCCAGCCGCGCATTGAGACGCAGATCGCCACGCTGAACATGTGCATGTTCCCGAACTTCGTGTCGGGCCGCGTGGTCGACCAGTTCCGCAACGGCTCCACGGTGCTGGTCCGCGTGAACTTCCTGCGCGCCGGCAAGCGCGACATCGACTTCCCGCTGAACGGCTTCTCGCGCAACTTCGAAGAGATGCAGCGCAGCCTGCAGTGACCGGACGAACCGGACGGCATCAGTGAAAACGGCGCGGAGTGATCCGCGCCGTTGTCGTTTTCGGGCTTCCTGTCGGCCTCACCGCCAGCCGGTGCGGCCCCGGCGGTCGTCCTCGTCGAACAGCTCGGCCAGCTTGTTCATCATGGTGCCGCCCAGCTGCTCGGCGTCCACGATGGTGACGGCGCGGCGGTAGTAGCGGGTCACGTCGTGGCCGATGCCGATGGCCACCAGCTCCACCGGCGAGCGGGTCTCGATGTACTCGATCACCTGCCGCAGGTGCCGCTCCAGATAGTTGCCGGCGTTGACCGACAGGGTCGAATCGTCCACCGGCGCGCCGTCGGAGATGACCATCAGGATCCGCCGCTGCTCGGGCCGCCCGATCAGGCGGTTGTGCGCCCACATCAGCGCCTCGCCGTCGATGTTCTCCTTCAGGATGCCTTCGCGCAGCATCAGGCCGAGATTCTTGCGGGCGCGGCGCCAGGGCTGGTCGGCGTCCTTGTAGATGATGTGGCGCAGGTCGTTCAGGCGGCCCGGGTTGGCGGGCTTGCCGGAGGCGATCCAATGCTCGCGCGCCTGTCCGCCCTTCCAGGCGCGGGTGGTGAAGCCCAGCACCTCCACCTTCACCGCGCAGCGCTCCAGCGTGCGGGCCAGGATGTCGGCGCTCATCGCGGCGATGGAGATCGGCCGCCCGCGCATCGAGCCGGAGTTGTCGATCAGCAGCGACACCACCGTGTCGCGGAAGTCCATCTCCTTCTCCTTCTTGAAGGAGAGGGGAAGGACCGGGTTCACGACGATGCGGGCGAGACGGGCGGCGTCGAGGATGCCGTCGTCGAGATCGAACTCCCAGGACCGCTGCTGCTTGGCCAGGAGGCGGCGCTGCAGGCGGTTGGCGAGCTTGGAGATCACCCCCTGGAGATGGACGAGCTGCTGGTCCAGCATGTGGCGCAGCCGGGTCAGCTCCTCCGGGTCGCACAGCTCGGCGGCGTCGACCACCTCGTCGAAGCGGGTTGTGAAGGGCTTGTAGGCGTTGGGGTCGGGCTCGTTGCGGCCGCGCGCCTCCGGGCGCCAGGGCTGGCCGGGGCCGGCGGGCTCCTCCGCCCCTTCGCCCTGGCCCATCTCGGTGTCGCCCTCCTCGCCGGTGCCCTCCTCGGCCTGCTCGCCCTGGTCGGACTCCTGGGTCTCCTGCGAGGTCATCGATTCGGCTTGGCTCTGGGTGTCGTCCTCACCCTGGGTCTGGCCCTTGTTCGGCTCGTTCTCGTTCTCGCCGGAGTCGCGCTCGTCCTCCTCCGGCTCCTGCGGCTCGTCGGGGTCGTTGCCGACCTCCATGTCCAGCTCGGTCAGCAGCTTGCGCACGGCGCGGGCGTAGGCGTCCTGATCGGCCATGTGGCCGGCGAGCCCGTGCAGGTCCTTGCCCAGCCGCTCCTCGATCCAGCCGCGCCACAGGCTGACCGCGTGCTCGGCGGCGGGGGGCGGGGCGGCTCCGGTCATCGCCTCGCGGGCGATCAGGCGCAGCACCTCGGGCAGGGGGACCTGCTCGCGCTCCTCCAGCCGCTCGAAGCCCTGCTTGTGGTAGCGCTCGTCCAGCGCCGCCTCCAGGTTGGCGGCGACGCCGGGCATGTGGCTGGCGCCCAGCGCCTCGCAGCGGGCCTGCTCCAGCGCGTCGTAGGCGGCGCGGGCGCTGTCGCCCAGCGGCATGCGCTGGAGATGGATGGCGTTGTCGTGGAAGCGCAGCCGCAGCGACACGGCGTCCGCGGCGCCGCGCAGCGTGGCGACGTCGTGCGGGTTCAGGTCGCGCGCCGGGGTGGGGATGCGCACGCGCAGGCCGGCGACGCCGGGCGGCTCGGTGGAGAAGCCCACCTGCACGTCGGCCCGGCGGGAGAGGGCCCGCACCGCGGCGGCGGTGGAGCGCTTGAAGGCCTCGACGGGGTTTTCACGGTCGGTCATGGCGGGCTGTCTTGAGTCTGCGTCCGGCGGTCGTCGGACAAGATTGACACGGATTTCACGGACGAAGCACGGATTTCACGGATGTTCCCCCGTTACGGCAGGACACGGGCGAAGGTCAGGCTGGAACAGCCGAAATTGAACAACAGGCCGACCGGCAATCCGCTGGCGCGAAGATAATTGATGACCTGCCGTTTGTGCGGCTGCGCCAGCGCATCGGCGACCTTCAGCTCGACGATGACGCGGCGCGCCACCACGATGTCGGCGAAGTAGGTGCCGACGTTCGAGCCTTTGTAGCCGATCTGGAATGGAACCTCCTGTTCCGCATCCAGGCCGCGCTCGCGAAGTTCACAGAGAAGGGCCTTCTTGTAGACGGCCTCGACGAACCCTTGGCCGAGCGTGTTGAAGACCTCGAAGGCGGCTCCAATGATGTGCTCGGTCAAGGCGTCCAGGTCGCGGTCGAGAGTGACCCTCATCCGTGAAATCCGTGCTCAGATCCGTGAAATCCGTGTTGTCCTGTTGCCGGGGAGGCTGCGGGTCCGGGGGACGGGGCGCCCCCGTCACACCAGGTTCGCCTGCACCCCCGTCTCCGGCAGTTCGGTGCCGAAGCAACGCTGGTAGTATTCGGCGACGGTCGGCCGCTCCACCTCGTCGCACTTGTTCAGGAAGGTGATCCGGAACGCGAAGGCGATGTCGTTGAAGATGTTGGCGTTCTGCGCCCAGGTGATGACCGTGCGCGGGCTCATCACGGTGGAGATGTCGCCGTTGATGAAGCCGGCGCGGGTCAGGTCGGCCAGGCGCACCATTGACGCCACGGTCTTGCGGCCGGCCTCGCTGTCGTACTCCGGCACCTTCGAGGCGACGATCTTCACCTCGGCGTCCACCGGCAGGTAGTTCAGCGTCGCCACGATGTTCCAGCGGTCCATCTGGCCCTGGTTGATCTGCTGCGTGCCGTGGTAGAGGCCGGTGGTGTCGCCCAGGCCGACGGTGTTCGCGGTGGCGAACAGGCGGAAGGCCGGGTGCGGGCGGATGACGCGGTTCTGGTCGAGCAGGGTCAGCTTGCCTTCCACCTCCAGCACGCGCTGGATCACGAACATCACGTCGGGACGGCCCGCGTCATACTCGTCGAAGACCAGCGCGCAGGCGTGCTGCAGCGCCCAGGGCAGGATGCCTTCGCGGTATTCCGTCACCTGCACGCCGTCGCGCAGGACGATGGCGTCCTTGCCCATCAGGTCGATGCGGCTGATGTGGCTGTCCAGGTTGATGCGGATGCAGGGCCAGTTCAGGCGCGCGGCCACCTGTTCGATGTGGGTGGACTTGCCGGTCCCGTGATAGCCCTGGACCATGACGCGACGGTTGTAGGCGAAGCCAGCCAGGATCGCGAGCGTCGTGTCGCGATCGAAGCGGTAGGCTTCGTCGATGTCCGGCACATGCTCCGTGCGCTGGCTGAAGGCCGGCACCTGCATGTCGCTGTCGATGCCGAACACTTGACGCACCGACAGGGTGATGTCGGGAACGTGATCGAACAGGGCCGAGCTGGCCTGGGTGGCTCCTTGAGAAGGCATGGGAGGTTCTTATCGTTCCAACGTGTCTGTTGTCGGGGCCGCCCGGCCATTCTGGTCCGGCCAACCGTCGGGGTTACGCACCATAGCAGGCTTTCAGCGTGTTGTAGGCCTGATTGATCTCCTTCAACTTTTCTTCGGCCGCCTTGTCCCCGCCGTTGGCGTCGGGATGATGGATTTTCACAAGCTCGCGGTAGCGCGCCTTGATGCGCGGGAAATCCACCGGCGGGGCGAGGTCGAGGACGAGCAGAGCCTCCTCCTCCACGTTGCGGGCGGCCTGGCGGCGCTGCTTGCCCTCCTCGGACTGGTCCTTGCCGGCCTCGCGCCCGAACTCGAAGCTGAAGCCGTGCATCGCGCGGTCGCGCAGGAACTTCTCCTGCACCCCCCAGAAGCCGAGCGGCCAGCTCGGCCGCTGCCACGTGGTGTCGCGGCGGACCTCAGCCTCGATCTGCTCGGGCTTCATGCCGGCGTAATAGTCCCAGGCGCGGTTGTATTCGCGCACATGGTCCAGGCAGAACCAGTAGTAGTCGTTGAGCTGCCGGCGGCTCTTCGGCGCCCGGTACTCGCCCTCGCCGGCACAGCCCGGATGATCGCAGGCGCGCACGGCGGTGCGCGGCTGGTCGTAGCGGCTGAAGTCGTAGCGGGTGCGTGGCTTGCTCATGTGCGAAGTATGGGAAGAGGCATCCTTTCTGGCAAGCGCACGCAAGGGGGCGGTGCCGAACTGCGGAAAATGGCCGGTCTGCGGCATTGGCGGCTTGACGGGAGCGGTGCCGCGCCGTCACCTCAACCCCAAATCCGACCCAGCCCAAACCCCCAGCCCACATCCAGTGAGGACCCCCATGGAATACGCCACCCGCATGCGCCGGAAGCTGACCGACGCGCTGGCCCCCGAGCGGCTCGACATCCAGGACGACTCCGGCCGGCACGCCGGCCATGGCGGCGCCCATCCGGAAGGCGAGACGCATTTCCACGTCACCATCGTCTCCGCCGCCTTCGCCGGAAAGTCGCGCGTGGAGCGCCAGCGGCTGGTCTATGGTCTGCTGGCCCAAGAAATGGCGGAGCGTGTTCACGCTCTCGGCCTGACCACACTGACCCCCGAAGAGGCTCGCTGACAGCAACGCCGACAAGAACGCCCGGCCGCCGCCCGTGCAGCAAGGGAAAAGTGCCACCTGCAAATGCATACATATGCATGCAACTACTAGAGGTTCTTTTCCGTCTTCAAACATAATTGGAGTGCTGCCGTGGTTGCAATTCTCGCTGTATTTAGTAGAGTGCAGCGCATGCAACCAATCAATGCGCCGTGGGCGATGCACTTTTCGCGCGTCGTCCGGCGGGTTCGTGGAGAGGGCGGCGTATGGCGAAGCGCGGGCCGAAGAAGCGGTTAACAGTCAATCCGAACGCGTGTGTGGAACCGCTGAAGAGCATGAACATCATGATTGCCGGGCGCCGCACGAGCATGCGTCTGGAGCCGACCATGTGGGACGCTCTGGAGGACATCGCCCGCCGCGAGGGTCTGACGGTCAACGGCCTCTGCACTCTGATCAAGGACCGGCTGGACGAGCAGATCCGGCGGCGCGGCCCGGGCGCGGACAACGCGGAGGTCACCCTGACCTCGGCGGTCCGCGTCTTCATCGCGGCCTATTTCCGCCGGGCCTGCACCGAGGACGGCCATGTCAAGGCCGGGCATGGCGGCGGCGATCCCTTCGTCGGCACGCCCTTCGATCTGCCGCCGCTGGACGAGCTGGACCGGTCGGACAGCGCGGCCGGAACCACGGCGTCCGCGCTGCCGCCAACGGCGAAGCCGGTCGGACCCAGCGAGAATTTGCGGTCCGCGCTGGACGCGTGATGGCCTGACGGTTCCGATTCGGGAAAAGAAAGGGGCGCGTCCAGCGGGCGCGCCCTTTGTCATGAAAGCGGGCTTGGCCTTGTCCCGGGCGGATCGTCCCGGGTGTTGCGTCCGCCGCCTCAGTCCGCGGCGTCGCGCGGCCGGTCGCCGGTGTAGTGGTCGGGCCAGTTCTTCCGCACGACCTCGCCGTTGCTGTCGAAGATGTGGCAGGTGTTCAGCAGCACCGGGCGCTTGGTGCGCAGCATGTCCTCCTTGCTGCCCTCGCCGCCGCCGGCCGCCCGGGCCTTCTCGGCCTGCTCGCGCGCCAGGATGGGATAGATGGTCTGGAAGGCGGTGGTGGCGATCGGCCCGAGAAGCTCCACCAGATGCGTGCAGCCCTGGATGCCGCCCAGCCGCTCCTTCACCGCGCGCGTCCAGCCCGGCCCGATCTTCAGCCCGACCAGCCGCTGGAAATTGGGGGTGACGGAACCGCAGGTGCGGTAGGGGCTCTTCTCCGTCACCGCCTCGACCGCATGGACGGTCAGGTCGTTGTCCACCGTCAGGCGCATCCACATGCCGTGCACCGGGTCGCCGGGCAGGATCTGGCCGCGCTGCTCGGTGTGGAAGGCGTAGCTCTTCACGTCGGTCAGATGGCCTTCCACATCCCACAGCCCATCGGTCCGCCGATAGCCCCGGCAGGTGACTTCCCGGGTGTGGATCGGTTCGCGTGCGGCGGGCTCGGACAGCGGCATGGGACTCTCTGACGTTCGGCCTAGTTCGGACGGCCGGGTTGTTGGGGCGTATCCTGGAATATCGGTGGGGCCAGCGTTCAGGTCAAGCCGGCTCCACCGCATTGCAGCATTACGCGTCCCGTGGTTACGGAGGAGCGCTGGCGGAGTAGTTCGACCCGAAGATGAAGGCCTCGCGGTCGCGGATCTCATCCTCCAGATGGGCGCGGACCACCGCGAACAGGTCGCGGATGGAGACGATGCCCATCACCGCGCCGTCCGACTCGCCATCCGCGGTGACCGGCAGGTGGCGGTAGTGGTGGCGCTCCATCAGGTCCAGCGCCTCGTAGGCATGGGCGTCCGGCCCCAGCGTGTCGGGGGAGGCGGTCATGACCTCGGCCAGCCGGGTGGTCGCGGGATCACGGCCGGCGGCGACGACGCGGGCCGCGAGGTCGCGCTCGGTGAAAATGCCTTTGAGGGACCGGCCCCCCTTCGGCCGGTCCTGCGTGACCAGAAGGGCGGCGACGCGGCGTTCCGCCATCAGCAAGGCGGCGTCCTGGACGCTGGCGTCCGGGGGCAGGCAGACGAGTTGCTGGTCCTTGATGACGTCGGGGATGAGCTTGCGGTTCGGCATGTCCATTCTCCCTCTCTTGGGGCAGCGCTCCGCCGCATCTTGGACGCGAATCGGAACTGTCGTGAACTCTGACAGTTTGCTGCCCCAACGGTCAAGGGATTGTGGTGCACCGCATCAGCGGGCGACGGCATCCTCCAGTAGCGCCCGGACCACCGCCGGATCGACGTCGCGCCGGGTGAAAGCGTCGCCCAGCGCGCGCACCAGAACGAAGGCGATGCGCCCGTCCTTGACCTTCTTGTCCTTGGCCATGGACAGGATCAGCCCGTCGACGTCCCACTCCACGCCGGGTATGTCGGTGGGGCGGACCGGCAGGCCGACGCGGGCCAGATGGGCGCGCGCCTTCTCGGCGTCCGCCGCCGGGCACAGCCCCAGCCGCACCGACAGGTCGAAGGCCAGCACCATGCCAATCGACACCGCCTCGCCGTGCAGCAGGCGGGAGCCGAAGCCGGTCGCCGCCTCCAGCGCGTGGCCGAAGGTGTGGCCGAGATTCAGCAGGGCGCGGTCGCCGCTCTCCCGCTCGTCCGCGCCGACGATGGCGGCCTTGGCCCGGCAGCTCTCCGTGACGGCGTGGCGGCGGGCGTCGCTGTCGCCAGCGACCACCCGCTCGCCGTTCTCCTCCAGCCAGGCGAAGAAGCCGGGCAGGCGGATCAGCCCGTACTTCACCACCTCGGCGTAGCCGGCCAGCACCTCGCGCCGCGGCAGGGTGTCCAGCGTGGCGGTGTCGGCGATGACCAGCCGCGGCTGGTGGAAGGCGCCGATCAGGTTCTTGCCGTGCGGGCTGTTGATGCCGGTCTTGCCGCCGACCGAGCTGTCCACCTGGCTCAGCAGCGTGGTCGGCACCTGGATGAAGTCGATGCCGCGCAGCGCCGAGGCGGCGGCGAAGCCGGTGATGTCGCCGATCACCCCGCCGCCCAGCGCCAGCAGGACCGCCGACCGCTCGATCCCGCGCGCCAGGATGGCGTCCATCAGCCGTTCGAAATGGGCGAAGTCCTTGGTCTTCTCGCCCGCCGGCAGGACGATGGCCTGGGTCGGCTCGACGCCGGCCTCGCGCAGCGTGCGCTCCAGCGTCGGCAGGTGCCGCGGGGCGACGTTCTCGTCGGTGACGACGATGGGGGCCTTGCCGTTGGTGATCGCGGCGATGCGCGGCCCCGCGCCGTCGAGCACCCGGTCGCCGACCAGGATGTCGTAGCTGCGCGGGCCGAGGTCGAGGCGGACGGTGTCGGTGACGGTGTTGGTCATGGCGGGATCAGGGCTTGTCGTGGTGGTGGTGCGCCGGATGGCGGTGATGATGGTGATGCGAGGCGTGGGGCAGGGTGATGCCGAAATGCGCCTCCAGCGCCTCGATCACCTGCTCCACGGTCGCCTCCGGCGGACGCTCGTCGCTGATCACCGTCAGGTCGGCTTCCGCATAGACGGGGTAGCGGGCGGTCATCAGCCGGCTCAGGATCTCCTTCGGGTCGCCGGCGTTCAGCAGCGGGCGGTGGGTGCGCCGCGCCGTGCGGGCCAGCAGCACGTCCAGTTCGGCGCGCAGCCAGACCGACAGGCCGTGGGCGCGGATGGCCGCGCGCGTCTCCGGGTCCATGAAGGCGCCGCCGCCGGTCGCCAGGATGTGCACCGGCTGCTCGGTCAGCAGCCGGGTGATGATCCGCCGCTCCACCGAGCGGAACACCGCCTCGCCGTCGCGGGCGAAGATTTCCGCGATGGAGCAGCCCGCCGCCGTCTCGATCTCGGTGTCGGCGTCGGTGAAGGGCAGGTGCAGCCGCGCGGCCAGCCGCCGTCCGATCGCGCTCTTCCCGGCGCCCATCAGCCCGACCAGCACCACCGTCCTCGGAAGGGTCTTCGACGGGTCCGGCGGCTGTCCCTGCGGTGGTAGGCGGGCGGTCATGGTGCTGTGGACTTTCCTGATGCTGTTCCGGCCTGATGCGGTTCCGGAGGGCGGGTGTTCGATTCGGTCGCAGGGGCCTCCGCATGTTGCACAGCGGCGCCCCCGTGGCTAAAGTGGTACGTCCAGCGTTCATCGGCCATCGGGCCAGCGGTGCGGACGGTGTGCGATGATTAGCATGAAAGCGCACCCTTGTCCCAAGCCGCACGGACGCAGACCGTGATACAGCGCCGCCGTTCCTTCCACAGAAACACGACTCCGAACGCCATGAGCCGGGTTATTTCCGTTCTTTTCGTCCTGTTCCTCTTCGTCATCGGGGGTGGCATGGCCTTCCTTGCCTCCTGGGACATGCCGGCCCCGTCCAAGACGGTGGAGAAGGTCATTCCGGATGAGCGGTTCCCCCGCTGACGCCGGGGACGCCGACGGGCGCCGCCGCCGGTTCGCCGCTCCGCCACGGGGCGGCAGGGCCGGCGCCGGCGCCGTTTCCATGTTTGCCGCCGCTTCTCTCGGCTTGGCCCCGCTGGCGCTGGTCCTGTCCGGCGCCCTGATGGGAGCGGCAACGCCGGCGCTGGCCCAATCCCACGTCCAGGCCGTGCCCTCCGGGCCGCCGATCCGCCTGTTTCCGCCGCCGGAAAGGATGGCCGTTCCCGACGCCGAACCCGCGGCCGGCCGGGTGCTGGACGACCCGCTGGCGTCGCCGGGACCGTCCGTCGCCCCGCTGTCCCTGACGCCGCCCGTCCACACGCCGTCCTTCGACGTGGTGCCCATCGTGGCGCCGCCCTCGGCCATCGCGGTGGAGACGCTGGGGCCGCTCGACCCCGACGGCGCCGGCCCTCTGGCGGGAGCCGCCGGGCTGGGCGGCGACCCCTGGCGCGGCATCCCGCGCGCCGAGGTGCTGGCGCTGCTGCCGGAACTGCCGACCCTCACCCCGTCGCCCGCCGTGAAGGAGTTGCAGCGCCGTCTGCTGCTCAGCCGCGGCTCGCCCGCCGCCGCTCCGGGCGAGCCCGAACCGGCGCGCCGCTTCGGCGCGCTGCGGGTGGAGAAACTGGCGGTCATGGGCGATCCGCGCGGGGCCGCCGACCTCGCCGCTCTGCTGCCCGAGGCGATGACGGCCGACGAGGCCGCCGCCCGCGCCCTGACCGACGCCGAACTGCTCGCCGGCCCGCTGGACTGCGCCGCCGCGACGGAGCGCGCCAAGCCCTTCTCCGGCCCCTATTGGCAACGGGTGGAATTGTTCTGCCGCCTGCGCGCCGGGCGGATCGGCGGGGGGGTGCCGCTGGAGTCCGGGAGCGGCCCGGCGGGCGACGACCTCGCCTTCGACATGCTGCGCGAGCAGCCGGGCGGCGATCCCGATTTCCTGCGGGTGGCCGAGGCGATGGCCGGCGGCGCGGCGCCGCGGCTGCGCAGCCTGAAGGACCCCAGCCCGCTGACCCTGGCCGCCCTGCGGACGCTCCAGGCCCAGTTGCCGCCGGACGTGCTGTCGCTGACCGACCCGGCGCGGCTTGCCGCGGTGGCCGCCAACACCGGCACCGACCCGGCGACCCGCGTGACCGCGGCGGAGCGCGCCGCCGCCGCCCTGTTCCTCGATTCCCGGCGGCTGGGGGAGGCGTACCGCGCCGCCCCGGCCAAGGGCGACGAGCTTCTGCGGCTGAAGGACGCCGCGGCGCGCGACCGCACGGCACGCACCCGCGCGCTGGTCCAGCAGGCCATGCTCGCCGCCATGGCCGGCGGCCGGCGGGTGGAGCTGGCCGGGCTGGCGCTGGAGCTTCTCGACCCGCCGATGCTGGCCGGGCCGGTGGGTGCGGTGGTGGCCGACATGCTCGACACCCTGTCGCCGACTCCCGACGCCGCCGCCCTGGCCCCCGCGGCCGCCCGGCTCTGCTTCGCGCTGGGGCGGGCCGACAAGGGCAAGCGCTGGTACGACCTCGCCCTGCGCAGCCGCCCCACGGCGGAGGTGGCGCGGCTGTGGCCGCTCGCCGTCATCGCGCTGGGCGGTGGGGCGCTCGGTCCGCCGCCGGGCGGCGGGGCGCTGGGCCTCGCCGGCTGGCTGGACGAATCGCTGCGCGGCGCCGATCCGGAGGCCCGCGCCCGCGTCGCCGGGCAGATGGCCCTGCTCCAGGCGATGGGCGTCGCCATTCCGGAGGAAGCGTGGCGCCGGACCACCGACCCCGAAGAGACCGCCCCGGCCCCTGCCGATGCCCGTCCGCCCACCGCCGATCCCGCCCTGTGGCAGCGGCTGGCCGAGGCCTCCGCCGACCGGCGGGTGGGTGAGACGGCGCTGGCCGCGCTGCTGCTGCTCGGCGACGCCGGGCCGGTGGGCACGCCGCCCGCGGTGGTGGCGCGGGTGGTCGGAGCCCTGCGCGCCGTGGGCCTGGACGGCGATGCCCGCGCCATCGCCCGTGAAGCCGCCGCGGCCCTGGCCGGATGACTCCCATGCCCAAGACCCCCCTGCCGAAAGCCCAGCCGAAGCGGCGCGGGCGCCCCTGCAAACCGCGCCCGATCGCGGCCTCGCCCCACGTCGACGCCTTCCTGGACATGCTGACGGCGGAGCGCGGCGCCGCGCTCAACACCCGCATGGCCTACGAGCGCGACCTCGCCGACCTCGCCCTCTGGCTGGCCCAGCGCGGGCAGCCGCTGGACAAGGCGGGGACGGAGGATCTGCGTGCCTACCTCGCCTTCCAATATGTCGAGGGCGGGCAGAAGCCGGCGCCGCGCACGCTGGCCCGCCGCCTGTCGGCGATGCGCCAGTTCTACCGCTTCCTGGTCTCCGAAGGGCGGCGGGCGGACGATCCCGCCTCGGCGCTCGACAGCCCGAAGCAGGGCCGCCCGCTGCCCAAGATCCTGACGGTGGAGGAGGTCACCCGCATGATCGACTCCGCCCAGACCCGCGGCGGGCCGGAAGGCCTGCGGCTGGTCGCGCTGCTGGAGGTGCTCTATGCCACCGGCCTGCGCGTGTCGGAGCTGGTCGGCCTGCCGATGGCGGCCATCCTGCGCGATGGGCGCGGGCTGATCGTGCGCGGCAAGGGCGGGAAGGAGCGCATGGTGCCGCTGTCCGAACCGGCCTCCGCCGCTCTGGCCGCCTATCTGCCCTGGCGGAGCCACTTCATCCTGGCCGGGCGGGAGAACTGGCCGATCGCCTTCCTCTTCCCGTCGCGCAGCTCCACCAACGGCCATCTGACGCGCCAGCGCTTCGCCCAGCTTCTGAAGGAACTGGCCATCGAGTCGAACATCGACCCGGAGAAGGTCAGCCCCCACGTCCTTCGCCACGCCTTCGCAACGCATCTGCTCGACCGTGGGGCGGACCTGCGCTCGGTCCAGAAGATGCTGGGCCACGCCGACATCGCCACCACCCAGATCTACACCCACGTGGTGTCGGAGCGGCTGAAGCAGGTGGTGCACGAGCATCACCCGCTGGCCCGGCGAAAAACCGTTCGTACGCAATAGCGTTGCGCGCAGAAGGGGTGCGTCTTTCGAAAGATACCAATCCGGCTATGGCGGCTTCTCCCGCTGTGGTATAGCCCTTGTCCCAATGGGGTTGGCCGGCGACCGTGCCGGACCGCCCTCGCGACGAACAGGGGGAACCGCATGGCCACGACCATCTCCGGGCTTGAGATCCTGGGTCCGATCACGCCGGGCGTCGAGACGATCCTGACGCCGGAGGCCCTGGCCTTCCTGGCGGAGCTGGAGGGGCGGTTCGGGTCGGAACGGTTGCGCCTGCTCGACGTGCGGACCAGGCGGCTGGCCTTGATCGAGCAGGGCCACAAGCCGGACTTCCTGCCGGAGACCCGCGCCATCCGCGAGGCCGACTGGACCATCGCGCCGCTGCCGCACGACCTGCTCGACCGCCGGGTGGAAATCACCGGGCCGGTGGACCGCAAGATGATCATCAACGCGCTGAATTCCGGCGCGAAGGTCTTCATGGCCGATTTCGAGGATTCGAGCTGCCCGTCCTGGACCAACCTGATCGAGGGGCAGGTCAACCTGCGCGACGCCGTGCGCCGGACCATCGCCTTCGACGATCCGGCGTCGGGCAAGAAGTACCGGCTGAACGACAGGACCGCCGTCCTGACGGTCCGCCCGCGCGGCTGGCATCTGGCGGAGAAGCACGTCACCCTCGACGGCGAGCCGGTGTCCGGCGCGCTGTTTGACTTCGCCCTTTACGCCTTCCACAACGCGCGGGAGCTTCTGGCCCGCGGCTCCGGCCCCTACTTCTACCTGCCGAAGCTGGAGAGCCATTTCGAGGCGCGGCTGTGGAACGAGGTGTTCTCGGTCGCCGAGGATTATCTGAAAATTCCGCACGGCTCGATCAAGGCCACGGTGCTGGTGGAGACGATCCTGGCCGCCTTCGAGATGGACGAGATCCTCTACGAGCTGCGCGACCATTCCGCCGGGCTGAACTGCGGGCGCTGGGACTACATCTTCAGCTTCATCAAGACCTTCCGCAACGACCCCGCCGCCGTCCTGCCCGACCGGGCGGAGGTGACGATGGCGACGCCCTTCCTGCAGTCCTACAGCCTGCTGGCGGTCAAGACCTGCCACCGCCGCGGCGCCCCGGCCATCGGCGGCATGGCCGCCTACATCCCGGTGAAGGACGATCCCGCGGCCAACGAGACCGCCTTCTCCAAGGTCCGCGCCGACAAGGAGCGGGAGGTGTCCAACGGCCATGACGGCACCTGGGTGGCCCATCCCGGCCTCGTCCCCGTCGCGCGGGAGGTCTTCGACGCCTACATGCGCAAGCCCAACCAGATCGACCGCAAGCGCGCCGACGTCGCGGTGACCGCCGCCGACCTGCTGGCCGTGCCGGAGGGGCCGAAGACGGAGCGCGGCCTGCGCAACAACGTGGCCGTCGCCATCGGCTATCTGGAGTCGTGGCTGCGCGGCGTCGGCTGCGTGCCGCTGTTCAACCTGATGGAGGACGCCGCCACCGCGGAGATCAGCCGCACCCAGCTCTGGCAGTGGGTCCACCATCGCGCCGCGCTGGACGATGGGCGCCCGGTGACCATGGAGCTGGTGGACGAGGTCATCGCCGAGGAGCTGGCCGCCTGGAAGGCCCGCGTCGGCGAACGCGCCTTCGACCGGGGCCTGTACGAGGACGCCGCGGTGATGCTGCGCGACCTCGTGGAGCGGAACGACTTCGTGGCGTTCCTGACCCTGCCGGCCTACGACCGCATCGTCGCGCAGGGGGCGTGAGGCCCCCACCCTAACCACCACTCAAGGGCCCCCACCCTAACCCTCCCCCGCTGCGCAGGGGAGGGAATCTGGCTCCCTCCCCTGCGAAAGCGGGGGAGGGCCGGGGTGGGGGCGACGCTCACACGCGCGTCTCCGATGTGCCCGACCGGCTTGGCAAAAGGCGGGGGCTTCGCCATGTTCGCTGGCCTGTCCGCGTCCCGAGCCAGAGGTTTCGCCCCCGTGTCCACCCTGTCCACCGTTCCGCCGGCCTCGCGCGGGGCCGAATCGCTTGCGCTGCTGCTGCTCGTCGGCGGGTTGATTGGGGTGACCTTTCCGGTCACCAAATTCGCGCAGGCGGCCGGCGTGCCGCCGCTGCCCTGGGCCTTCTCCATGATGCTGGGCGCCGGGGCGATCCTGGCCGGGCTGGCCCGCGTCAAAGGTCAAGCGCTGCTTCCCGCCGGGCCGCTGACCGGGCGGTACCTGCGCTATTTCGCGGTGTCGGGGCTGCTGTCCATGGCGCTGCCCAACGTGGTGCTGTTCTTCGTCATGCCCTGGCTGGGGGCCGGGCTGTCGGCGGTGGTCTACACGCTGCCGCCGATCCTGACGCTGCTGATGGCGGTGGCGGTGCGGATCGAAAGGCCCGACCGCGGGCGGGTGGCGGGCATCCTGCTGGGCCTCATGGGCGCGCTGATGATCGTCGGGCCGCGCGGCAGCCTGCCTTCGCCCGATCTGGCGGGCTGGATGGCGCTGGCCTTCGTCATGCCGGCCGCGGTCGCGGCGGGCAACGTCTACCGCACCGTGGCCTGGCCGCCGGGCGGGCAGCCGGTGGCGCTGGCCGCGGGCACCATGCTGGGCGGGGCGGGCTGGGTCCTGCTGGCGCTGCTCGGCACCGGGGCGGTGGCGGAATTGCCGGCGCTGGGCCTCGCCCCCTGGCTCGCCCTGCTCCAGATCGCGGTGACCGCGCTGACCTACGTGCTGTATTTCCGGCTCCAGGTGGTCGCCGGTCCGGTCTATCTCAGCCAGATCGGTTACGTGGCGACCTCCGTCGGGCTGGGCACCGGGACGCTGCTGTTCGGCGAGCGCTATTCCCCCTGGGTGTGGGGCGGGGCGGCGGTGATCGTCCTGGGCGTGCTTCTGGTCAGTTTTGGCCGGCGTTTCGCGCGATAAGCTGTGGCATCGCCGCCGCGCACCGTGGTACCAAGGCCGGTCCGCGACGTCCGCGTCCTATCCTATTCGGTCCGTGATCCTTCCGGCATGCAAACCTTCCTGGAATTCGAAAAGCCGATCGCCGAGCTTGAAGGCAAGATCGAGGAACTGCGCCACCTGACCAACGCCGGCGACATCAACATCGCCGACGAGGTCACGAAGCTGCAGACCAAGGTCGACAAGCTCCTCCGGCAGACCTACGCGAAGCTCACCCCGGCGCAGAAGGTGCAGGTGGCCCGCCACCCCAACCGTCCGCACTGTCTGGACTATGTGAAGGGGCTGATCGACGACTTCACGCCGCTGGCCGGCGACCGCGGCTTCGCCGAAGACCGTGCGGTCATCGGCGGGCTGGGCCGCTTCCGCGGCCGTTCGGTCGTGGTGATCGGGCAGGAGAAGGGCCACGACACCGAAACGCGCGTGCGCCACAACTTCGGCATGGCCAAGCCCGAGGGCTACCGCAAGGCCCAGCGCCTGATGGACCTCGCCGACCGCTTCACGCTGCCGGTCGTGTCGCTGGTCGACACCGCCGGCGCCTTCCCCGGCGTCCAGGCGGAGGAGCGCGGCCAGGCCGAGGCCATCGCCAAGAGCATCGAGCGATGCCTGCGCCTGTCCGTGCCCATGGTGGCCGCGGTCATCGGCGAGGGCGGGTCCGGCGGCGCCATCGCCATCGCGACCGCCGACCGGGTGCTGATGCTGGAGCACGCCATCTACTCCGTCATCTCGCCGGAGGGCTGCGCCTCGATCCTGTGGCGCAACCCCGACATGGCCGGCGAGGCCGCCGTGGCGCTGCGCCTGATCAGCCACGATCTCAAGGAACTCGGCGTCATCGACCGGGTGGTGAGCGAGCCGATCGGCGGCGCCCACCGCGACCCGGCGGAGACCGTCAAGGCGCTCGGCGACGCCATCGAGGAGTCGCTGGGCGATCTCGACGGGCTGGACGGCGAGGCGATCCGCGCCCAGCGCCGCCAGAAGTTCCTCGACATGGGCCAGAAGGGCCTGGGGTAAGACGCCATGGCCGCCGCCCCGGAGACCCGTCCATCCAAGACCCGTCTTCTGCGTCTGGCGGCCACCGTCAACCTCGCCGCGGTGGTTGTGGCGCTGCTGGCCCTGTGGCTGCTGCCCCCGCTGTTCGCGCCGCCGCCCGGCATCGCCGATCCGGGCGCGCGCATGGCCTTCTGGGGGCGGCTCGCCCTGTGGCCGGCGCTGGTGCTGTTCCTGACGGTGGGCGGGGTGCTGGTCGCCCGCGCCCGCTCCGTCGCCCTGAACCCCATCGACGACGCCGAGTCGCGCTTCTACCGGGTCAGCCAGCGCGTGCTGACCAACACGGTGGAGCAGACGCTGATCTTCGTGCCCGCCCTGGCGGCGCTGGTGGCGCAGATGCCGCTGCCCGACCTGGGCTTCGCCCGGCTGGCGACCGCGCTGTTCGTGCTGGGCCGTCTGCTGTTCTGGGCAGGCTACCTGATCCACCCCTATGTGCGGGCGCCGGGCATGGCGGTCACGCTGACCGTCAACCTCGTCGTGCTGGGCTGGGCGCTGGTGCTCGCCATCGTCTGACCGTCCGCTTTTTCACGGCCCGCCTCTCCGGCGCGTCGATTCATGGCATCGCTTGACCTTGCGCCCTCGGGCCGTTGGAGGTGCCATGAAACTCCTGTCCCGCTTCCCCTCGCTGTTCCAGATCGCGCAGTCCGCCGTCCTGCTGCTGAGCGCGCTGTTCGAACTGCTCGACACCATGCTGGAGGATTTCATCGGCACCGGGATCACCACCGCGCACGGCCTGTTCCTGTTCGCCGCCGGCAAGATGATCAAGGAATGGCTGGAGGTGCGGAAGGAGTTCTCCGAAACGCGGGAGAAGGTGGACGGCGCGCGGGGCCGCGAGACCGCCTCGCCTCCCGTCGGCTGAGCGGTTCCTACAGCCAGCGCCGCCGCTTGAAGTGGATCATCGGCAAGGCCGCCGACAGGATCATCAGCATCACCGCCAGCGGATAGCCGAACGTCCAGTCCTTCTCCGGCATGTTCACGAAGTTCATGCCGTAGACGCTGGCGACCAGGGTCGGCGGGAACAGGGCGACCGTCAGGATCGAGACGATCTTGATGATCTCGTTCTGCTCCACGTTGATCCGTCCCAGTGTGGTGTCCAGCAGCAGGCTGACCTTGCCCGACAGGAACTGGGCGTACTCGCCGAGCCCCGTCACGTCCTGCAGGGCGGCGCGCGCCCAGCGCCGGGTCCGCTTGGCCGGGGTCCAGCCCTCGCCGCGGGCCAGGAAGGTCAGCAGGCGGTTGAGCGTGGACAGGCTGACATGGGCCTTGCCGATCAGGTGCCCGGTGTGGCCGATGCGCTTCAGCGTGCGGGTGTCGTCCCGCCGCTCCCCCTTGACCGGCAGGGCGCGCCCGCGGAAGGCGCGGCTGCCCATGGTGTCCAGCTCCAGCCCGACGCGGCGCAGGACGGCGGCGGTGCGCTCCACCACCCCGTCCAGCAGGGCGGCCAGGACCGCCTCGGCCGTCAGTTCCGCGCCGCCGTTGCGGGTGACGCGGCGGCGGAAGGCCAGGAAGGGCTGGGGATCGACGGCGTGGATGGTGGCGAGCCGCCCGCCGGCCAGGACGAAGCTGACCGGGACGATGCGCGGCTGGTCGGTGTCGGCCCAGACCAGGACGAGCGCGGTCATGTGCACGGCGCCGGGCGTGATGCGCAGGCGGCTCGATTCCTCGATCTCCGCCATCTGCTCCCGAGTCGGCAGCTTGATGCCCATCAGCGCCTCGGCGCGGGTCAGCTCGTCCGGAGTCGGGTTCTGCAGGTCGAGCCAGACGGCTTCGGTGGGCAGGGGAGTGCTGACGCCCTCGGCCTCGCGGGCCCAGCGCAGCCGGTCACCGTCGCAGGCGAAGACGTGGAGCATGGCGGCGGCCCGCCTTAGAGGAGACGGCCGAAGCGGCGCGGCTTGCGCGGCTCGGCGGGGGTGTCGGCTTCCCCTTCCGGCAGCCCCGCCGGGAGGTCGAGCGGAGCGCCGTCCTGGCGCAGCGCGGCCTCCAGCTTGCGCCGGAAGGCCCCGCCGTCGTCCTTGGAGTCGAGGAAATGCCCGACGGCTTCCTTCGCCGAGTCGCGGTCGTAGGGGACCTTGCCGAAGACCGACAGCTTGGCGCGCTCCAGCAGCTTCGGGTCCATCCGTTCGCGGATGGCCTTCATCTGGCGGAGCAGGTCCTTGCGCACGTCGGACATGGCGGGTCCCCTTCGCTTTTACACGGTCACTCGCGGCCGATCAGCGTGCCGGCCCCGCCCTCGGTGAAGATCTCCAGCAGCAGGGCGTGCGGCACCCGGCCGTCGAGGATGACGGCGGCGTCCACGCCCTGTTCGACGGCGTCGATGCAGGTCTCGATCTTCGGGATCATGCCGCCGGTGGCGGTGCCGTCGGCGATGGCGGCGCGCGCCTGGTCCAGCGACAGGCGCGGCACCAGCTCCTTGTTCTTGTCCAGAACGCCGGCGACGTCGGTCAGCAGGAAGAAGCGGGTGGCGCCCAGCGCCGAGGCGACGGCGCCCGCCGCGGTGTCGGCGTTGATGTTGTAGGTGTCGCCGTTGCGGTCGAAGCCGATGGGGGCGATGACCGGGATGATGTCCGACTGAGCCAGCGACGTGAGGATCTGCGGGTTCACCTGATACGGCTCGCCGACGAAGCCCAGGTCCAGCACCTTCTCGATGTTGCTGTCCGGGTCGCGCTGGGTGCGGCGCAGCTTGCGCGCGGTGATCAGGCTGCCGTCCTTGCCCGACAGGCCGACGGCGCGGCCGCCCGCGTTGTTGATGGCGGCGACGATCTGCTTGTTGATGGAGCCGGCCAGCACCATCTCGACCACCTCGACCGTCTCCTTGTCGGTGACGCGCAGGCCGTCGATGAAGCTGGACTTGATGGCCAGCCGCTGCAGCATCTGGCCGATCTGCGGGCCGCCGCCGTGCACGACCACGGGGTTGATGCCGACCTGCTTCAGCAGGACGATGTCGCGGGCGAACTTCTCCGCCAGGCTGTCGTCACCCATGGCGTGGCCGCCGTACTTGATGACGAAGGTGCGCCCGGCGTAGCGGCGCATGTAGGGCAGGGCTTCGGACAGGGTGCGGGCCTTGGCGAGCCACTCGTCGCGGGTCGTGTTCTGCACGGGATGGAGCCGTTCGTCGGGGTGGGCCAATCGGGTGAGATTCCGCCGACTCTTTAACGGAAAGCGCCGGGGGTGCCTAGGGGGCTTTTTCAGGGGGGCGCCGCGTCCGGGAACCCTCGCCGCGCCCGGCGGTTCGTCAAGGCAGGACGAACCGCTCAAGGACCCCGTCATGAACGACCGCATCATGCCGACGCCGCGCAACCCCTTCACCGAGGCCCACAGGGCGGAGATGGAGGAAACCGCCCGCCGGGCCGAGGAGATCTACGGCTCCCCCGACGCGCAGGAGGTGACGGAGGCCAACAAGGCATTGAAGGAGCAGGCCCGCGGCGACGGAAAGGGCGGGTCGGAGGGGCCGGATTCGGAAGGGCTGGGCGCCGATCCGGTGGTGACCGGGAACGTGCGCAAGCCCGGCTGAGCGGTCAGGCCGTGCCGGCGTGGCCCGCCCGGCGGCCGGCGATCCGCCCGGCCAGCAGGGTCATCGGCTGGGTCAGCGCGGTGACCACCACGGCCATCAGGACCATGGCCGAGAAGCAGGCGTCCGACAACACGCCCGCTTCCAGCAGGATGGTCAGGACGATCACCTCCATCAGTCCCTTGCAGGACATCAGCGTGCCGAGCCGCCAGGAGTCGGCGGCGCTCTCGCCCGACAGCCGGGCGGGCAGGGCGGTGCCCAGGACCTTGCCCAGGATGGTCGCCACCGTCGCCAGGGCGAAGACCCACCACTGGGCCGAGGCGGCGAGGTCGAGATTGACCTTCAGCCCGGTCAGGGTGAAGAAGAAGGGCAGCAGGATCAGCGTGGCGAAATGCTCCAGCCGGTCCAGGATGGCCGCCGCCAGCCGCCGCGGCATGACCGTGCCGGCGACGAAGGCGCCCAGGATGTAGTGCAGCCCGATCAGCTCCGTCACCGCGGCGGAGCCCAGCAGGGCGGCGCAGGTGACCACCACCACCATGTCGCCGACCGCGCCGTCCGGGGCGATGCGGTTCATCAGCCGGGTCAGCAGGGGGCGGGCGAACAGCTCCGTCGCGGCGAGATAGGCGAAGCCCAGGACGGCGATCTGCGCCACCCCGGCGAAGCCGCCGCCGCCTCCCGCCGCCAGCGCCAGCACGGCGGTGATGAGAATCCACAGCAGCGCGTCGTTGACCGCCGCATAGCCCAGCGCCAGCCGCCCGACCCGCTCCCCGATCAGCCCCATCTCGCGCAGGATGGCGCCCAGCACCGGCAGGGCGGTCACCCCGACGCAGATGCCGAAGCCGGCGGCGAACAGCAGCGGGTCGGCCTTCGGTCCGGCCATCTCGGGAAAGGCGCCGACGATCCACCAGCCGAGCGCCCCGCCGACCAGGGTCGGCACCATCATGCTCGACAGGCTGATGCCGACGAAGGCGCGCCCGCGCCCCTTGAACTCCTCCAGGTCGAGATGCAGCCCGGTCAGGAAGGCGAAGAAGACCACGGCGAGCAGAGCCAGTCCGGAGAGCGGCGCCAGAGACCCCTTGGCGAACAGCGGTTGCCAGATTTCCGGCGCGGCCTGCCCAAGAACCGACGGACCGAGCGCGATCCCGAACAGGATCTGGATGACCACCATCGGGGCCACATGCTTCAGACCGGACAGCCGCCACAGCAGGAACGGACCGGCGATCAGCACGATGGCCTGGATGAGGAACAGCAGGGCCGGCGTCAGTTCGAAGGGCATCGGGTCATCCCAGGCTGGCGAGTTGGGCGAGGCTGGCCCGCAGCTCGGCGATGCCCTGGCCCTTCTCGGAGCTGGTGACGTGGATGTCCGGGAAGGCGGCGGGGTGCTTCTTCAGCGCCGCCACGGTGCGCTTGCTCACCTCGGCCAGCTCCTGCGACCGCACCTTGTCCGACTTGGTCAGGACGACGACGTAGGGCACCGCCGCCTGATCGAGCATCGTCATGATCTCCTCGTCGTTGGGCTTCAGCCCGTGGCGCGAATCGACCAGCACCAGCGCCCGGCGCAGCGTGACGCGGCCGCGCAGGAAGCGGCGGACCATGTCGTTCCAGAGTTCGATCTTCTCCTTCGACTCCTTGGCGTAGCCGTAGCCGGGCATGTCGACCAGCTTCAGCCGGTTGCCGAGGTTGAAGAAGTTGAGCTGCTGGGTGCGGCCCGGCGTGTTGGAGGTGCGGGCCAGCGTCTTGCGCCCGGTCAGCGCGTTGACGAGGCTGGACTTGCCGACGTTGGAGCGCCCGGCGAAGGCGACCTCCGGCAGGTCGGCCTCCGGAAGCTGCTCCGCCGTCTGGGCGCCCCAGATGAAATCGCATTCCTTGGCGAACAGAAGCCGCCCCGCTTCCAGGGCCTCCTCGTCGAAACCGGAGATCGGGGAGCTGCTGGAAGAGGTCATGGACGGCGCTTTCGAAAGACACGGGGTACGGATGATCGTGACCGGCCCAAAACATAACCGCCGGCAAACGCCCGTCAAGGGAGGCGCTTGCCAGCGGTCGATGCCCTGAAAACAGACAGGGAAATCAGGGAAGCCGGGTATCAGGTGGAACGGACCCTCAGGTCACCTTCACACCGTCCTGCCGCATGATGATCCACTGCTGGGCGATGGACAGGGTGTTGTTCCAGGCCCAGTAGATGACCAGACCAGCCGGGAAGCTGGCGAGCATGAAGGTGAAGATGATCGGCAGGAACTGGAACACCTTCTGCTGCACCGGATCGGGCGGTGCCGGGTTCAGCTTCTGCTGGAAGTACATGGTGATGCCCATGATGATCGGCCACAGGCCCAGCATCAGGAGGTGCGGCGGCTGCCACGGGATCAGACCGAACAGGTTGAAGATGGTGGTCGGATCGGGCGCGGACAGGTCGTGGATCCAGCCGAAGAACGGCGCGTGCCGCATTTCGATGGTCACGAACAGCACCTTGTAGAGCGCGAAGAACACCGGGATCTGGATCAGGATCGGCAGGCAGCCCGACACCGGCGAGACCTTCTCGCGCTTGTAGAGCGCCATCATCTCCTGGTTCAGGCGGACCTTGTCGTCGCCGAAGCGGTCGCGCAGCTCCATCATCTTGGGCTGCAGCTTCTTCATCTTGGCCATCGCGTGATAGGACTTGTTGGCCAGCGGGAAGAAGGCCGCCTTGACGATCACGGTGAAGACCAGGATGGCGATGCCGAAGTTGCCGAACAGGCGGCCCAGCAGGTCCAGCCCGTAGAAGAACGGCTTGGTCAGGAAGTAGAACCAGCCGAAGTCGATCGCTAGGTCGAAGTTGGCGATGCCCAGCTTGTCCGAATAGTCGTCCAGCAGGCGGACCTGCTTGGCGCCGGCGAACAGCCGGTCGGTCAGCTCGACGGTGGCGCCGGGGGCGACCTCCACGGCCTTGCCGAGCGTGTCGACCTGATAGCGGTCGGCAGCGCCGGGGGCGGAGTGGACGAAGCGGGCGGTGATCGGGGCCTTCTGGTCGGGGACCAGCGAGACCAGCCAGTACTTGTCGGTGATGCCGATCCAGCCGCCGGTCGACTGGGCGGAGATGGTGCCGGCCTTGCGCAGGTCGTCGTACTTGTGCTCGTTCAGCTTGCCGTCGAAGACGCCGAGCGGGCCCTCATGCAGGATGTAGTAGCCGTCGGTGTGCGGCGTGCCGGCCCGGCTGACGAGGCTGTAGGGCAGCAGGCTGACCGGGGCGGAGCCGGTGTTGCGCACCTTCTGGGTGATCGTGAACATGAAGTTCTGATCGACCGCGATGGTCCGCTCGAACACCAGCCCGTTGCCGTTGTCCCAGGTCAGGACCAGCGGCTGGTCCGGCGTCAGCGCGGTGCCGGCGGCGGTCCAGCGGGTGTCGGCGCCGGGGACCGGCTGCGACTTGTCCTCCGGAACCCAGCCGAACTCGGCGTAGTAGGCCTCGGGCGTGCCGGCGGGGGCCAGCAGGACGATTTCCGGGCTCTTGGGATCGGGGGTGACGCGGTAGTCGGCCAGCGTCAGGTCGTCGATGCGGCCCCCAACCAGATTGACCGATCCGTGCAGCGACGGCGTGTTGATCTTGACGCGCGTTCCGGCGGCCATCTGCTCGGCGAGCAGGCCGGCGCGGTCGCGGACCGTGGCGGGCGCCGCCGTGCCGGGGACCGAACCGGGAGCGGCGCCCGGCGCGGGCGCGGCGCCGGGAGTGACCGACTGCTCCGTCTGGGCGGCCTGCTGCGCAGCCTGCTGCTGCTTCACCCGGGGTCCATCGTAGAAATACTGGAATCCCAGGAGGATGGCGATCGACAGAGCGATCGCGAGGATGAGGTTGCGTTGATCGGTCATGGCATCCCGGTTGCCGTGGGCCTTCTTTAAGAAGGGGGCCGAACGCCGGTTTTCAGGCCGGCATGCGAATTGCTGCATCGATGCGCCGCTTCATCCGGCCCGTGCGAACAGCGGGTGGACCGCCCCGGCTCGGGCACGGGATCATATCCCCACCCGCCCCAGGGATGGCAGCGCAGAAGCCTCCGGACGGTCAGCCAACTGCCCCGGATCGCTCCGTGCTTAGATAGCGCATCCAGCGCATAGTTTGAACAGGTCGGCTGAAATCGGCAGTGCCACCCGATGAAGGGCGACAGGGTCCACTGATAGCCGACCACGAGCGCGCGCAGAAAATAGGCGAGCGGGCTCACGCGCCGGCCTCCCCGCCGCCGGAACCGTTGCCGGTTCCGCCGTTGGGTTTGACGGCGTTTGGCCCGCCATTCGCCTCGTTCTTGGGCACCTCGTTCTTGGACGCATCGCGCCACAGACCGAGGCGTTTCAGCGCCGCAATCAGATCGCCCAGCAGCTCCGTCCACGGCCTTTCGGCCGTCGCGGCGCGGGCCACCAGCACGAAATCGTGACCGGGGGCCGCGTGGGCGGTCAGAATTTGACGGGCCGCTTCGCGAAGGCGGCGGCGTGCGCGATTGCGCACGACCGCGTTCCCCACTTTGCGGCTCGCCGTCAGGCCAAGACGAATCGGCGGCTCGCCAGGGGCGGGCCGCTGCCGTTCGTCGTGTCGGCGCACCTGCAGGATAAGGCCGGGAGCCACATGCTTGCGCCGTGTACCGGCCACGGCCAGAAACTCCGGCCGCCGCTTCAGGCGCCCGACCCTGGGGTCCGGCGCCGCCATGCGTATCAGGCGCTCAGGACACTGCGGCCCTTGGCGCGACGGCGGGCAATCACCTTGCGGCCACCGACGGTCGCCATGCGGGCGCGGAAGCCATGCCGGCGCTTGCGCACGATTTTGCTGGGCTGGAACGTGCGTTTCACGGCACCATACTCCTCGATCTCAGGGCAAAAAATGAGCCCCGCTGTATAGAGGTACCGCCCCCCGGAGTCAATCACGCGCTGCCACCCAAGCGTGGGAAATATTCTCCGTCCGGATGGAAGGTGGCGCAAAGGAGGGTGAAAAGGGGTAGGGCCCTGCCTCCCCCGCCGTGCCGCGTGTTTACCCCCTGACATCGCGAAAGGTCCGGGGGAAGTCGGCATGCTGCACCGGCGGCAATTCATCGTGTCCAGAAACGCCCAGGCGCTCCGTCCGGATTGGGTGAGCCGTGACATCGGCGGGCTCGTCCTGTCCCATTGTCCCGACTTGCCGGTCCGGCGCGTGCTGGGCGCCGACAAGACGGTCTGGCATCTGCTGGGCCTGCCCGTGCAGACCGACCCGGCGCGCCCGGACCCGGTGGAGGCGCTGGCCGCGTCCCGCGCCGGGGACATCGCGGAGCTGTGCCGTTCCTGGACGGGACGCTGGCTGCTGCTCAACAACCGGGCGGTCCATCTCGACACCGGCGGGACGCTCGGCTGCTTCTACGCGACGGTGGACGGCGCCCTGACGCTCACCTCCAGCGCCGGGGTGATGGCGGAGCTGCTGGGCGACGAGGCGACCTTCCGCCGCCCGCTGGCGCACGAGGCCGGGCTGGACTGGTACCCGCTGCCCGGTTCCGGGCTGGCGGGGGTGCGGCGGCTGCTGCCGACCCAGGTGCTCGACCCCGCCCGCCCGATGGACGATCCGGGATTCCTGACCTTCCGCCGGCCCTTCCCGGCGGTTCCGCCGGGCTTTTCCGATTCGCTCGCCTATGAGCGGATGGAGTCCATTCTGGTCACCGCCATCCGCAACCTGCACCGGACCCTGTCGGGGCCGGAGGGCGGCAACCGTCCGCTGATGCTCCAGCTCACCGCCGGCTATGACACGCGGCTGCTGCTGGCCGCGGCGCAGAAGGCCGCGGTGCCCTTCGCCACCTTCACCTTCGACCACCGCGACCTGACGCCGGGCGACCGCAAGCTGCCGCCGAAGCTGGCCCGGCTGGCCGGGGTGGAGCATCACCTGATCCCCTGCCCGCCGTTGGACGCCCAGCGCGCGCGGGACTACGCCGCCCACACCGGCGGGCACACCGCGGCGATGGACGGGGAATTCTACGCCAACGGCGCCTGGGACGGCGTGCCGGAGGGCGCGGTGGTCCTGCACGGCGGCGTCTTCGAGGTGGCGCGCTGCTTCTACTGGGGCCAGATCCCGCCGGGCCTGGCCGCCGACGGCGAGGACACCGCCGCCCGGATGTTCGACGCCTTCCGCGGCAAGCTCTACAACCCGCCGTCCCATTGCGAGGCGCTGCGCGAGTGGCTGGCCTGGGTGGTCAAGACGCCGGACGTGCTGCCGGGCGGCACGATGGACCTGCGCGACCGCTTCTATCTGGAGCAGCGGGTGGCGGGCTGGCTGTCGGCCATCGACCAGGGGGTGGACCTGACCGGGCGGCAGCTCTTCCAGGTCGGCAACTGCGCGGACTTCCTGGCCATCGCCCTGGCGATGCCGGTGGATGTCCGGCGCTCCAGCCAGCATCAGGCGGAGCTGATCCGCCGCATGGCCCCCGACCTGCTGAGCGAGCCGATCAACCCGCCGCAGCCCGCCGTGCTGCGCCAGCTGCGCAAGCTGCCGCGCCGCCTGAACAAGCTGCGCACGGCGATCGGGCACCATCTGGCGCGGACATCGGCGTAGGGGGCATTAATAAGGGGAGCGGTTTGCCCCCACCCTAACCCTCCCCCGCTGGGCGGGGGAGGGGATTGTGGGCTGGCGCGGGGTCGGGTCGGGGAAGGCCGGGCGCGGCGGTCTTGGACAGATGCAGCCAGCGGCGGTAGGCGTCCTCGCTGACGGGGGCGCGGTGCTTCAGGCCGATGCGCAGGATCTCCGGCAGGGCCAGCAGGACCTTCAGGTCGGTCAGCCGCGGGCCGTGGCGCAGGTTCTTCCAGCTGTTGCCGATCCAGCTCCGCGCGAAGCGCAAGGGCAGCAGGCCGGCGGGGCAGCGGGCGATCTCGCGGATCAGGTCGTTGCGGTGATTGTAGAAGCGCTCCAGCCCCGGCTTGCGGCCCTTCTCGCTCTTGTCGTGATAAACCATGACGCCGGGCAGGGCGACCACCCGGTGGCCGGCGCCGATCAGCCGCAGGCAGCGGTCCTTCTCCTCCCCCTGGCGGTACAGTTCCGGCATGTAGAGGCCGGCGGCGGCGACCGCGCTGCGGCGCAACAGGTGGCCGCAGCCGACGTACCAGGGCGCGTCGAAGGGATCAGCCTGCGGCGGGAAATAGACCAGCCCGTCGCGCGTCTCGATGTTGCAGGCCACCGCCGCCACGTCGGCGTGCGTCTCCATGTAGGCCACCGCGCGGGCGAGGCCGTCCGGCTCGGCGAACCAGGAATCGTCGTCCACCGACAGCACGTAATCGCCCACCGTGTTCACGAAGCCGAAATTGCGGGCGTAGATCAGCCCGGCGTTGTGCGGCAGCCGGACGTAGCGGACGGTGGGGAACTCCCCCCGCACCATGGCGTCGGTGCCGTCGCTGGAGCCGTCGTCCACCACCAGGATCTCCGCGACGGGGTGCGTCTGGGCCAGCAGGCGGGACAGCGCGGTGCGAAGCTCCGGCGCGCGGTTGAAGGTGGCGATGACGGCGCTGACGGTGGGCATCAGGCGACCTCGCTGGAGGAGGACGGGGCGGGGCGCGGCCGCTCGGGCAGGGGCAGCCGGACCGGCGGGCGCTTCAGCTCCTCCGGATACTCGTCGCGCAGCCCGCACAGGTAGCTGTCCAGGAAGACCCGCAGGCCCCGGAAGTCCCGGTTCACCAGATAATGGGCGGTGTATTTGGCGATCATGCGCGGGATCACCCCGGCCTTCTCGTAGTTGGCGTGGATGTAGCCCATGTTGCGGAAGAAATGCGGCGCCCGGTCGGCCCGCATCGTCTCCACCGTGCCCAGCCGGCCGCCCAGCACCTTGTGCTCCGTCCGCGACATGCCGGGATGGATGTGAAGGGCCTTCACCGCCGTGCCGACCTTCAGCCCGGCGCGGCGGGCGCGCAGGGTGAACTCGTACTCGTCGCCCCAGATGAACATCTCGCGCTTCACGTTGCCGATCCGCTCGAACACCGCCCGCCCGATCAGCGTGCCGTTGAACAGGGCGATGGTGCCCGGCGCCAGCCCGTCCACCGCCCGCGCCATCAGGCTGTCCGGGTCGCGGGTGCCCTGCATGGGGAAGGCCAGGGTGGAGCGGTCCTCCGCCGCCAGCACCAGCGGGCCGACCATGGACAGGCCGTGGTGCCGCGCCTGGGCCAGCAGCTCGGCCAGCGCCCCCGGCTGCGGGATGCCGTCGTCGTCGGTGCTCCAGATCCAGCGGGCGCCGAGGCCGAGCGCCGTCTCGAAGGCGGTGTGGTAGGCGCCGGCGGAGCCGCAGTTGGCCTGCCGCACCACGACCAGCGCGTCGCCCCACTCGTCCGTCTGCGCGGCCAGCCATTCCGGCGTGCCGTCGCTGGACCCGCTGTCCACCACCACCAGCCGCTCCGGCCGCGGCTGCTGCCCGAGGATCGCCGCGACGCAGGTGGCCAGAAGCGGCAGGCGGTTGTGGGTGACGACGATCGCCACGACGCTGCGGGCGATGTCCGCCGGGATGTCCTCCGCCGGGGCGGTGTCCCCCGAAAATAGGTCCTGTGGCATGGCTGGGCGGTTCCTCCTGGTCCTGTCCATCAGTCGGTTTGGGTGCGGGTGGGGGCGCAGTCGCCCTGCCCCGGCCGGCAGGGCAGGATGGCGACGTCCGGCGACGGATCGGTGGCGCCCGACAGCACGCCCAGCCGCCCCAGCGTCCGGGCGACCGTCCGCGCCGCGTAGAGCTGCCCCTCCAGCCCCCAGCGGCTGCCGTTGGGCGTGTAGAGGTCGCGCGTCCCGCCGGCGGCCAGCGCCGTCAGGCCGGCGGCGAGCGGCACCGCCTGGAGCGTCGGGTCGGCGGCCATGACCTCGTCCACCGCGGACCGGTGGGGCGGGGGATCGAGCAGGAAATCGGCGTAGACCGTGCCCTTGTCCGGAGCGACCAGCAGCAGGAAGCGCGTCACCCCGTTGGCCTCCACCGCGTCCTGGATCGCGTGCAGACTCGCGCGGCGCTCCTCCAGCAGGCGGTGATCGGCGCGCCAGGGCTGGAAATCCTCCGCGCGGAAGAGGGTGGTCGTCGCGGCGGCGGAGCTGAACAGGCCCGCATAGGACAGGGACCGCTCCTCCACCGGGCCGCCGCTCACGTTCAGCAGCGTGCGCGGCAGCGCCTTGACCAGCAGATCCAGCGCGTGGCCGACCGGCGGCGGGTTCCAGGCATGGGCTCGGGCGCGCTCCATGGCGCGGGGCTGGCGGTTGAGGGGCTCGACGGCGAGGGGGCGCAGGGCCGCCACGCCATGGGGTCGGGGGGTGGTGACGGTGGACAGCTCCAGCCCGCCGACGCGCTCCCCCAGGTCGCGCTCCGATAACTGCAGGATCACCACGCGCGGCGGCCGCTCCCGGAAGTCGGGGGAGGCCAGATAGGCGGCCAGCGCCGCGGCGCCCGCGGGCCGCACGCCGACGGAGAGGCCGGTCAGGTTGCGCAGATGGTCGGTCCAGTAACGGCCGTAGCGGCCGTGGCGCTCCTCCGCCTCGGGGCGGGAGAAGCCGTCGCCGAACACCAGCGCGTCGTAGTTGGCGCCGGGCCGCGCCGCCTCGGCCAGGGGCGGTGCGAAGATGGCCTGGGGCGTCCTGGGGCCGAAGCGGTTCTCCGCGTAGCCGCCCAGCTCCGTCAGGTCGCCGTCCGGCGGGTCCAGCGCGAAGGCCAGCGGCAGGACCAGCGCCGCGGCCAGGGCCAGCCCGCGCAGAAGGATCCTGTCCAGCCCGCCCCCCACCGGTCGCCTCACGCCCGGTCCGCGGGGAAGCGGAGGCCCGATGGGCGGAAGCCGGGAAGGCGGAAGACGGACATGCGGCGCTGGGCGAGCGGCGTTCCGGCGGAGTCGCCGATCCACAGGCGCAACGCCTTGGTCGCGCCGATCCACAGCAGGATGGGCAGCAGCGAGAAGAAGCCGAACTTGACGATGGTGATGTTGCCGTCGCGGTACCATTGCAGCGACAGCGGGATGAAGGCGCAATAGAACAGCACCGCGTAGCGGTTGGTGAAGCCCGACTCCCAGAACCAGCGGTGCAGCCGGCCCAGGATCAGCCCGACCACCACCATGGTGACGATCACGCCGATCCACCCCGCGCTCATCCAGCCGTCGCCGGCCAGCGAGGTGGTCAGGTTGGAGAAGTTGCCGAAATCGTGCAGCGACACCCATTTGACCGGCGCGCCGATGGGCTTGTCCGGCCACAGCATGCGCGGGATCGGCTCGGTGAACAGTTGCAGGTACTGGGTGAACCAGGTGTAGGTCCCCGACTGCTGCGGCACCGCCCACAGGATGAAGGCCAGGAAGTCGAAGTTGGCGATGTCCTGGTTCGACACGCTCTCGACGAAGGAGCCCTCGCCGCCCTGGAAGATGCTGAACAGCTTGCCCGGATTCTCGGTCCCGGCCAGAACGCCGCGCAGGAAGTCGCGGTTGTTGCCCAGCGTGTGGAACAGCAGCAGCACCGGCAGGCCGCAGGCGAGCTGCCACCAGCGGAACCATTTGGTGCGCGTGTGGTAGAGGATCAGCAGCACCATGCCCAGCACGCCCATGATGATCGCCCAGCGCCCCCAGCCCAGATAGGCGCGGTAGCTGACGAAGGCGATGAAGGGGATGAAGGACAGCGGGTGGAAGCGGCTGACCCAGATGATGCCCAGCGTCAGCGGCAGGCCCATCGAATGGGCCTCGGCGATGTAGCCGGTGGTGTTGACGTAGACCGGCTGGCCGGTCAGCGGGTCGCGCTCCATCTGCACGTCGCCGGTGCCGGTGAAGTCGGCGCCGTCCTGGCGCAGGATCGCCGAGTAGATGGCCAGCGGCCCCAGCGCCGCCACGGTCAGGGCGAAGGCGGTGATGTCCAGCCGGTCGAAGGTGAAGGTGGGCGCCCGGCTGAGGTCCGGCTTGACCCGCCCGGCCCAGCCGCAGGCGATGGAAAAGGCGACCAGGGCGACCGAACTGACCGTCAGCGACTTCACGAACTCCGCGGCGCTCGGCCAGTAGCCCATGAACAGCCAGGCGTTGTCGATGCCGAAGCCGTGGACCAGCAGCGGGCGGATCACGAAGACCAGCGTGTGGAAGATCAGATAGTAGGTCAGCGGGTGGAACATCGACGCGGTGCCGGTGCTGAGGAACACCACGGCGACCAGGGCCACCACCAGCACCTGCGCGATCAACGCCGTTTCGATCATGCCGGTCTCCGCCTTGCCTCGTGAACGCGCGGCACCGCCGGCCACGGCCGGTGGTGGCGGCCGGTGGGGCGGTGTCGTCGTGCCGGCCCCCAAGGGCGAGGGCGGCGCACCCGGAAGCAACACCGCCGGCCCCGGTCGGGTCCCCCCGTCCGGGAGCGCAGACGGCGAGGGCCTTCCGGTCAGGGCTATCCGCGCGGCACCTTCGTGGCACCCCGTCCGCGCTTTTGCTTCATCCGCCCCCCGCCGCCAGTTTCGCTGGGGTGCCGAACGGAGGTGATATGACGCGCCGGATTCCTGGACTCTTCGCGGGCGGGCTGTTGTGGCTGGTCCTGTTGCTGGCTGGTCCCGCCCCGTCCATTGCGGCGGAGCCGGCGATCCACGTCTCCCCACAGGGCGACGACCGCTGGTCCGGGCGGGCCGCCGCCTCCACCCCGGACGGGCGCGACGGCCCCGTCGCCACGCTGGCCCGCGCGGTGGAGGAGGCGCGCAAGCGCGGGCTGCATCTGATCCTGCTGCGCGGCGGCACCCATCGGCTGACCGACACGGTGACTCTGGGGCCGGAGGATTCCGGGCTGCGCATCGCCGCCTTTCCCGGCGAGACCCCGGTCCTCTCGGGCGGGGAGGTGGTGACCGGCTTCAAGGCGGAACGGGACGGTGTCGTCTCCGCCCCGCTGGCGCGCGAGCCGGGGCTGGACGTGACCGTCGGCGGGGCGCGGCTGCGCGCGGCGCAGAGCGGCGCCTTCGATCCGCAGGACCCGATCCGCAGCGGCTGGTTCGTCGCCCAGCAGACCAAGGGCGGCGGCGACAAGCGGCAGTTCCGCTTTCCCCCCGGCACCGTCCAGGCGGCCTGGGCGGTCCCCGGCGTGCGCGTCCAGGCGCTCGACCGCGAGCGGCAGGCCGACGACATCCGCGGCATCGAGCGCATCGACCGCAACGGCACGCTCGTGCTCGACCGCGACGGCTGGTACCCGTTCCGCGACGGCAGCACCTTCCGCCTGCTCGGCCATCCCGACTTCCTGAAATTCCCCGGCCAGTTCGCCTGGAGCGCCAAGGACCGGCGCCTGCTGCTCCGCCCCCACGACCCGGCGGCCTTCGCCCGCGACGGCGCGGCGGGCTCCGCCCGCGACGGCGAGGCGGTCGTGGCGCGCACCGCCCCGCTGATCCAGGCGGAGAAGGCGGACTCCATCACCCTCGACGGGCTGTCCTTCGCCGACGTGCCCTACAACGGCGCCGCGGTGCGGCTGGCCGGCGGCACCGGGCACCGCGTCCTCGACAACCGCTTCTCCGCCGTCGGGACGGGCGTGCTGCTGGTCGGCGTCGCCGACAGCGAGGTGCGCGGCAACCGGCTGGAGCATCTGGGGCGCAGCGGGATCGAACTCACCCCCGGCAGCGCCGGCAACCGGATCATCGCCAACACCATCCGCCATGTCGGCGAGGTGAACTTCTACGGCGGCGGCATCATGAGCGCCGGGGTGACCCGGACCCTGATCGCCCACAACGACATCCGGCACGCCGCGCGCTACGGCATCTCCATGAAGAACTGGAACCCGGAGACGAAGAACACCGACAACGTGATCGAGTACAACCGCATCCGCGACGTCGGGCGGGAGACCGCCGACCTCGGCGCCATCGAGACGCTGGGGCGCAGCGACATCGACACGAAGCTGGTCATCCGCTTCAACGACATCCGGGGGACCGGCGGGATCGCCACCGACGCGGCGGGGCGCTGGATGACCCGCTACAAGGGCTTTGGCGTCTATCTGGACGACCTGACCAACGGGGTGCGGGTGGAGGGCAACTTCCTGGAGGACACCGGCTGGGCGTCGGTCTTCATCCACGGCGGCGACGGCAACCGGGTGGAGAACAACATCGCCGTGCTGACCGACGAGCGCGACCGCTTCCTGCGCTTCGAATGGGTGCCGAAGGCCGGAACGGCCGGCTTCCTGCGCGACAACGAGGCCAGCCGCAACATCATCCATGCCCGCGTGCCGGTGGAGCAGCTGGTGACCGCGCTGACCGGCGGCGAATACCGGCTGGAGAACAACATCTTCGACCGTCCGGGCCGTGGGCTGCGCGCGCCGGGGGCGGCCATGGAACGGACGCAGGCGCGCTCCGTCCAGGGAGGCAACCTGCCGGACCCCTATTTCATGAACCCGGCGAAGGACGACTACCGCCTGCGCCCGAACTCCCCCGCTTTGAAGATCGGCTTCCAGGAGCTTCCCTGGTCGCGCATCGGTCCGGAAGGGGCGCGCTGAACCCGTGGACACGCACACTCCGTCGCCCAGCCTCTCGCCCGAGGCCCCGCCGTCCGCCACCATCGGGCTGGCGCCGCCCCGTCTCGACCTATCCGCCCTGCCGCCCCGCATCCTGCGCGAGCTGCGCGCCAGCCATGTCGGCGAGACCGTGGCGGTGTCCCTCTACGACGGCGTCGCCGGGGCCACGACCGACCCGGAGGTCCTGCGCTTCGCCGCGTCCCACCGCCGCGTCGAGCGGCGGCACCTGCGGCTGTTCGAGGCGGTCCTGCCGCCGGAGAGGCGCAGCGGGTTGATGGGCTTCTGGCGCTGGTCGGGCCGGGTGATGGGCGGGCTGCCGGCCTGGCTCGGCCCGCCCTGTTTCTACGCGGTGGTCGCCGGGGTGGAGGCGTGGGTGGATGGGCACTACGCCCGGCAGATCGCCCTGGCGCGGCGGCTCGCCCCCGATCCGGACCTGTTGAATTTGCTGGAGGCCTGCCGCCTCGACGAGAGCCTCCACGCCCGCGATGCCGCCCGGTTGGACCCGGCGCCGCCCTGGACCGCCCGCGCGCTGGCGCGGCTGGCGGTGTTGCTGTCCCGCGTGGGTGTGACGGCGGCGCGCTGGGTGTGACGGCGGTCTCTATGGGCGGTGGTCGGCGGATGGCGGTCAGCCCATGGCGCGCTTCGGGCGGACGGCCGGCCCGGCGGCTTCGGGCAGCGGACCGGCGATGCGGTCGAGCAGGGCGTCGAGGCCGCTGTGCCCGGCCTCATGGGCGGCGCGGGCGCGGGCGTGGGCCTGTTCGGAGGCGAGCGCCAGCGCGTCGCGGTCCTTGGCCCAGAGGCGCAGCGCCGGCAGCACCGCCTGGATGAAGTCCCGGTCCTGCGGGACGAGGCCGGGGCGGGGAATGTCGCTGCCGATGCAGCCGCGGTCATAGGCCAGCACCGGCACGCCCGCCGCCATCGCCTCGAACAGCACCAGCGGCTGCGCCTCGTTGCGGTAGCGGGTGGGAAAGACGAAGACGTCGATGTCGCGGTAGAAGGCCGCCTTGGCCTCGTCGTCCACCGGGCCGCGATACTCCACGTCGCCGTCGAAGGCCGCGAGCCCCGCCGCGACCAGCGCGTTGTCCATGCGCCCCAGACCCGGCCCGGCCAGCACCAGCTTGACGTCCACCCCCTCCGACCGCAGGGCGCGCAGCAGGGTGAACAGCGTGTCCAGCCCCTTGTCGGCGCACAGGTTGGACAGGTGGCCGATGCGCAGCGGGCCGGACTTGCCGTGGCGCGGGCGCGGCACCGGCGGGGTGAAGATGGCGTTGGAAACGCTCATCGCCGTCCGCGCCGCCGGGTAGAGCGCCTGGAACCGCGCCTGCATGGCGGGGCAGAGCAGCACATGCATGCAGTCCGTGCCGGCGAGGCGGGTCAGCAGGCTCATCCGCCAGGTCGGCTTGGAGATGGTGGCGAAGGAATGGTGGTGCAGCGTGCGCTCATAGCCGAACAGCCGCGCCGCGCCGGCCAGCGCCGCCGTGTAGAAGATGCCGAGCCCCGAATCGACGGGCATGTAGAAGCGCCGTCCGGGGATCGTCGCCCCGGCCGCCAGACGCAGGCCCGCCAGCAGCACGCGCATGGCCTTGGCGGCGTGGTAGCGCAGGCCGCCGCCATTCCAGCCCGGCGACAGGTCCGCGACCTCCACCGTGGCCTGCACCGGGCCGCGATCGCGCAGGCGGTCCAGCACCAGGGCGGTGACCCGGCTCATCCCGTCCATGGGCGGGGGAAGGCGGCCCGAGACGACGATGTGAGGGGTGTTGCGGCGGTCGGTCATCAGGCTTCGCTTTCACGGGTGCCCTTGCGGGCGCTTTCATCAGTGTTTTGGGCAGCGTCTTTGCGGGCTCCCAGGCTGTGCAGGGCCTTCTCCACGGCCTCCGCGAAAAAGCCGGCGTCGGCCAGCGCCTGGAAGGGCCGTCCGTTGAGGCTGAGGCGGCGCCATTCCGCCTCGTCGGACGCGACGGACAGCATGTGGCGGGCCAGCCCCTCGGGGTTGTCGGGCTCGACGATGTGGCCGTTCAACCCGCTGCGGATCAGCACGTCGCGGGCGCCGCACTGGTCGGACAGGATCGTCGGCACGCCCATGGCCAGCGCCTCGTTCACCACCAGCCCGAACTGCTCCTCCAGCGAGGGCAGCAGCAGGCACAGGGTGGAGCCCAGCGTCTCCGCGATCCCCTTCTCCTGAAGGAAGCCGCGGAAGAGGATGTGCCCCTCCAGCCCGCGCTTGGCGACCTCGGCCCGCAGATCGGCCTCCAGCGGGCCGGAGCCGCACAGGTGAAGGGGCCGCGCCGCCGCGCCGGCCAACCGGCGGTAGAGATCGTACGCCTCGACCGCGCGGAACAGGTTCTTCTTCGGCACGAAGCGGGCGATGATGGTGAAGTGCCGCTCGGCGAAGGGCACGCCGTCCGGGGCCGGGGTCATGCCGGACAGCCGGCGCACCCGCTCCAGCGACAGGGTGTCGTAGCCGATGAACAGCCTGTCCTTGGGCAACCCGAGGAAGCGGTAGTAGTCGACGGTGCGGTGGCTGCCCCCGATGGCCGCCTGATAGGGCTTGTAGAGCAGGGACTTCAGCGCCTCGCGCCAGAGGACGCGCGGCTTGTCGTCGAATTTGGAGGCGTTCATGTTGACGACGCGCCGGCCCATCAGCCGCATCGTCACCGCCAGCGCGAAGACGTCCGGCTCCTCGTAATGGCACAGGAAGACGTGGCTGGCCCCCGCCTTGCGGCATTCGCGCAGCAGGGCCCGGTAGACCTGGAAGGACGGGATGTCCGCCTTGGAGCGTCCGGGGAACAGCGTGACCTTGCGGAAATGCTGCCCTTCCCCGGTGGAGTCCCAGGCGTAGGTGTGGGACTTCGACCCGACCTCCAGGCCGACCACGTCGTAGAGATGGCCGAGCCGCCGCCCGACCGCCTCCAGCCGGTCCATGTGGTAGGGGCCGAACATCTCCCAGGAAAAGACCAGGGCGGGCTTCGTCATGCGGCGTCGTCTCCCAGCAGCAGCGTGGCGTAGCGCGCCAGGACGGCGCTGCGGCTGGCGTTGCCCTCCACCCAGGCGCGACCCCGGCGGCCCATGGCGGCGCTCCGGGCGGGGTCGTTCAGCAGTTCGGCCACGGCCTGCGCCATGGCCTCCGGCGCGTCGGGCGGGGTGCGCCGGAAGGCGTCGATCTCCGTCCCCAGCCGGTCGAGCGCCGAGCCCGGCAGGCAGGTGCAGACGAAGGGCCGCCCGGCGGCCAGGATGGTCACCGCCTTGCCCGGCATGGCGAAGGCCGCCCCCTCCGGACGCTGCGGCACCAGATGCACGTCGCCCTCCGCCAGCCCCTCGGCGAGCCGGTCGGAAGGGATCAGGGGAGCGAATTCCACGTTGGGCAGCGCCATGGCCTTGGCCTGGGCCTTCAACTCCTCCTCCAGCCCGCCCTGGCCGCGCATCAGCACGCGGGCGTCGGGGCGCAGCGCGTGGAGGTGGCGGGCCATCTCCAGCACCTGGTCCAGCCCCTGCTTGCGGGCGAAGGCGCCGCTGTAGAGCACGGTCGGCGGCTGGCCCTCGGGCCGGGGCAGGGGGCGGACGGCGTCGGCGTCGACATGGGGCGGGATCACCGTGATGGGCCGCCGCACGCCGAGGTCGCGCAGCACGTCGGCCATCGCCTCCGACAGGACGACGATGCCGTCGGCGCGGTTCAGCGCGGTGCGCTCCACCGCCTGGATGCCCTTCAGCGCGGCGCCGCCGCCCATGCCCAGCGCGCCGGCGAGGCCCGACTGGATGTCGTGCACGATGGCGATGTGCCGCCCGCCCGGCGCCCGGAAGCGGTCGGCGACGGCGACGCTGAAGATCGAGGGGCAGAGCGACAGCACCGCCTTGTGCGGCGCGACGCGACCGCGAACGCGCGCCGCCAGGAAGCCGGCGTGCAGCACCCCCTCGTGGATCAGCCGGGCCTTCATGCCGCCGCCCTTGGGCGGGATGGTGAGCAGCCGCTCGATGCGGACGCCGTTCACGGTGCGGCGATCCTCCGCCCCGTCGGCGTAGCCGTCGTAGATGGCGTGGCCCGGATAGTTGGGGCGCGCGGTCAGAACGGTCGTGTCCGTGCCCGCCGCGGCGAAGGCGGTGGCGAGGTCGGTCATCATCGGCGCGCTGCCGGCGGGCTCCGGCCAGTAGCTCATCGCCACCAGCAGGACCGATGGCGGCAGGATCGATGGCGGCTGGGCGGCCGGAGCCGCCGGTCCGGCGGAGACCGGCGCGCGCAGGGGTGTGGAGTCATCGGGCATGGGCGGTCACTCCGCGGCTTCGCCGGTCGTGGTGGCGGCGGGACGGGGAACCGGCGGGGCGGCGTTCTCCAGGAACCACGCGTAGGTGCGGCTCAGCCCCTCCTCCAGCCCGACCTTGGGCCGCCAGCCGGTGGCGAACAGGCGCGACACGTCCATCAGCTTGCGCGGGTGGCCGTCCGGCTTGCTCAGGTCCTGGGTCAGCGCCCCCTCGTAGCCGACCACCCCGCGGATCAGGCGGGCCAGATCGCCGATGGCGATGTCCTCGCCGGGGCCGACGTTGATGATGTCCTCGCCGTCGTAGGTCTCCATCAGGTGCAGGCAGGCGTCGGCCATGTCGTCCACATAGAGGAACTCCCGCCGCGGCGTCCCGGTGCCCCACAGGGTGACGCTGGGCGCCTGCTCCGTCTTCGCGTCGTGGAAGCGCCGGATCATGCCGGGGATGGCGTGGGAGCCCTCCGGGTCGAAATGGTCGCCGGGGCCGTAGAGGTTCGACGGCATGGCGCAGATGGCGTTGAAGCCGTACTGCCGCCGGTAGGCCTGGCACTGGGTGATGCCGGCGATCTTGGCGATGGCGTAGGGCTTGTTGGTCGGCTCCGGCGGGCCGGTCAGCAGCGCCTCCTCCTTCAGCGGCTGCTCCGCGAACTTCGGGTAGAGGCAGGAGGAGCCGAGGAACAGCAGCTTCCTCACCCCCGCCCGCCACGCCGCGTCGATGACGTTGGTCTGGATCAGCAGGTTGTCGCGGATGAAGTCGCCGCCGAAGCGCTCGTTGGCCAGGATGCCGCCGACCTTGGCCGCGGCCAGGATCACGTAATCGATCTTCTCCCGGTCGAAGAAGGCGCGCACCGCGGCCTGGTCGGTCAGGTCCAGCTCGTCGCGGCCGCGCAGCACGAGGTCGTCGTAGCCATCCTCCACCAGACGGCGGACGATGGCCGAGCCGACGAGGCCGCGGTGCCCCGCGACGAAGATGCGGCTGTTTCGCTCCATGGGTCTCGGTTTCCTTATTCGGCGGCGCTGGCGATCGGGGCGTCGCCGTCGCGGCTGCGGGCGGCGTACCAATCCACCACGCCGGGCAGACCGTCCTTCAGCGGGATGCGCGGCGCGTAGCCGAGCGCGGAGAGGCGGGCGATGTCGGGGCTGCGCCGCTGGGTGCCGCCGGGAGCGGGCGGCCCGATCTGGATGTCCGCCACCCGCCCCAGCACGGCGACGATCTGCCGGGCGAGTTCGGCGATGGAGATCTCCTCCGGGTTGCCGACATGGTAGATGCCGAGGTGCTCGCCGCGCTCGATCACCGTCATGATGCCGTCCACCGCGTCGTCGATGTGGACGAAGGCGCGGGTCTGGGTGCCGTCGCCCTGGATGGGGAAGGGGACGAGCGCATCCGGGCTGCGGTCGATGGCGTCCACGGCGCGGCGCACGAACTCCGGCACCACATGCTCCCAGCCCATGTCGGGGCCGTAGACGTTGTGCGGGCGGAAGATGGCGACGCGGTCGAAGCCGGTGCGGCCCCAGTTGACCGCCAGAAGCTCGGAGATCAGCTTCGACCCGCCGTAGCTGTAGCGCGGGTTCAGCACGTCCGGCACGACCAGCGGGATGTTCTCCGGCGTCGGCACCGTCGGCGGGGTCTGGTAGGCCTCGGAGGAGGAGGCGACGACCAGATCGCCCACCCCGTTCGCCCGGCAGGCGTCCAGCACGTTCAGCATGCCGCGCACGCCGACGTCCAGAACCACCTCCGGCTTCTCGTAGAAGTGCCTGGTGCCGTTGACGGCGGCCAGATGCAGCACGCCGTCGACGCCGCGCACCGCCTTGCCCACCGCCGCCGGGGCGCGGATGTCGCCGGACACGAATTCGACCGCCTCGGCGGCGTCGCCCAGCCGGCGCGGATGGCCGCGGGAGTTGTCGTCGAGCACGCGGACGCGGTGCCCGTCGCGCACCAGCCGGCGCACCAGGGCGGCGCCGATGAAGCCGCTGCCTCCGGTGACGAGGTAATGTTTCGGCATTGGTTTTTTTCCCTCAGGCAGCGGTGTCAAGCGACATGGGCGAAGCGGGCGGCGCCGTGGCTGCCCAGCGCCACGTAGGCCGTGCCCTCCGGCAGGTCCACCTCGCGGCTGTTGAAGTTGTTCCAGAAGTCGTAGATGACCCCCGGCCGGTCCATGCGGCGCGCCAGATCGGGCAGCGGCATGGAGGTGAAGACCGGGTGGTTGTTCAGGATGACGGCGAGGTTGGCGCCATCCACCGCCTCGGCCATGCTGTTGGCCGGCTCCAGCCCGAAGCCGCGGATGTCGTCCGCCGCCACCACCGCGTCGAAGCCGCGCCAGCGCGCCTTGGGGAAGCGGGTGCGCAGCTCCTCGAACAGCGGCTTGGCCATGGTGCCGCGCAGGTCGTCGGTCGCCGGGCGCCCCTTGAAGGCGAGGCCCATCAGGCTGATGGTCGGGTCCTGCGGGAACCCCTGCATGGAGCCGGTCAGCCGTTCCAGGAAGTGCGACACCTCGACCGGCTGGCTTTCGTTGATGCGGCGCCCGGCGGCGGTGATGTCCATCTCCACCCCGAATTCGCGGGCGGATTCGATCAGGATGTGCGGGTCCTTCTCCAGGCAGGGGCCGCCGACCGGGCCGGGCAGGGGGAGCTGCGTGCGCGGATAGCCCAGCTTGCCCGCCCGCGACACCTCCAGCGCCGACACCTCCATGGCGTTGCACAGCCGGGCGATCTCGTTGGCGAAGGCGAAGGTGACGTCGCGGTAGGTGTTGTCCACCAGCTTGATCATCTCCGCCGTCTCCAGCGTCGAGACCTTGACCGTCGTCGGGGTCAGCATGCCGAAGATCTGCGAGGCGCGGGCCGCCACCTCGACGCTTTCCGCGCCGATGATCTGGGGAAGCTGGTTCAGCTCGATCAGCGCCTGCCCCTCCAGCGTGCGCTCGGGGCAGAAGGCGATGTCGAAGCGCTTGCCGGTGCGGCGCAGGATCGGCGCCACCACCTCGCGGGTGGTCCCCAGCTTCACGGTGGAGCGCAGGATGACGAGGTCGCCGTCGTGGATGCGGTCGGCCACCTGACGGGTCGCCGCCTCGATCATGTCGGTGCGCACGCGGCCGTCGCGGTCCAGCGGGGTGCCGACGGTGATGATGAAGACGGTGCAGTCCCGGCACCCGTCCGTCGTGCGGCCGAAGGTGAAGCGCCCGCGCTCCATCACATGCCGCAGCTTCTCGGCGAGGCCCGGCTCATGGAAATGGGGGACGCCGTGGGCCAGCTTGTCCAGCACCTCGTCCCGGACCTCCACGCCGTGCACCTGGAATCCCGCGTCCGCCATGGCGACGGCCAGCGTCAGCCCGACATAGCCGAGACCGAGCACGCAGACGTTCCGGTCGGGAAAGGACTTTGGGAGCATAGTCTTTCGATCCTGCTTAGTGATTGGAGCATGCATCCAAAGGCGCCGCCATCCGCCACCCGCGCCATGCGCAATCCGAACGTCTTGCAACGCGGCATTGTTCCGGCCGTTCGGGGTGGCGTGAAATGGCTATGCCGTTGATCGGGCATTGTTTTTTTCGTGGTACCCCGGACCGGCGGCAAGGGTGCGTCCGGTCGGCATCCTTCGGGATTCGGGATGAGGCGGGCGCATCATGTCGCCGCCGCGATCAGCCGGCGCAGCCGCGACGGTCGGACCAGCCCGGTCAGCAGCGCCGCCAGCGCGTAGACCGTGACCAGCACGCTGCCGCCGATCAGCAGCGCGGGCAGGGGGTGCGCGGGGGCCATCAGCTCCGGCAGCGCGTGGGTCAGACCCAGGGTCGCCGCCATGGCGAGCGCGCCGCACAGCGCCGCCCGCGCGGCGATTCCGAGATAGAGCTGGCCGACCGCCCGCCGGTGCAGCCAGGCGAGTCCGGCCATGGCGGTCAGCTCGGCGACGATGGTGGCGGC